>NC_019792.1:2400000-3094178 GCF_000230715.2 Natronobacterium gregoryi SP2
TTCCACGAAGCCATGTAGGACAACTCACACCAGGGGCTAAAGAGCCCTTTCCTTTACCGGCCGAGAATTGCCCGAAGCGCGAATCGGAGGTTCTCTTTTCGCTCCATCACACGACGATAGAAGTACGACTTCCAGCGGCTGCCGTAGGGAACGTACTGGTAAACCTCGTACTCCTCGGCGAGGTCGTACTGTGTGTCGGTCCGGACGCCCATCAGCATCTGTACCTCGAAGTCAGTCCCATGTTCGTCGTAGAGATCGATGGCGTAGTCGACGATCTCGGGGTCGTGACTACCGACGCCGACACCGCCGTCGTAGTGTTCGAACGCGTACTCGAGCAGCCCTTTCAGTTCCTCCGTGGCACGCTCTCTGTCGGTGTAGGCGACGTCTTCGGGTTCGTCGTAGGCTCCCTTGACGAACCGAACCTTGCCGGGGACGTCGGCGAGGCGTTCGACATCGTCGCGTGTCCGTCTAAGATTCGCCTGGACGCAGACGCCGACCCCGCCTTCGTACTCCCGGGCAAGTTCCTCGTAGGCGTCGAGTGTCGTGTCGGTCGTCGTGTGGTCTTCCATGTCCACCCAGACGAAGACGTCGTGGTCTTGGGCAGTCTCGACGATCGACTCGAGTTCCTCCTGGAAGACGTCCTCGCCGATATCGAGCCCGAGCTGGGACGGCTTGACGGAGAGACAGGCCTCGAGGTCCGACTCTGCGATGTCTGCGACGAGCGAGCGATACTCCGCGGCGTCGTCGCTTGCCGGTGGCCGTTCGTCGTAGTGTTCGCCGAGCAGGTTGACGATCGCTTTGACGTCTCGTTCGTTGAGCGTTCGAACGTGATCGAGCACCGCTGCAGGAGATTCACCAGCGACGAATCGACTCGCGATCGGCGGGATCATAGCCGATGGGTTGGTCGCCAGTGATAAGGAATTTGGTATACCGGCGCGTCCGGCGGTGAACGGTATCGGTCACTGATGTCCGAATCCGGTGTCTCTTTTGGTCGTTCGATCGATCAGCCAGCCTCGAGTACAGACCAGTAGCTCAAAGTTCCATCCACCAGACGGGGGTCGTATGAGTCAGCCAGACGTCGCCGTTCTCAGGGAAGGAACGGAAGGACTCTCGATGGGGCCGTACGCCAAAGCCCTGCGCGAGCGACTTCCGGATCACACCGTCTCGCTCGCTCGAACGCCCCGGGAGGAACGCGAACTCACCGCCACCGCGCGGGTCGTTACCGGCACGGGGATCGACGAGGACCTGCTCGCCGTCGCCACCCGACTCGAGTTGTTCGCCTGTGCTTTTTCCGGCACTGAACACCTGCCGAAGGCAGAACTCGCGGACCGCGGGGTCATCGTCACCAACGCAGGCGGTGTCCACGCGCCGGGGATCGCCGAACAGGCGATCGGCAACATGCTCGCGTTCGCCCGGCGACTCCACGAGGGGTGGCGACGCACGGAACGCAACGAGTGGCGTCACTTCCAGTCAACCGAGTTTACGGGCAGCACCGTCACGATCGTCGGCCTCGGCTCGATCGGCCAGGCGATCGCACAGCGCCTCGAGGGGTTCGAGGTGGAGACGATCGGCGTCCGGTACACGCCAGAGAAAGGCGGCCCGACTGACGAGGTCGTCGGCCTCGAGACGGGCACGATCCACGACGCGTTCGCCCGCAGCGAGTACGTCGTGCTCGCGTGTCCGCTGACCGACGAGACTCGTCGCCTCGTCGATGGGGAAGCGTTCGCGACGTTGCCACCCGAGGCCGTCCTGGTAAACGTCGCACGTGGCGGCATCGTCGACACCGACGCCCTGGTCGACGCGCTCCAGCGGAACGCGATCCGCGGTGCCGCACTCGACGTCACCGATCCCGAACCGCTCCCGCCGGAGCACCCGCTGTGGGACCTCGGCAACTGTTTCATCACGCCCCACACCGGCGGCCACACGCCGAACCACTGGGATCGGCTCGCTGACGTCGTCGCCCACAACGTCGAAGCGCTCGAGCACGGCGGCGACCTCGAGAACGTCGTCTTGACGCCCGACCGGTAGCTCTCGCTCGCGGAGGTCGCTTTGGCGACGGAACCACCCCGATTAAGGCACACCGGTTCGTCCCGCCGGATATGGCACTACTCGAGACAGTCGTGATCGCGTTCTGGGCGATGTTGCCCGCCTACGTACCGAACAATGCGGCGGTGCTCGCCGGCGGCGGCCGACCGATCGACGGCGGCCGGACCTGGGGAGACAAACGCGTCCTCGGCGACGGCAAGACCTGGCGCGGCACCGCGGCGGGAATCGCGGCGGGGCTTGCGCTTGCGGCCATTCTCACACTTCTCGTCGACGACGTGAGTGCCACTCTCGGGTTCGCGGTACCGGCCTTCGAACCGCTGGCGGCGCTCGGTCTCGCGGCCGGAGCGATGCTCGGAGACGTGCTCGCTTCCTTCCTCAAGCGACGCACGGGACGCCAACGTGGCGCGATGTTCCCCGGCGTCGACCAGTTGGACTTCGTGATCGTCTCGCTGCCGCTTACTGCCCTGCTCGCAACCGAGTGGTTCCTCGAGTGGTTCACCTGGGACGTGATCCTCGTCGTCGTCGTGCTCACGCCCGTTCTGCACGTGACGACGAACGTGATCGCGTACAAACTCGGGCTGAAGGACGAACCCTGGTAGTTATTCGAGTTCCGTCTGGAGATCCGTCACGACCTCGTCGTAAGCCTCGTGGGCACGCTCGAGGTCGATCGGCTCGCCGATCATCCCGACGAAGCCGTGGACGACGTCGTCGTAGTGGTGGTGTGAGACGGAGACGCCGTCGGCCTCGAGTCGGTCGGCGTAGGCCCCGCCGTCGTCACGCAGCGGATCGAAGCCGGCGGTGACGATCGTCGCCGGCGGCAGTCCCGAGAGGTCGTGGGCGCGTCGAGGGAGTGCGTAGACGTTCCCTCGATCGATCTCGTCCTCGAGGTAGTGGTCGACGAACCAGTCGATCTCGTCTTTCGTCAGAACGTACCCTTCCGCGTTCTCCTCGTAGGCGGGCGTCTCGGTCACGTCGCCCGTGCTCGGATAGAGCAGCACCTGATACGCCGGTCGAGGACCGTCTCGATCCCGGGCGAGCAGCGCCGTCGCAGTCGCCAGGTTTCCACCCGCGCTGTCGCCGGCGAGGACGATCCGGTCGGGGTCGGCGTCCAGTTCGGCGGCGTTCTCGCCTGCCCACTCGAGGGCGGCGTAACAGTCCTCCAGACCCGCGGGGAACGGGTGTTCTGGTGCGGGCCGGTAGTCGACGCTGACGACGGCGTACCCCGACTCGGCAGCGAGTTTCCGACAGGTCACGTCGTGGGTCTCTACGCTGCCGATGACCCAGCCGCCGCCGTGGAAGTAGAGAATCAGCGGTTCCTCGCCGGGGCCGGCCCGTGGCTCGTAGTACCTGATCGCTATCTCGCCGTCGGGGCCGTCGATCGTTCGGTCCTCGACGGCGTGGAGGTCGAACACAACCTCCTTGCCGACGCGCAACTGGTCGAACAGCTGGCGTGCCGTTTCGGGCGACACCTCCCCAAAGTCGGGGACGTCGACCGAGTCGTACATCTCGAGGAACTGCTGAACGTCCGGGTGGGGTTCGTCCGCACGCGGTAGTGTCATCGGTCGAATTGTTTTCACGTCGGCGCAAAAAGCTACGGCTCGCTGTGCCGTTCCACACTGCTTATTTCGGTGGGACTCGCCCTTTCGAGCAATGACGAACCAGGAACTCATCGACGCCCTGCGGGCGGCCGAGGCCGTCCAGTTCGGCGAGTTCGAACTGTCCCACGGCGGCACGAGCGAGTACTACGTCGACAAGTACCTCTTCGAGACCAACCCCGACTGCCTCGAGGCCGTCGCCGAGGCGTTTGCCGACCGCGTCGACGGCGACGACAAGCTCGCGGGCGTCGCCCTCGGTGCGGTACCGCTCGCGGCGGCGACCAGCGTCGCGGCCGGCGTTCCCTACGTCATCGCGCGCAAGCAGCGCAAGGACTACGGCACCGCGAACCTGATCGAGGGCCGACTCGAGGAGGGCGAGGAGGTCGTCGTCTTAGAGGACATCGTGACGACGGGGACGAGTCTCGTCGACGCAATCGAGGCGCTTCGCGAGGCCGGTGCGACCGTCGACCGGGCGCTCGTCGTGGTCGACCGCGAAGAGGGCGGCCGCGAGAACGTCGAGGACGCCGACGTCGAAATGGAGTCGCTGGTGACGGCGAGTGAACTACTCGCCGACCGGGAGTGATACACCCTCGACAGTACGTGCCCGAAACCAAAGGTGTATGACCGCCTCGTCACATCAACTGGGGTAGGATGACAGATGTGAGCGTCATCGGCTGTGGAAACATGGGGAGTGCCCTGATACAGGGCCTTGCCGCGTCCGGCAAACACACGTTGACGGCGTGTGACCTGGACCCGGACGCACTCGCGGCGGTCGAGGCGTACAGTTCGCAGACCACGGACGATCCCACGGTGGCGACGGAAGCAGCCGTCGTCGTCGTCGCGGTGAAACCGGCCGTCGTCGAAGCCGTTCTCAAGTCGATCGACCTGTCGGAAGACCAGACGCTGGTCTCGTTCGCGGCGGGCGTCTCGACGGAGTTCGTCGAACAGTACACCGACGCGACGGTCGTTCGCGTGATGCCGAACCTCGCGGCCGAGACGAGGACGATGGCCGCGGCAGTGACCGAACACAGCGTCACCGACGAGGTACGGGAACTGCTCGACGACGTCGGCGAGTTCGTCGAGATCGACGAGGATCGGATGGACGTCGCGACCGCCGTCAACGGCAGTGGCCCTGCCTTCGTCTACTATCTGCTCGACGCGATGGCCCAGGCGGGCGTCGACCGCGGTCTCGAGCCGGAGCAGGCACGACTCCTCGCAGCACAGACGTTCAAGGGCGCCGCCGAGACCGTGTTGCGCACCGATCGACCGATCGACGAGATGATCGACGCGGTCTGTTCGCCAAACGGGACGACCATCGAGGGGATGGACGTCCTCTGGGAGAGCGAGGCCGACGAGGCCGTGACGGAAGCGGTGACGGCGGCGGCAGAACGTTCGGCAGAACTCGCAGTCGAGGCAGAAAATGAGTGACTCGACGGGGGCGGAGATGGTCGAAGCGGCACGAGAACAGGCAGCTGACGCCGACCGCGTCGTCGTCAAGGCAGGAACGAATTCGCTGACCGACGAGGAGTCCAACTTAGACGACGAGAAACTCGACAAACTCGTCGACGACGTCGCCGACCTCCGGAAGCGGGGCAAAGACGTGATCCTTGTCTCCTCGGGTGCCGTCGGCGCCGGCAAGGGACGGGTCGGCTACACCGGCGAAACCGTCGAGGAATCGCAGGCGCTGTCGACCGTCGGACAGAGCCACCTGATGCACCGGTACACCGAGAGCTTCGACCGGTACGACACGAAGGTCGCACAGATCCTGGTGAGCCAACAGGATCTCGAGAACACCGATCGGTTCACCAACTTCCGGAACACGATCGAGACGCTGCTCGAGTGGGACATCGTCCCGATCATCAACGAGAACGACGCGGTCGCGACCGAGGAGATCCGGATCGGTGACAACGACATGCTCTCCTCGTCGGTCGCGATCGGGATCGACATTGACCTGCTCGTGACGCTCACCGATGTCGGCGGCGTCTACACCGGGAATCCGAAGGAAGACCCCGACGCGGAACGCATCGAGGCCGTCGGCGACAACTACGACGAGGTCCAGGGGGTTATCGACGGCAGCTCGACCGAGACGTTCGGCGGCATCCAGACCAAGGTCCAGGGCGCCCGCAAGGTCAGCGAACACGGGAACCCGGCGATCATCGCCAAGTCTACCGAGCCGAACATCTTGAAAAAAATCGCTACTGGCAAGCCCGTGGGGACGGTATTCGTTCCTATAAACGGTGTCACCGATGAGTGAGAAACCGATCGAAACTAAAGTCGACGAGGCACAGACCGCAGCCTTAGAGCTCGCGACGCTGTCCGACGAGCGACGACGTGCGGGCCTCGAGGCGATCGCCGACGCGATCGACGAGCACCACGACGAGATTCTCGCGGCCAACGAGAAAGACGTCACCGAGGCCGAGAAGCTACTCGAGGCAGGCGAGTACAGCCAGGCGCTGGTCGACCGGCTGAAACTCTCCGCGTCGAAACTCGAGGACATCTCCGAGATGGTCCGCAGCGTCGCCGCCCAGGAGGACCCACTCGAGAAGACCCTGGAGGCGCGACGGCTCGACGAAGATCTGGAACTGTACAAGGTCGCCGTTCCCATCGGCGTCGTCGGGACGGTCTTCGAGTCCCGGCCCGATGCGCTGGTCCAGATCGCCGCGCTCGGACTCAGGTCCGGCAACGCCGTCATCCTCAAGGGTGGCAGCGAGGCGGCCCACTCCAACCGGGTGCTGTTCGAGATCATCGAGGAAGCGACCGCCACGGCCGACGTTCCCGACGGCTGGGCCCAGCAGATCGAGGCCCGCGAGGACGTCGACGCCATGCTCGCGATGGACGATTCGATCGACCTGCTGATGCCCCGTGGCAGTTCCGCGTTCGTCTCGTACATTCAGGACAACACGAGCATCCCCGTGCTCGGCCACACCGAAGGCGTCTGTCACGTCTTCGTCGACGGCGAGGCCAACCTCGAGATGGCCGAGGAGATCGCCTTCGACGCGAAAGTGCAGTATCCTGCCGTGTGTAACGCCGTCGAGACGCTTTTGGTCCACGAGGACGTCGCCACGGACTTCCTCCCCGGGATCGTCGAACGCTACGAGGACGCCGACGTCGAACTGCGCGGCGACGAGGCCACCCGCGAGGTCGTCGACGTCGATCCCGTTACCGACGACGACTGGAACACCGAGTACGGTGACCTCGAGCTCTCGATCAAAGTCGTCGACTCGCTGTCGGCCGCCATGGGCCACATCACCGAGTACGGCTCCAAGCACACGGAGTCGATCGTCACCGAGGACGCCGACCGCGCCGCACGCTTCATGCGCGGGCTCGACTCCGCGAGCGTCTACCACAACGCCTCGACGCGGTTCGCCGACGGCTACCGGTACGGCCTCGGCGCGGAGGTCGGCATCTCCACCGGCAAGATCCACGCCCGCGGTCCCGTCGGCCTCGAGGGACTGACGACCTACAAGTACCATCTCGAGGGCGACGGCCAACTCGTCGCGACCTACGCCGGCGAAGACGCGAAGCCGTACCTCCACGAGGAGTTCGACGCGGAGTGGACGCCGGGCCGGCTCTCCGAGAAGTAGCGTCGCTGTCGTACGAAGTTCACTCGGCTGATTTGGTATCGGGCTTTGTGGGTCCTTGTAGTCGGAAACCGATACCGGAACGGGGACTACTCATCGGGAGTAGCACTCCCGCTCATAGTTTTGGTTTACTTCTATCCGATAGGTGGGATATAGGGTCTGCTGAATACAGAGCGCGAATGTGGCAAAATGTAGATTTTGTCAGGCCATGCCGTTACTGGTTAGGAAATCGGACCTATGTTTATCGATGGCTTTCCGTGATCGACCGATGATCCGACGGCGAATCGGGCTAGTATATTAACTGGAGGCCATCATATCGCTGTTTACGAACATGCGTGTGAAACGAATAGCCGGGTTGACGGCCGTCTGGTTGGGTGGAATGATGGCCATACGCGGCGCTTCGACAGCCGGTTTCTCGCTTTCACTTGGTTTTTTGGGACGCTCTTCTGTAGGAGATTGTTGATACCGCTCAGCTGTCGCTGTAGAATCGAAGAGAGCAAGGACACCGCGTTAGCGGTGTCCGTTAGGCATGATCCCGCTAGATGTGTTTGGGTCGGAATCGGTCGCAGCGGACCTGTTAGAGCAGGTTCGCTGGCGTAACGGTGTTACTTGCCCTCGCTGCCGTTCTGACCTGACGGTCAAGAACGGCAGCTATGGGCACTTTCAGCGCTATCTCTGTAAGAATTGCGACCGCACGTTCAACGACAAGACCGGCACAATCTTCGCCCATTCGAAAGTCGCACTCAGAAAGTGGCTGTTCTCGATTTACGCGTTTCTCCGGTTTAACACGAGTCTTCGTCAACTTCAGATAGAGATCGACGTCCAGTACAAAACGATCTACCAGCGCGTCGAGCGCTTCACGAAGGCGCTTGATGCACCTTCGCTTGACCTTGTCGGACCGGTCGAAATCGATGAAGTCTACGTTTCTGCAGGGCTGAAAGGCCGCGAGCGCGACCAAGAGTCGCGCTCGCGTGGCCTGTCCACGCGTGGGCGAGGAACGTACGAGCAGGACAAACCGCCGGTGTTTACGATCGTCGATCGTGGCACCGGCGACCGATACGTGATCCCAGCGAAATCAGCCGACGAATCGACGATTCGGCTCCTTCTCGAAAACCGTCAGAAGGAGCCACTGACCGTCTATACTGACGGATTTCGTGCCTACGATCCACTGGCCGAGGACGACGCATTCGACCGCGAATACGTCGTCCACGGCGACGGCGAATACGCCAACGAAAACGTACACGTCAACACCTGCGAGAGCCACGGATCGCTGCTGCGACCGTGGCTCTCGCCTCATCGAGGCATCTCAAAAGACAAGCTCACACAGTATCTCCGAGCGTTCCAACTTCGACGAAAGCTACTGCGGAAACCAGGGAGAGAAGCGCTCAAACACGCTATCAAAGCGACGCTATGAGATCAACAAAGTGCTACACAAGAGCGTTTTTGGGAAGTGTGCTAGGTGGGTTTTTGGTTCTATTTTCCGGCATCTGGTTGATCGTGAGAGACGAAGAACTTCCCGAAGATACAGGAGAGCGACTCATTCCGAGGCGGTGGGAATGGTATGCCATCTCCATATTTTTCACTATCGGTGCTGTAACCTACACCGTCGAACTACTCGGTATCGTTACGTTCTAATCTCGGCGGGTATCGTCCAATGTCACACTGATGCTCCTCTGCTTCGAATAGCAGGTAGACTGAACGATTAGTTCCTCAAATTCGACGTCCAACAAGCGATGTCGCTGTGCTGCATCCATCCTCTATCTTCTTCCAAGGAGAGAATCCCGCCGTTTACGACGGGCGTGAATCCGACACCGCCGACACAGACCACGTTCAGCAGCTATACGGATATTTAAGTCGAATCGCCTCGTAGTATGACGTACACCGAGGCGGCATGACCGCCCACCTAATCGGACAATATCGGGACTCCGAGGCCCAGAACGTTCGAAACACTCTCGAACCGCTGTGGTGTCTCGGCCAAGATAACTCCGAGTCCCCTGCCGGGATAGGAGTAACGGCGGTGTGGCCCCGTCCTCAGAAATCGTTGATTTCTGATGGGTTGCACGAGAACGCCGTTCTCGTGAACGCCATCGGCCCGTCATACCGACGAGTCGCAAACCAGCAAATATCCCAACCCAGCGGTACGGTGCCGTGGGAAGCCTCGCCGCTCACGGCGAGGAGGAGGTCACATCTTGTACACCCATTTCAACATGTCCGTGATCTGCCACGCTGGAACGTACGAGGAGCTACGTTAATCCGTATCAGAAAGCCCCCGCTCGCTCGAGTCGGGGGGCTCGCTGCGATCCTCGGCTCGCGACGCTCGCCTCCGGTTCTTCCGTCGCCCGCCTTCCTCGAGTGAGCGGCCCCTTTCGTTCCCACCCGACCACTCCCTCCCCAGCCGACTCGTTCGCTCGCGGGCTCACGGTCTCCGGCCGTTCGCCTTCCGCGACGCTCCGCGTCGTGCTCTCGCTCACTCGTCCCTCGCACGCTATCAGCGGAGTGCCCCCGCTTCTGCTCGGGCACTCCGTCAGCGCGCCAAAGCCAAATTTGTGTTCGCACACGTGCTTGCCCGGACGAGCGAAACGTCTGATACGGTTTACTGTAAGTCATTTCCGGCACAACCGCGACCCGGGCGGCGGTTGCGCCGGTAAATCGTTACAGCAATCCGTATGAATCCAGTGCAAACGTAGTATACAGAATCCATGAAAATCCCGCAGCTAAGGGCCTAGGCCGTGAACGAGGCACTAGGGACTGGCTGAGACCGAAACTCATGCGGTGCGAAAAGCACGTTATCAGAGAATGGTCCGAGCCCGTGACAAGACGCGGAATCTTGTGCCATCGAGCACGTATAGGAGGATCTCTCTCGTTCACGCCACAGTCCCAACGGAGGCGTCCTATGTACCTCGGAATAGACACCCACACACGATACTCGCAAGTTGCCGTCGTGGACGACGACGGCAACTTGCAAGACGAGATCCGCTTGCCAAACGATCGTCTTGACGAACTCGCCGAACAGTACGCCGGTGGCGAAGCTGCGATCGAAGCATCTGGCCACTACCGGCCGCTGTACGAGATGCTCGACGAGCATCTCGACGTAACACTCGTTAACCCATCAAAGAACAGGGTTATCGCCGATGCGACGGTCAAGACCGATCGCATCGACGCGAAACGACTCGCACACATGCTTCGGGCAGACATGCTCGCTGAGAGCTACGTCCCGTCGGACGAGATCCGCACGTTGCGGGATCTCGTCCGAACGAGAAAGGCGCTTGTCGAAGAACGGACAGCTGAGAAAAACCGCGTCAGAGCTGTCCTCAAGCGTACCGACAACGCCTACGACAGCGAGTTGTTCGGCCCGACTGGGCGAGAGTTCCTCGCGGAACTCTCGCTCAGTGATGCTGATCGAACGATCGTCGAGGCACACCTCTCCGTGATCGACGAGTACGACGCACAGATTGAGAAGCTCGAAGCAAAGATCGAGCAGAAGACACTGGAATCGCCAGCAGCCCAGCGGCTGCTGGCGATTCCGGGTGTAGGCCAGTCCACGGCTGCGTTAATCGTTGCAGAAATCGGTGAAATTGATCGGTTTGACCGGCAGGAAGAGTTGGTGAGTTACGCTGGACTCGATCCAATGGTTCACCAGTCCGGCGACATGGAAGTCCATGGAAGCATCAGCAAAGAGGGCTCAGCGCCACTGCGCTGGGCCCTCGTCCAATGTGCCCATGTTTCCGTCCGGTACGACGATTACCTCGGCAACTTCTACACACGGTTGAAACAGCGGAAAAACAAGCAGATAGCGATTGTTGCAACAGCTCGGAAGATGCTGGTCTCCATCTTCTACATGCTGAAGCGACAGGAACCGTACGATCCACCGGAGGTGAGTGCCTGAGCGACGGTTTGCGTCGCTCAGGCACAGCTTGCTTTCGTCCGCACAGCCACCGCTACCGCAACAGGATTGCCCCCGCCTGGCGGGAGATTCTTTTCTCTGAAGTGGCCGCTGTCGGGTGATTCCGCAGCCACGTTCGGGTGAGCCGCTCGGCTCACCCGAACAATTATTGTCAGTGGTGTGGTATAGCCCGGTGCGGGATTTTCATAGGAGCATGGGTACGATCTCGGCACGTATCCCGGACGCACTCGAGGAAGAACGGCTCGATCTCGCGGCCCCCGATGACGTCGGTATCTACGATAGCGATGTGACGACGATCGCCTCCGACGACGAGAAATGAGCAGCTACCCGTTCAACTCGAGGTCGGCCACCCTCCGGGAGGCTGGTGACACGCCCAGTGCAGTCCCATCTTGCTGTGGACGTGTTCCGCGAAGAGACCGCTGTTCTCGCCGACTCTCCCCATCAGGACGCCGTCTTTCGTTATCTGCACCCAGTAGTACAGCAGCCACGGGTCGGCGCTCACGACGTCGGTCTTCGACGCGCCCTCGGCCAGTGACTTTCCCTTCTCGACGGCGATCGACACCTCGTAGTCTCGCATCGCTGCGGGGAAGGCGACTCAGGGCAGCCGTTCCGCTGCATCCCGTTCCCCGGCGTATTCGCTGCTGGCGATCGACTCGACCGCGTCGATCCCTCCAGCCGGTTCGACGCTCTTCTCCTCGTCGACGAGCGTCTCTCCGTCCGGATGCGAGATCGTGACGCCCACCTCGAGCGTCTCGTCGGTCTGGTTGCTCAGTTTGAGTTCGGCCGGTGGCTCGCGCTCGGGCGTTACCGGTTCGAAGGACAGAGTCTCCTGGAGGCTCAGGAGGCCGCTCTCGAGTCGGTGTTCGTAGTACCGGTTGTCCGATTCGGTCCACAGCAGCGAGTCGTCGCCGACGAGGTCCGGGTAGGCGAGGCTGCCGGCGGTGGTGTCGGTTCCGTCCTCGAGGACGGTCTCGACTTCGCTTCGTGCCCGGTCGGGCAGTTCCGAGAGGGGAACGACCGGTTCCGTACAGCGTTCGTATCGACGCCCACTCCCCACGTTTCCGAGAGAGCCGCCGACAGCAGCGAGGCCGACACTCGCGCCGGCGAGCAGGGCTCGGCGGTTCAGATCTTCGTTCGAGTCGAGTCCGGTAAGTGTCTTCTCTACGGTCAAACGGCGGTTTCAGCTTTCCGGGGGCACGTCATCACAACGCTTTTAACCTGCTCGAGACTACGCGTATCCACGATGGTAGGTGTCCGCTTTACAGGGGCTTTCGCCCGCTTCTAACTCACACCTACCGCTGGCTGTGTTCGATACGTCTCACAGCGAGCGGCACGCGGACTACCGACCGAACTTCTCACCGAAGTTCACCGACCAGCCATAGCCATGTCAGAATCAGACTCACAGGAGCAGATTGCGGTCGTACTGCCAGACGGAGCCGAACTCGAGGTCGACGCCGACGCGACGGTCGAAGACTGTGCCTACGAGATCGGCCCCGGGCTCGGACGGGACACGGTCGCCGGACGGATCGACGGCGACCTCGTCGCGAAAGAGGAACCCGTTCACGACGGTGCCGAACTCGAGATCGTCACCGACGACGGCGGCGAGGACTACCTGCGCGTGATGCGCCACTCCGCCTCGCACTGTCTCGCCCAGGCCGTCAAACGCCAGTTCGACGACGTAAAGCTCGCGATCGGGCCACCGACGGACGAGGGCTTCTACTACGACTTCGACGATTTGGACGTCGACGAGGACGACCTCACGGAGATCGAAGCCGAGATGGAGGCGATCGTCGAGGCCGACTACGAGATCGAACGCGAGGAACTCTCGATCGAGGAAGCCGAAGAGCGCCTCGAGGACGAACCCTACAAGCTCGAACTCCTGGAGGAGTTCGCCGACGAGAACGACACCGTCACCTTCTACAAGCAAGGCGAGTGGGAGGACCTCTGTGCCGGCCCCCACGTCGAGTCGACGGGCGAGGTCGGCGCGGTGGAACTGCTCGAGATCGCCGGCGCGTACTGGCGTGGCGACGAGGAGAACACGATGCAGACCCGCATCTACGGGACGGCCTTCGAGGACGAGGACGATCTCGAGGCGTTCCTCGAGCGTCGCCGGGAGGCGGAGGAACGTGACCACCGGAAGATCGGGTCGGAGATGAACCTCTTTTCCATTCAGGACGTGACGGGGCCGGGGCTCCCCCTCTATCACCCGCCGGGGAAGACGGTACTGAAAGAACTCGAGGAGTTCGTCGAGGACTTGAACCAGGAGGCGGGCTACGACTACGTCGAGACGCCCCACGTCTTCAAGACGGACCTCTGGCACCGCTCGGGCCACTATCAGAACTACGCCGACGACATGTTCATCTTCGACGTCGGTGACGACGAGTTCGGCCTGAAACCGATGAACTGTCCCGGCCACGCCGCTATCTTCCAGGATCAGTCCTGGAGCTACCGCGATCTCCCCATCCGCTATGCGGAAAACGGGAAGGTCTACCGCAAGGAGCAACGCGGCGAACTCTCCGGTCTCTCGCGAGTTTGGGCCTTTACGATCGACGACGGCCACCTGTTCATTCGGCCCGACCAGATCGAACAGGAAGTCGAAGAGATCATGGACATGATCACGGACGTCTTAGAGACGTTCGATCTCGAGTACGAGATGGCGCTTGCCACCCGCCCCGAGAAGTCGGTCGGCGGGGACGAGATCTGGGAGAAAGCAGAGTCGCAACTCGAGAGCGTCCTCGAGGACCGCGAGCACGACTACGAGATCGAGGACGGCGATGGCGCGTTCTACGGCCCAAAGATCGACTTCGCGTTCGAGGACGCCATCGGCCGTTCGTGGGACGGCCCCACCGTGCAACTGGACTTCAACATGCCCGAGCGGTTCGATCTCTCCTACGTGGGCGAGGACAACGAAGAGCACCGCCCAGTGATGATCCATCGGGCGTTGTATGGCAGTTACGAACGGTTCTTCATGATGCTCATCGAGCACTACGAGGGCCGATTCCCGCTGTGGCTGGCACCTGAACAGGTCCGCGTGTTGCCCATCTCCGACGAGAACCTCGGCTACGCCTACCAGGTCGCAAGCGAGTTCGACGACTTCCGCGTCGAGGTCGACGACCGCGACTCCACCTTGGAACGCAAGATCCGTGCTGCCCACGACGACCGCGTCCCCTACCAGATCATCGTCGGCGACAACGAGGAGGAAGACGGCAACATCTCGGTCCGGGACCGCTTCGAGGACCAGGAGTACGACGTCGAGATCGACGAATTCAGGTCCCACCTCCGGCGTGAGCGCGACGAGCAGCGGACGGAGCCGGACTTCCTGCAGGGATAGCCTCGTATCTGTTTTCGACGGTCGAATTCGGCAGTCGCCCTGACCGCTCTTTTCGCCCGTAATAACCACGTGTGTGGGTACCAACTGCGGACGAACGATCGAAATACCCATACTTGCGGAATCGTGTATATCTGTATGAACAGAGCCGAGAAGGCGACCCTCCAGTTGCGGGCCGTCGACGTCTTGCGGATGCTCAAGGAGACGCGAACCTACGAGGAACTCGAGGAGACGACCGACCTTCCAGCCGGCGATCTCAATCGGTACGTCAACGGGCACGTTCTTCCGGGAGCCGACCGCGCTCAGCGGATCGTCGAAGAGTTCGGCCGGGAGGCCTTGGCGGACGAACTCGACGAGCGACTCCGCGTCGACGACGAGGGATACGTCGACAACTCCGAGACGGTCTTCGACCAGCGGTTCCTCGATCTCGTGGCTCCTGTCGTCGCGAACGGTTTCGACTTCGGCCGGCCGGATGTCGTTCTCACGGCCGCGACCGACGGAATCACTCTCGCCGCGTCGCTTGCAAGTTACTACGGGACACGGTGTGCCTACGCGAAAAAGAGTAAAGAGACTGCCGTCGAGGAGTTCATCGAAGCCCGCGAGCGTCTCCAGTCGGGGATCGAACTCACGTACTACCTGCCAGCCGACGCCGTCGACGTCGGTGATTCGGTGTTAGTCGTCGACGATCTCATCCGGTCGGGCGAAACACAGGAACTTCTACTCGACATCGTTGACACCGCGGACGCAGAGGTCGCGGGCGTCTTCACACTCATCGCAGCTGGCGATGACGGTATCGAGCGTGCCCGTGAGCACACCGACGCGCCGATCGGATCGCTGACGACGGTCTGATACGGACTGCTACCGATGTCCCGGCGCGACCGCAGGAGGCCTGCGGTTGCGCCGGAACTGACCGACAGCAAGCCGTATGAGACTGCCGTGATGCTTGCAGGCTGGTCCTAGCCACGATCGGCCGCAACCGACTGCCGATAGTAACATGATCAATCATTATGTTTATGGGGGTGGCCCCCGTTTGTAGCTGTACACACATGGTCCGGACAGTCGTCCTCGGCGTGATCGGTTCCGACGCACACGTCGTCGGAATCACCATCCTCGAACAGGCGCTTTCGGCGAACGGCTTCGATGTCGTCAATCTGGGCGTCCAAAACTCTCAGACGGAGTTCGTCGACGCGGCAGACGAGCACGACGCCGACGCCGTGCTCGTCTCCTCGCTGTACGGGCACGCCAAACAGGACTGTCAGGGGTTCCATCACGAGGTCGCGGCTGCCGGACTCGAGGACGTCACGACCTACATCGGCGGCAACCTCGCGGTCGGTCAGGACGATTTCGAGGAGACGCGTCAGCACTTCCGGGAACTCGGATTCGATCGTGTCTTCGACTCCGAAACCGATCCCGAAGAAGCGATCGAGGCGCTCCGTACCGACCTGGATGTGCGCTCGTCGGAGGCCGAACGGGAGAGTCAGACTCTCACGGCCTGACGACTCTAGTACCGTCCCAACCGTCGACTGACGGGTCGAATCGGGCCACACCGCCAGATTCGATTCATCAGTTCAGGCTTGGCCCGCCACTAGGTCTCATCCGTCGGTGGCAAGCGGTTCGGTTCCCGCCCTACTGCGTTACTCGTTCGCTCCGTTCACTGCGTTCTCCGTGACGACGAGGACTTCGCCTGCACGAGGTAAACACGCCGACGATCAGCGAACGATCGTCACTGGAACCGGAGAGCGCCGAGCGACCGTCTCAGCGACGCTTCCAAGCAGAATCCGGCTCGCACCGGTCCGACCGTGGCTTCCGATCACGATATGGTCGACGCTGTGTTCGTCCGCGTAGTCAACGACCGACTGTGAGACGCCGCCGACTACCTGTTCGGTTTCGATCTCGCGGCCGTACTCGTCGACTTCTCGGCGGGCCTGCTCGAGGATATTTTCCGCCTGGGTCTCGTGGTGTTTTCGGATCTCGTCGTAGTTGGCCATCGCCCCGCCCTCGATTCCCGTCGCCGCATAGAAGTCGCCGGGATCGAGGACGTGGATCGCGGTAATGTCTGCGTCGGGGTATTCCTTGCAGGCGAACTCGAGGGCCTGGGTCGCTCGGTTCGACTTGTCGACGGGAACGAGAACGTGATCTGACATGCGTAGTCGTACAGCACGTCACGGCTTAAGCTTCCGGGTGCTGATATTGGTCGGCGAGAACGTCGAAGCCGTGAGAATCGAGGCGGCCGTCGGCTCTGAGTTCTTCCGCGACTGAACTCGCGGGGTTCGTCTTTGACGGTGAGTACGTCGGCACTGACGTCTGTGCCGGCGAAGCCGTGTTACTTCGCACGGCCCTGACCGCCCGTGTTGGACGGTCGGACCTTTTCGGCTCCTTTGCCGCGGTTGTTGAGGCCGCGGTTGTCCTTGCCGGCGTTCGTGAGGCCACGGAACGCACGGTTCTGGTGGGAGTCGTCACAGATCCAGTTCAGGTCGTCGTCGTTTTCGATTGCGGGGTGGTTCGGGTCCACGAGAATCACTTCGAACCACTTCTGGGAGCCGTCTTCACCGACCCAGTAGCTGTTGAGTACCCGCAGGTTGGGGTACTTCCGGGAGACGCGCTCCTCACCGATGCGCTGGATGTTCTTACGGCGACCGATCCGGTTGACGCCCTGTCGCTTCGACCGCCGACCGGCGGTGAAACGCTGCTTTCGGGCGGTACCCTTGCGGACCGAGACGCGAGCGACGACGATACCCTGCTTGGCCTTGTAGCCGAGCTCGCGGGCCTTGTCGAGTCGCGTCGGCCGCTCGACGCGTTCGATCGCGCCCTGGTCGCGCCACTCCTGTTTTCGCTGCCACTGCAGTTCCCCGAGCTTACCTTCGTCGGGGTCTTTCCACGCTTCCTTGATGTGAGAGTAGAAGCTTTTTGCCATGTGTATCACCTGCGGGCGTTTCCTGGTTCAATCTCAACGAGGCGTCGGCCCCGCGGATCACATCCCGACCTGTGGCAAAGCCGTACAGGTGCCCGCTGTCGCCCGCGATACAGCGAGTCTATCGGTCTTTACTCAACTCTCGAGTATAAGCGCTTCGAACCGTCGCCGACACGGCGTTGGCATCGCGCAGCGCCGGGAAAGGTCCGTTCGTACCGGTTCGCCCACAGCGACGATCGTCCGGCTCCCGATACCACTGCGCTAAAGTCACTACTGGTGGAGGTGTCGCTATGGTTTCGCCAGTCGACGTTCGACAGCAACTCGAGGACAGTGGTATCGTCGCCGTCCTCCGCGGTATCGACGACGATCGAATCGTTCCGGTGGCTCGCGCTGTCCACGAAGCCGGCGTCGGAGCAATCGAAGTTACCGCCAGCGAGCCACGCGTCGGCGAGAAAATCGCTGCCGTCGACGAGGCACTCGCCAACACCGACGCCGTTGTCGGTGCGGGGACAGTACTCGACGCCCCGACCGCTCGCACGGTCATCGACGCCGGTGCGGAGTTCGTCCTCGCGCCCGACGTCGACCCCGACGTCGTCCGGACGTGCAATCGCCACGGCGTCCTCTCCGGGCCCGGAGTGATGACGCCGACCGAGGCTGTTACCGCGCTCGAGGCTGGTGCCGACGTTCTCAAGCTCTTCCCTGCGACGACTGTCGGGCCGGGTCACGTCGGTGCGATCCAGGGCCCCTTCGGGGACGTTCCCGTCATCCCCACTGGTGGTATCGGGCCGGACAACGTCGCGGCGTTCTTCGAGGCCGGCGCGTTCGCCGTCGGGATCGGCAGCTCGCTCGTCGATTACGACGCGATCGAGGCCGACGACATGGAACAGGTCCGACGGACCGCCGAGACTGTCGTCGAGGCGGTTGCTGACGCTCGCCCGTAGACGATAGCTCGACGCCAGTGTGTCGATCGCGCTCGAGTTTCTCCTCGGCCGAACTCACCTTGCCGGGGAGAGCCGTCTTCGACACGACGAGCGTTTCGTTACTGTTGGTCTCGTCCGAGAGATGGCGCTTTGCATTTACTGGCCTGTGTTTCGCGGCTGACGACGGGTAAACGCTGTAAGCGACGCCTGATCCTGCCCGGTTCTCCCGCCGATGCGGACTTCTATATAGCAGTATGTGGTTTACTAGATGGTCGCGTGACGCTGCAACGGTGCGGCTGCGTCGTGTCACGAACGCAGCGATCGACTGGTGATTGGATCAGTGTCGCTGATCGGGTCCAGTCTTCTTTCGGCACCGGACTAATGTAGCGGCTTCCCGGTGCACCGCTTTGGAGCGGTGACACCGAAATAACTCAGACGGTTTGCTGTCAGTCAGTTTCGGCGTGACCGCGATCCCTTCTGCGGTCCCGCCGGTCCATCGGGACACCACTCCGTACCAGTAACCCGTATAGGAGTTCGACCTGCCGAACTCGCCGTGAGGACTTAGACGTGCGTTTCGACGGTTTCGAACGCACCGCCTTCGATCGCCGCTGCAACGCTCTCTTCGTCGATCTCGTCGGGAACGATCTGGGGGTACTTCCGCCGGAAGTAGCCGATCAGGTTCCGGAGATCGCGCCGGAGGAACTCGCTTGCGTTCTCGTGATCGGTAGGCACTGCCTGGGGCCAGTCGAAGATCGTCACTCCGTCCTCGCCGACGAAGACGTTGTATTCGCTCATGTCGGCGTGCACGTAGCCGATCTCGTAAGCCGTCGCGAGTTCCGAGAGCAGCAGATCGAGCACCCCGATTACCTGTTCGTCTTCGAGTTTCGCCCGCGAGAGTTCGACGCCGTCCATCTTCTCCATGACGATGGCGTGGCGATTCTGGTCGATCGGCCGCGGAACCGAGACATCGGGGTACAGCGCTTCGAGGATGTCGTACTCCCGTTCGGCCGCTTTTCGAGCGGTGTACATCCAGGAGACGTGCTCTCTGTCTGCAGTGTAGTCTCGCTCCTTGTGGACCTCCCGGAAATTCGTATATCCCTCGCGGTGATACTTCAGCGCCAGCGGCTTGTACGAGCGCACCTCGTAGACGTCGCTCTCCTTGCCGACGCCCAGTGGCGAACCGAACTCACCGATCGTCTCCCGCTGGACCAGCGTCCGCAACGCCAGAGCGTCGTATCCCTCGAACTGGAGCGTGTACCCCTCGTACTGGATCGTCTTCTTCTCGACGAGGCCGCGCTTGAGACAGCGCTCGAGACGGTAATCGATCTCCTCTTCGGTGAGGTCGGCGAACTTCGGGAGCTTCTCGCGTTGTACCCACTCCGAGAAGCGCATCCCCTGTTCGACTCCTGAAAGGAGATAGAAATCGGCCTCCTCGAGTTCCGGCAGCAACTCGGCGACGTTCCGCACCATAAGACGAGATAACTGGTGAGTACGTAAAAACGTCGTGACCCGCACGGCCCCGGCGACTGCGCCGCTGCCTTCGAAGCCACTCACTCCTCGAAGACGTCTTCGAGTCGTTCGCGCATGAACTGTCTCCGATACTGCCGCCGTTCCGTCTCCGAGAGGTAGTTCTTCAGGACCACCGAGGAGTCGGAACTGCCCTGCTCGGCCGCGATTACGTCCAGATTCTCCCGCAGGTCCTTCATCGCCTGGTTGTACGTGGTATACCAGAACCGCCGTCCCATCTTCGAGGTTGGTAGTTCTCCCTGCACGCGGACGCCAGCGTCTTCGGCGAGTCGCTGGAACCGAGCCTGGACCGTCTCGCCTGTAATGTGGCCGCTCGCGGACCGACTCGAGGGGAACAGATAGCCTGCCCAGTCGAGGTCACCCTCGAGTCGGTCGACTCGGGCGGTCAGGTTCGGCGTGCCGTAAATCAGTGCGACCGTCCCTGGCCCGTTCTTTCGTTCGTCACCAAAGGCGATGTGAGGGTCCTCACCTTCGAGGACCAGTTGTGAGGTATGCAGTGCTGCGACCTCGTTGCGTCGCAGACCCCACGCACAGAGTGCGAGGACGACGAGTTGTTCGGCCTCCGTCTCGGAAGCGTCGTACAGCCGACTTACCTGTCGGCCCGTGAGAGCGGCGTTGTCGGGTTCTTCGCGAGACCAGTTGTACTCCTCGTCGATGTGCTCGACGGGGTTGAACGCGGCCTTGGCCCGTCGCCCGAGGTGCTCGTAGAACTGGCTGACGTCGCTGAGATACCGTAGCTTCGAAGCGTCGGTCCCCAGTTTGTAGTTGAGTTCGTCGAACACGACTAGCGCACGCCGAATCTCGTCGCTCTCGCTCGTCGCGTCGTCGACGCGATCCACGAGATCGGCTTGCCCGTGTACCTCCCGGTAGATTCGGACGTAGGTCGCCAGGCGGGACTGTTTTGTCTGGACTGTCGACGTCGCGAGTTGCCGCCGTCGCTCGAGCGTCTCGAGATACGACTCGAGTTCGTCGATGGTCGTTTCGTCTTCGATACCCCACTGGTACGACGTCGAGGAACCGGGCTCCTCGTAGCCGACCGTCGCCAGGAACTCCGTCAGCGTCGTGTCGTGGTGTTCCCGCAAAGCGTAGGCGATCCCGGAGTAGCCCGCGTCGGCGACTTGCTGGTAGGCTGGGCGCTCTTCGCGGCCGATCCCGGACCGCTCGAGAGCGGGTTCGATTTCGTCGCTCCAAAACGACTGGAGTTCCTCGAGAGACATCTGCGACCAGCGGATCGTCGTCCCGTCGTTGCTCATCGGTCGCCCTCACTGGCGTTGGGTTCGCGGGTTTCGTCCGTCGGTGTTCTCCCTCTCGCAGTGCCGGTCCGTTTCCGGGAAAATCCGGGTTGTCTGTCCCAGAGTGGACTCTCGTTTTCACCGGCTCGACCCCAGGGGTTGTGTCCGGAAGAGACACCTCGAGACGATGGTCGTTCGACCCGGACTGACTCGGTGTTCGACATCTCGTACCGTCACGTACTCATGACAGTCACGTAAAGATATTGCTTAATCGGTTGTCGTGTAGTGGACAAACGATTCAAGCAATAATCGGGCCTGAGCCAAAACCTCTCTCTTAGGCGCTTTGCATCCGGTTTATAGCATACTCGGTGGTGGACCGGAGGTGGGGTGGTTCGGAAGACCGGTTCGTCGGGGACTCATCGCTGCACGGCTGTCGCCGATCACAGCCGTCCCACTCAGGAGAGAGCCACTAAGACGAGAGTGAACCAGCGATCGTGACCGGGGGCCACGATAGGTGCCGTATCGGCTCTCCCTCTCCCACAGCAGGTGGGCCTGTCAGTCGCCAACCGTCGGGATCGTTCCCTCGAGCGAACTGCGTCCCCGGTGATCGGGGCCTGACTACACCCCAGTACCCGAACGACGCCGGTGACGAAACGACGCGGAAGAGCGACGAACGGACACCGGAAGACACGTGGTGAAGACGTGATCCCCGACTGCAGCGCCTCGAGACCGTTGTCGCGTGACAGGGTCGTAGAACTCACGAAGACGCCAGGGGAGCTCACGACCCGCTGGTGGGCTGCGGACGGTTACGTGCCGGCTACGGCCACAGCCAGCCCCCTCGAGTTCGTCTCTCGGTCGCCGACGAACGAAGTGCCGTCGTTTCCGCCCGGTGACCGCAGACGGAGCGGGCACGAGGCCCGATCCGTTTCGATTCGAGTACCGATCGACAGAGAGACAGCGGGTGTGTCTCGGGGTCGTGCGAAACTCGAAGCGTTTCGTGACGAGGAGACTCAGACGGCGTCTCGAACCACGCGGCCCCGAGGCCGAATCGTGTCTCTATGACTGATTCTGCCGTAAGATCCTCTTGCTTTGGAGCCCACATCGAAGCGATTCACGCCGCTGACGACTGGCGAAAGCGGCGGCGGATCTCGTTTCGGGACCGCCCGCAACTCATACGCTTGGCTTTAGTCGACTCGAGAGCACACCCAGCGAGCGAGTCGCGACAGTGAGTGATCGCTTCCCGCCGTGAACAGAGCGGGACCGAAGATCACTCGGGCAGTCCGGTGTAGCTCGACGACAGCGAGGGTGCCAACGATACCGCACCGTCGAGTTGGGATCGTTGCTGCTAGACGGTGGTTGTGTCGACGTTGTCGGATTCACGGCCGTCGAGCAAGCTGACGGTTTGTGATACCCAGCAGAACGCGGGGCGTCCTGTGGATATCGTAAACAGCGTGGCGTCGGAGACGCCACGAATAGACAACGCACCGTCGACGACGGGATGCTCTCTTGCAAAAAGAGAGATTAGCGACAGCCAAGAGAACCGAATACAGAGACGGAGCCACAATTCCGGATTCTTGCAACCGTGACGTGTTCGTCTACGGAGAGCAGCGAAACCCTTTCCTCACGTCTTTCTGTGCTGATCGCTGCTCTGTTGGATGCCTGCGAACAGGAGTCCGTCACGATGAGCGGCGGTCGAATAAACTTTATATTGCTATATCAATTTCGGAGGGTGTGCTCCACAGATTCTGCGTTTGGATTTCTACAAACCGCCAACTGGGAAACATATTTTGCAGACTCCGAACTAATTCAGTGCTTCGTAAGCGTTAGTCGACACGCCTCTCTCAAGAGTAAACTAAGAGAATGTTGGGTTATCAGCCCGTTTTGTAGTAGGATAGATCCTAAATCGATCAGTTCCCACTACAATTCCACCCACGGAGGATGGGATTGATGCGCACCTTACTTGCGGCGTTGTGAGGAGTGAACCCGCTGATCAGTAGGGGCAAGCAATTGTCAAAAAAAGGTGATCAAGCACTCCGATAGCTGTTAAACTCTACCCTCTGCATACAGAGGACGTATTCCGCAATCTGAGTTTGATCTATCTTCAAGAAGCTGGCGTTTCTATAGGCACCCTGCGGCCAGGGGATGTTCTACCAGCACTGAACCCCGGGTGAGTCATCACCATTTCACTTATGTCACAACAATCTGCTTCTATTCAAAGTCCTTTCATTATCACCCTCCAAACTATCCAAAACCCCACAAAAGCAATGAAGAATCCGCCAACAAGGCTTGAAACAGTTTCATTGTTAACTGCTAAACTTCCCACCCAAATAATACCGCTGACAACCGTGATGATTGTAAGTAATGGCGGGAGAGATAACCCCTCAATTCCTTTGCGAATTAGTCTTTGAATAGTTTCATTCTTCTTCTCCCCTTGTTCTCTTGCGTTTTTAATCTCCTCATACAGTTCGTCTGACACCTCAACGACGATTTCCTTTTTTCCCATAATGAACCACACCCGTTTAGCTCTCAAAAACCTATTGTAACCTTTGCTGGTCGTGTTTAGTTAAGGCTGAAGGATGAGGCGAGGAGATTTTCAGCTGGGCTATGGCGAAAATCGCTCGCCTCAGTGGTCGTAGCGACTGGATCGAATTAGACTTTGTGGAGCGAGAGCGGACACCGCGCCAGCTGATGAAGCTCGGTATTCGGCTACATCTTGCGGGGTTATCGCTTTCGAATACAGTTCGGGAATTAGAGAAGTTCGGTGTCAAACGGTCGCGGAAAGCTGTTCACGACTGGGTACAGAAAGCAGATCTACAGCTGGCCAGCAACGCGAGTCCGGATCACGTTGCGCTCGACGAGACGGTGATCCGAATCAACGGCCAACAGTTCTGGCTGTATGCTGCGGTTGATCCCGACACAAACGATTTCCTGCACGTGCGGCTGTTTACAACGACTACGACGGCATTGACACAGCGGTTCCTGCAAGAACTTCGTGAGAAACACGACGTCGATGACGCCGTGTTTCTCGTCGATCATGCCCATCATCTAGCGACAGCACTCCAGCGAATCGGGCTCCGATTTCGACCCGAGCGACACGGAAATCGGAACGCTATCGAACGTGTTTTTCGGGAGATAAAACGACGCACCTCCTCGTTCAGTAATAGCTTCAGCCACGTCGATCCATCAACCGCCGAAACGTGGTTGCAAGCCTTCGCTGTCTGGTGGAATTTGCGTAACTAAACACGATGCCTTTGCTTGGGAAAACCGGGAAATAGACAGGAGACAGAATAGATCGGTGGGGTTTACAGTCTCGGATGACTATCCGAAAATATGTCCGAATCGACTACTATAACGGGGATCGCGAAGAATCTCCTTATTTATGCCGTGGGCGTTGGCTTCGCCGTCACCGGTGCGCTAGGAATCGCGGAGGCATTTGACCTGCCCCTCCCACTCGCTGGCGTACTTTTTGTTGCAGGGTTAGCAGTCGTACTGTACGTTCATGAGTATCTCGGCGGGCCGCTTTAGGACCGTTGCGGAATCACGAACATAGTGTTATGCAGATTCATTGCCATATAATAGAGTGAGTCTGGTCGTCGTTCCAGTAGTTGGATAGCAGTCCCCCTTTCGAAAAACAGCAGTCTATGACGCTCTACCGTGGTATCTTTATGTCTGAAAGCAAAGATAACTACATCCAATATTTACATCTGTCATTCGGGATAGAATATATAGTGGCGGAATTGACGTAATGAAGTCTCGTTTAAGAGTTGGTTAGTCAATGAATGTCCACTTTGATGAATTGATACTTTCAAGCCTCCCCATACGCAGTCTTGCGATTAGAAACTTGATATCCAACTACAATTGGTGCTTGCTCGGGAAAAAGACACTTTGGCGAATAATCACAGCGATGAACGCGAGAGCAGTTGTGATCAACAGTTCGACTGGAGACATTGACCGGCTTCTCGTCCCGCTGACCGG
Organism: Natronobacterium gregoryi SP2; assembly: GCF_000230715.2. Taxonomy (GTDB): domain Archaea; phylum Halobacteriota; class Halobacteria; order Halobacteriales; family Natrialbaceae; genus Natronobacterium; species Natronobacterium gregoryi. The sequence continues at coordinate 2,425,020 of NC_019792.1, forward strand.
TATGGTCGATACAGACCGGATTTTCGAGTACGTTAGCAAGGTGATTGGACCCGTGACATCGGCGTTACGCTGTTCGCTTCCGGGGACGTGACGAAGGAGCCGATGGTTCACTCGAGGACGCTGCCGACGTTTTTCGTGATGGAGGAATAGACACTCACGTCAGACAGCCGTTCGGCGCGCTCGTTGACGCCGCATCAGACCATAACGTGATCGTCATTGGTGAGAGAGTACCCTCGCTGCGGTCGGTGCTGTTCGGTGACGAGGCCGAACGAGTCGCGACAGGATTTGTCTTCGTCGTTCGAACGGTCGAGTGAAGGTGAGGTCGATCACCGGGTAAAGCAGGATTGGGAACGTTAGTCCCCCATTCGGCTCCCGAATCCCATCCGCTCGAGGGTGACGAGCCTGTCGAGATGTTCCTCTCGAAGCTCTTCTTTGGCGTCGTCCTCAAGAACCCGATCAACGTTCTCGAGGAGCTGATCCGAGGCGAGGATGTTCGGGACGCTGACATAGATCGCGCCGCGCTCGAGCCACTCGCTGGCTTTCCAGGAGGACTGTGATCGCAAGATGACGTCGGCGTCGCTCTCGAACTCGAGGATATACTCGGAAGCGGGCTGGTGATCGACCGTCGAGACGATCAGCTGTGCGTTCTTGAGGTCGGCTTTCTCCCAGGGGTAGTCGGACATTGCGTCGCCGAAGACGTAGTTTCGACACTCAGCGCGCATGTCGTCCCAGAGGACGGGATCGTTCTCAATGACCACGTAGTCACGTTCGTTCTCTTCACACACCTCGACGACGTGGCGGCCCTGACGACCGTAGCCGACGACGATCACGTGATCGGTGAGGTCGTCTTTGACCTGGCTTCGCTCGTCAATCTTTCGGGTCTGTTGGCCCGAGACGAAATCCTCGAACAGGAGTCGGTAGATCTCGTCCTCGTAGCGGCGAGTAAACGTCGTCATGAGCATTGTCACCGCCGCCGCGAGGATGATCGCGTCGAACATGACCGGTGAAATCGTCCCGAGCAACAGCGCCTGGATGGCGATGACGAGCGAGAGTTCACTCACCTGGTTCAGGTTCGTGGTCGTAAGAAAGGCCGTCCTGGCGTCGTACCCCTCGTAGGTAAAGGCGACCATCGTCACGAAGGGGTTGACGATCAGGACGAGGGCGACGAGCATGAGCGTGACGACGAACACCTCGAAACTGGGGATCGAGACGAGTGCGCCGACGGTGACGAAGAAGATCGCGACGAAGAAGTCCCGGATCGAGTTAAGCCCGTTGATGACGCCGAGGGCTTCCGAGCCGTCCCGGCGGATCCCGATACCGGCGGCGAACGCCCCGACGACGATCGAGACGCCCGCAAGTTCGGCCGCTGCGAGGAAGACGATGAGGATCGAGATACTTCCCATGAGGATCAGTTCCTCAAAGCCCTCCGTCAGCCGGACGAGAAGCGGGAAGCCGTGTCTGTAGACGAGCAAGCCGGCGACCAGGAAGAGAACGCCGTAGCCGATCTTCGACGTAATTACCTCGGCGGTGAACACCTCCGCCGAGAGGATGAGGATGAGTCCGATGGCGACCAGGTCATCGAAGAAGTGGATCGACGACGCCAGCCGCCCGTAGACGAGGTTAGACCTGATCTCTCCCTTGAGCAGCCGGGAGCCGACGATGGTCGAACTCAAGGTCGCGGCAGCGGCGAAGTACACCGCGTTCAGGGTATCGAAGCCAAAGAGGGTCGCGACGACGAACGCGACCGGCGCGACGACGATGAGCTGGGCGACAGCGACGGCTTCGCTGTCACGGAGCACCGACTGAAGCTCACCAAAGTCGACCTGCGTCCCGAAGACGAACACGAGGAAGGCGATTCCCCACTGGGCGAGTTCGAGCAACTGCCCCTCCTCGATCACCGTCCCCGAGAGCAACCCGGCGAGGATGAAAAACGGTACCGGGGACAGCGAAAAGTGATTTGCGACTATGAGCAGTACGCCCGCCGTGATGAAGATGATCGCCAGTGCGGTAATTACGTCAGTCATCGTCGTCACCTCCGACCTCAGCGCGGGTGGTATCAGTCACGTCGGCGGAGTCGATCAGTCGCCCGCGGCGCTGGATTCGTTCGACGTCCGGGCGGATCGCCTCTGTGAACGCACGACGGTCCTCGAAGTACGTTCGCAGGTAGTCGTTCATTTTCTCCGCGCTCAGGTACGTGCTCATGACGACGCAGTTCGCACCGCGATCGTAGAGGTCGCGAGCGTCGTCGATCCGTTCTGCTTCGACGAACACCGTCGCGTCGTCGTCGACCTCCTCGAGTAACACCTTGTTGACGTCGACTTCGACACTCGAGCTGAGGACGAAGTTCGCGTCCTTGAGGTTCGCGGCCTTGCGCACCTCGCGGTGGCGGAAGTCACCGAAGATGTAGTCGTACTCGTCTTCGGCCTCGAGTTCTTCGATGTGATCTGTCTTCCGGTCGATGACGACGACGTTGCCGTACTTCTCCTTAAGTAAGGAGAGTGCGCTCTCGGTGATCTCGTCGTAGCCGATCGCAATGGCATGATCCTCGTAGGTCTTGAGGTCGGTGTCTGTCTTCTCGTCGCTGTCGAAGCGCTCGAACCACGGCCGGACGCGCTCGTAGATCTCGTGGTTGTACATGACGATGTATGTCGAGACGCTCATTGTGAGCAACGCCATGAGGCTGAGGTAGCCGAGGATGTCCGAGCCGATGTATCCCTGCGTGAACGCGAGCGCGCCGACGACCAGTGAGAACTCACTGACCTGGACCATGTTGATCGAGCCGAGGAACGAGGTCTCGACGCTGAAGCCCTCTCGGTCGATGAGATAGAACATGATCCAGAAGTTCCCGACCATCAGGACGACCGAGGCGACGATCGCCTGCCACCAGTAGGCAAGCAGCGCGTTCACGCCGTCGATCTGGAGACCGATGCTCGCGAAGAACACGAGGATGAAGAAGTCCGTGATCGGCGTGATGCGGTCCTCGAGTTCCTTGCTGTAGGGCAGCTGTGCGAGGCTGATCCCGGCGAGGAATGCGCCGACCTCGACGGAGAGTTCGAACTCCTCGGCGATAAAAATAAAGAGGAACGCCCAAGCGATCGCCACGAGCAAGAAGACGTCCTTGTTGTCGGCGATGCGGCGGAACAGTCGCGGGAGGAAGTATCGGGAGGAAGCGATCGAGAAGATGCCGATGAACGCCATCATGACGAAGATGACGCCAAGGGTCGTGGCAATCTCGGTACCAGTCTCGAGAGAGTCAGCCGCGAACAGCGCAAGAACGACGACAAGATAGATGTCCTGAACGATAAGCACACCGACGTCGATCTTCCCTGGCAGGGAGGTGATCTCGTCTTTGTCGGTGAGGATCTTGACAATGATCGGCGTCGCACCGAAGACGGTCGCCAGCGCGATAACAAGGATTTCGGTCGTGTCGAATCCGAGTACCCAAGCTACGAGAAACGCGAGTGCAGTCTGGAGGACGGTCTGCCCGATGGCGACGTTCGTGATCGGGCGGAGGATCTCCCGAATGTCGTCGAAACGCATCTTCATACCAAGCAAGAAGAGTAGAAACCCAAGCCCGAGCTCGGCCATGCTTTCTACGAGGGGGTCTTCGGGGCCGACAATCCCGAACACTACAGGACCCAGGATGACACCCGTTAGGATGTAGGCGATGATCGTCGGCTGGCCGAACTGCCTGGCTAGGATGCCGATGACAGTCGCGACGACAACGATAATTGCGAAGTCTGCCGCAAGTGCGATTTGACTCATCGAAGGATCCGACTCTTTGGTGCGGATTTGGGAATCCGGCGTTTATATGTTGTCTTTCCCGGTGACATCTGCGGAGAATATACTGACCGATCAATAATCCTCACAGATACCGCCACAGTATGTGTCACATTCCCGCCCTCCAACCTTCACATTATTCAGAATATATATGTTTTGTGGAAAGATGTAGTTAGCGTTCAGGAGTTTGTCTTCACTCACTATTCCCTTCGGATTGGTCGTCTGTGATGGACTCGAGGGATTCTTCCATCCGTTCGAAATGAGCTTCACGGAGCGCTTCCTCGGACGGCTCTTTCTGCACGACAGATGTACCCTCGGGCAGATCTACGTCCTCATCCACCAATGGATCTACGTCGACTACCATTTTGCGAATCTCCATATCCCGATTGATTTTCCCGACCAGCTGCTCGAACGCCGTCTCACGTTCCTGTCGAACCCGCCGGAGCTCTCGGACCTTCCGCTCGAACTCCGTCTGTACTGCCCAATCATGCACCCGACGCCCGAGGATCGTGAGCGCATACCGCTTCTCTGTTCCATGCTCGGTTGGCCTGTGGCTCACCGTGAGCACCTCACGCTCAACACCTTCCGAGAGCCGCGAGGACATCGTCGAGCCACTGACCGCGACCGCGTCGGCGAGTGTGTTAAACGTTGCTGTCCCCGTCCCGATCTCCGTGATAAGTTCTGCCGCGCCCTTCTTCCGAAGAAACGCCTCGAGTTCGTCCAATCCCATCGTACCTACCTGTTCTCAGTCCACTACTATAAGTCCAACCGATATTCGATTTATACTGATTCTTGATTCACATCGAATTGTAGCCACAATCAATTCTCCAAGTATAGCACGCATATCTCTTCATATGTCCCCCACCACAAGCTAAGAGCAGACAACCGACACTAATGCACAATCAGATTTTCGCTCTATCCTATACTGATATTTACTCCTTCTCAGCAGACATTTCTACGCACTATCACTCCAGTATCTGGTCGAATACAGCCCAAGAATAGAGCAGTTCGTCTATGAGGTGGCTCAATGTCGACTGATCCGTCGGCTGTCGCTGAGTCGATCATTGTCCACGCGGAGACGCTCTGTGAGCGTGAAGACCACCTCTGGGATGTCATCCGGAAACTCTCAATACCCGTCGACGAACTGGAGGATGCCCGCGATCAGAACCGCGTAACCTTTGGAACTGACGAAATGTTTCGCACGCTCCTGTTCAAAGGGATTCGAGGCATTTCACAGAACAAAATAGCGCAACGGCTCGGTCGGGAGCCGAGCTTAGTCAAGAGCTTCCACCTCGATATCACCGATCTCTCGAATACGCCCACCCAACAGGAGCTTTCGTACGCGCACGCGAAGTTCAGCGAGAACACTCAGAAAATCCTCAATCGGACGGTTGCTGGCGTCCGGCAGGAGGCTCTCGATAACGGTGTTCTTACAGAAGGTCTCGTCCCCTCAGTCCCAGCCGAAACCGAGGAGGAATCACAAAGCGAGAACGAGTACAAGAAAGAGAAGGCCCAGAAGACGCTAACACTTGCTCGCAAACACGTCATTCCCGAGTTCGACACACACCGAGCGGCCCACAAGAAGTACTCAGACGAGGTGATGCTGGATATGTTTGCGAGTATCTGCGCGAACAACGGCAGTGCCCACTCAGAAGCCGAGTACGGCTGGCTCACCGACGACGACCTCATCTGCGACGACTCGACCTTCCTACGGGCAATCAAGAAGATTGCCACGCCCGAGGATTCGGACGGCCAGCTCACGTTGGAGGACTTCGAGGACGATGATTCGATGCCCGAGATCGACCAGATTCGGGACACGATTATGACGGCGTTCAATGCTGCCACGGAAAACATCATTAACTCGATCCGTGGCGACGACCCCTTCGACTCACGCGAAACCGTCGCAGCGATCGACATCACCCACGAGCAGTTCCACGTCTGGCCGTGGGAAGACAAAGAAGCAGGCATCGCGAAGCCAGACTATCCGAAGATGGTGAGCGGGTACAAGAAAGACGGCGAGTACAAACGTGGGTACAAGTACGCTACCATCACGCTAGTTGGCGACCACGCACCGATCGTTCTTGGTATCGAGCCAGTCAAAGAGGACTCTGCGTGGGAGCCCGACGACTCTCCATCGTACTCGAAAGCCGATTTAGTGAGTCGATTGCTCGATCGAGCAGAGCAGTTCGTTGATCTGGATATGGTGATGTTCGACCGCGGATTCTACGTGAATCGCGTGTACGCAGATGTCCACGAGCGCGGGCTCACGTATCTCTCGCCAGTTCCAACGTACGAGGATGATTTAGAGGCGATCCAGGATATTCAAGAGCATCCAACGGCAAACGAAGCTGTCAAGCACAACGTCCCGTTCGGAATCGACGGTGAGATCCACCACGAGGCTGAGTTTCTCTATGCCCCAAGTACGAGCGACGATGCCGATGGAAAGTATGCAGTATTCGTGACGAACCAGGACCGCGTTGAGCCCGAGGAGATCTCAAGTGTCGTGAACGGATACAGTCGCCGCTGGGATATCGAGAACCAGTACAAGTCAATCAAGGACTTCATGCCGAAGACGTCGTCGACGGACTACCGCCTTCGCCTGTGTAACTTCGCGCTGTCGACGCTGATCTATAACCTGTGGCGGCTCACAGATTATCTAATCAAGGTCGCGCTTGACGAGCCGATCCGGTCACCGCCAGTGATCACGGCGAAGACGTTCGTTCGAGCGTTGGGCGACTTCCTGCGTGAGTTCGGGTAACGCTTTTTTCACTCCGAGTTCACCGATTCGGTAGCGGCTGCGCTGTCGGTTTTCTCGGATTTTCGCGACAACCGTCATATTGTTAATGATTCGTAGTTGCTAATTCGATCTCGTCCGATTTTCACACCGAATTTGGAGTCACCAGCTCGTGAATTTCCTAGTTTCATTTGTAGGTTTATAAGCACGCGAAGAATGTGGTGCTCGGAGTTGGTCGACAGGGCCTTTGGCTACCCGGACTGGGATTGCCGGTCGGGTTCGACGAGCGTGCTCCTGGGGCGAGGACCCGGCGAGCACATCTCGAGTCCGGTAAGTTCGCCCTCGAGCAGGGTCAGAGGGAGACAGTGGCGACCGCTTCTTTTAGGGCAGTCGTTTTTCTTCCGGATGTCGGGAAGAGTTCGCGGCGGTCGTCTGCGCGGTCGACCTCGTATTGGATCGACCCGGACGGCGACGGCAGGGATGTGCCTCGAGGACGTCGGGTGGCCGGCGGATCGACGTGCTGACCGAGCGCGGGAACGAGGCGCTACCAGGGTGGAGACGCCGAATCGGAGAAGTTGCTGTTTGGTTCTCAGATGACTGCCGTGTGTCGATGCAGTCCGACCGTGACCAGCCGACGGTCGGTCAGGTCGAACTGGACAGCCGAGCGGCTCGATTCACTCCGTCGATCCAACGTCGGTAGTGGACGGTGCCGGTTGCTCGGCCGGTCGGCTGACGATCGACAGCGGTGAAGGGGCGTGCTCGCTCTCGAGTGCGTCGGCGTACCGAAGAACGAGCCCGCCGAAGCCGAGGAGCCAGACGAGATCGAGGTAGGTCGTAACCGTTTGCCCGACGAACGCGCTCGTGAGACCGAGCTGTTGCTCCGAGACTGTGCCGAGCGTGAGCATGACGACGAAAACCAGCAGAATCAGGAACTTGAGCTTGGCATACAGCAGCGCTCGCTGTCCGCCGACGCGGGTCGCGTTGCGGGAGAACGGCCCGAGCAAGACGTATCCCATCCCCACCAGAGACCCGACGGCAACGAGCGAGACGGCCACGGCGGCAACTCCAGTGACGAACCAGCTCGCGAAGGCTGCCCACAGTGCGCCGAGAACGGTGGCGACGAGCGCGAACAAGGACTGCCGATCGGCGTCGACGATCGCTCCGAGAACGAGGCAGACGGCGGACCAACCGACAGTGTACCCCAGGAAGCGCGTCACCGATTCGGTACGCCCTGCCAAATCGACTGTCAACACCCCGGTGGACATGAGGGCGTACGCGACGCTCATCGACCCACACGCGATCACGACCGCGTATCCGTGAGAGCGAGCGCCCACAGGAACTCGGAACGCCCACAGCAGGAACGCGACCGTCATCGCGCCGAGCAATCCACTCGAGACCGCAAAGAGTGTGCCGTGTTCGATCATCGTCGCTGTCTTTCCTCCGAGTCGGATTGCACGTGTTTCGGCCGATACGACTGCCGTCTCCGCTGGACGTGGAACGATTGTGGTTTCATTGTCTTTCGTTCCCGTATGAGGTTTGTATACACCGCATCACGAAATTCACGTGTCAGATACAATAAAGACTGTTGCCGATTTCTTCGAAGACTGTGCAGATCCGAGTTTGAAGGAGCGAAACAATTGCCTTCTCTCTTCAGAGTCTGAAATTTATATGGGGCGCACTACTCTGCAGTGGCGTTTTGTTAGAATTAGGGAATGTAATGTGCTCCGTGCGGGCTGTTGTGTTCGAGCATTCAACCTCAACTGCACGGACGATTCGTTCCGGATACTGTCTTTCTCCTGTATACGTTCGGTCTCGAGCGGGTGTCGTCTACGATCCGTGACTGATACTGCCGGACAGACCGACGTGACGATCGGTCGCTCTGTTGGGGCCGTCACCGGTGGAGGCGGCCGCGAATCCGCGACCGACTTCGTATTGACTTTTGTCCGACAGTATGAACACGAGAATCGAGAAAGTAGTCGATCAGTCGGGCTGTCCGTGAGTACCGCCGCGTGTGACTTTCGAAAACGGTGACGGAACCTCTTCTGCCTCGAGTGTGTCGGCGTACTGGAGCACGAGTGCTCCAAAGCCGGCGAGCCAGATCAGGTCGACATACGTTGCGACAGTTTGGCCGACGAAAGCCCCAGTCAGACCGAGATTCTGTTCGGAGACGGCGCCAGTCAGGATCAGGCCCGTGAAGACAAGTAGGATCAGCCGCTTTACCTTCGTATACAGCAGGGCTCGCTCTCCAGACACAGTCTCGGCGACGCTCGAGAGTGGCCCCACCAGAAGATAGACCATCCCGCCCAGCGAAACGAGAAGAACGAGGGAAGCGACTGCCGCGATTGTCCCGTCGAAAACCCAACTGGCGAGTGTCGCCCAGGGCGCGGCGAGGACGGGTCCGATGAGCGCGAGCGTCGTCCGGCGGTCGGCATCGACGATCGCGCCGAGAACGAAACAGACGACCGACCAGCTGACGGTGTACCCGAGGAATCGAACGACAGACTCCGTCCGTCCAGTCGTCTCGACTGTCAGCAAGCCAGCGGCCATGAGCGCGTAGGAGATGCTCATCGATCCACAGGCGACTAACACCGCGTATCCGTACGGTCGAGCACCAGTCGGCACTCGTAGCGTCCACAGTGCGAACGCAACCGTCATGCCCGCGAGCAATGCACTCGTGGCCGCAAACAGGGTTCCGTGCTCGATCACTGCCAACCACCTGCCCGAGTTGTCGGGTTCGACGCCAGGCCCGCCAGTCGAGACGACGGTGTCGACCGGCGCGTGGTCGACGCTCTCTGTCCGTGAGCCAGCGGTAGTGATCGGAAACGATACTGTCGATCTCGAGCGATAGCGGTTATGACGTTCGAACTCATCTGTTGGTCGTCACGATCGCAGACACCAGTGGTGCGTCGCTGGTGTGGCGCGATCGCGTCTCGTCAGATACGTCGGCGGTATGAACATATAGGTGTTGTTGCAGATGGTGTCGCTATCCGAACTCCCGTCAGTCCGTGACGGCGGAACCGCAAACAGAGTGCAGTTGCGTAGATAAGGCATTACAGTCGGATCGTTTCACGGACTCGGCCGACGACCATCGGAATCGATTTGCACGTCGCTTGCGTGACTCGTCCCATGACCGAAACCGAACTCGCCGACCGAGAGTGGCGACTGCTCCGGGACGAACCCCGGGATGGAGCCACCCAGATGGCACTCGAAGAGGTTGCCGCCGAGCGCGCGCTCGAGCACGACCTGCGGACGGTCCGGGTCTACTCCTGGGAACCGAGTACGCTCTCGCTGGGCTATCGGCAAGACGCTGCGTCGGTCGACTGGGAGTATTGTGAGCGCGAGGGAATCGATGTCACTCGCCGACAAACCGGTGGTGGCGGGATCTACCACGACCGCTACGCAGACATTTCGTACACGATCGTCGCACCGGCAGACGAAGTGCCTGGTGATCTGATGGACTGTTATGCGCTGTTTTGCGAGCCGGTCCTCGAAGCGTTCGATCAGATGGGTGTCGACGCGGACTTCGCAGCGGCCGAACAGGCGTCGATCTACCACCCCTCGTGTTACTTGCGGGATATCAATCCAGCCCACGACGTCGTTGTGCCGGCAGGCGAGGCCGACGCGCAGAAAATTAGCGGCAACGCCCAGTACCGCCAGCGCGATGTCGTCATCCAGCACGGGTCGATCAGCTACGACCTGGAACCCGACCATCACGTCGGCGTCTTCGACGCCGGCCTCGAGCCCAGAACCGTCACGGATCGTGTGACGAGCATCCGCGAGCAGGTCGGGATCGACCGCGAGGAGGCGGTCGAGACGCTCGCCGACGCGTTATGCGACTGGTGTGACGCCGCGGCGGGAGGATGGCACGAAGACGAACTCGAGCGGGCGGCCGATCTCGCGGACCGGAAGTACGGATCGGGCGCGTGGGTTCGCAAGCGAGAGACGCTCGAGGGCGACGACGCACGGACGTGAGGGGCACAGAGCAACTCGTTCCCGGTACGGCTGGCAGTCTCGATCTCTCGGTGCAACCTTTCGGGTCGCGGCTGCGGCGGCACTGATAGACAGGAAACCGCCTCAGAGCGTCGGCTCACGGAGGTCGATCTGTTCGGGTTCGAGCGGTTTCGCTGCGAGCGTCAGGTCGCTCTCTTTCTGTTTACCCTCTCGGACCACCTCGAGGGTGATATCGTCGACGACGCGCTCGAAGTACGGCCGATTCCTGCCGTTTCTGTCTCGTTCTCGTAGACGGTGCCAGCCGCGCTCGTGACTCCGCTGCTGGGTCGGCTCATACCCATCCCTGCCACTCCTTCGAGAACAGTACGCCTGGTGAGAAGAGTCGCTTTCGGATTGATCATCCGTCTCGTCACTCCGTGGTGGAATACGGCACGTAGCGTCTTATATACGCGGGAATTGCGTAATCTCGCGGGACATCTGTCGAGCCGACCGGTTCGGAGACGGCTCGTTCTCGGCATCGTCGGGTCGGTGGCGTCCGACGGCTTCGAAGTACCTTTCATCGCTCGGTACTGAGACGAAGCCATGAACGTCGGTGCCCACGTATCTATCTCTGGATCGCGCGTCTCTTCCGACGACGAAACACCTCCGTACGACGACATTCGTAACGCCGTTCACCGCCAGCGGTCCTTCGGCGGTAACTGCGGACAGATCTTCACTACCTCGCCACAGGTCTGGGCCCAGCCCGAGATCAGCAACGAGGCTGCCGGCGGGTTCCGAGAGGAGAGCGACGAGTTACTCGAGGGGCCGTGGGTGATTCACTCTTCGTATCTGGTCAATCTCTGTACACCGAAAGAGGATCTCCGCCGGAAGTCCAAAGCGAGCATGCAAGCGGAACTCGACGCAGCAGAGAAACTGGGCGTTCCCTACGTGAACGTCCACCTCGGAGCCCACACCGGCGCGGGCGTCGAAGGCGGCCTGGACAACGCCGCGGGCGTCATCGACGACCTCGACGTGCCAGCGGATGTCCAGATCCTCATCGAGTCCGACGCTGGCAGTGGAACCAAACTCGGTGGCGAGTTCGAACACCTCGCGGGAATCATCGATCGAACGGAAACCGACATCGGCATCTGTATCGACACTGCCCACACGCTCGTCGCGGGCAACGACCTCACCACGCCCGAAGCGGTCGACGAGACTGTCGGGCGGTTCGACGACGTCGTCGGCCTCGAGTACCTCGAGTACATCCACCTCAACGACTCGAAACACGATGTCGGCACCCACAAGGACGAACACGCCCACATCGGCGAGGGCTACATCGGCGAGGACGGCATACAGGCAATCGTCACCCATCCCGATCTGCGAGACCTGCCTTTCGCGCTCGAGACGCCGACCGAGGACGGGCGCGGGTTCGCCTGGAACATCGAGAAGGTAAAGGAGTTGCGAGATTCGAAGTGAGCGAAGCGAGCGAGAATCTCGATATACTGAGCAGGGAGGAACGACCCGCGAACTGCAAGATTCGAGTTGAGTGCAGTCCGGAGCGAACGAAGTGAGCGAGAACTGCGGTATTGCGAACGGCGAGCGCCGCGAGCCGTGAGTGACCGGCTACGTCTCTTGTCGGGAAGCCGACAATTCGGAACGTATATGTATCAGACGATCGAAACGACGGCGGATGAACGAGACTCTGTTTCGCCACCTCGTCTTGCTGGTGCTCGGGTACATCCTCGCGTTCCAGTTCGTGATCGTGGTCGACTTGCTCGACCTCGAGGGGGGTACTCGGTGCCGTCGTCCTCGGGACGGCACTGGCACTCGTCGCGGTCGCGGTTGCGGACTGATGTCTTCGGTCCGAGACTCCGTTCGGTTCGGAACCGCTAACTTTCTCGACTCACGAGTGGAAGTCAGATGGCGTCTACTACGACCGATACGCCTGTGCTCGGCATCGCCCTCGGAGCAGTCCTCGTCGCCGTCGGAGTCGGCTCGTACGTGCTCTCGGACTTTGCGAGTGTCACGGCGCTCATCCCGGCCATCTTCGGCGTCGTCATCGTCGGCTTCGGCCTTGTAGCTGTGAAAACCCCACGGGAGAAACTCGCCGTTCTCAGCATCGGTGTCCTCTCGTTGTTGGGTGTGCTCGGCTCCCTGCGTGGCGTCCCCGACGTGATCGCGCTCCTGACCGGCGGCCCCGTGGACTCGACTGTCGCTGCCGTCGCACAGGGCTCGATGATCCTGATCGGAATCGTTCTGTTCGTCGCTGCCGGACGCGACATCCTCGGTTGAGTACGCGACCGAATCGACTCGCTTTTACTCGAGAGCGCCCAACGACGGCGCGTGCGCGAATTCTCCGAAGACTACTTGCAGCGAACTCGCCGGGGGATGTGGGACGACTCCCGCGAGGCGCTTGCACCCCTTCGACTCGAGTCCCGTGAGCGCATCCTCGACGTTGGCTGTGGCACCGGCGAACTGAGCCGTGTGCTCGCGACCGAATCCGGGGCCGAAGTCGTCGGTTGTGACGCCGACTCTCGGTTGCTCGAGGCCGCCGGAGAGCACGTTCCCGTCGTCTCCGGCGACGCCTGCCAGTTGCCGTTTCCCGACGACACGTTCGATCTGGTGATCTGCCAGGCGCTGTTGATCAACCTGCCCGAACCGACAGCCGCGATCACGGAGTTCGCGCGGGTCTCCTCGAACCTCGTCGCGGCGGTCGAACCCAACAACGCTGCCGTCTCGATCGACTCGAGCGTCGCGACAGAGGGCGACCTCGAGCGTCGAGCACGCCAGGCTTATCTCGACGGCGTCGAGACGGACATCGCGCTCGGTGCCGACGCCCGCGAGACGTTCGAGACCGCAGGGCTCGAGGAACTCGATACTCGCCAGTACGACCACGTTCGGACGGTCGAACCGCCCTACAACGAGGGGGCGGTCGTCGCGGCGCGGCGGAAAGCAACGGGTGCAGGGCTGGCGGACGACCGGGAAACGATGCTCTCCGGCGAACTGACCGAACGCGAGTACGACGAACTCCGCAGCGAGTGGCGGCGGATGGGACGGACCGTCGTCGAACAGATGGAAGCCCGCGAGTACGAACGTGAGGAAACGGTTCCGTTTTTCGTCACGGTAGGGCGAGTCTAGTACCGTTTCGTACGGTTTTCCGTCCGTCGTTGTTGGCACACCCGTCATCCGAAGCGATTGCACCGGGAGATCGGTACAGCGATCCGTATCACACACCGACCATTGTGTCGAACCGGCCAACACGACCAGGTTCGACTTATAGAGTCGGGTCAGAAGCCACCGAGCGTCGTCTTCGCTTCGGGCTACCCGTCGCCGCTCTCGTCTCTGTGATGCCCGTCGTCACGTTCTGTCGAACCGTGACCGACCAGTGACACGGCGATCCCGAGTAGCCCGACAGTGACGACGACAACCCCCGTCACGAGGTCGAGGTAACCGACGAGAGCGAGCACAGACCCCGTCATCACGAGCGCGACGTTTGCGAGCAGCGCGACTCGAGGGGACCGAAACTCCTCGAGGGCGGCTCCGATCGAAGCCGAAACCATACGGAACGAACCGACGCCGGAACCAAAGTGCTTCGTATCCGCCACTCTCGCGGTGACCGTGCCGACGCACCTGCCACGCTCTCGAGACGTCAACGGCCGCGTATTTTTACTGCTCTCTATCGAGTCGGTCGTCATCGAGCGGGTCGCCGGATTCGCAGTTGCGACCGTCGTGGCCGCCGTTCTCGCGTCGATGGTGGTCTTGTTCGCGGTGAGCCTCCGCTGGTTCGAGTGACGCGACGTCTGCTCAGACCACGTCTCCGCGAACCGTCACGCCCTCCTGGTCCTCTCGCCAGGCGTGGAGTTCTTGGGCGGCCTCGGTCGCCTCGTCGTCGTCCATGCCGAGCATCTCGAGAGCGTCGGAGAGCGTGGGGAGGGCGAGTTCACTCTCGCGGAGTTTGCGAAACGCCTCGTCGCTGCGGACGCCGTCGGCCCACAGACAGACGCCGCGCGGATCGAGCAGTTGCGTGTACTCGTCCCGTAGTTGTGCGCCCCGCAGTCGCTGGGTGACGTTGTCCTCGAAGGAGGCGTTACAGACCTCGAGGTGGACCGGATCGGAGTCGTCCTCGCCCAACAGGTGGGCCGCGAGACACTTTTCGGGAGCGGCGTGGCCGGCGGCGTTCGCGCGGAGATACTTGGAATACTCCGCCGCCCAGTCGGCCCTGACGGACTTGCCGACGCCCTCGATGCCGTGTGACTCGCGGAACCCCACGTCGGGGTCGTCGTCCGCCCCGCCGGCGCTGTCGTCGCGGACCAGTACGTCCTTCGTCAGGTAGACGTCCAGTCGTTCGACGGGGTCGAGTCCGAGCGCGACGTCACCGAAGGCCCACACCTCCCGAACCGGCACCGGCATTCGTTCGTCCTCGACTGTGTCGACGACCGCTTCGAGCCGGTCGACCGCGTCCGCGCGGTCAAATCCACTCATTGACGGAGATGCGGGCTCGAGGCGCAAAACGGTTTCTCGTTACTCGGTCGTGACGTAGACCGTCTTTCGAACGGTCGCGTGGACGGTCCCCTCGTCGTCGACGAGTTCGACGGTGTAGTGGCGGTCGATCGCGTCGGTGTCCTCGTCGGCGAGTTCGGCTTTCACGGCGTCGATCTCCTCGTCGGAAAGCGTAAACGTCGCGTACAGCGTGTCACGGCCCGGTTTCTCGAACCGAATCTCGGCTTCCTTGTCCCAGACGACGTAGTCGTCGCCGAGCGTCTTCAACAGCATCATCATGTAGAAGGGGTCGACGGCGGCGTACATGCTGCCGCCGAAGGTCGTCCCGACGTAGTTCCGTGTCCGCCAGGAGTGGGGGAGTTTGACCCGGATCTCCTGCCAGTCTGGGGCGATGTAGGTCACTCGACCGCCGGTCCCCCGGTAGGCGGGAAAGAAATTGAACCCGAGCCGGTAGAGCCGGGAACGGAACGCGTCGAACATGACTCGAATCGACCGCCGGGGCTCAAAACCGTTGGCAAACGGCAGGTCCGTGGTCGAGCGTTGGGCGACCGTGGACGTCCTGTCAAGAGAGCAGATTTTTACCGGTTCCCGTGGAAGCTCCGCATATGCGACACCGCGTCTTCAACGAGGACGGCGACGACGAGCTCGTCTTCGTCATGGGCTGGGGTAACCGCTGGACTCACGAGAACGTCAGCTGGCTCATCGGGAAACTGACCGACGCCGGCTATCGGGTCCACGCGTTCGAACTCCCGACGAACGTCGAGGACTTCAAAGCCGACTGGCTCGAGCCGATCGCCGAGTACGTCCTCGACCTGGAGGGGTACCAGCTACTGGCTCACAGTGCGGGTGCGCTGGTCGCACAGGCGCTCGACGGCGCGGACAACCACGTCTACCTGAGCCCGTGGTGGGGGTACGGACACGACTACCCCGACCTCGCGCTCGAGGCGGCTGCAAAGATTCCGACGGCGTTTCCGTTTCTTCCTGCCGGAGAGATGGATCGCTCGGTGCTCGGCGAGCGAGCGACCGACCACCAGATCGCGACGACACCCCACTGGGTCTCCCCGGCGTTCGTCCGCGAGACGCGACACGCCCAGGCGGAACTGCTGACCATCGACCACGACGCCGTCGTCTTCTGCTCGCTCCGAGATCCGGTCGTCGACCACACGGCGATCGGTCGGCGCGTCCCCGCCAAACACGTCGTCCTCTACGACGGCGGTCACGAACTGTTCTCCTCACGGCTGCGGGACCGATACGTCGACGTTGTGCTCGAGGCGCTCGAGGACGGCGCTCGAGCGGTCGAGAAGCGAACGGTCGCACCAATCCAGTGACCGGGATTCGAACCGCCACCGAGACGAAAGCGCCGCAGGTGACGCTGCAGTTTTCGAGTCGTGCAGACGAAACCGTGATGAGCACTCGTCGACAACGCCTTTCTGATGGATTGTAACCGGTGTGGCGAGGAGGCGGTCATGCACGCCGCCTACTCGGGGCAACACCTCTGTGCCGACCACTTCCGCGAGTCGGTCGAGAAGCGAGTGCGTCGCCGGATACGGCGAGACGACCTCGTCCCGCAGGACGCAACGCCCGAGAACCCCGAGACGTGGGTGATCGGCCTCTCTGGCGGCAAGGACAGCGTCGTCCTCACCAAGATCCTCCACGACACGTTCGCCGAAGACCCCCGCATCGAACTCGTCGGACTGACGATCCACGAGGGGATCGACGGCTACCGCGACAAGTCCGTCGACGCCTGTGTCGCACTGACCGAACGTCTGAGTATCCACCACGAGGTCGTCGGCTACGAAGAGGAGTTCGGCATCCGGATGGACGACGTCGTCGAGGACGACCCCGAGAACATGGCCGCCTGTGCCTACTGTGGCGTCTTCCGCAGAGACGTCCTCTCGCGGTACGCAGACGACCTCGAGGCCGACCTCCTGCTGACGGGCCACAACCTGGACGACGAGGCCCAGACTGCACTCATGAACTTCCTCGAGGGCGATGTCGAACAGATCGCGAAACACTTCGACGCGAGCCTCGGCCCGCTCTCGGAACGAGAGGAACAAGACGAGTTCGTCCCGCGCGCGAAGCCGCTACGGGACGTCCCCGAGAAGGAAGTTGCCCTCTACGCTCACGTCGAAGACCTGCCAGCACACATCACCGAGTGCCCCCACGCCAGCGAGGCCTACCGCGGCGAGATCCAGCAGTTACTCTACGAACTCGAGGAGAATCATCCAGGAACCCGTCACTCGATCATCGCGGGGTACGAAGAACTCGCCAGCATCGCCACCGAAGAGTACAGCGGCGACGACGGAGTCGACCTTCAGGAGTGTACCCAGTGCGGATCGACGACGACGCGAGAGATCTGTCGGAAATGTTCGTTGCTCGAGTCACTGGCCGAATAATCGTCGCCGGCGTGTACGACACGTCATACGCAGACGGCATCGGGTCGTACGCTGTCAGACGGCTCGTCCGTATACGGCCGTAAACGACCGTTGAGCTCGGCCAGGAAGAGAACGCGTGTGCGAGCAACACAATCGCTACTGCGTCACGACCGGTTCGGCCGAACAGTACGAGTTTCGAAGGCGAACCGACGTCGCTACCGGATCACGTCGACGCCATTTTGTCGTTCGACCTCGTTTCGTCCCCCGTCACTCTGGGCACCGTAGTCCGTGTTCGAACGAGTACGCGATCGAGAACCCGAAGACGACTGTACGTTCTCGACGTGGTTGCTCGCGTCGAAGTCTCCGTCGTCGACTCCTTCGATACTCGCACGCGACCTGTCGGCCTGTTTCTGGGTCGTCGGACCGAGCACCTGCGCGCTCTGGACGCCAGTCATGATCGCCATCACGCGAACCTTGCCCTTGTAGTCCTCCTGGATACGAGCGCCCCAGATGACGTTCGCGGAGGCCTCGAGGCGTTCGGTGATGTTGTCGGCGATCCCTTCGGCCTCTTTCAGCGTGAGGTCGGGGCCGCCGGTGATGTGGACCAGACCACCCGACGCGCCGCGGTAGTCGACGTCGAGCAGCGGGTGGTTCATCGCGTCCTTGACGACCTCGTCAGTCTTGTTCTTGTCCTGGGTCTCTCCGACGAGCATCACGGCGACGCCGCCCTGATTCATGATCGTGGACATGTCCGCGTAGTCCAGGTTGATCAGCGAGGGCTGTGTAATCGTCTCCGAGATACCCTTGACCGTCTCGGCGATGATCTGGTCCATGACCGAAAAGGCCTTGCCGATCGGGAGGTTCGGGACGTAGTCCAGCAGCCGGTTGTTGTCGAGGACGATGATCGAGTCGGCCTGTTCTCGCAGTCGCTCGAGGCCTTCTTCGGCTTTGACCGTCCGCGCACGCTCGACGTTGAACGGCGTCGAAACCATGCCGACGACGATCGCGCCCTGCTCTTTGGCGATCTCCGAGACCACGGGAGCGGCACCCGTCCCGGTGCCACCACCCATCCCCGCAGTGACGAACACGAGGTCTGCATCCCCGAGAACCTCTTTGATAGTCCCCTGGGCCATCTCGGTGGCGCGTTCGCCCATCGATGGATCGCCGCCCGCGCCGAGACCGCTGGTGAGTGATTTGCCGATCAGAATCTTCGTATCGGCTTCGATCATCTTCAGGTGCTGTTTGTCCGTGTTGATCGCGACGGTGTCAGCACCTTCGACGCCGATATTGTACAGTCGGTTGACCGTGTTGTTACCCGCGCCACCACAGCCGACGATGACGATACGTGGATCACCGAACTCGTCGCTGTCGAGTTCGACGTCCATCTTCTGGGCTTCCTCTTCCGCGTTGTCGAGTGCGTCCTGAACGATATCTTGCATCGTTACACCTTTGCCCAGTTACGTTCGCGGGGCTGTTGCTCCGGCTGCTCGTCGTACTCCTCGTTGATCATCTCTCGCACGGCCGATCGGATCGCTTCGCTACGGTTTGGAAACTTCCCCGAATCGACTAGTTGTTCGACCTCTTCGATTTGCTGTTTCGGAATTCGCAGTGTCACACGCTCCATGGTTGTATTCCCCGATTGGGTAAGACGGCGCGCGCCCCTGTCTGACGCACGTGTCTTACACCGGAGCAGCCCGACGTCGGGCGATTTTCGCTATTTCGCTCCGTTGTAAGACGACCGTCTTACGCGATTGTACCGATCGCTATCCAGTATAATAAAAGTTCCGCCGATCTTCAATCTCCGTGTCTTACGATTATCAGTCTCGTTGAACGTCGGGCTCGAGCACGTCCGCAGACGGCGTCCGACGACCACAGCTCGGGCAGAACGCCCAGTCCGATCGCAACTCGTCGCCACAGTCACAGAACAGCCGCCGAGACGCTTTCTCTCCGCAGTTAGGACAGTAGACGTGGTCGTCGGCGACGTGTTCACCACACTGTCCGCAGGTCGTCCCTTCGGGCTGGCCCCGCCGTGCCCGGTCTTCTCCACGGCGTTCACGGTCAGCGTTCGTCTCCCGCGTGCGCTCGGAAACGGAATCCGGGGTATCGGTCCGGAGAGACTCCCCCTCGAGAGAGATGGAGACAGTTACATCCTGTGGCTGTTCCGCTCTCACGGCCCCACGAGAGCGCGGGCCGTCATCCGCCGGCGCGTGGCCGCGACGCCGCTCCTCGCGGAGCCGCTTTTCGATGAGTTCGTCCACGCGCTCGCGAACGACGTCGTCGACGGCCGTCGACGATCCTCCCATCTTCCGTTCCGGCCGCTCGTCGATGTAGGCCCGAAGCGCCTGCCGCATCGCCTCGCTCTTCGAGAGCTCGAGCGACTCGAGCGCTTCGACGAGGTCGTCGTCGGCACGGAACGTGATCTTGCTCATGAGCCAGTATATTCTCACGTACTCTTTCGCTCCATATCAATCCTTCTGCCTTTCACCGTCGATTACATGCCGGCGTCGGCTTCGAATGATAACCCTTATGTTTCCCTCGGCGGCTACGTACGAGTGCAACCGCCCTTAGCTCAGACTGGTAGAGCAGTCGACTGTAGATCGACTTGCCCCCCGTTCAAATCGGGGAGGGCGGACTCGAATTCTCGCCAAAGTGTAGTCGAATCAGAGAGTGATGTTTCCAGCCTCGATAGCGTCTCTACTCGAGGGCGTGGACCTGAAAACGCCCCAGGCTGTCGCGGGGCGAGGACAATGCGTGACGAGTTCGTCTCTCGAGTCGGTCGGCCTCGAGAGCGGGGTGTTGATCGGCCAGCCAGCCTACCGGGCAGACGAGGGTTCCAGAAAATTCTCGCGGATTGTGAGGGTCTGGCCGACGGTGGTCTGTCCCCCGTAGCGATCGGTCATCGCTCACTGTGGTGTCGATGACTCAGACGGATTGTTGTAACTATTTACCGCCAATCGCCAGAACGGGATCGACGATCGGCGGTAATTGAATACAACAAACCGTATCAGACGGTTTACTGTCAGTCAGTTCCGGCGTGACCGCGCGCTCCTGCGGTCGCGCCGGTCCATCGGGACACCACTCGGTATCAGAGAACGACGAGTTCGTACTGCCAGGGAGACTGTAGCGGTCGCTGTCCGATGCCATCGGTGGGTTCGATCACGATCGACTCTGGGGCCACAAGGACCTCACGCCGAGTGTATCGTTAATTCACGGCGTCTAAACGACGTGAGGCAGCCGCCGTGATGATGATATGGCGCTCCCGGAGGGCCACCCCGCCGTCGGCTACGTCGTCGAGAAGCGCAGCCAGACCGGCGAGATACTCTCGATTTCGTTGTTCCTGAATGCAGAGTGTATCCTTCCCCCGATATTCGACCGCGCGGTGCTCGAGGTACACATCGACGAACTGCTTGCGAACGTCCGCCGGTGCGTCCTCAAGGTAGCTCGGCAGCGAGAGAGGCTGTGCTGCCTTCGGTCCCGTCGGAGCGCCCAGCACAGTCAGCACACGACCTAAAACAGTTCCATCGTCAGTGGGACGGACTTCGTCGGCACGCCCGTCGCGGTCCTCGATGATCTCGTACTCGACGTCGGTCAACTCGAGTGCATCGACGACGCGATTATCTTGGTCGTCGAGTGGGAACGATGGCTGGTAGTGATCGGCCGTGATCGAGCCGCCGGAGAAGACGCTGGCGACGAGGGTGTTTAGCGGGTCGAATGCGGGACTATCGTAGGTGCACTCGAGCCAGCCGTAGTTGCGAGCGGTTTCGATTGCGCGGACGGGGTTGGGTTTCGAGTCGTCGAGCCACGGCCGGATACGGCTTCGCGGGAGCTCGAGCGCCGTCGACACGGCACCCGAGCCTTTCCGGGGGTGGTCACTCGCATACTGGGTGACGCGGCGGTAGTCCTCGACGGCTTCGTAGGCGTCAGTGTAGGAGCGGCTGTGGTAGGTGCGTGCAAGCGCACGTTCGGATGCTAGCCCTCGGTCGGACGGCATGATAGAAGGTCACGGTGTTCGATAGAAAAACATGTTGGTAGAATATACTTTCACTACTACCAAGGTTTGTCGCGCCGTTCTGCAGGTACGTGATCGGGAGCAAGAAGATACAAGCAGTTACAGCGTTGATTCAAGCAATCACTCTAAGAGTTGATTATATATGTGGACAGTTCAAACGACTGACCGCATCATCACGGCAGCAAGAAGGGTGATCGGAACGATGTGGTGGTTCCGTCCGACCAGCGCGTACGCTCTGTCGCTGGAAGACGCCTTCGAACTGTCCATCGGTGCGTGAATCTCCATGTTCGAACTCGAGTACACATTTGGAAGCGGCGAATCGTCA
The DNA here is from genome assembly GCF_000230715.2 of Natronobacterium gregoryi SP2. Taxonomy (GTDB): domain Archaea; phylum Halobacteriota; class Halobacteria; order Halobacteriales; family Natrialbaceae; genus Natronobacterium; species Natronobacterium gregoryi. The sequence continues at coordinate 2,446,673 of NC_019792.1, forward strand.
AACGAACGCGCTGTCTCACCAGTTATAGGCGTAATACTGATGGTTGCGATTACTGTGATTCTCGCCGCGGTGATCGCGACCTTCGTTCTCGGAATTGGCGACGATATGCAGCAAGACCCACAGGCTGGTGTCAACATTGACGACGCTAGTGAAGAGGAAGTGATGGTTTCAGTAACTTCCCTTGGGAATGCTGACGGAGTTGCGCTAGTGGACGCAACCGATGGAGAGGTGCTGTTTGATAACAAAGATTTTGACGGTCAGGTCGATGCGTTTACAGTCACACCCGATGAAGCGACATTAGAGGCCACCGGGACTGAGGTGACTGTTGAGCTAGACGCTGACAGTGATGGGGAACGTGTCAGCGTAAATGTCGTTGCATACCTTGGAGATGGAATTGATGCAGATGACGACGAACCTCCGCTAAGTGAGCAGGCAGAAGCTTCCGCAACAATCGGTAGCTTTGAGGTCTTAGACCCAGACGAAGACTAAGCCTCATACTGACTCTCTCCTAATTTTTGACTATCTCATTCGATCTGTGAGTCGTACACAACTTATTGGAATGAGGTATCACCATAGCCCCAACGATCAGTGTACCGCTATCGCTTTCTCGTCGGCAACCACTCGAGCAGAGTTCTGAGCGTCGGTGTCCTGTTCGAGTTCACGAATCTCGCCGTCGGAGCAGGCCATATCGACGGTTCATCGAAGACTTCTTCGTGTCTTCCTCGCACGCTTCACGAACCAGCCGTTCGGCTCGACTTTCAGCCCGCTCGAGCGTGCATACCGTTCGTTTTCGTGACGTCGATGCGGTTGCGTTCGGAGTCAGTCAGTGGTTTTTGGCCGTAGCCTTCCGTATCGGTCCGGGAGTCGGCTGGTTTTCGGAGGCGAGCGTTTGGGGTGACACACTGGCGTCTGCTGCCAGGACGATCGTCTGTCGGTGCGGGTTCGTCGTCTTCGGGCCGCTAGCTTGACGTACCGTCTCGTGACAGGTCGACTGCTTTACTGTGGCTCCGTTGTCGGAGGTTGGACAAAACGAGCGTCGTCGCTGACACTGGGAAACAACCTCGGCCGCTGGCAACCCACGTTTGTCAGCAGGCGTTCGACTCGCGGTGTCGGAGCGTTGCCGCTGCCTCGAGAGTCGAGCGACCCTGGGAAGAGGTAGCCGTCGGGCAACGCGCCACCTGCCAGGGTCGTCCTCGGGTTGGGACCGGAGACAAATAAGCGGTGGCTGAATATAGCAAACGGGTTGGCGTTCGCCTCGCTACCGCTGTAACGGCGGTGTGTTTTCCTCTTAAAGCCTTTCGGTATTCGTCTTTCGCTCTTGTGAAGTAGATTGTTGCTACCGAGAGCTGCAGCTGACAGTCAAAGAGGACAAGGACACCGCGGCAGCGGTGCCCGATATGTTCCCAATGCACCGCTTTGTGTCTGAATCGGACGCTGCGGACCTGTTGGAGCAGGTTCGCTGGCGAAACGGTGTTGAACCTCCCCGCTGCCGTTCTGACCGCACGGTCAGAAATGGCAGCTATCGAGTCTATCAACGGTCTCTGTGTCTGAATTGCGGTCGTTCGCTCAATGACAAGACTGGTACAATCTTCGCCCATTCCAGTTGAAGCTCAAAGAGTGGGACTTCATGATTTACACGTTCTTACGGTTTAACACAAACATTTGCCACCTTGAGGCTGAACTTGGTCTCTCGTACCGGGCACTGAAAGAGTGCGTCGAGCAGTTCGCCAGAACGCTCGACGCGCCCTCAATCACACTCTCAGGTCCGGTCGAAATCGACGAACTGTATCTCTCCGCAGGACTCAAAGCCGCGCTCGCGTGGCCTCGCCGCGCGTGAGCGCGGCTCGTACGCAGGCGGCAAACCGCCAGTATTCACACTCATTGATCGTGGCGCGGACAACCGCTACGTGGTCCCTACGAAATCCGCCGACGAATCGACTGTGCGACTCCTGCTCGACAACCACGAGCAGGAGTCGCTAACCGTCTATGCCGACGGATTTCGAGCATACGAGCCACTCGATGACGACGACATCTTCAACCGCGAATACGTCGTCCACAGCGACGGTGAATACGCTGACGAAGACGCTCACATCAACACCTGCGAGAGCCACGGGTCGCTGCTGCGACCGTGGCTCTTGCCTCATCGAGGAATTTCAAAAGACAAACTGACGCCGTATCTCAGAGCCTTTCAACTCCGCAGAGCTCTCTACAGAAAACCGGGTGACGAACCACTCAAACAAGCCATCGATGTTGTGCTCTGAAATCAACAGTGTACTTCCGAAGAGCGATTGTGCTTGGCCTGCAGAGTACCAACTAGTACTGTCCCAAGTGTGGACCGACTAGTTAAGAGTTGGCTCAAACCGATCACGATTCTCGGTCAGAAGTGCAGCGCACTAGTCAGAGTAGACTTGGGACGCTACTAGTGGCGGGCCAAGCCTGAACTGATGGGTCGAATCTGGCGGTGTGGCTCGATTCGACCCGTCAGTCGACGGTTGGGACGGTACTAGTTCCACCGGTACGGTAGGCAGATCAATTCTCAGGGCGCAGGAATTCGGCACGTACTCATAACGGTCGTGTGCTGAGTCCATCTATGAGCGTCAGGAAAGAGGATCGATCTACCAAGGAAAGCGACGGGCAGCGAAAACTCCGTGCCGAGATCGGGATCACCACTGGAGATTGCCGCTGCCCGTTAGAAAAAATCGACAGCAGTTCTCTCATCTCACACAAGATCCTGAACGACACGTGCCACATACTCGTATCGGAGGAGCCGGGCGAATCGTGCCCGAAACAGGTCGAGACGCAGTTGTCCTCTCACTGTCTCTGCACTGCGTTTATCGATCACAACTGCGTTCCGATTCCGGAAACAGCCCACGACGACTACGTCGTCATCTCGACGTATCTCTCCGATCGGAGCGTGTTGAAGAGCGTCATCAGCGACCTGCGAGAGATCGCAGACGACGTCTCACTGAAACGACTCTCGACTCCCGGTGACAGCGCGACGAGTGATCTCAGATCGGTCGACCTGTCGCTGTTGACCCGCTGTGAACAGCACACTCTGACCGTCGCGATCGAATCCGGCTACTACTGCTCCCCCCGAAAGATCAGTTTCGACGAACTGTCCTCAGAACTCGAGGTTTCCAAGTCGACACTCTCACAGCGACTCAGTGCCGCGGAATCGAAACTGCTGCTGGATCTGCTTGAGCACTAGTACCGTCCCAACCGTCGACTGACGGGTCGAATCGAGCCACACCGACAGATTCGACCCATCAGTGTAGGCTTGGCCCGCCACTAGTACCATCCCAAGCGTGGACCGACTAGTTGAGAGTTGGCCCAAACCGATCACGATTCTCGATCAGAAGTCGAGTGCACTAGTCAGAGTAAACTTGGGACGCTACTAGTACCGTCCCAGGCGTCGATTGATGTGTCGCATCTGATCGTGTGGGTCGGTTCGACGTAGTAATCGCGGTGGAACGATACGACGCTTCCAACGACCGCCAGCTCGTCGCTTCCGTGCTGGCTCTCGAGCGCTCGGCCCCTTTATAAAAGGCTGAACTGTTCGCCGACGGGTGGAGGGGTGAATCGGTCGTAGAAGTAACTGGAGGGGGACTAATGGACGACGAATCCGATGAGGAGTCGACCGGTGAGGACGTCGACGGGATCGATCCCGCAATATGGGAAGAAACCGCCGACGAGATACTTGATTCAGGGCCTTACGATGCGGAACTCGGGAAGCGGATGAGTCGAGACGCCGTTCGAGTGACTCTCGGACACCTGTCCGAAGAGGAGTTTTACGAAAAGTACCACGACGACGTGATCGCCGAATTCGGCATCGACGAACGACCAATAGAGGAAGACGATACACATGAGTAACAACGACGAAAACGGCTTGAGCAGGCGTTCCGTGCTGTTATCCGCCGGCGCAACAGCCGGTGTGCTGGGGTACGGTGGAACGAACGTCCTCCGCTCGCTCGGAGAGGGCGAGGAGGTCCACGACGTCGAGCGGTTCCTCGACGAGAACACGGTGGTAAGTGGCTACTGTTCCCCGAACTGTCGGGGCCACTGTCCACTCGACATTCACGTCAGAGACGGCCAGATCAGGAAAGTCGAACCGCAGGTCCCCGAACGGGAGGAGTTCAGGCGCGCGTGTACGCTCGGACAGAGCCACGTCCACCGAACCTACAATCCGAATCGGCTGAAGTACCCGATGGTCCGCAGTGACTGGTCGCCGGACGATCCGAACCCAGAGGGACGCGGACCCGACGCGGAGTTCGAGCAGGTCACGTGGGACGAGGCGCTCGATTACGTCGCCGACGGGATGGAGCGCGTCCGCGACGAGTACGCGCCGGAGAGCGTCTACTTCGAACTCGGGTCCGGCGGGAGCGGTATCAACGGAACAATCTTCTCACGGCTCGCCAACCTGTTTGGCGGGACGATGAAGTCGTGGTCGATCGACATCAACGTCGGACTCGGGTTCCGCCGGATCACGGGCGACGGCTACTTCAACACGCCCACGAACATGCGGACCGACATCAAAAACGCCAACACGATCATCATCTGGGGCGGGAACGTGTTCCGGAGTCGGCTCAACCCCGACGCCCGGTTCCTCCTCGATGCGATCGAAAACGGCGCGAAAGTCGTCGCCATCGACCCCGTCTACAACCAGACGACGGCGAAAGCCGATCTCTGGCTCCCGATCGAGCCGGGCAAAGACATCCACCTCGCGATGGCGATGATCCATGCCGTCCTCGAGGAAGGTCTCGAGGATCGGGAGTTCCTGCGCGAGCGGACCCTTGCCCCAGCGCTCGTCCGCTCCGACACTGACGAACTCCTCAAGACTGGCGATGTCTTCGAGGACGGCGACGACGAGACGCCGGTCGCGATCGACGAGGAGACCGGCGAACCGGTCGCCCTCGAGCCCGAGACCCACGGCGAGTACGCGCTCTTCGGCGAGTACGAGGTCGACGGCTACGACGTGACGACCGGCCTCACCGAGATCGAGGCTGCCGTCGCCGACTACTCGCCCGAAGCCGTCGAGGAGACGGTTGGCGTCGACGCAGGGAACGTTCGACAGACCGTCCGCTGGCTCACGTCGCGTGGCCCGGGCGGTGTGATGACCGGACTGGGCGTCGACCGCTACGTCTACGGCCACATCTTCGGTCAGGCGTACGCGATCCTGCTCGCACTGACTGGCGATTACGGTCGAAGCGGTTCGATCACCGGCGGACGGTTCGCTGGCTCCGGGTTCGCCAGCGATTACGGTACGGTCGAGGGGAGCCCGGGTGCGCGCAGCCTTCAGCAGAAAGGCATCCTGTCGGCGATGGAAGGTGACGAGGACCCGCCGATCAAGATGATGTACGCTCAGTCGTCGAACTTCGTCGCCAACCAGATGCCGGATCGCCAGCGCTGGCTCGATGCACTCGAGAATCTCGATCTCGTCGCTGTCGCCGACATCCACCACACGCCGAACGTCCAGTACTCCGACATCGCGTTGCCGGCCTCTCACTGGACCGAGCGCGAAGATGTCACTGGCGCAGGCGAACATCCGCACGTGATGTACCGCGAGCCGGCCCACGAACCGCTCTGGGACTCCAGAAGCGACAACTGGATGCTCGCCGGACTCGCCGAGCGACTCGGCTACGGCGAGCACTTCACACGGGAACGAACCGAGCTGCTCCGGGAGATTCTCGACGCCGAGGACCGATTCACCTTCGAAGAACTGCAGGAGAAGGGGACGGTCCACGTCGAAACCGACGAGGTCGTCTTCACCGACGAGTTCAACACGCCGACCGGCCGCCTCGAGATCTACGACGAGGACGCTCCGTCCGAGGGAGACATCTCACTCGAGGTGCCGGTGCCGATGGAGGACCGAACGGCCGACGATCACGAACTCGCGGACGAGTATCCATTGGTGTTCATGCAGGGTCACTCGCGATGGCGTATCCACTCCCAGTGGGCCGAGAATCCGGCCGTCCGAGAGATCAACCCCGAACCGCAACTCGACATCAATCCGAAGGACGCGAAAGAACGGGGCATCGAGGACGGCGACTACGTCCGCGTTCACAACGAACGCGGTGAGATGGTCGTGAAAGCGAAGTACAACGACGGCTACCGGCCAGGGCTCGTGAACACGGATCAGGGCTGGTGGGGCGACGACTTCGTCGCCGGCCACCTCAACGACCTCACGCACACGGAGGTCAGCGACGCGATCGAGAACTTCGCGTTCTACGACACCCGCGTCGAGGTCGAGCCCGCCCCGGAAGTCGACACGAGCAGATACGACGACCCAGAGCCGACGGAGTGGCTCGAGGAACGTCCAGCTGGAGGTGACGACTGATGGTAAACTACGGGATGGTGATCGATCAGGAACGGTGTATCGGCTGTCACGCCTGCGCCGTGGCCTGCAAGGACGAGAACAACGTCTCGATGGGGAACGCCTGGAATCGAATCCTGACCGTCGGCGGCGACGCGATGGACACGCCGGCAGGTAAGTTCCCGGAAGACGGTGGTGACGGGACGCTGTCGATGGACTACCAGCCGACGGCGTGTCAACACTGCCAGAACGCACCCTGCGTGAAGGTGTGCCCGGTCAACGCCACCTACAAGCGCGACGACGGCATCGTCGAGATCGACTACGACAAGTGTATTGGCTGTCGCTACTGTATGAGCGCCTGTCCGTACAACGCTCGCGTGTTCAACTACGACGAACCCGAGACCGTCCCGCCGGACGGCACGGGCAACGTCGAACAGCGCGAGCAAGGCGTCGTCGAGAAGTGTACCTTCTGTAGCCACCGCCTCGACGAGGGGCTGGACCCGGCCTGTACGATCGCGTGTCCGTCGAGTGCCCGCATCTTCGGCGATCTCGACGATCCGGAGAGCACCGTCTCCCGGTACGTCAACCAGTACGACACAGACCGACTGCTCGAGGAACTCGACACCGATCCGAACACCCACTACGTCAACGGGGAGATGACGCCCGGCAGAAACCACCTGGGTGACGAGATGGAAAGCGAACTCGAGGACCCGCCACGACGCCGCGAGGAAATCACGTACGAGGCGCCCGGTGGCGGAGACGCTGAAGAGGAATCGGGAGGTGACGACTGATGAGTACGAGAGAGGAGAAAGCCGAGGCAGGGGTCGTCGTCCCCGAGTTCGGCACGCGCGGAAAGGCCTGGATTGGTGTGCTCGTGCTGGCGATCGTCGTCGGCCTGGGCGCGTGGGCCTACCAGCTCAGTCAGGGGCTTGCAGTCACCGGGATGGACAACGTCTTCTCCTGGGGGCTGTACATCATGCTGTTTGTCCTCTTCATCGGCCTCTCGGCTGGTGGGTTGATCATCTCGAGTGCGCCGAAGTTTTTCCACTCGGATCGGTACGCGACGCTGGCTCCGTTGGGAGTGTTGTTGAGCCTGGCGTGTATCGCTGTTGCCGGGTTGTTGCTCTTGCCCGATCTGGGTCGGCCGAGCCGAATAACTGGCTTTTTGACGTCGCCAGACTTCCGGTCGCCACTGGTGTGGGACTTCGGGATCGTCGTTCTCTACGGGCTGTTCAGCGCCGGTTATCTCTGGCTGCTGACGCGACGCGACCTCGCGAAGCTGGGGTCGCGGCTGGCGTTTGGCACCGAAGACACGGAAGACGGGCGCGAAAAAGACCGGAAACTGGCGTTCTGGGCTGCCGCGATAGCGATCCCGCTTGCGATCGCGCTGCACTCGGTGACGGGCTGGATCTTTGCGACCCAGATCGGTCGTGGTGACTGGTTCAACCCACTGGTCGCGCCGATGTTCATCATGAAGGCACTGGTGTCGGGACTGGCGCTGTTGCTGGTGACGGCGATCCTGATCGATCGGTTCACCCAGTATCGGCTGCCGAAAGAACTCGTTCCCGAGTTAGGGAAAGTGCTGGGCGTGTTCGTGGCAGTCCACGTCGTCTACTTGGTGGCAGCCGAACGACTGCCTCACGCGTGGGCGGCCGAGTTCGAGTTCTGGGCGATCACGAGCGCGTTCCTGGTGGGCGATACGTTCCACTTCTGGCTGTGGACGGTCGTCGGCGGGGCGATTCCGATCGTCCTGCTGGCGGTTCCGTCGCTGCGGCAGAAACTGTGGGCGGTGTTCACCGCGAGCGTGTTGGCGATCGTCGGCATCCTCTTCGAGGGCGTCTATCTCATCTTCACGGGGTATCAAGACCTGAACATCGCCGACGCACCGGGCGTGGCAAGCGGCACCGACTACGCCGGCATCGGCTCGGACGTCTGGGTCACCGCCGGCAACTACACGCCGACGCTGATCGAACTGCTGGTGACGATCGGAATCGTCGCGATCGGAGCCCTGATCGTCACGCTCGGGCTCCGATTCCTCCCGCTCCAGCCCGGCGGCGGCGAACCAGTTAGCGTCGGTTCGACCGAGCGAGCGACTGCTAATCCAGACGCAACCACCGCCACCGACGGCGGCCACGATGTCCCCGACGAGAAAACCCCACATAAGTAAATCCGTACTCCCCTCGACCGACGATCGAGAGCGAACCAAACTGGCCGAGGGGTACGCCGTGCTGGCGGAGTGCTGGCGACGGCCGACCGAAACTCTGCTCGAGGCGGCGGTGGCTGGAGAAGCGCCTGCCTGTCCGCCCTGCGCGAGCATCTCTCGCGACGTAGCGGCTGCCATCTTGAGGTCGCCGAAGGCAGTCGGCACGTGGTGGCGGACGTAGCATAATCAGCACTGCCGATGAACGCACTTGTAGAGGTGACGGCGAGCGCGCCAGTGCTGTGCCGATGTCCCGGCGCGACCGTGAGCCCTTCTGGGGTCGCGACGGAACTGACTGACAGCAAACCGTATGAGACGCCCCAGTCGTCGCTCTCGTATACCGACCAAACGGTGTGCCGTGGCGCGTCGCCGTCCACCGTAAGTCACATTTGATTTCGAAGCATAACGGCTGCGTATATTATTCGAGTTCGTGACAGTCCCGTCGACATCAAAAATGATTGATTAGTCCGGACAGCCAACGCGACGGTATGGCAGACGTGGTCAGCGTCGACTTTCTGGACTGCGAGACGGTTCGGATCGAAGGCACGCCCGTGGACGTGATCCTCTCTGCGTTCTGGTGGGACGAGTCCCGGACCGTCGGAACGATTTCGGAACCGATCGGCGGCGTCGACGGTCGACGGGTTGTCGCCGCTTCCGAGGCGTTCGGCGAGTTCGCTTACGGCCCGATCGTCAGCGAGGTCGAAGGGTTCGAACCGGGAACGCCGAGAATTCCAGGCAACGGCGACTGGTCGGTCTCGAACCCGGATCTCGAGGACTGTGTGGCCGCCGTTCGGGACCGGTACGATCTCCCGGCACCGTTCCCGACGTAGGACCAACGAGGGGACGGGGCCGACCGTCACGGACCAAAGCACGGCCTCGAGCGGGGTTCGCTACAACGTCTCGAGCCGGGTCGGCGAGTCTCTCGTCGTGTAACGACAGCGCACACCACGGGGAGATGTATCGATTCGAAACCGGTTCCGTCTGCCGCCTCGAGAAGGTCTTTTAACTGGACGTGACTACGCCGATTCGATTCCCGTGGGACGGCGTTTTCCAAACCCGATTCGGCTCGCCATCCTCTGGATCGGGCTCGCGCTCGCGAAACTCGGTCTGATCGAGGCCGAGCGTGCACGCCGAACCACCGATCTCGCCTGGCCACGAGTCGTCACGGGTCTGGCCCGGATGTCGAAGAACGCAGTCGACGTTGCGATGGTCGGCATCGGCGTCGGTTCCGCTGCCATCGCCGGCGTCGGCTTCGCCACCCCGTTCTGGGGGCTCGCTTTCGCTCTCGGTGGCGGCGTCGCGGGCGGGACGATAGCGCTCGTTTCGCAGCGATACGGTGCCGAGGCGTTCGATCAACTCGGCCAGGCCATTCGCTCGAGCGCATTGCTGGTCGTCGGAATAACGTTGCCGATCACTGTGACGTTCTGGTACGTCCCGACGGAACTGATCTCGTTACTCAGCTCCAATCCCGAAGCGATCGAACCGGGGGCGACGTATCTCCAGATCGTCGGACTCGGCGTTCCCTTTGCTGGACTCAATCTCATTGGAAGCCGGACGTTCGTCGGGATGGACGACGCCTGGACGCCGATGGTCGTTCGTGCTGGCGGTGCCGTCGTCAACATCGTCCTCAACGCCGCGTTGATCTTCGGACTCGGCATGGGCGTCTCCGGGGCGGCGATCGGGACGGTCCTCGCTAACGTCGCGGTGACGGCGACCTTCGCGGTCGGGCTGGTCGCAGGCTGGCTACCGGGTGCCGGGAAGTTCCCCGTCAGCGTCGATCCACTCGGGAGTTACCTCCACGAGTCGACGATCCGGGACCTGACGGCGATCGGGCTCCCGGTGCTCGGAACGAAACTCGTCTGGACGGCCGCGGAGTTCCCGCTGCTCGCTATCGTCGACCTCTTTGGCCAGGACACCGTCTCGGCCTACGTCATCGCCCGCCGGATCTGGGGGTTGATGAACACGCCCGGCTGGGGCTTCGGACTCGCGGCCTCGAGTCTCGTCGGCCAGGAACTCGGTACCGGCGACGAGCGACGCGCCGAACGGTTCGGCACGGAGATCGTCCTGTTCGCTACTGCAGTCTACGCGGTCGGTGCCGTGATCGTCTTTGCGTTCGCCGAGCCGATCGTCCTCCTGTTTACCGACGACCCTGCCGAGCTCGCCGTCGGGACGACGGTGGCGCTCGTCCAGGTCGCCTGTTTCGCTATCCTCCTGAAAGGCGTCGCGACGGGGGCCTCGGGTGCGCTCAAGGCCAGTGGCGACACCAAGTGGCCGTTTTACAGCCAGTTGCTCGGCATGTTCGGACTCGCAATTCCGTTCGCCTATCTCGGTGCGGCCGGACTCACGCTCCCGTCGGCAACGGTTCCGGTCCTCGAGGTGACAGTTCCCGGCGTCTCGATCGCACCGATCGGTCTGCTAGGGCTGTATCTGGCTTTCCTCGCCGAAACGCTCGTTCCAGCGGTGATCAACTACTACCGGTTCTGGACCGGCCGCTGGAAGGAGATCAGTCGAGGCTACCGACCGGATGCAGCCCCCAGTGACGACTGATACGGTTTGCTGTCCGTTAGTTTCGGCGCGACCGCAGTCGGGCTCGCGGTCGCGCCGGGACATCGTACAGCATTCCGTATGAGACGGTTTCCTGTAACGACCCTCGACGCAACCGCAAGACGCCCCCGGTTGCACCGCCGATGGCTTACAGCAGTCCGTCTGACGCCTCTTATCTGCGGTCCGATTCGAACCACTCGACCGCGAAGTCCACGAGCGGTCGCTGTTCGAGACGCCTCGCTTCGCCGACGCCGACGGAACCCGTCGTGACTACGTCGGCGTGGTCGCGCTCGAACGCGACTCCACACCTCGGGAAGTCCTCGTCGTCGATAGCGAGATCCACCCACTCGAGTCACTCGAGTCACTCGCGGTCGCCGTCGACGAACACCGCGCTGGCGTGGTCGGTCACCTCGAGGTCGATCGTTGCGCGATACTCGGCGAGGTGAACCGAGGTGTTCGTCGCGTGGCTCGTCTCCAGAAACAACACGTCGCTTGCGAGGTCGTGAAGTATCTCGGGGACAAGCCCCGAAGCACTCGCCCTGCCCAACCTGTAGCGTCGGACATCCAGCCGGGAGTGTTCGACGCCTCGCTGTGGTGGCAGTGTTTGCCGCTCTCGTTCTATTCGGTCTCGGTCACAGCCGTCGAGTCGCCACCGGCTCTGCTGGTGACGGCTCGTCGACGTCACCCGATACGCGTTCCAACCGAACGAGCACCGTCAGCGAGACGATGACGGGAATACAGCGTGAACGCGTACGGGTGCGTCGTGGGAGACCGTCAGTCCGCCGTCGGCTCGAGCGAGACGAACTCGAGTCCGTGTTCGACGAGCAACCGTTGTGCGCGGTCGGTGACCGACGGTGCGACCAGTATCCCGCGAACCGTGGCATCGGCGTGGAGATCTCGCTCGAGTGCGTCGACGTACCGCCGGAGTTGACTCACGGCGTCGGGACCGACGCGGCGGCGCTTGAGTTCGACGACGACTGCCCGTCCGGCCGAGTCCTCACCGTAGACATCGACCGCTCCCGCGGGCGTAACGCGCTCGGTCGCAAGCGGCGTAAAGCCGGATTCGAGCAGGTCTGGCTCGTCGAGGATGCGCTTTCGAAGGTCTTCCTCGGTGCCAGAGAGAGCGAGTTCTGTCTCGTCGGAACCCGAAAACGCAGCGACCTGAAAGACGTCCCGAAAGCCGACCAGCAGTCGTTCGTCGGGCGTCGAGCGAACGCTCTCGAGGACGAGCCGGTCACTGTTCTGGTTGCTCTCACACCACACCAAGTGCTCACAGCCCGGCGGCTGCCAGTTGACCGGCTGCTGGCCCTCGTCAGTGTGGACCAGTGCCGTCCCGTCCGGTTTGAGCAGCACGTGTCTGTCTCCGATCCCGAGCCGACTCGAGGCTCGCCCCTCGTAATCGACCGAGCATCGACCGAAGATCGTCACGAGTGCGCCGCGGTCGATTCCGTCGACGATCGCGTCTCGAGCCGACTCGAGGGATGGGTGCTCGAGGGTGTCGACGTGGGCGTCCCGTTCGGAGCGTGTCACTGGCGGTTCCTACCCCGTCGGGACCTAAAAGCGCCCCGTCACCGCTCGGTACGGCACAGGTTGCGAGCTTTTAACCGTTCCCGTCCCCGAGTCAGGAGCAAATGGAGACGAATCCAAGTCGTCGCCGCCTCCTCCAGTTGGGCGGCGTCGGTGCGACCGCGTCGCTCGCAGGCTGCAGCCAGTTCGACCTCTCAGACGACGATGACGGTCCCGATGTCGACGGGGAAACCGAACTCGAGGTGGACCGCGAGCCAGAGATCGATCCCGAAGACGGAATCACGGGCCTCGTCCAACCAGGTCCGGAAGAGATGCAAGACCTCGAGGCCGAGATCATGGCAGAGATCGAAGCCGGCGACCTCGAGCAGATGGAAGCACAGGACGAGTTCGAGCGCCGGCGAACCGAACTGACAGTCGAGCGTGCCGTCGCGTTCGAGTCGGAGATAGAAGCCGACGACGAACTATCGATCGAGGCAGGGATGGCCAACAGGGGGGCGTTCCTGCTTGCTGGCCCCGACGAGCGCCTGATGGACGAACTCCGTGACGGGGACGTGAGCGGTCTGGTCCCCGGCGAAGAGTACGGTCTCATGCTAGAACAGCAGCTCCAGGCCGAGGCCGCACCGACACCGGGGCAGGGAGCGGAACCGGACCCCGAAGACGAGGACTGAGACGGACTGCTGCCCCGATGTCCCGGTGCGACCGCAGGAGTGCTCGCGGTCGCGTCGGAACTGACTGACAGCAAACCGTCTGGGCGGTCACACTCACTCGAGGGCGAACGGACTCTCGCGTTCGGTCCAGTTCCAGCCGGAAATACGTTCTTGAAACCCGGCAGCGAGTGCGGCCTCGAGGTCGTCTACTCCCGCGTTTTCGTCGGCATCGCCGTGGACCTGCAGGTCCGCGTAGTGGAAAGTCGCCTCGCCAAGCGTTCGCAACGGCTGCGTGCCGGCGATCGTCGCGGCCAGTTCGCGGCCAAGCAGTTCGTCGACGACGAACCCAGGGTAGTCTCCCTCGACGTCTACGCTCCGGAGGATGGCAGTCATCGCTGCGACGTTGACTGCGAGGTCGCCGTCGGCGAAGACTACGTCTACTTCCGTGACGTACTGCTCTCGGGTCACGTGATCGACGTCGGTGTCGAACACCTCGCCCAAGTCGTCGCGGACGTCGTTGATTACGGGGACAATCCTGTCGGCACGGTCGACGATCCAGTCACGCTCTGTAGCGACGCGTTCTGGTGTAAACTTCATACAACGCCTACGGCATGTGTCACCCTGTGCTTTGCGAAGGCTTTTATACGAAGCGAAGAATAAGCTCGAGTAAGCGGGTTCTCCCTGGAATCTTCCCGCACGGACCAGGAACCAGGATAACCGACCTGGGGGCGTCTTCGTCACGGCACTACACAGAATGACACGAGATACGAGACGTATTGCGTCATCCTCGACTCGAGCCGGACATCTGCTCCCGTCGGCGAGTTCACGCAAGCCACATTTGGCGACTTATGAGCACTGTAGAGCAGCAACTTGACGATCTGGAAGCAGAGATCACGAGCGAGTTACCGAGTGACATCTCGGTTTCCTCGGTGAAATACGAAGGCCCTGAGTTGGTCGTCTACACGCGAGATCCGAAGAAGTTCGCCCAGCAGGGCGACCTGATCCGGAAACTCGCGAGCAAACTCCGAAAACGGATCACAGTCCGGCCCGACCCCAGTGTTCTTTCGCGGCCAGAACAGGCCCGCGAACAGATCATGGACGTCATCCCAGACGAGGCCGGCGTCACCGACCTAGACTTCCACGCCGACACCGGCGAGGTCGTCATCGAGGCCGAGAAACCCGGTATGGTGATCGGTCGCCACGGGTCGACGCTCCGAGATATCACGAAAGACGTGGGCTGGACACCCGAAGTCGTCCGCACGCCCCCGATCGAGTCCTCGACCGTCTCGAACGTCCGGAGTTTCCTCAAACAGGAACGCGACGACCGACGGGACATCCTAGAGAAGGTGGGGCGACAAATCCACCGCGAAGAGATGTCCGACGACGAGTACGTCCGCATCTCGACGCTGGGCTGCTGTCGCGAGGTCGGCCGCGCTGCGTTCATCCTCTCGACGCCCGAGACCCGAATTCTCATCGACTGTGGTGACAAGCCCGGTGCCGAAGGCGAGGTCCCGTACCTGCATGCCCCCGAGGCGTTCGGTGCCGGCCCCGAGACGATCGACGCAGTCGTACTGACTCACGCCCACCTCGATCACTCCGCCTTTATCCCACTGCTGTTCAAGTACGGCTACGACGGCCCGATCTACTGTACCGAACCCACGCGAGACCTGATGGGACTGCTGACACTCGACTATCTCGACGTCGCCGCCAAGGAAGGTCGCACGCCACCGTACGACTCCGAGCAAGTTCGGGAAGCGATCAAACACTGCATCCCGCTCGAGTACGGCGACGTGACTGACATCGCACCCGACGTCAAGCTTACCTTCCACAACGCCGGCCACATTCTCGGTTCGGCCGTCTCGCACTTCCACATCGGCGATGGCCTCTACAACGTCTGTTTCTCTGGCGACATCCACTACGAGGACACCCGCCTGTTCAACGGTGCCGTCAACGACTTCCCCCGGGTCGAGACGCTCGTCCTCGAGTCGACCTACGGCGGTCGCAACGACTACCAGACCGACCAGGAAGACTCCGAGGAGAAACTCAAGCGTGTCATCAACGAGGCCTACGAGCAAGACGGGAAGGTCCTCATTCCCGCGTTCGCCGTCGGGCGCTCACAGGAGATCATGCTCGTCATCGAGGAAGCGATGCGCGAGGGTGAGATTCCCTCGATGCCGGTCCACCTGGACGGGATGATCTGGGAGGCGACGGCGATCCACACGACCTACCCCGAGTACCTGCGGGACGAACTGCGCGACCGCATCTTCCACGAGGACGAGAACCCGTTCCTCGCCGAGGAGTTCAACCACATCGACGCCGGCGAAGAGGAACGGCAAGACGTCGCCGACGGCGGCCCCTGCATCATCCTCTCGACGTCCGGTATGGTCACCGGCGGCCCGATCATGTCCTGGCTCTCTCACATCGGCCCCGATCCGGACTCGAAACTGGTCTTCGTCGGCTACCAGGCTCAGGGAACTCTCGGTCGCCGCATCCAGAACGGCTGGGACGAAATTCCGACCAGCGAAGTCGGAGCGATGGGCGGGAACAACGGCCGCGGCACTCTCCAATTGAACGTCGACGTCGAAACCGTCGACGGCTTCTCCGGCCACGCCGACCGTGCCGGCCTCGAAAACTTCGTGAAGACGATGAATCCCCGCCCCGAGAAGGTGCTCTGTGTTCACGGTGACGAACGCTCCACGCAGGATCTGTCCTCCGCGCTGTACCACGACTACAACATGCGGACGTTCGCGCCGAAGAACCTCGAGACGTTCCGGTTCCTCTAGGGCCGTCTCGCTCCGTCTCTGTCCGCCTCGAGCGTTCTCGCATTTCTGTCACTCCGCTCCGAACTGTCGTTGTCGACGGTGCGAGTCGACCGTGAGCCAGTCGTTTCCCGCCGGCAGCACCTTCCCACCAGCGCTAGTGGCGGGCCAAGCCTGCACTGATGGGTCGAATCTGGCGGTGTCGCTCGATTCGACCCGTCAGTCGACGGTTGGGACGGTACTAGTGGTGCCGTCGGGGTCGAGTGTCTGGTAGTCCTCGAGCAGCGCTCGTTCTCGACACTGTTCGACGCGTCGCCCGGCCGTCGCGGATCGACCTCGCAACCGTCGGCTTGTCGTCTTTCGTCCTCGTCGCGTTCACAATCTCCACCGAGGGCTCGAGGATAGCAGCCACCGGTTGCGAGAGAGCTACGTCTGTCGATACCGGTAGACGAATGCGGCAGCAAGTGCCAGCAGCCCGATTCCGCCGAACAGCAGTGGCATAGTCGTTCCAGCGGTCTCCGACGTTGCACCGGCGAAATCGAGTTCCGGGACGCCGTTGAGAGGCCCCACGTACCACAACAGCAGGTACGTCAGTTCGAACAGTCGTCTCGTCCCGGTCCAGCACCCCATCGCCTGTGCAAGTGATGGAACGAACAGGACGGCTCCGACGAGAACGGCCGCGCCGCTCGCTCCTGTCTCGAGGAGCAGTAGCCAGAGAGCGACGCCGAAAAACGCCGTCGCGACAATCGCGCCGGCCATCCATTCTGCGGCGAGTTGTCCGTAGGGATGCTTCGACGAGACGATAAACGGCGTCACCCCGTGTCGGGTTGGCCGGGACCCCATCGACGACCAGAGGAACACCGGCCAGATTGCTGCGGCGACGACGACGCCGAAACTGGCCGCCAAACTGGAGAGACCGGCGACACAGATCGCGAGCGCCCCGGCGTACCACCACCAGGGGTGGCCACGGACCAGCAGCCGTAGCTCCTGCAAAACGAGCCGTCCCATTCCTCCGGCAGTTCGGTCCGATACGGGTGTCAGAGACGCATCTTCGACGTTTCGGCTGTCGGGCGTCTGGCTCATCGTCGAACGAATCGAGAGAAGGACCCGGCGCAGTCTGCGACCGATCCCGTCTCCGTCCGTCGCTCGACTGCGATCGAACCGTTCGTACGGGACGGTCGCAAGCACCGCGAATCCGATCCCCAAGAGGAGCAACCCGAAGCGGTTCACGTAGAACCAGAGCGGCAGCCAGTCGCCACCCCAGTGGAACCGGACGATCTCGGCGCTTGCGCTACCGGCCCCGAAGTTCGCGACGCCCAGCCCCTCGTACTCCGGGGCGACCGAGTATAGCGCCTCTGCAGTCAGTTCGGCCGAAACGAACATCCCGACAGTATCGGTCAGCTGGAGCCAGACAGGGATTTCGTCGGGAGCGTAGTCGCCCGTCGTAGCGGCGACCGCCAATGCCATCGCTGCCACGAAGAAGTAGACGACGTTCCCGATCGTCCCGTCGAGCCAATCCGTCGACTGATACGGTTTCCTGTAAGTCATTTTCGGCACAACCGCGACCCGGGCGGCGGTTGCGCCGGTAAATCGTTACAGTAATCCGTATGAAACAGGAGCGTGACACCAGCGACGAGACACCCAACTGGGAGCCCGAGCAGAAATACCGCCCCGAGAATCCAGACAGGATCTGTCGTTCCTGTCCCGTGAACGTGGTGGTTGATGACCGCCGCGACTCCGAGCGTTCCGAGCACGACGGCGACGTATCCGACGTGACTAACCCACTTTCCGACGAGGACCGTCCGAGTGGCGACGCCCGTGCTCGCGGCGAGTCGATCGACGTCGTGTGTTCGGTCGCGCTCGAGCGAGCCCGCGAGAAGGTAGTACCCGAGGACAAGCAGGACCGACGCACCCGTCATTCCGGCGGTGAGCCCGATGTACGCCAATGTCGGCTCGCCGGTGTACTGGACCGTCTCCCCGTTGCTCGAGTCTAGGTAGAATAGCTCGACGGTGCCGACGTTGACCAGATAGCCGAGAGACGCGATTACGGCCAGGACGACGAGCACCTGTCGAGACCGGAGTCGCTGGTAGAAATCCGCCCGCGCGACGTGGAAGACGCGACGCACCCTCACTCGCTCGGTGTCCATACTACACTCCTCCCCGGCGGTCGATTCGATGGAGGTAGGCGTCCTCGAGCGTCGGTGTGACCGACTTCGCGTCGGGATCTGGTCGTTCATCGGCGATCACTCTGACACTGACGCTGTCGGCCCGCTGGACCGTACTCGAGACCTGATACTGGTCTCTGACCGCCTCTCGAGGTCGGCACGCGAAACGAGATACTCGTAGACGCTTCCCGCGGTCGCTTCGACGAGTGACTCGGGACCTGTATGTGTCACCAGTTCGCCGTCCTCGAGGAGGGCGACGCTGTTCGCCGTCGCCTCGATGTCCGGAACGATGTGTGTCGAGAGCAAGACGATGCGATCGCTCGCGATGGAGGAAAGGACGTTCCGGAAGCGGACTCGTTTCTCCGGATCGAGACCGACCGTCGGTTCGTCGACGATCAGCAGGCTCGGATCGTTCACCAGTGCCTGTGCGATGCCCACTCGCTGGCGCATCCCGCCGGAAAACGTCTGTATCTTTTCGTCACGGACGTGTTCGAGGTTCGTCAGTGCGAGCAGCTCGTCGATCCTGGCGTCAGCAGTCTCACGGTCCAGGCCACGCAGTGCAGCCACGTACTCGAGAAATTCCGTGGCGGTAAGATCCGGATAGACGCCGAAACTCTGGGGGAGATATCCCAGTTCGTCGCGGACGGCCGAGGGCGTTTCGACGACGTCGGTCCCGTTCCAGTAGACGGTCCCGGTCGTCGGTTTCAGAACCGTCGTGACGATTTGCATCAGCGTCGACTTGCCGGCACCGTTCGGGCCGAGTAGGCCGTGTATTCCCTCCCCAAACTCGAGGTCGATTCCTCGAACACCCTAG
The DNA here is from genome assembly GCF_000230715.2 of Natronobacterium gregoryi SP2. Classification (GTDB taxonomy): domain Archaea; phylum Halobacteriota; class Halobacteria; order Halobacteriales; family Natrialbaceae; genus Natronobacterium; species Natronobacterium gregoryi. Next base: position 2,465,639 of record NC_019792.1, read on the forward strand.
ACATCCGTTGCGTATCGTTTGCCGAGGTTCTCGAACCGCAACTGCATCGATACTGTCATTGGAAATTAGTTGGAATATGTACATATAAATACGTTCGCCCTCTCGTGTTCTGCAGTGGCAAGTAGTCCCGTAGCCTCGCTGTCGGCGGACGCGTCATCGTCGCGGCCGACGTATTTGTGGCCGAAGAAACACCGTGAGGTGTCGGTTAGGACAACTGCTTCGATACCCACTCGAGGTTCGTCGCGAGCACGGCGAGTGCGAGCGCGACGAGCGAAAACAGGATGAGAAACGTCGAGACGACGCTGACCATCGGGTCGAGTGCCTGTCGGATCTCCGTCCAGGCCAACACCGGAATGGTTTCGGTGCTGCCCGTCGAGAGGAAAAGCGCCATCACGAACTCCTGAAGACTGATGATAAAGGCGAGCAAGGCACCGACGAAGACGCCTTGTTTGACGTTCGGCAAGACGACGTGGACGAACGCCTGGACCGGTCCCGCCCCGAGGTCGTAGGCGGCGTCTAGCTGTTGCCAGTCGAATCGGCTGAACACCGACCGCATCACGAAGTAGACCAGCGGCGTCGCCCACAGCGTGTGTGCGAGAACGAGCGTCGCATACGAGTCGCGAAGCCCGAGCTCACTGAAGTACATCAACAGCGTGATCCCCAGGATCACTGGCGGGATCAACAGGGGAAGCAACACCAGCGGGCCGACGATCGTCCCGAGCGTGCTCTCCTCGTCGAACTCCTGGCCGAACGCGGCCAGGACGCCGAGGACGGTCGCGAACAACGCCGTCCCGACGCCGACTATAATGCTGTTCTCGAACGCTGTGAGCCAGCCAATGCTGTCGAAGAACTCACTGTACCAGACGAGCGAGTAGCTCTCCGGCGGGAACGCGAGTCGGCCGGACGCCGCAAACGACGTCACGACGACGACCAGCAACGGGAGCAGTAGCAGCGCGAACAACGCGGCGTAACCGACGCGGAACGCGGCGGTCTCGAGTGTTTCCCTATGCAAGGTCGAACTCACCTCCGAAGCGGTTGAGAACTGCGAAAATCACAGCGACACCGACGAGCATCAACAGGAGCATAACGACCGACAGCGCGGCTGCAAGCGAGTAGTCCATGTAACCAAGCATCAGTTCCTCGGCGTGGACCGCGAACGTGATGTCGTGTGAGAGGAGATCGGGAGCCGCGTAGGCGCCGACGCTCCAGGCGAACGAGATCACAGCGCCGACGATGATCCCCGGCATCGCCTGTGGCAACACGACTTCGACGAACGACCGCGGCCTGCTCGCTCCGAGATCGCGTGCGGCCTCGACGATCCCCCAGTCCATCGTCGACAACACGCTGTAGATTGCCAACACTGCGTACGGAAGGACGATGTACAGTTGCCCGGCGACGGCTCCGACAGTCGCGGGGACGAACTGGACCGGCTCCGAGAGAACACCCAACGACAGAAGCGCGTCGTTGAGCGTTCCGGTCGGCGCTAACAGTGGATTGAACGCGTAGGTCCGGATGACCAGCGTCGTCAGAAGCGGCATGACGACCGACAGCAACAGCAACGACTTGACGAGGCCACGCGAGCGCCAGATGGCGTACGCGTAGAACAGCCCGATGACGACCGAGAGGATCGTCACGATCACGCCGAGCTGGAACGACTCGACGATGACACTCAACAGCAGGCCGTCGGTGAAGACTTCAACGTAGCTCTCGAGCGACCAGGTCCCTTCGGCGTAGACGTGGTCGGTCGACGACGCCGTGACGCTGATCCGAAGCAGGATGACAAACGGGACGACGAAAACCAGCAGTTCGAACGCGAGCAGCGGTGCCATCAACAACAGCGCGCGGGTCGAACTCGAGAGTGTCGACAGGTCCGGCACGGTGGCACCGATCGAATCCGGGAGTGCTGTGTTCGTGTCCGTCATCGCTACAGGGGTATGCGCGTTCCGTCGGTGCGAAACGCGAGGACGTCGCTGCCGTTCCACTCGATACGGATCTCGTCGCCGACGGCCAGCGACTCCTCGGTCGTGTCGGTGCGTTCGACGAAGATCGACGTGTCGCCGGCCGAGACGGAGTACCGGACAGTCGAGCCACGGTAGAGGACGTTGTCGATCGTCCCGACGACGGCGTTTGCCGCGGCACCGTCGGCCAGTACCTGTCGCTGGCTGTCGTCAGCGGTCGGTCGCTCGATCGAGAAGATTTCGGGTCGCAGCGACAGCGTCAGCTCCGTCCCCTCATCCAGGTCGTGGGCGGTGTCGGCTGGAATCGTGATCTCGCTGTCGAATTTCGTCTCGACGGCGACGCTGTCGGGTCCGACCGATCCCACCGTCCCGTCGACGAAGTTCGTGTCGCCGAGAAACCCTTCGATGAAGCGGTTCCTGGGGTTCTCGTAGATCTCGTCGGGGTCGCCGACCTGGATCAACTGTCCTTCGTTCATGATTCCGATGCGGTCGGCAAGCGTGAACGCCTCGTCCTGGTCGTGAGTGACGTGGACGAACGTCTCTTCTAGGTCCTCGTGGATCTCACGGAGTTCGATCTGCATGTCCTCCCGGAGTCGCTTGTCGAGGTTCGACAGCGGCTCGTCGAGCAACAGTACGTCGGGGTTGACGGCCAGCGAGCGGGCCAGTGCAACCCGCTGTTTCTGTCCGCCGCTCAGGTTCGTCGGATCGTCGTCACCGTAGCCACCCATCTGGACACGCTCGAGCATCTCTTCGGCGCGTTCCGTGCGTTCTTCTCTCGATACGCCGCGCATCTTCAGTCCGAACGCGACGTTCTCGCGCACCGTCTTGTGTGGAAACAGCGCCCAGTCCTGGAACACGGTGGACGTGTTTCGGTCGTAGGCCGGCTGGTCGGTGACGTCCTCGTCGTCGATCCGGATCGATCCGGCGGTCGGCGTCTCGAGGCCGGCGATCATCCGCAGCGTCGTCGACTTCCCGCTGCCGCTGGGCCCGAGCAGGCACAGCAGTTCGCCGTCCGCTATTTCGACCGAGACGTCTTCGACCGCGGTCGTCTCGCCGTACTGTTTCTCGAGTCCCTGCAACGTAATTTCGGACATTGGTCTGGTTCAGTAACGTTAGGACTGCTGTTGCATTCGCGAGAACTCGTCGGCGAGGTCGTCGCTGTGCTCGGCGAGTTCGCTCCAGTTGGGGAACGCGATGTCGCGTGCCTCTTCGTCGGTCGTCGGGAGGTCGCCCTCGAGCTCGGCGGGGTAGTCGATGTTCTCGTTACTGAACATCATCGGATGGCTTTCAGCCCACTCGGACTGAACCTCGGCGTCGAGCAGGAAGTCGATGAACTCCTCTGCCTCGTCGTGCATGTCGGTGCCGCGAACGATACACCAGTTGTTGATCCACCCAGTCGTCTGTTCGGGCAGCGTGTGGCTGAGGCCCTCGTAGTCGTCGATGTCGAAAGCGGTCTGGTCGTAGTACCACTGGGCGACGTCGATGACGCCGTTTTCGAACGCCTGCCAGATATCTTCGCCGGTGGATGCCCACTCTTCGATGCCCCAGTCTTCGATCCGGTCGAGGACATCGCCGTGGAGTGTCTCGTCGTACATCTCCTCGGCTGTCTCTTCTTCGCTCATTCCGATCGCGGCCGCGTACATCGGATACCACCAGAAGCCGGTGTCGATCCCGACGCCTTCGCTGTTAGCGACGGTCTCGGCGGAGAGATCGGCCCACGTCTCGGGGTCGACGTCCGCGTCGTCGCGGTGGATGATAGTACAGGGTGCGCCGTCGACGGGCATCCCGTACTCGGGATCGCGGATCTCCGTGAAGAAATCCATGATCTCGTCGGCGTTCGAGATGTTGTCGACGTCGATCGGCTCGAACAGGTCGTCCTGGCGGCCGTAGTAGTAGAAATTCCCCTCGGCGACGGTGACGTCGAACGGCGGATCGTCCGCCGGTGCGTTCCGAATACTCTCGAGAATGCCGTCCCAACCACGTTCGAGTTCGATATCGATGTCGCGTTCTGCTTCCCACTGCGAAACGAGGCCGTCCTCGAACCGATCAGCGTAGTTACCGCTCCAGACCATCACCCGCAGTCGGTCCGTCGCGTCGTCGTCGCCCGCGAGGGTCTCCGCACAGCCCGCGAACGCGCTGACGGAGCCGACGGCCGTCGTTGCTAACAGCCGTCGACGGGAGGTCGCAGAACGGTCGTTCGACTCAGCGCCTGTCTTGCTCGTCTCTGCATCCCGGTAGGGGTCTGCAGCCATCGTGCCCCGGTTCTACCCCGACACTTGCATAAAACGGTTGTGAATCTTCACAGACATTTCTACAGACCGATACGTACGTGTGGCGTGGCCGTGTGCGTCTGACACGGCCGGTGAAGTCAAAAACAGTGCACACGCTTATCGTGTCACCACGTGACGCCGGCAGCCGCTTTCGGCGCTCGAGTCGGGAACTTCTTCGCGGTTCTGGACATGCCTGCAGGCTGTGGGCGTGCCCGCACTCGTGGCTGGTTCGAGCCGATCGCCGAATGAGGACGCGACCGGCGGTCACGAGCGAACGGTGAGCGACGCGGGCCAGGTCCCTACTCATGAGACGACGCGGCCGTCTCCACGGCGCGGAGTTCGTTGCCGACTCCCGAATGCAATCGGCGTCACTCGAGCGTCTCGGCAGGATCGACGACGTCCTCCGTCGCGGGGTAGACACCGACCTGGTCGCAGCGGTCGCCCAGCGGGCAGGCGTCGGGGTCTTCGAGGCAGGCCGGCTTGCGCGCCGTGCAGTACTCCCGGCCGAACTGGATCGTCGCGGTGTGGCCGAACCCACACTTTTTCGCCGGGACGACTTCCTCGAGCACCGTTCGCACTTCCTCGTGGTCGGCGTCGGGCGAGGCGATCCCGAGTCGGCGATAGATCCGGTGGACGTGCGTGTCGACGGGGAAGACGCCAGTTCGCCCGCCGGCGAACAGCAACACGCAGTCGGCGGTCTTGGGACCGACGCCGCGGACCTCGAGTAGCGTCTCGCGGACGGTTTCGGGTGCTTTCTCCGTGACGAACTCGTCGAAGGCCGTTGCGGAGCCAAACTCCGAGACGACCCACTCGGCGGTCGTGATGAGAACCCTCGACTTCTGGTTGTAGAGGCCGGCCGAACTGATCGTCTCCGCGAGTGTCGACTGTTCGGCAGCGGCGAGTGTGTCAGCAAGATCGGCGTCTGTCGTGTCGTAGCGCTCGATCAACGCGTCGTGGGCTGGCTGGCTGGCCTTGTCGCTGGTGTTCTGGCTCAGGATCGTTCGGACGAGGCAGGTGAAGGCATCTCGACCGCCGTAGCGTTTCTGCCAGTACAGTTCCCCGAGGCGATCGACGACGTGTTCGGCGCGGGTGTCGGCAGTCGCCGGATCGAACTCCGCGGCGACGCCACCGCCCGCTTGGCCGCCGCTTACGTTGACCGCTGGCTCCGGGTCCTCGGTCATATCGGAACCACAGGCTCGTAGCGTATTGGTCTTGTTCCTGTGCAGCGTCGAGACGAAGACGGTGGAAGCGAAAGCCCAGGCTTACCGACGACGACGCGTCGGGTCCTCGACTTTACAGGCGAACTTCTCGTCACAGTCCGGGCAGACTGCGGACCGATCGTAGCCGTCGTTGACGGAGCCGATCCGTCCTCTCGTTCTGAGGACCTTTCTATCGACGTCGATCGAGACTTTCTCCGAACAGTGAGGACAGATGACTTTCTGTTTCATACGAGGGTGTATCTACTATCGAACAATTATCTTTACGGTCTCTGTGGGGGCCCCAGCCGCTCTATGGCTGTGAACGGTAAGTGTCGGCGGTGATTCCCGATCGTGTCACTCGACGCGGAACGTCACCGTCACCTCGGCACCCTCGGTGAGCGCACCGACGAGGTCGCGGTCGAACCCCTCGGCGGCGAAGTCGGCCTCGAGTAGCATCGTCCGATCGTCGACGTACTCGCTCGTCCGCCCGACGGCGCTGCGTTCGTTCGTGAACTCGAGGGCGGGGTCGCCACGCCCCGTCACGGAGTCGACGTGGCCGGCGGTCTCGAGTTCGACCGTGATCGTCGCGTCGGCGTTCTGGCAGGCCGCGACGAAGTCGGGATCGAAGTCGGCGGGGGCTCGATCGGCCTCGATTGCGAGGATGCAATCTCCTGCGGGAGTCAGGTAGTCGTCAGTCGTCACCTCGAACGTACTCGCGTGTTCGGCCCGAACGTTCTCGTGGCCGCGAGCGTGGATCACTTCCTCGCGTTCCATCGTATGCCGAGAGTTGGTCCGGATTCGGAAAACGGGATCGAACCGGTATCGGTAGCGGTTACGTTCGGTCCGGTGATCGGGTGGGGAGACGACTCCAGCAGACGGTTGCGGCGCGACGATGGTTGTGCGAACCGTCTCATCCGGCTTGCTGTCCGTCATTGCCGCGCAACCGCGATCCGAGTTGTCCCGGTACGTCGGTACAGCAGTCCGTCTCGGATGAGACGAGCCTACAGCAGACTTGCTCCGTCGAACTCGCCGCGACTGTACTCGACGTCCATCAGGTCGAGAATCGTGGGCGCGATGTCGAGTAGGTCGGCACCGTCGATGTTCGCCCCCGGGTGGTCGATAAGGAGGGTGGTGTCGTCGAAACTGTGCATCCCATTTCGCGGCCCCCGCGTGAACACCTCGGAGTCGGCCGTGAACCCGGACTTGAGGTCGAATCCGGCCCGAGGGATCGCGACCAGGTCCGGCGCGATGTCGTCGTGGTCGCCGCGAAACGCCTCCTCTTTCTCGACGACGCGGTCGACGACCTGTCGGCCGTCGGGGGCCTCGAGGTCGAGGATGTCGGCTTTGAGTTCGTCACGCACGTCGTCGTACTCTTCCTCGGCAACCGAGCCGCGGGGTTCTCGCCCCTCGAGGTTGATGTAGAACCGTCCCGGGATAAAGGAGTAGGCGGTCGTCTCGTCGGCGATATCGGCCAGTTCTTCGGGGGTGTTGCTCGTGAAAGAGAGCCAGCCCTCCTCGCGGAGCCACTCGTTGAAGTGGACCTCGTAGTCGAGGCTGGTAAAGCCGTGATCGGATGCGACGATCATCGTCACGTCCTCGGGCAGGGCCTCGCGCAGTCGGCCGATGTAGTCGTCGATCTTCTGGTAGAACTCGAGGAATTCGTCTTTGTACTCGCCGTCTTCCGCGTAGTCTTTGAACAGGAAGTGGTTGACCCGGTCGGTCGTCATGAAGACGCCGAAAAAGAGGTCCCAGTCGTCTTCCTCGACGTACTGCTGGAATGCCTCGAACCGGGCGTCGACCGTGGCGTGGGCGTCCTCGACGAACTCGACTTTGTCCTCTTGGTGGCCGAGTTTCGGGTTCACGTCGATTCGGTACTCGATATCTTCGAGATACTCACGGAATCCGTCCGGATGTGCCGCTTTCTCGAGGCCAGGGGAGAGAAAGCCCGAGACCATTCGCTGGACGTTTCGCTGGGGCGGAAATGTGACTGGAACGTTCATGACGGTTGCCTGGCGACCGGCTTCCTGGACGCGATCCCAGACGCGGTCAGCCTGGACTTCCCGTCCCATCGGCACGTACGTCTCGTAGGTGCCTACCTCACGGTCTTGAAAGCCATAGACGCCTGTTTCTCCGGGGTTCGTTCCGGTCGTCAGCGCAGGCCAGCAGGCGCTGGACTCGGGCGGGACGATACTCGAGATTTCACCTGCGGACCCGTCGTCGGCGAGCGACGCGATGTTGGGGAACAGCTCTTCGTTCTCGGCGAGAAGACTGTATGGCACGCCGTCAATTCCGATGAACGCGACGCGGGGTGCGCCGTCGCCCCGCAGCCGATCGAACAGACCCATAGAGGGCCGTAGACCGACCGTACACAAGAAGGTTCGTTTCAGGACACGCTACTGAGAAGTCGCGGGAGGCGGGATCGGTCGAGAAGCAGAAAGTGGCTACTCGTTTCGTTCGTCATCGGAGTCGAAATTCGTCGGGACCACGGTGAGGTGGGCCATGCCAGCGCCGGAATTGGCTGGCTCGTCGCCGGATGCGGGCGTGCGTGGGGATCGGTTGCTGGCTGCCATGACGTACAGTCGTACGTTCTACCACCCAATAAAATTACCCATGCTCATAACTCATCGGCGACGGAGCCGCAAATAACCACGGTGTATCCGGTCGGGAAAAACGAACGTCGGCAACGACGTTACTCGAAGTGCTCTTCGTAGAGGTCCTGGGCGTGTTCGATCGCGTCGTAGGCAGCCTGCCTGTCCTCCCAGCCCAGCGTCTCGACTTCTTTGCCTTCCTCTAAGTTCTTGTAGGTCGTGAAGAACTCGTCGATCTCGTCGCGTTGTTGCTGTGGAATGTCCTCGAGATCCTCGATGTGGTCGTATCGTGGGTCCTCGGAGGGGACGGCGATGACTTTGTCGTCCTGTTCGCCGTCGTCGTCCATCTTCATCAGGGCGACGGGACGGGCTTCGATGACACAGCCGGGAAACGTCTGGTCCTCGACGAGCACGAGCACGTCGAATGGGTCCTCGTCGTCGTAGTACGACTGCGGGATGAAACCGTAGTCGCTCGGGTAGTGGACGTTGCTGTGGAGTACTCGATCGAGGACGACGCCAGGAACGTCCTTGTCGTACTCGTATTTGTTGCGCTCGCCTTTGAGACACTCCACGACGGCGTAGATCTCTTCCGGCGGATTCGGTCCAGTCTCGAGGTCTTCCCAGAGGTTGACCATATATCCGACCATCGTAGTCGATCAAAAAGTACTTTCCTAATCGAGTGTCAACGGTACTTGATGGCAACCAGACAACCGACGACTGTGATTCGGACGTAATCGTCCAGGAAAACGATGCCGGCTAGACTCCGTCTACCGGTTGCGACGTGTAATGTTGGCAAGTCTTAAATAGTCTGGTGACATTTGCACAGGTATGTCAGAGGCACAATCAATTACCGGCGAACAGAGTATCGCGCGCGAGCTCACAGCGTTCCAGAACAACATCCTCGTCATCCTCGCCAAGGAGCCGATGTACGGCCTGGCGATCAAGCGGGAACTCGAGGATTACTACGGAACCGAGGTCAACCACGGCCGTCTCTACCCGAACCTCGACGAACTCGTCGAACTGGGACTGGTCGAAAAGAGTGAACTCGACAAACGAACCAACCAGTACGCACTGACCGACGACGGCTACGATGCCGTCCTCGACGGCGTCCGCTGGACGCTCTCGAACGTCGTCAGCGATGGAGACCGCGCGGACGAGATCCGCGACATCGTCGACGAAAGCTACTGATCTACTCCCCCGGAACGGCTTCACCGACCGTTTCGTAGATCAACTCGATCGATTCGTCGATCACAGTCCGCTGTTTTTTTGACGGCCACGCGTTACGCACGAAATACTCCGTTCGGAACTCCGCGAGTTCCTCGGCCGTCAACGACTCGATCGACTTCGCGTAGTGGTTGCCGACGAAGTCCGCAAGCGCCGCTGCGTTGTCTCCGTGGACGCCGCCGTGGCGTTCCCTGACCACTGTGGCGATTTCGCGGTTGTGGGCGTCGACTTCGTTCCAGTCGTCCGGATCGCCCGTCCCCTCGAGTGGGATTTCGACCGCGCGAGAGGTATCCTCGACCCGGTCGGTCCTGACGAGTCCGTCTTCGATCCATGCCGCGGGATGACAGACCAATACGTCGTCGCCGTCGTCGTCCCGGATTCGGGACGTGAACCCGTGATTGTCCAACAGTTCCTCGCGCCGTTTGGCGTGAGCTGTGGCCTCGTTGTCGTCGGCGACCGTCCGCTCGAGACGCGTGAGCCGTTCTGCCTCCTCGACGACGTCGGCGGGCAGTTCCGCACTGTCGGCTCCGTCGTCACGCGCGTCAGTCGATTCCGATCCGTTCGACTCGCTCATACGCGACCGTTCGTGAGCGGCGGTTTTGCAATTGCCGATCGTCGGCCAGCACTCTCCAGTTAGCTCTCGAATGCCTCGTTTGCGAGTTCGTCCGCACGCTCGTTGACCTCGCGGGGGACGTGTTCGATCGCCCACTCGTCGAACGACGAGAGCAGTTCGTGGACGGTCACTCGCTTCTCGCGGAGTTCGGGATTGTTCGTGTCGTACTCGCCACGGACCTGCTTGACGATCAGTTCGGAATCGCCGCGAATCTGCACTTCGTCGTAGCCGTAGTCGCGCGCGGCCTCGAGGACGGCGATCAGCGCCGCGTACTCGGCCTGGTTGTTCGTTGCACGGCCGATCCGCTCGCTCCCTTCCGCGACGATGCCGTCGCCGGTGACGATCACCCAGCCAATAGCCGCAGGTCCCGGATTGCCGCGCGCGCCGCCGTCGAAGTAGAGGTGGGCCCGCCCGCCGCCGCCCCGGAGCAGGGCCTCGAGATCCTGGGGCGACTCTCCCTGGATCACGACCTTGTCGTCGTAGGCGACGGCCGTCGCCGACCCGCGACTCGCCCGCCAGCGTTCGTGGTCCGTGTTCCCCGATTCGACGGCGACACCTGCCTCCTCGAGGCGGAGTCGCGCTCGCTCGATGTCACACTCGATGACCGGCATTCGTAGCCGTGCTCTGGCAGTTCCGGATAAAGTCTTTCTGGTTTTGTATCGCAAACTCACCGGTTGAGGCCCCATATCGGCCGTTTTGGCCATTATCTCTCTACAGCCGAAAGTAGCTACCAAAAGTTTATATATGCTGGTGTTACTACTATAAAAGTGCGATGACACGGTCCACCCGCCAGCGGGAGCGCACGCGTGAGACGGACGAGACCGAGGATCAGGAGGGGGTAAAAGCCTGTCCCGAGTGTGAATCGGACAATCTCGTGAAAGACTCCGACCGGGGTGAGCTCATCTGTGAAGACTGTGGGCTCGTCGTGGAGGAAGAAAAGATCGACCCCGGTCCTGAGTGGCGGGCGTTCAACCACCAGGAACGGCAGGAAAAGTCCCGGGTCGGTGCACCGACGACCCAGACGATGCACGACAAGGGACTGACGACGACGATCGACTGGAAAGACAAAGACGCCTACGGACGCTCTATTTCTTCGAAGAAACGCAGCCAGATGCATCGGCTGCGAAAGTGGCAAGAGCGGATTCGAACGAAAGACGCCGGCGAACGAAATCTCCAGTTCGCACTGAGCGAAATCGACCGGATGGCCTCGGCACTCGGTGTCCCACGGTCGGTACGCGAGGTCGCCTCGGTGATCTATCGCCGCGCACTCAAAGAAGACCTCATCCGCGGTCGGTCGATCGAAGGCGTCGCGACATCGGCGCTGTACGCCGCCTGTCGAAAGGAGGGAATCCCACGGAGCCTCGAAGAAATCTCGGAAGTCTCACGCGTCGAACGAAAAGAGATCGGCCGGACGTATCGATACATCTCACAAGAACTCGGCCTCGAGATGCGACCCGTCGACCCGAAAAAGTACGTCCCTCGTTTCTGTTCCGAACTCGAACTGTCCGAAGAGGTCCAGACAAAGGCCAACGAAATCATCGAGAAGACGGCCGAGGAAGGGCTGCTCTCGGGCAAGTCTCCGACCGGATACGCCGCCGCTGCGATCTACGCTGCGTCGCTGCTCTGTAACGAGAAAAAGACCCAGCGTGAAGTCGCAGACGTCGCGCAGGTTACCGAAGTGACGATCCGGAATCGGTACCAGGAACAGATCGAAGCGATGGGAATTCACGGCTAACGCAACCGCTCACCGTCACGTTTTATTCGGTCGCCGGCGACTCTAGTACGCACGATGACGGAATCGAACGACCCGACGACGTACGAACTGACCGCCGACCGACTCAGTCCGAAACGAACTCGAATCGACACCGGCGACGCAGAGTTCGTCGTCGGCAAGGACGTAAACCCCGTCGAGTACTTTCTGGGTGCGGTTCTTGGCTGTCTGAACTCGACGGCGACGATGGTCGCGCGCGATATGGCCGTGCCGATCGACGAGATGACGGTATCGATCGAAGGAGATATCGACTACGCCAGCTACCGCGGCGAGCAGTCCGACGCCCGCCCAGGCCTCCAGGGCCTCGAGGTTACGGTCGAAGTCGAGTCGGACGCGACCGAAGACGAACTCGAGGCGTGGCTCGCAGCCGTCGAGGACCGCTGTCCGGTCACCGACAACGTCGAGAACGAAACGTCACTCGGCCTCACACTCGAGTCAGCCTGATACGGGTGACGAAGCATCAGTTTCGGCGCAACCGCAGGATGGGCCACGAGTGCGCTGGGGGATCGTCGCCGTAATTCGTCCGAGCAGGGCAAGTGACAGCAGCGTCAAGAGCGGCCAGGACCGACAGTCTTTCCGCCGACGACGAACGCTGGGGTGAGCCAAGCGGCAGCCGACCTGCGCTGGTAACCCACGCCACCGACGTTCTTACTTCGTGGGAGCAACCCGGCGACATATCAGAGGGGCGGACGAAGTGACGGCCGAGAGACCTGTCACTCGCCGAAATGCCAATGAACGATACACGCCGTCGAATCCACTCGTGCGTGGTGGAAAACGCTGGGGTTCACTTCAACGAACTCGTCAGGAGAACTGACGGCTCACCAGGGCAGGTACAGCATCATCTTCAGCGACTGCTCGACCGGGAAAAGCTGGTTTCTGAAAAACTGTACGGGAAGGTCCACTACTATCCACCCGAGTACGACGAGTGGGAGCGGAAAGCCCTGGCACTGCTTCAGCGAGACGTATCTTGTGAAATAATCACGCGCCTGCTGAAAGACGACTCACCGACCCCCAGTGAGATAGCTGATTCCGTCGACATCGCCCGAAGCTCACTCGAATATCACCTAGAGCGTCTTATCGACTGTGATGTCGTCGAAAAAGAGTATGGGCCGGGAAATCGGGTCCTCTTGGGACTTTCACATCCCGAACAGACGGAGATACTGCTGGTAGAGGTCACCCCGCAATGCTCGTGTGACGTCTACTGTTGATCTCACCGGCCCAGCAGGCGTCGGTCGAGACGAGCTGGGAACCGTCATCGACGGGACGACCGCGACCTGGCCGACAGTGTGTGCCCACTCGATATCGTCGACCGTCTCGTCCGGTTTTCTGTCTGTCGTTGTCGGCACACCCGCGACCCGAAGCGGTTGCACCGGTAAATCGTTCCGCCCTCCGTCTGGATCGAACACTCACACGACGACTGCTAGTCTCTTCGACTCGAGCGCCAGTTTCTCTCCCGTTTTCCGGAGCCCAGCCCGATCGTGATGAAAAGCGCCGCGAGCAACAACAATACTAACGCTGGAACCGGCTGACTGCCAGTGCCGAAGACGTAGACGGCGTAGCCGACCGTTCCCGACAGCAGGCCGACCAGCAGACTCGAGGCGAAGCCGACGGCCTCGAGTCGGAGCGTCGGGGTTTCACGACCGAGTTGTTCGCCGAGGTCGACAGCGGCGTGTGCGCGGTCCCAGGCGAGGACTGCCGCAATCGTCCCGACGAGTGTCGGTTCGACCGCAGCGACGCCGCCCTGAACTCCGGCGATCAAGACGCCAGCGAAGACGACGAACGCGCCCGCGTCGACGGCGTCACGATTGCCGATCGCGAGTGCAACAGCGAGGACGACGATCCCTGTGGCACCGATAGCGAGCGCCATGGTGGAGACGAAACCTGCGACGAGCGCCGCGACGGCTCCCGTACCGACGGCGGCGGCGCTCGAGGCGAGCGTCGGCTTTCGCGTCAGGTCGACGCCAGCGTCGGGGTCGGGACGTTCGGCCGCCACGTCGGTAGCCGCAGGTTCGTTCATCGAATCCCACCCCCACTGCGGGCATAACGGGCGACGGTCTCGTCGATCGGTTCGTCGTCGGGCCAGTCTACGACCCGGATACCGGCGCGCTCGAGGTCGAATCGGCGGACGCGGCGGGCGACCCCTGCCAGCCGCTGGCCGGCGGTTTCGTCGGCGGTCGGGTCAGGGCTGACGACGGTGACCGGATGGCCACGCGCCTCGAGTCGGCGGGCGACGTCGGCCGAGCCGCCGTCACACAGCGGCGAGAGCAGGACGATCCCCGTCTCTGCCGAGAGGCGACGCCGGAGCGTTCGCAACTGGGTGAGCCACGGAACCTCTCGGTCCGGCGGGGAGGCGTCGAACTGTGAGTGAGTCGCGAGCAACTCCCGGAACTGCAGTTCGTGGTGGCGACCGGACGCGGGCGCGAGCCAGCAGGCCTCGTCGCTCCGTCGACGCTCACTTTCGGAGCCGACTGGACCGATACCTGCGAGCCCAATCGAGTGGCCGTCCTCGAGTAGGGTCGCACCGATTCGGCCCGCGGCGGCGATCGACCGGTCGACGGCGTGCGTTCCGTCGGCGGTCGGCGCGACGTAGGCCGACTTCCGGGCGTCGACGAGGACGACGACTCGTGCCGATCGCTCCTCGTGGAACTCGAGCGTCGTGAGTTCGCCGGTCTTCGCACGGCGGTTCCAGTCGATCCGTGAGAGCGGGTCGCTCGAGCGATACTCCCGGACCGAGTGAAACGTCGTCCCGGAGCCGCCGTCGGCGGTCAGGAGTCGGCCGGAAAACGATGTCGCAGTCGCCCGTATCGGAACCGACGTGGCGATCGGCCGGAGGTCGGGCTCGCAGACGACGGTCGTCTCCCCGTGGTCGGCCCCCAGAAAGAACTCTCGTTCGGTCGACTGCGAGAGGTCGCGGGCGAGCACGAGCGCGGGATCGAACGCGTGGTTCCCGCGCTGGACGACGGTCGTGTACTCGAGTGTGGCCGACTCGCCGGGTCGGAGTGCCGTTCCGAGTCGACTCGAGCCCGTGGTGACGACCATCCCCGGTGGGACGCCGTCGACGATCCGGAGGTCGGGGACGAACGATCCTCGTTCGTTCGTGATCGTGACGGTGACGTCGACCTCGTCGCCGGGTTCGGGGTCGGTCTCGCTGACTGATCGCTCGAGGGAGAGTTCGAGTGTCGGTGAGTCGAACGCGCGTGCAAAGCCCGCGTAGCCGACGCCGACGACGCCGGCGAGGACGACGGCTGGGGATTCGGCGAGTGCACCGATGCCGACGGCGGCAAGCGCGACGACTCCGATCCCGGTCCAGTAGCCGGTCGCGATTTGCCGGGCCGGTTCGATTCCGTCGATCGGGTCGTCGTCGGCCCTCGTCCGTCGGGGTGGCTCGTCCTCCCGGCCGAATTGGCGGCCGAACCTGTACGTCGGGAGAGTGCGATCTCCGGCCGGTGTGTCGGACTCGTATCCGATCGCGGCGATTTCGGCGACCGCATGGGAGACTCCGGACTGGAAACGCGATCCGTTTCCGTATCCGAGAAGCCCGCCGACTCGATCCCGGATCGATCGGACCGGACGTTCGAGGTCCGGGGAGAGGAACGCGGCCGCAATCTGGTCGTCGGTCCAGGTTCCGTCCTCGAGTTGTTGCTTGGCGGCCTCGGGCGGGTCACCCTCGAATCGGGTGAGAACGGCGACGGCGACGTCCCGGAGGCTGTCGGCGATCCGCCGGTTGACGGTTCCGTGCCGCGAGGAGACTTGACGGAACGTCGAGAGCGCGTCGGAGACGGTCTCGCCGGGGACGGCGACGTGGACTGTTCGTTCGGGGTCAGGAGTTCCGAGTCGTGTGCGGACGCCGCGTCGCCGCGAGACGCTTCGGAAGGCGATTCCGAGGACGAGCAGGGCAACGAGGACGACGGCCGTCTCCGTCAGGCCGATCGTCAGGAGACCACTGCTGACCGCGATCGCGCCGACGAACGCCAGAGTCCCAAGCACCAGGAAAGCGGTACGGCTGCTGGCGCTCATCGGTCGACCTCCCTGGCACCGTCTTCGCACACGGTCGCGTCACCGTCGCTCTCGGCGTAAACCAACTCTATCTCCCGGAGAACGGTCGTCGCCCGCCGTTCCATCTCCGGTGTCGGCTCCTCGTGACCGTATCTGACGTCCTCGAACAGACGCGTGAGTTCCTCGACGTGGTCCCGCTCGAGTCCGACGTCGATCGCGGCTTGCGCGAACTCCCGTGGCGTGCTCGACTCCGGCCTGTCGACCTCGAGTGGCCGAGTCATCTCTCGCCACGCGCGATAGATCTCGTTGTCGATGTCCGTCGCGTCGGAGAGTCGGTCTGCGGCTCGTCCGGCAGCGGAGCCGACGGCTGCGGCGCTGGCACCCCGTTCGTCGGGCTCGGCGGCGTCGGCTGCAGGCTCGCCGTCGGCCGTTTCCGATCCGTCGTGGCGACTGATGAGGAGTCCGCCGACGACGATCACAGTTACAACCACGAGAAAGGCGACGATCGGCTCGGCGGCGACTGCGTCGCCGTCTCCAGTTCCGAATCCGTCGTCTCCACCGCCCGCGAGAGCGCTACCGGGCTCTTCGACAGTCTCCTCTGGCGGGAACAACTCGGGGGCAACCTGGACGACCGCGAAAACGAACAGCGCGACGAGGAGACAAAGCGCGAGTACGCGGAGCGCGTCGCGTCTGTGAGTGAGCAGGTACCAGACGACGACGATCGTCACGAAGATCAGGAGAGCGTAGACGAGGTACTCGAGAAACGGCGGGACGTCGACGGTTTCGACCGGGCGGTCGGCCGGCGGCTGGTCGGCGAGGCCGGTGCCACTGCCGTCACCGGTGCCGGCACCGCCCGACCCGCCGAACTCGACGGGAGAGTCGACGGTCGCTGCTGCCAGGGCGATTGCAGCGACACCACCGATCGCAGCGATTAGCCGGGCGACGGTGGGGAACCTGTCTCGGACCACTAGTTACCCCCACCAGCCCAGCGATAATAAAGTCAGCCCAACGGCATGTGTCATCGGTTCGCGTGGGATCGGTCGCCGACGGTCCGGGACTTTCGTTGCGCTTAAGTAGTCGTCCCGGGTACGTTCGGGTGCACTACGTGCAGGGGAGCGATCCCCGAGTCCGGAAGGGCGACGATACCAGAAAGACTCGGTGTCGTGGTAGCCAAGCGGCCCAAGGCGCATGGTTGCTAACCATGTGGCGTCAAGCCTCCGGGGTTCGAATCCCCGCCACGACGTCGGATTTCCCGAGACTGGCCTTTCGCCAGTCTACATTGCAACGCCTGCAGACCAGACAGAGATACACGATACATGAGCGCAGAAGAACCCCAAGAACAAGAGGAGGACGAAGACCTGCAGTACTTCGTCCGGATCGGTCAAACCGACCTCGACGGGACGAAGTCGGTCGAGCGCTCGCTGTCGGAGATGACTGGGATCGGTCGCCGGACCGCCCGGATCATCGCCGACGAAGCGGGCATCGATCGAACGGCGACGTTCGGTCGACTCGACGACGACGTCATCGACGAGGTCGTCGAACTCGTAGAGAGCTACGCCGACGAAGTCCCTGACTGGCTCAACAACCGTCAGTCGGACTTCTACACCGGCGAAACGACTCACGAGATCGGCAACGACCTCGAGTTGACTCGCCAGCACGACATCAACCGGATGAAGATGATCGACTCCTACAAGGGCGTGCGTCACAAGCGCGGCCAGAAGGTTCGCGGCCAGCGAACGAAGTCCACCGGTCGTACGGAGGGCACTATCGGAGTCAACGTCGAAGAGATCCGCGAAGAAGCCGAAGAAGGCGGCGACGAAGAGGAGGGTGAGTAACGATGCCACTCGGAACCGACACCAAACAGTACGAGACACCGAACCACCCCTACCAGGGTGAGCGCATCGCCAACGAACACTCCCTCATCGACCGCTACGGCCTCAAGAACAAAGAAGAGCTCTGGCGAGCACAGTCCCAGCTTCGCTCCTACCGGCGCGAGGCCCGGGAGTTGCTCGGCCAGCCACAGGGCGACGCAACCGTCCAGCGCCGGTCCGAAGAGTTCCTCGGTCGGCTCAAACGCGTCGGCATCCTCGACGAAACCGACGAACTCGGCGACGTCCTCGGTCTCGAGGTCGAAGACGTTCTCGAGCGTCGACTCCAGACGGTCGTCTACCGGAAAGGACTCGCGAACACGACCGAGCAGGCCCGTCAGTTCATCACGCACGGCCACGTCGTGGTCGGCAGTCAGCGACACCAGGTACCGTCCTACGTCGTCGATGTCGACGAGGAGAATCTCGTCGAGTTCGACGAGAGCAGTCCGCTGGCGGACGAACTCCACCCCGAGCGCGCGGAGGGTCAGTAAACCATGAGTCAGGACGACGAAAAGTGGGGCATCGCCCACGTGCACGCATCGTTCAACAACACAATCATGACCGTGACCGACCTCACGGGCGCGGAGACGATCGCCAAGTCCAGCGGTGGCACGGCGGTCAAGCAGAACCGCGACGAGGCATCGCCATACGCTGCGATGCAAATGGCCGAGTCCGTCGCCGAGGAGGTCAAAGCCGCAGGCATCACCGGGCTTCACGTCCGCGTACGTGGTCCAGGTGGCAACCTCCAGAAGTCCCCCGGACCGGGTGCACAGGCGACGATTCGTGCACTCGCACGCTCCGGTATCGAGATCGGACGTATCGAAGACGTCACCCCGATCCCACACGACGGATCGCGCGCACCCAAAGGCAAGGGCGGCTACTAGATCATGACTGAGGAGTACGACGTCGAGTTCGTCGAACGCGACGACCGAAACGCGCGGTTTCTCGTCCGCAACGTGACGCCCGCGTTCGCCAACGGCATCCGTCGTGCGATGCTCGCCGACGTGCCGACGATGGCGATCGACACCGTCCGGTTCGTCGAGAACTCGTCGGTCATGTTCGACGAACAACTCGCGCTTCGACTGGGGCTCGTCCCGCTGACGACGCCTCCCGAAGGCGAGTTCGGCGAGGACGATACCGTCACGCTCTCGATCGACGTCGAAGGACCAGCTACCGCCTACTCCGGCGATCTCGTCTCGAGCGACGACCTCGTCCAGCCGGCCGACGAGAACGTGCCGATCATCGAGCTCAAAGACGGTCAGCGCCTGGAAGCCGAGGCCGAGGCGACCCTCGACCGCGGTAAAGAACACGCCAAACACCAGGGCGGTGTGGCCGTCGGCTACCGACACCTCCAGCACGTGGAGGTCGTCGGCGACGTGCCGGAGTTCGAGGAAGAAGGGAGTCGGATCGTCCGTGGCGTAATAGAAGACGACGGCGAACTCGTCTCGACGACGGAGTTCGATCACGATCTCTCGAATCGGTATCCCGGCAAGGAAGTCGAGATCGAGGACGTGCCAAACGCCTTCGTCTTCCACGTGGAGACGGACGGTTCGTTCCCGATCGAAGAGCTGGTCACGCGTGCCGCCGATACGATCGAGGCGCGTGCAACCGAACTCGAAGACGCAGTACAGCTATAGACATGTACCCACGCCCCCGACCCGAGACCGACGAAATCGGCCGCGAGGACGCCTCGAGAGTCGCCAGTGCCGTGTGCTACGAGGCTGGCAGGTTCGCGTCAAGCGGCTCGGTTTCGTCCGATGGAATCGAAAGGGGTTTGAAGGGGCGGCGGGTAGACAGAAGTGCAAGCAGGGATAGCCAAGTCTGGCCAACGGCGCAGCGTTCAGGGCGCTGTCTCGTAGGAGTCCGCAGGTTCAAATCCTGCTCCCTGCATCACTTCTCTCGAATCGATTTCACGGTCAGTACGACCACGGCCGGTGGCGCTCCGTCGCCGGTCGATTGCGGATTTGGAGGTAACCAATGAGTAGCAAGACTAACCCGAGACTCAACGATCTCATCGCCGACCTGAAGTCGACGTCCCGCGAGACGGACGCCGACGTCTGGCGAGACGTTGCGGATCGTCTCGAGAAGCCCCGGCGCACTCACGCTGAGGTGAACCTGGGCCAGATCGAGCGATACGCACGCGAAGAAGAGACCGTCGTCGTTCCCGGCAAAGTGCTGGGCTCCGGCGCACTACAGAAGAACGTCACCGTCGCTGCCATCGACTTCTCTTCGTCAGCCGAGACGAAGATCGACCAGGTCGGTGACCCAGTACCGCTCGAGCAAGTGCTCGAAGAGAACCCAGAAGGCTCCGACGTACGGGTGATTCGATGAGTATCGCAGAGTTCGACGCAGACGTCGTCGTCGACGCCCGGGACTGTATTCTCGGTCGCGTCGCGAGTCAGGTCGCACAGCGTGCACTCGATGGCGAGCGCGTTGCGATCGTCAACGCCGAAGACGCAGTCATCACCGGCGACAAGGAAGACATCTTCGAGACCTACCGCAAGCGGCTCCAGCTCGGCTCCGACAGCGGACCGTACTACCCGAAGCGACCGGACACGATCTTCAAGCGCTCGGTCCGTGGCATGCTTCCGTACAAGAAGCCCCGCGGTCGAGAGGCACTCGAGAACGTTCGTGTCTACGTCGGCAACCCTTACGAGGAACAGGAGTCGGAAGTCCTCGAGGACACGTCGCTGGATCGGCTTTCGAACATTCGCTTCGTCCAGCTGGGCGAAGTCTCCGACCAACTCGGTGCTAACGTCACATGGTAACCAACACGAGTGGCAAGAAAAAGACGGCCGTCGCTCGCGCAACCGTACGCGAGGGCGAGGGTCGCGTGCGAATCAACTCCCAGCCCGTCGAGCTGGTCGAGCCCGAGATGTCGCGGCTCAAGATGCTCGAGCCGTTCCGCATCGTGGGCGACGAGCTGCGTAGCGAGATGGACATCGACGTCGATGTCGAGGGTGGCGGTATCAGCGGACAGGCAGACGCCGTCCGTACCGCCATCGCTCGTGGCATCGTCCAGCACACGAACGACGCCGAACTCCGCGACGCGTTCATGGAGTTCGACCGGTCGCTGCTGGTCAACGACGTTCGTCAGTCCGAACCGAAAAAATGGGGTGGCCCGGGCGCTCGGGCTCGCTACCAGAAGTCCTACCGTTAAGGTGATCGATATATGATGGTACCGGTTCGGTGTTTCACCTGTGGCAGCGTCGTCGGCGAGCACTGGGAGGAGTTCGACGAACGGGCGAACGAAGGCGACGAAGATCCCCAGGAAGTACTCGACGACTTGGGCGTCGACCGCTACTGCTGTCGGCGCATGCTCGTGAGTCACACCGACCTCGTCGACGTCGTCTCTCCGTACCAGTAACATGCAACAGCAACGTCACAATCGATACGAGAAAGCCCGCATCCTCGGCGCTCGAGCGCTGCAGATATCGTACGGGGCACCAGTGTTGATCGAGACGGACCGGGCTGAGCCGATCCTGATCGCCGCCGAAGAGTACGACGCTGGCGTGTTGCCCTTTACGGTCAAACGAGGGAAGGATCGACAATGACGCTGATTACCGACGTTCGACTCCGCCGGACGATCGACTCGCGTGGCAGTCCGACGGTCGAGGCCGACGTCCTCACAGAGAGCGGTGGTTTCGGCCGTGCAGCAGCGCCAAGCGGTGCCAGTACGGGCGAGTACGAGGCCGTCGAACGGCCGCCGTCCGAGGCGATCGCCGCGGCTCGTGAACACGCCGTTCCGCGTCTCGTCGGCGAGGCGTACGCCGGTAACCAGCGCGAGGTCGACGCGATCTTGCACGCAGCCGACGGAACCGACGATTTCTCGGAGATTGGTGCCAACAGCGCGGTCGCGATCTCGATGGCCGCAGCGAAGGCCGGTGCCGACGTGCTCGGCGCACCACTGTTCCAACACCTTGGTGGCACCTTCCGCGGTCAGAGCTTCCCGATCCCGCTCGGGAACGTCGTCGGCGGTGGCGAACACGCCGCCGACGCGACCGACATTCAGGAGTTTCTGGCCGCACCGGTCGGAGCTCCGAGCGTCGAAGACGCTGTCTTCGCCAACGCGGCCGTCCACGAAGCCGTCGCAGAGCTGCTCGAGGACCGTGGCGTT
Organism: Natronobacterium gregoryi SP2; assembly: GCF_000230715.2. Taxonomy (GTDB): domain Archaea; phylum Halobacteriota; class Halobacteria; order Halobacteriales; family Natrialbaceae; genus Natronobacterium; species Natronobacterium gregoryi. Next base: position 2,487,243 of record NC_019792.1, read on the forward strand.
GCCTGCGGGAAAGGCGACGAAGGCGCGTGGGCACCGTCGATCGACGACAGCGAGGCCTTCGAAATCGTCGCCGAGGCTGTCTCGCTGGTCGAAGCCGAAGTCGGGTTCGAGATCAGATTCGGGCTCGATGTCGCCGGCGCGGAGCTGTACGATGCCGACTCGGAGACGTACGAGTACAGCGACGAGAGCCGCGACACAGACGAACAGATCGCGTACATCGCCGAACTCGTCGACGAGTACGACCTCGTCTACGTCGAGGACCCACTCGACGAGAACGATTACGACGCGTTTGGCGACCTCACCGAGGAAGTCGGAGAGCGAACGCTGATCTGTGGCGATGATCTGTTCGTTACGAACACGGACCGCCTGCGTGAGGGGATCGATCGCAACGCAGCAAACAGCATCCTGATCAAGCCAAATCAGATCGGGACGCTGTCCGACGCTTTCGACGCGATCGAACTCGCGACTGCACACGGCTACGACTCGGTCGTCTCCCACCGCTCGGGCGAGACCGAGGATACGACTATCGCACACCTCGCCGTCGCAACCGACGCACCCTTCATCAAGACGGGTGCCGTCGGCGGCGAGCGAACTGCCAAGCTAAACGAGCTCATCAGAATCGCAGACGACGCGACATGACAGACGACAACGCATCCCAGGAAGGGCTCGACGCCGCCGAAGAAGAGATCGACGAGGAGCCGGCCGAAGGGGCTGGCCCCGCCGCCGATCAGGACGACGTCGAGCCAGCGGAACAGACCGCCGACGCCGAGGCCAACGAGGCTGACGCCGAGGCAGAAGAACCCGAGGAAGACGCAGGCCCATCCCTCGACGACGACGTGATGTCCGACGAGGAAGCCGACCTGCTGATCCCCGTCGAGGACTACCTCGGCGCTGGCGTCCACATCGGGACCCAGCAAAAGACCCAGGACATGGAGCGGTTCATCCACCGCGTCCGGACCGACGGGCTCTACGTGCTCGACGTCTCGAAAACCGACGGCCGCATCCGCACGGCCGCGAACTTCCTCGCCAACTACGACCCCGAACAGATCCTGGTCACCTCGAGTCGCCAGTACGGTCGGTTCCCGGCCGAGAAGTTCGCGGAAGCGGTCGGCGCTCGAGCGCGCACGGGTCGGTTCATTCCGGGTACGCTGACGAATCCGAAGTACGACGGCTACATCGAACCCGATGTTCTCGTCGTCACGGACCCGATCGGCGACGCCCAGGCCGTCAAAGAGGCCATCACGGTGGGTATCCCGGTCATCGCGATGTGTGACTCGAACAACCAGGTCAGCAACGTCGATCTGGTCGTCCCGACCAACAACAAGGGTCGCAAGGCTCTCTCGGTCGTCTACTGGCTGCTCGCAAACGAGGTGCTCGATCAGCGCGGTGCAGAGCCGTCCTACTCGCTCGAGGACTTCGAGAGCGGCGTCTAAGTTTCGGAAGTCGATCCGATCGTTTTTCTCCGATGTCTTCGAGAAACGCCGAGTCGCTGGCTTCGTGCTCGGGACGGGCTACTGTACTGTCGATGGTGCCGGTCCAGCCGCGACCGGAAGCGGCGACAACGGAACAGCAATTCGTACGAGAGTCGACTCGCTCTCGACAGAATTACCTGTCTTCCCTCGCAACGTCGGGTATGATCGACCACGTATTCGAGTTCGAGAAAGAGAAGGTTCCTTCGGTAGTGCTGTTCGCCACGGCGGCACTGATCGCTATTTTCGCGGTCGGCATCCCGTATCGACTGCTCGTCGGGTTCTGACTGCTTACGGGAGCGACTGCTCGTCGGGTTCCGACCGCGACCGTCTTGGGGCCGTGCGTCGTTACAGCGAACTGTTTCACTCGCTGTCGCTGCTTGATACGGATGCTGTACCGATATACCGGCGTGACCGCGAGCCCGCCTGTGGTCGCGCCGGAACTGACGGACAGCAAACCGTATGGGGTAGCCGCTGTGGTCGGCGTGACTACGCCGGCGCGACCAGTTCTTCGAGCAGTTCGGTCGCTTCGACGGCCGTTCGGCCGAACACGTAAGTGACGGGTTCGATTCCGTACGCACCCTGGTGGTAGGCGACGGGTGGAACCTCGCCGCGGTCGTCGAACTGTTTCTGGAGGTGACTGCGACGGTCGTCGTAGTCGGCATCGAACTCGAGTGGCTCGATTCCGAGTTCGCGCGCTCGCTCGAGGAGGTGTGAGTTGGTTGCGACGTTTAGTCCACTCCTGACTTCGGAGTCGACGGCGGTAGCTGCGAGGACTGCGGTGGCGACGTGCTGTGACGCTCCGAACTCGGGGTTGGCTGGGATTTCGACCCGGCCGCCCATGGCGTAGATGCGGCCGGGGATGGCGGCGACGTCGGTCACGTTCTCGGCGTCGGGCAGCGCCATGCCGACGTTGGTTCCGACGTTTGGAACGGAATCGACTATGCGGGGGATCGCCGCGAGCCGCCGTGCGGCGGTCCGGACGTTCTCGAGGACGTCGCGTTCGAGTCGGACGGCGGGATCGAGACCGCGAACGCAGAGATCACAGCCCAGCCCCTCGAGTTCGGGCATCTCGGCCTCGTGAATCTCGCAGATCGGGCCGCGGTCTGTGAGGCTGCGGACGAGTGCGAGCAGTTCGGCCAGCGCGTCGTAGCCGTCCATCTCGCTGCTCGCGAGGCCGTCGGCGATCCGGTCGACGGTTGCGACTGTTTCTCGGTGGTTGCGAAAGCGGTCGTCCCCGCCGCTGTCGCCGCTCAGGTACTTGCTGACTGCGGCCTGGGTAACGCCGAGTTCGCTCGCAATCTCCTGTTGTGTCATACCGTGATCGGCGAGGCGTCGAGCGATCATCGCACGCACCGTCGGAAGAAACCGGTCGACGACGAGTTCGCTCGGCAAGACGAGAGACATGGGTTCGCGTTCGCACGGCGGTTGCTTAAACGACACGTGGCCGGTCGGAGAAGATAGCTATTAAGCGTCGTCGTGCGAACGGCCCTCTATGGCAGTCTCGAGTGCCCCCGGTAAGATCTATCTCTTCGGGGAACACGCAGTGGTCTATGGCGAACCTGCAGTCCCGTGTGCCATCGAGTTGCGGGCGCGGGTCGGCGTCGAGAAACGAGACGACAGTAAACTTCGGGTCCACGCCGAGGATCTCAGCCTCGACGGGTTCACCGTCGAGTACGGCGGCCCGGCCGACGGACGGCCGGACATCGACGCCGCCGAGTCGCTGGTCAGCGCAGCGATGGGGTACGTCGACGGTGCGATCGACCAGGTTCGGGACGTGACGGGTGAGGACGATGTCGGGTTCGACGTCACTATCGAAAGCGACATTCCACTCGGTGCCGGCCTGGGTTCCTCGGCCGCGGTCGTCGTCGCCGCCATCGACGCGGCCACCCGGGAACTCGGTGTCACGCTCGAGACCGACGAGCTCGCGGAACGGGCTTTCCGGACGGAGTATGAGGTACAAGACGGGCAAGCTTCTCGAGCGGACACGCTCTGTTCGGCGACTGGTGGCGCGATCAGGGTCGAAGACGACGACTGTCGCACGGTCGAGACACCGGATCTACCGATCGTGGTCGGGTTCGACGGCGGCGCTGGTGACACGGGTGAACTCGTCGCTGGTGTCCGAAACCTGCGCGAGGAGTACGAGTTCGCGGCCGATACTGTCGAATCGATCGGCGACGTGGTTCGGCGAGGCGAGCAGGCGCTCTCCGACGGCAACTTAGAGGAGGTCGGCCGGCTGATGAACTTCAACCATGGACTGCTGTCGGCGCTTGGCGTCTCCTCGCGCTCGCTCGACACGATGGTCTGGGCTGCTCGAGACGCAGGCGCTTACGGCGCGAAACTTACGGGTGCCGGCGGTGGTGGCTGTATCGTCTCGCTCGATCCGACCGAGGAGACCGAGACGGCGCTGTCGTTCACGCCGGGCTGTGAGGACGCGTTTCGCGCCGACCTCGCCGACGAGGGGGTGAAGCGACTCGAATGATCGTCTTGAAACTCGGCGGTAGCGTCATTACCGAGAAAGATCGGCCCGAGACGCTCGACGGCGAGGCACTCGAGCGAGCGGCCGATGCCATCGCTGGCGCCCGCGGCGGTGGCTGGACGGATCTCGTGGTCGTCCACGGTGGCGGCAGTTTCGGTCATCACAACGCAAGCGAACACGGTATTACGACGACCGACGGGACACACGACGTCGGCGCTTTGCTGGACGTCCACGGCGCGATGACGACGCTGAACCGGTTCGTCCTCCGACGGCTGTTCGGCCGGAACGTCGACGCCGTCCCTGTCCATCCGTTCTCGATGGCCGCACGCGACGGGGATGGCGACCTCGAGTTACCGATCGACGGAATCCGAACGATGCTCGAGGAGGGGTTCGTTCCGATCCTCCACGGTGACCTGGTTCCCCACGCGGGCGCTGGTGCGACGGTCGTCAGCGGCGACGAGCTCGTCGCGGAACTCGCACGGGAACTCGGGGCCGACCGGGTCGGCCTCTGTTCGACGGTCCCGGGTGTGTTGGACGACGGCGACGCGGTGATCGAGGAAATCGAGACGTTCGACGATGCGGCCGACGTGCTCGGGGAGAGCGAGGCGACCGACGTCACTGGTGGGATGGCTGGAAAGGTACAGGCACTGCTCGAACTCGAGGCCGATGCCGAGATCTTCGGACTGGACGAGCTGGATGCATTTCTCGAGGGCACAGAGCCAGGAACAACGATTAAATAAGGGAAACGGGCGGAGCCCGACGGAGAGGCAGGTCGGAGACCGGCATCACAGCGGTGTCAAGCGGTTCGCTGTCCGTCAGTTGTGCGACCGCGCCCTCCTACGGTCGCGCCGGTACATCGGTACAGCACTCCGTATCAGTCGAGTTCGTCGAGCGACTCATACTTGTCCCAACAACTGCACTCGAGGTCGTCGATCGACGTGACTTCCTCGGGGAGCGATGTCGTCCGCATCCCGTCCCCGACGTCGGGACAGTCGTTGGTGTGATAAGAGAAATCGTCTTTCGAAATGATGGGCATACTATCGCCTAAACTAGCATAACTCATAAATGTTCAGTCTCCAGTTATATTGAGAACCGAAATTCGGTTGACTCAGTCGTTTGATCGGGTAAGTTACGTGATCTATTCTGTCGACCTTATTACTCGAACAGGAGTCGTTCGAGGATCGGACGCAAGAACGACCCTCGTCGCGTCTCTTTGGAGTGGACCAGCATCGTGGGTTGTTCGATCGCGGCAGCGAGGCGGTCGGAGCGTTGTTCGATCAGCAGGTCCGGCAGTCGTCGGTGAGTCATCGTACTTAGCATGACGACGTCGGACGACTCGAGTTCCATCGAGAGGCCCGACACTGCGTCGTCGGTGCGGACGATCGCCGACTCGACGGGGACGGTACAGAGGTCGTCGAGTTCGGCGTGGTAGTCTTCGATCGTTTCGGTCAGTTCGTCGGGTGCGTCTTCGCCGACTGCAAAGAGAAACCGGACCCGTGCTCCGAGGACGTCGGCCATCGCGTCTGCGAGTTCGACTTTGAGCGGGTCGTTGAACGGGCTCCGATCGGTGACGATCGCGATTTCGTCGATGCCGATCCGCTGTTCGTGCTGGACAAAAACCACGTCACACGGGGCGTGTTCCATGATCCAGTCGGTGTCACGGCCGAACAGGGTTCCGAGTCGGCTGGTCGCCTCGCGGCGCGCGAGCACGAGGTCCGCACCCGTCCGTTCGGCGAAGTTGACGACCGCGTGGCGAGTGTCGTGGCTGACGATCTCGCCGACCTCGACTGGCACCTCGAGATAGCGCACGAGTTCGTCGGTCCGTTCCTCGAACTCGAGGTCGGTCTCGGAGAGTTCTTCGGCGGGGATGTCCAGTGGCACCTGGTCGGGAACCTCGTCGAAGCGGACGACCCGGATGCGGCCGCCACGTCGACTGACGATCGGTGCGGCCATCTGGATCAGCGCGTCTTCCTGTTCGCGGCTGACATCCTGTCGGATCGGAATGAGTATCTCGTAGGTGCCGTCGTCTGCGAGTTGCTGTTCGGTGTCCTCGACGAACTGTTTGCCCGCCTGACGGCGTGCGAGGCCCTTGGCGACGCCTTCGCGGTCGATCTTGTCCTCGGCGTAGAACTTGAACCAGACGAAGCCGAAGATCACGATGACGATCGAGCCGACGATCTCCTGTGTGTCCATCTGGGCGATGATGAAGATTCCTGAGGCGATTCCGAACAGTTGGACCCACGGATAGCCCGGTGTATGGAAGTCGGGATCGTACCACTCGAGGTCGCGTTCACGGAACGCGATCAGGGCACCACAGACGAGGATGTAGACGAGAATCTGGAACGCGCCAGCCATCTTGGCGATCTCGTCGACTTCCTGGGTGGCGACGATGAAGATGATGATCGCGCCAGTCGTCAGGATGGCGACGAAGGGCGTCGAGAACCGTGGATGGATGTACTCGAACTTCTTCAGGAAGAGGTCGTCGCGGCTGAGCGCGAGCGGGTAGCGCGAGGCTGTCAGGATGCCCGCGTTGGCGGTGCTGACGAGTGCAAGCAGGGCGGCGAAAACGATAGCTGCAACGGCAAAGAATCCGATCGAGACGCCACCGAGGACAGCGTCACCGTAGACGATCTCGGTCGCGACGCCCATCGGCACGTTCTCGTTTTCACCGGTCAGTGCATCGCCATCCACGACGCCGACCAACACGAACACGAGCAGGGCGTAGATCACGGCGGTGATGATAAGCGAGAGGAGCAAGCCAAGTGGGAGGTTTCGTCCGGGGTTCTCGATCTCTTCGGCGACCGCCGCAACCTTCGTCACGCCCGCATAGGAGACGAGAACGAGTGCCGTCGCACCGAAGATGCCGTCGAGTCCTTCGCTGAAGAACGACTCGTAGTTCGCACCGTCGACCTGAATGATCGTCGCTGCGATAAAGACGCCGAGAATGACCAGCATGATCACGACCATAATCGACTGTATCCCGCCAGTCTGTTTGACGCCGATGAGGTTGATCGCAATAAAGAGCAACGCAAACGTGATCCCGAGGGCGCGGACGCCGGGGATCGAAAGTGTCGACTCGAGGAGAGGAACCGCGAGCTCCCACGTCGGAAGCGAGTAGACGAAATCGATGTAGAACATGCCGCCATAGAGTGCGAGCGAGCCTTTGAGCATCAGCATGAGCCAGGTTCCCAGTCCGGCGATCGTTCCGAACGACGGGCCGAGACCGCGCTCGATGAAGATGTAGTCACCGCCCGCTTCGGGCATCGCCGTCCCGAGTTCGGCGATCGAAAGCGCCGCCGGGACGACGAGAATGGCAGCAATCACGAACGCGAGGATCACCGCGGGCCCGGCTTCGGCCATGGCGATCCCGGGTAAGATGAAGATGCCGCTCCCGATCATCGCCCCCATACTAATCGCGATCACGGCAAACAACCCAAGGTCGCGCTCGAGATCCTTCGTCATCGCCCGGGGATTTCGTACGAGAGTTTAGAAAGGTTTGCATTTCGGAATCGAATGTGATGATAACCAATTACGAATAGAACTTTAGGCAGTAATGAGAGATTTAGCACAACATATGGGTTATTCTAGTGGGGTTGTGATTCGGAGACCGAACGCGGGGACACGACCACCCGCCGCCACTGCGAGTGCAGACGACGCCAGTCGTGTGAGAAGTCGGACCCTGCAGACGACCAACCCACTGTGTTTTTAACACTCGGGCGTGTAGCGAGACGTACCGAAACCCGCGGGCAAGTGCGTTCGGGCCCACGACGGTCGTCGTGACCGGTCTGGGGCTGAACGCATAGCGGGATGGCCGACGCGCTGCAAGACGCCGGGGCCTGGCGGTAGTCCGCGGACCGTTTCGAGACGCTGAAGTCGATCGCGGCTTTCAGTACAACGAACCATGGAAATCGAAATCGCAACCATAGGCGGATACGAAGAAGTCGGACGGCAGATGACTGCCGTTCGCGCCGGCGACGACGTCGTCATCTTCGATATGGGTCTGAACCTCTCGCAGGTGCTGATCCACGACAACGTCGAAACCGAACGGATGCACAGTCTCGATCTGATCGACATGGGCGCAATCCCAGACGATCGGATCATGAGCGACCTCGAGGGCGACGTGCAGGCCATCGTGCCGACCCACGGCCACTTAGACCACATCGGCGCCATCTCGAAGCTGGCCCACCGGTACGACGCACCGATCGTCGCGACGCCGTTTACGATCGAACTCGTGAAACAGCAGATCGAGGGCGAACAGAAGTTCGGGGTCGAGAACGACCTCGTCAAGATGGACGCCGGCGAAACGATGTCGATCGGTGACTCCGGCAAGGTCGACCTCGAGTTCGTCAACGTCACTCACTCGATCATCGACGCGATCAACCCGGTCCTCCACACGCCCGAAGGCGCTGTCGTCTACGGGTTGGACAAGCGCATGGACCACACGCCCGTCATCGGCGACCCGATCGACATGGATCGGTTCCGCGAGATCGGCCGCGAGGGCGAAGGCGTCCTCTGTTACATCGAGGACTGTACCAACGCGAGCAAGAAGGGCCGAACGCCCAGCGAGAAAGTCGCCCGCGAACACCTGCGTGACGTCCTCTACAGCATGGAGGACTACGACGGCGGCATCGTCGCGACGACGTTCTCGAGTCACATCGCTCGCGTCAAGAGCCTCGTCGAGTTCGCCGACGACATCGGCCGCCAGCCGGTTCTGCTGGGCCGGTCGATGGAGAAGTACTCCGGCACCGCGGAACGACTGGACTTCGTCGACTTCCCGACCGACCTCGGGATGTTCGGCCACCGCAAGTCCGTCGACCGCACGTTCAAGCGGATCATGAACGAAGGCAAAGAGAACTTCCTACCCGTCGTCACCGGCCACCAGGGCGAGCCTCGTGCGATGCTCACCCGGATGGCCCGCGGCGAGACGCCGTACGAACTGGAAGACGGCGACAAAGTCGTCTTCTCGGCCCGTGTCATTCCGGAGCCGACCAACGAGGGCCAGCGCTACCAGGCCGAGAAACTGCTCGGGATGCAGGGTGCCCGGGTTTACGACGACATCCACGTCTCGGGCCACCTCAACCAGGAGGGCCACTACGAGATGTTAGACGCGCTCCAGCCACAGCACATCATTCCGGCCCACCAGGACATGAGCGGCTTCTCGAGCTACGTCAACCTCTGTGAAAGCGAGGGCTACCAGATGGGGCGTGACCTCCACGTCACTCGAAACGGCAACCTCATCCAACTCGTCGAGTAATATGACCACTTCTGAGACACGAGAGGAGACGGTACTCGAGGCAGTCGGGAAACGACGGGAACTTGTCAACGACGCGGTTCCCGAAGAGTTGCCGGTTGCACGACCCGAACGGCTCTACGAAGCCTCACGGTACCTGCTCGACGCCGGCGGGAAGCGTCTCCGGCCGACGATCCTGTTGACGACCGCAGAGGCGCTTGCAGACGTCGATCCGCTGTCGGTCGAGTATCGGGAGTTCCCGACGGTCGACGAAGACGTCGGCGAGATCGACCTAATGGGTGCCGCAGTCAGCGTCGAAGTCATCCAGTCGTTTACCCTGATTCACGACGACATCATGGACGACGACGACCTCCGCCGGGGCGTTCCCGCCGTGCATCAGGAGTACGACCTCGAGACAGCGATCCTCGCCGGGGACACGCTCTACTCGAAAGCGTTCGAGATCATGCTCGAGACTGGTGCCGAGCCGTCACAGGCCGTCGAGGCGCTCGACGTCCTAGCAAACACCTGCACGCAGATCTGTGAAGGGCAGGCTTTGGACGTCGACTTCGAGCGACGAGACGACGTCGTGCCAGAGGAGTACCTCGAGATGGTCGAACAGAAAACCGCAGTGTTGTACGCTGCTTCGGCCAGTCTCCCCGCGATCCTGATGGGTGCAGACGACGACGTCGTCGACGCGCTCTATGGCTACGGGCTCGACGTGGGCCGGGCGTTCCAGATTCACGACGATGTACTCGACCTGACGGTCCCGAGCGACGAACTCGGCAAGCAACGCGGGAGCGATCTCGTCGAGAACAAACAGACGCTGATCACGGTTCACGCCCGCGAGCACGGCGTCGATATCGACGAGTTGGTCGATACCGACGACGTCGAGGCGGTCACCGAGGCCGAGGTCGACGACGCGGTCGCCCATCTCGAGACCGTCGGTTCGATCGACTACGCCAACGACAAGGCTCGCGAACTGGTCGACCGTGGGAAAGACCGACTCGAGGTTCTGCCGGACAACGAGGCCCACGATCTGCTCGACGAACTCGCGGATTACCTGATCGAACGCGGCTACTGATACGGGTTGCCCTGTGTCTTGGCGGTTGGCGGTCGGCGGGACGTGGCGAGACAAATCCAGCGATCCAACTCTTTGCTTTCGGTCGTTTTCCGGGACTGACAAGGACGGATTGACGACAGTGTTCGGAGCGTCGGGAACTCGAAAATCGAGTCCTCTCCGGGCGTTCGTGCGCAGGGGGTCGTCCGGATGCAGTCGGGTCGACACCGCGAGGATTTTCAACTGCCGCGGCAAACGCATCGCCAATGGACGACGAACTACGAGAGCGCGTCGAGCGCGAAGCCGAGAAACACGCGCTGTTGAACGCGGTCAAACACGAAAGCGACGCCGACGTCGGCGCGATCATGGGGCCGTTGATGGGCGATAATCCTGACTTCCGCCCGCACGGCGACGAGATTCCTGGCGTCATCGGCGGCGTCGTGAGTCGGGTCAACGGCTTCTCCTACGAGGAGAAACGCGAGCGCCTCGAGGAACTCGCTCCCGAGGAACTCGCAGAGATCGAAGCCGAAGACGAAGGCGAAGATCATCCGCTGCCCGACCTCCCGAACGCCGCGGAGCCGGGTTCCGACTCACAGGCTCAGCAGGATGCCGAGGCGGACGACGAGGTTCGGATGCGCTGTGCGCCGAATCCGAACGGCCCGTGGCACGTCGGTCACGCCCGGATGCCCGCCGTCATCGGCACCTACCGCAACCGCTACGACGGCTGGTTCTGCGTTCGCTTCGACGATACCGATCCCGAGACCAAACGCCCTGACCTCGAGGCCTACGACTCGATCCTCGAGGATCTGGAGTATCTCGGGTTCGAACCCGACGCCGTTTACAAGGCAAGCGATCGCCTCGAGACCTACTACGATCACGCTCGTGAACTGATCGAACTCGGCGGTGCCTACACCTGCTCGTGTTCGGGCGAGGAGTTCTCGGAGTTGAAGAACTCGGGAGAGGCCTGTCCGCACCGGGACAAGGACGAAGCGACCGTCCGCGAGGAGTTCGAGGCGATGATCGACGGCGAGTACGAGAGCGGGGAAATGGTCTTGCGCGTGAAGACGGACATCGAGCATAAGAACCCAGCTCTGCGTGACTGGGTTGCGTTCCGGATGATCGATACGCCACATCCACGCAAGGAAGCGAGTGACTACCGCTGCTGGCCGATGCTCGACTTCCAGTCGGGCATCGACGACCACCTGATCGGTATTACCCACATCATTCGCGGCATCGACCTGCAGGACTCGGCGAAGCGCCAGCAGTTCGTCTACGACTATTTCGACTGGGAGTATCCCGAGGTCGTCCACTGGGGACACGTCCAACTCGACGCCTACGACGTGAAGATGAGCACGTCGACGATTTCGGAACTGATCGAAGAAGGCGAACTCGACGGCTGGGACGATCCACGCGCGCCGACGCTCGAGAGTCTCCGTCGCCGAGGCATCCGCGGAGAAGCCATCGTCGACGCCATGGTCGAACTCGGCACCTCGACCAGCGATGTCGATCTCGCGATGAGTTCGATCTACGCCAACAACCGTGAACTGATCGACGACGAGACCGATCGCCGGTTCCTCGTCCGTGACGGGACCGAGGTTCCCCTGGGCGGCAGTCTGCCCGCGGAGGCGAACCCGCCGCTCCACCCCGACCACGCCGAGCGCGGCGTCCGCGAGATTCCCGTTGGCGACGCCGTCTTGCTCGAGGCCGGCGACGTACCGAGCCGCGAAGAGCGCGTCTGGCTAAAGGGTCTGGGCTGTTTCCAGTACACTCGTGACACGCTCCAGTACACCGGCGAGGACATCGAGGTCGTCCGCGATGGCGACGTCGACGTCGTTCACTGGGCCCCTGCCGCAGAGAACGTTCCGGTGAGGATGCGAACGATGGACGGCGACGTGACCGGCCGGGCCGAACCTGGCGTCCTCGAGTACGGCACTGACGACCTCGTGCAGTTCGAGCGGGTGGGATTCGTCCGCATCGATCGTCACGACGACGAGGAGACGGTGGGCTACTACACACACGACTGATATGCTTTGTTGAATAGCTGCTGAATGATGTTTAGAGAGGTTCACAGAGCTTTTCTATGTTGATGATGGCGAACATGAGGACAATTTCACGGAACTGTCGATACCAGCCCAGCGCTCGCACGGCGTCGCCGAGCGAGCGCTTCGTTGTTGAGTACGAGGTTTCGGCCATCCACCGCTGAGAGTACCCTTTTGCCCGGATGAGCGCGTTGTTCATGGCTGCTTTCAGTGATGAACCGCGGTAGTGAACAAGATACTCGACATCAAGTGCGGAGATTTCGTACTCAGTGTGCCAGTCTTGGAACCCGTTATCGGCAGCCACGGACTGCAGGTCGTCCGCGTTCCGGCGGACGACCTGCGGTCCGGTCTTCGTATCGTGCTTCCACCGTGCTGTAATATGGACATCAAGAACAGCGAGCGACTCTATATCAGTTAATGTCGTCACTTCCAGCGTCTGTACGGTGTTTCCTGACCGCTGGCGGAAGTACGATGAGAACGGCGGCGATCAAAGAACGTGCTGTCGAGAGCGGCGTGGCCAGACTGCGGGTGTTGCTGCGCTGAAATGCGCAGCAACGCCCGCCACACCCACATTTTCAGCCGGTCGAACGATTTGTAGATCGTGCTGTAGTCAGGGAGATTCTCTCGATCGAGACCAAGTACGTCACGAACCTCGCTCATATACTTCAGCCGATTCGGCGTTTCACGGTAGCTATGGCCCTCTTCGAGCCGAAAACAGTGGAGGACGACATGGACCCAGCGGGCGAACCCGCCGCTGGCGGGCTCGCCCGCGTGCTTCCCCAACGCTTGTTTAGCTAGGTCACGACACTGCTCAACGAAGTCGAGGATATCGATTTCCATAGGTAGAGTCGAATTCCTCGGCTCCATCCTTCTAAGCTAGTGATATCGGCGGATTAGATCGCTATTCAACAGAGCAGATTGTGCCGGTCTTGTCGTTGAACGTGCGGTCGCAATTCTTACAGAGATAGCGCTGAAAGTGCCCATAGCTGCCGTTCTTGACCGTCAGGTCAGAACGGCAGCGAGGGCAAGTAACATCGTTACGCCAGCGAACCTGCTCTAACAGGTCCGCTGCGACCGATTCCGACCCAAACACATCTAGCGGGATCATGCCTAACGGACACCGCTGACGCGGTGTCCTTGCTCTCTTCGATTCTACAGCGACAGCTGAGCAGTATCAACAATCTCCTACAGAAGAGCGTTAATGGTTTGTGTGTCGCTGCCTATCGGATTCAACCCCGGGGGGGTCAAGCTCCGGGGCATTCTCCTAGCACTTCTGTAAACGCGTCCGACGAATGCAGTGTTTTCTCCGGACGGTCAAAACAGAAACGCCGAGACGAGAAACCCGAGCAGGACCGAGACTGTCAGCAGAACCTGCACGGCCGTCGAAGCGAGAACGCCCACGGTCGCGTAGACGGCCGACCGGGCGCTGCCGGTGATGTCGTCGTTCTGGACGATCTCGAGGACGAAGACGGTCCCGAACAGGCCGACGAGAAACCCGATCGGCCCGGTTACGATCATCAGCAGGATGGCGACGACCGCGGCGACGCCGGTGGTCGTCCAGGAAGCGCCGCCGGCCCGTGCGGCGATCGAGCCACCGAAGAACTCGATCGACAGGGTGAGCAAAGCGAGCGCCGCGAGGACGACGAACGCGACGGTTCCTGGTTCGGTGAATCCCGAGCCCCACCAGTAGAGGACGAGTCCGGACAGCGAGAGGAGTCCGCCGGGAACGAGCGGCACGAGCGTCCCGACGACGGCGGCGACGAGGAGCGCGATTGCGACGACCGCGACGACCTCGACCATACTCGATCAGAAGACGGATCGAGTCAAAGACCTGTCGTTCTCCTCGGCGACTCGTGGACGGATCGAGTCAGTTTCGATCAACTCGCTCGCCGCTGGCGGCGAAGCCAGAGTCCACCGACTGCGAGAGCGCCGACGCCGACGGCCAGCGCTCCGGCGGAGACCAGCAATACCTCTAGTGGTGCGGCCGATCCGTGTTTCGGTGGACCGGGCGTCACCGCGTAGTACGTGCCGTCGTCTACGACGATTGGCGTCCGTCCGTCACTGCCGGGGTACTCGACGGGTTCGCCGGTCTCGATCGCCTCCCGTGTGGGTTCGGCGGCGTCCTCGAGGCTGACCGCGAGTTCGTCCGCGACGGATACGGAGGTGCGTTCGGTGGCCTCGATGGCGACCGACTCGCCGTCGACATCGACCTCGAACTCGTAGAACGTCTCGTCGAAGAGCACGAAATCGTAGCGGTCGTCCCCGACGAACGAGTACGTCGACGACGCGTTTTCGATCGATCCCTCGTAGCGGCCGTCGGTCGCTGCGACCTCGAACGCGTCTCGGATCTCGGTGGCGGGCGGACTACTGCGATCCACATCGTGGATGCTCGGGGCGCTCGCGAGTTCCTCGTGGTCGGTTTCGGGATCGAACTCCGTCGCGGAAAGCGACGGCGTGCCGGCGACGCCGACGACGGGAAACGCGAGCAGCGCCGCTCCCAGGACGAGGAAGCCACCGAGGACAAGTCGACTGCGGGAGGGCGGGAACATACCCGTTCTTTCTCGAGGAGCCCACATAAGTGTTGATTCGAGTACCTGTTCTGTAACGAGACGGTGTCGTCCGGTCGGTCCTGTCGTGAACGATCTCTCGACGCGCTACGTCCGTCGCCGACGACCAGCACTGTTATGTTCCCGTCGGAAAACGTGAATATATGACTCAGGGAGCGATCATCGTCGGCGCGTCCTCCGGCATTGGCGAGGCGCTGGCACGCGAACTCGCGGACGACGGCTACGTCGTCGGGCTGGCAGCCCGGAGGACGGATCGACTGCGCCGGATCGGCGAGCAACTCCCGACACAGTCCTACGTCGCGACGATGGACCTCACCGACACCGAAGACGCCCGCCAGGGCTTTTTCGAACTCACCGAGGCGATGCCGTCGGTCGACCTCGTCGTCGTCAGCGCCGGTATCGCCGACGTGAACTACGACCTCGAGTGGGCGAGCGAACGGCAGACGATCGACGTCAACGTCCGCGGGTTCACGGCGATCGCGACGGCGGCACTCTCCTATTTCGAGGCGAACCCGGACCACGCGAGCGAGAAAGACGGGCACCTCGTCGGCATCTCCTCGGTCGCGGCTCGCTTCGGCAACGGCGGAACGCAGGCGTACAACGCCTCGAAAGCGTTCGTCTCGCGCTATCTCGAGGGGCTCCGGGTCCGACAGGCCGGCAACGACGTCGACGTGGCGGTCACGACCATCGAACCGGGATTCGTCGACACCGAGATGTCCTACGGCTCGTTCTGGCAGTGTTCGCCCGGAACTGCAGCGAACCAGATCGCACGGGCGATCCGCAAGGAGAAGACCCACGCCTACGTCACGCGCCGATGGCGACTCGTAGCGTGGACGCTGTCGTTGATTCCAAACCCGATTCTTCGGCGCGCGTTGTCGTAACTACCGCGATCATGCGTCGACGCTCTTCTCGTCCGGGCAGCCGCAAATATGTTAAGTGAACTGAACGAAGGGTGGTCGTATGACTCGAGTGGCAAGAAGGCGCATACTCTCGTCGAGTCTCGTCGCTGGACTTATTCCTGTTCTCGCAGGCTGTAGCAGCGGTTCGCCCACGGAAACCGAACCGGACCGGCCACTCGAGGATGTCGACGTTCCTGGCGTCGAGAACGGCCGCCTCGAGTCAGTACCCGAACTGGCGAGTGCCCACCACGACGCAGTTCTCGAGCGGTCGGCAACGAAACGTGGCACGAAGACGGGACCGGCCGTCGGTCCGGGCGGCGAGAGCGAGACGATATACAGCGAGGCGAGAATCGACGGTGACGAGTTCTTCTATCGGGTCACGACGGACGCCGGGATCGACGATCGGGTTCGCGAGGAGTACGTCGACGGCCTGGATCACCACGTGGCGATCCGAGAGGGCGGCGAATGGGCGGCGGAACGCGTCGGGCGGGGGGCCGGAACGAGTCGGACGTACCTGTCCGGCAACACACACCTGCACCGACTGGACGACTCCCCACGGTTCGTCGGCACCGAACGACGTCGTGATGGGACCTACTACCTCTTCTCACACCGGTTCGAGGGGATGCCGGAGTTCGTCGAAGAATCACACGCGTACTCGCTGCCGGACGGCGGCGAAGTGACGGACACGCGAGGGCGGTATCTCGTCGACGAGGGCGGACTCTGCCGCGAGTTCGAGACAGTCGAGCGCTACGGAGGAGACGGAATCGACGCCCCGCACAATCGCGTTGTTGAGTGGTCGCTCTCGACCGTCGGATCGACGACCGTCAAGGAGCCCTGGTGGGTCGACGAGATCGACCGGTAGACCGACCCATCGTCGTCACCGTTCGCTCTCGAGAAACCGCTCTCTGGCCTCGAGTGCCGCCTCGACGCCCTCGTCGACGGCGTAGTGATCGACAAGTGGCTGGAACGCCTCGCCGAGCGCTCGCATGCACTGGCCGCTCGAGGGGTACTCGAGTCGATCCGCGACGGTCGACCACTCCCGGCCCTGCAGTGCTCGCAGGACGAGCAGCCGTTCGGCGCGCGTCGACAGGTCGACTGCAGCGGGTTCGTCGACGAAGTACTGCACCACGAGTCGGCGGAACGGGCCGGGATCGATGTCGAACAGGCCGGGGCCGTAGGCCGCCCCGGCGACGACGCGCCAGTCGTGGTCGGAAGCCTCGAGCGGCGGCGCAGCGTCGGCGTCGACGGCCCGCAACGCCGCACGGGCCACGTCGGGATCGAGGTCGGCGAGCGAGTCCGTACACAGCGACGGGAACCGGCGAGCGAACCAGCGGGCGTGTCGGTCGTGCAGTTGCTGGCCTCGCTCCGTCACTGGATCGAGCAATAGCGTGGAGTACTCGCCGCTGGCGTCGTTGCGCGTCGTCGAGACGTGGACCGTCCGGTAGCCGTTCGCCCGCCAGAACTCGAGCAGGCCGGGTGTCGCGCCGAAGCCGGTACCGAGCCAGTCTACGTCGTCGTATTCGTTGCGAACGCACTCGAGTAGCCACGACCCGAGACCGCGGGAGCGGGCCGCGTGGTGGGTTGCGATGCGGACGATCCGGATGCCGGCCGACTCGCCGGCCTCCTCGTCTCGGAGTTGGCTCGTAAGCACGTCCGGCAGCATGTTTCCGCGAACGCGACCGCCCTCGTACATCTCGGCCCGCGTTGCCGCCGAGAGGCTCCCTTCGTGGGCCAGCAGGGCAACGCTGACGACGTGGCCGTCCGCGAGCAGCGCGCGAGCCTCGAGATTCGGGGCGTCTAGCAAGCGCGCGAGGTCGTTCGGCTCGGTCCGGTAGTGGGCGAGCACCAGCAAGCCGAAGGCTTCGCGCAGGAGTCGCTCGTCGGCCAGCAGGTCCTCGGGCTCGAGTCGCCGGTACTCGACCGTCTCCGGGTCGGCGTCCGAGACCAGGGGCTCGACCGGCGGACGGGCGTCGAGCAAGAGCGCGCGGAAGGCCCACACCTCTACGGGGTCGCCGGCGGCGTACCGGATCGGCTCGACGAGCGTCCGTTCGGACACCTCGTGGTCGCTCTCGGCGAGTCGATCCCTGAATCGGACGGAAAAGCCCCGCCCCGCACCCTCGTAGCCGTGGATCGTCGTTGCGAACGCGACCGCGTCGGCCGCGAGAAACGACTCGAGGCGGGCGACCGGGAGGGCGGCGGCTTCGTCGACGATCACCACGTCGGCGGCCCCGAGATGCTCGAGCGCTTCGTCGGGCTCGAGAAACCGGACGCATCCGCCAGCTCCCGTCTCGACGCGGCTGGATTCGACCGTCGTCGCCGTCTCGAGTGTCTCGCAGAGTTCGCCGGCGCGCTCGAGCACCTCGCGGGCGTTCCGGGAGTCGGGTGCGGTCACGAGGACGTCCTCGCCGTCGGCGGCGAACGCGCCTGCGGCAAGTCCGGCGGCACTGGATTTCCCGCGACCGCGGTCGGCCTCGAGAACGACGGCACGTCGATCGTCTTCGCCGGCTTCGGCTCCGGCAGCACGCAGCGACTCGAACGCCGCGACCGCCTCGAACTGGTCGGCCGTGAAACAGGCCTCGTAGGCGGCAGCCGGGAACCGGTGAGCTGCCGGAGGCTCGAGCGCTGGCGTCGCCGTTTCCAGGCGTGTTGCCGGCTCCGTCAGCCCGCTGTCTTCGATCCGGGCGTGCTCGAGGTCGACGATAGCGATGCCGCGATGCTCACGGAGGGTGTCGACGAGTCGCCGCCGGAACCGGCCCGTGACGGCCTCGAGGTCGAACGGCGGAACGGCGAGTGACTCGTCGAACGCGCCGCGGCGATCGGACCACTCCTCAAGCGACGGCGTCAGGAGGACGAGCAGGCCGCCGCCGTCGACGGCACCGACGACTGTCCCCAGCGCGTTCGGTCGGAGACTGTCGTGGGCGTCCAGTACTACGATATCTCGAGTCGTCCCGAGGAGTTCGCTCGCGTGAGGCTGAGAGAGCTGTTCACAGCGCAGTCGGTCGTCGGGACCGACGAGAGTGGTCCGAGTGATCGGAACGGACAGCGCTTCGAGGACGGTCTCGAGACGCTCGTACCCGCGTTCGCGGTCGCCCGCGAGCACCAGTAGGCGTCGCTCGTCCGTTTTGTTTGCCTCTGCAGACAGCGACTCCGCGAGCCCGACCACGTCCATGTGTCGGCGTTACCTTCTCGAGAGTAATAGTCATCGGAGTACGATCGAGCCCGAATCACACGTTCTGTGTAAGGGTATCCCACGGCTCCGTTCGTTTGAACACGCTTTTAAGGGGGGCAACGTAACTCGGTAGTACACCCTACGCGGGGTTGATGATGCTCCTAGCCTTACAGGACTTCCGCCGGACTCCGTTCGGCCAGGGGTGGTCCCACCCCGAACGGCAGGGGAGCGCGAGCCCACGTGTAGGAGAGGTGAACAACCTATGTCAGTCTACGTTACAACCGACATCCCAGCCGACCTCGCAGACGACGCCCTCGAGGCGCTCGAGGTCGCACGAGACACCGGACGAGTAAAGAAAGGAACAAACGAAACGACGAAGGCGATCGAGCGCGGCAACGCCGAACTCGTCTACGTCGCCGAGGACGTCTCTCCCGAAGAGATCGTGATGCACATCCCCGACCTCGCCGAAGAGAAAGGAATCCCCGTCGTCTTCATCGAAACCCAAGACGACGTCGGTCACGCTGCCGGACTCGAGGTCGGCTCGGCCGCCGCGGCGGTCGTCGACGCCGGAGAGGCTTCTGGTGACGTCGAGGACATCGCCGACAAGGTCGAGGACCTCGAGTAGGTGATCAGAGATGAGTGCTGAAGAGGAAGAAAACGGTTCCACGCCCGCCGAGGTTATCGAGATCGTCGGCAAGACCGGCATGCACGGCGAAGCCATGCAGGTCAAGTGCCGAATCAAGGAGGGCGAGAACCAGGGACGGATCATCACCCGAAACTGCCTCGGGCCGGTCCGCGAAGGGGACGTACTCCAACTTCGTGAGACCGCCCGCGAGGCAGACTCCATCGGAGGACAGTAACAATGGTCGAGAAGCGCACCTGCGACTACACTGGCGAAGAAATCGAGCCCGGCACGGGCATCATGTACGTCCAAAACGACGGCTCCGTGCTCCACTTCGTCGACTCGAAAGCCGAGAAAAACTACAAGCTCGGCCGCGAGCCACGCGACCTCGAGTGGACCGAAGAAGGTCGCGCAGGCAAGGCTCCCACAGAGACCGACGAGGAAGCCGAGCAAGACGAGGCCCTCGAGACCGAGGACGAAGCCGTCGACGAAGACGACGACTCCGAACCGACCGACGACGAGGACGCCGCGGAAGGCGAAGCCGACGCCGAGGAGGCCACCGAAAGCGAGTCCAACGGCGTCGCTGACGGCGCGGAAGACGACGAAGACGAACCGGACGCTGCCGCGGAAGCCGACGCCGAGGAGGACGAGAGCCAATGAGCGACCACGAACGTACCTTCGTGATGGTCAAGCCTGACGCCTTCGCACGCGGTCTCGTGGGCGAGGTCGTCTCCCGACTCGAGGACCGCGGGCTCAAACTCGTCGGTATCAAGGTCGAGAACATGCCCCGCGAACGGGCCGAAGAGCACTACGGCGAACACGAAGACAAGCCGTTCTACGACGATCTCGTCGACTTTATCACCTCCGGCCCGGTCGTGCCGATGGTCTGGGAGGGCCAAGACGCCACCCGTCAGGTCCGCCAGATGATCGGCGAGACCGACCCGCTCGAGGCCGATCCCGGCACGATCCGTGGCGACTATGCCCTGGATCTCGGCCGGAACGTCGTCCACGCGGCCGACCACGAAGACGACGGTGCAAACGAACGCGAGATTGCGATCCACTTCGACGATGACGAACTGATCGACTACGATCAGCACGACGCCGAGTGGCTCTACGAGTAACCGGTTCGTTTTCACACTTTTCGCCGGACTCTCGACTCCCTTCTTCGAGCCGCTGGTGTCGCCGCCGCGTTTAGGTCCGAGGACTGTAATATACAACTTATTTAGTTCGGGCCGCGCCTCAGATAGACGTAACACCTAATGTGTCGGCCACAGTAGAGGCTCGTGGTGGTTTCGAATGGTAACACACGGTAGGTGGTCCGGGGATGCGTGAAGCCGAACGGAGGTCGACGGCGCTTACGGTGGGGTCTACGCCGTCGCTCGATTGCGTCTTCGACCTACTTTCGGATCGCCGTCGCCGGTATGCACTGTACTACCTGCACGAACGGGACGATGGGGTTGCAACTATCGACGAACTCACGAACTACGTCGCGGCCCTCGAGGCGAGGGTGGATTCGGATTCCGAGACGGGAACGGAGTCGGAGGGCGCCGAAGCCGACCGAAAACAACGGATTCGGACCGAACTACAGCACGTCCACCTGCCGAAGCTCGAGGAAGTAGGCGTCCTCGAACAGGATCAACGAAGCGAAACCGCTCGTTACTGGACGCAGCCGTCGATCGAGGAGTGGCTCGAGCACGCTCGCCACAAGGAGCTGTAGCCGACTACTGCTGTTGGGTCCAAGAAACGAGCGACACGTCCGACTAGTAGTTCAAGGGCCAAAATATGGCGGGTGGTACCGTCTCCCACCTCAAGCCTTAACAGGTATGCTAGCGTTAAAAGAGCTACAGGTGTGTACATATGACTGACCACGAACTTCCACCACTTCCGTACGAGTACGACGCACTGGAGCCGGCCATCTCGGAGCAGGTCGTGACCTGGCACCACGACACCCACCACCAGGGGTACGTCGACGGTCTCAACAGCGCCGAAGCGGAACTCGCCGAGAACCGCGAATCCGGCGAGTTCGGCTCGACGCCCGGCGCACTCTCGAACGTCACCCACAACGGCTGTGGACACTACCTCCACACGCTGTTCTGGGAGAACATGTCGCCCGACGGCGGCGGCGAACCCGAGGGAGAACTCGCCGACCGCATCGAGGAAGACTTCGGCTCCTACGAGGGCTGGAAAGGCGAGTTCGAGGCCGCAGCCGGCGCTGCCGGTGGCTGGGCACTGCTGGTCTACGACCCCGTCTCCAAGCAACTGCGCAACGTCGCCGTCGACAAGCACGACCAGGGTGCGCTCTGGGGCGCTCACCCAATCCTTGCGTGTGACGTCTGGGAACACTCGTACTACTACGACTACGGCCCGGACCGCGGGAGCTTCATCGAGGGCTTCTTCGACGTCGTCGACTGGGACAAAGTAGACGAAGAGTACCAGAAGTGTCTCGGCCACTTCGAGTAGGCGACGACCGGTAACTCTCGTATTTTTCGACGCGACACCGACGAGCCGTGCGTTCGGTCGGTGACCGCTCGAGACGACTGACACGTTCCTGTCGGCGGTCGCTCTAACCGCCAGTGCCCCGGGAGAGACAACGAAAGCACAGCGGCCGGGACCGGTGCGGTCTTGAGGGACGACCCGGTACTAGCGTCTATGCCAGTACCGAAGTCCGAGTTCGGCACGCTCCCACCGTGTGATTTCTACACCCCCGAGGAACTGCTCGAGGAAGACCAGATGTACACCGTCTACGAAATCGCTCGTCTACTCCAGGGACTCGAACCCGACGCGGAGATTGAAGCCGAAACCGAGGACATCCTGCTCGACTGGGCGATCCCGTGGATCATGGTCAACGCCGACGATCTCGTCGTCGCAGAACCGCGAACCGACGACGAACCGGGCTACTACGGACTCGCAGCGTAACGCATGCTGTTGCTCGTCGTCGGTACCGACCGCGTCGACGCCGGAAAGACAACCTTCTCCGTCGGGTTGCTTGAGCGAACCGGTGGGGCCGGCTACAAGCCGCGTGCGGGCAACGACTACTGGTTTGATCACGACGACTGCCAGCGTGCGCTCGCTGACGGCCGTCTCTACGGTACAGACGCTGTCAGACTCACGGCTGCCGACGAGCGTGGCCGAACACCCGAAGCACTCAACCCAGTCCATCGGCTGTGGCGTCCGGCTCCCGGCAGTGAAACCGGAAACGGACTGTTGGGCCGTAGAGACCGAGAGTTCCTGATCGACCGGATCAGTCGACCCGGCGAAGGCGAGACCTACGTCCGGAATGCAACCGCTACAGTACCCGACCCGATCGTCGAGGCACTCCCGCTCGAGGACGCCATCCCCGTCGAGACCGTCGACGAACTCAACGAGGTCGCGTCCACTCACCACGTCCCAGCGTTCGAGTCTCTCACCAGGGAGATCGAAGACAGCGAAATCGCGGTCGTCGAATCCTACAGCGACATCGCACAACCGCTCACCTCGCTCGACCCTGCCACCGTCACCGCCGTCGCGGCCGTCCGACCCGGCCGCGCGACCGTCTACCGCGGCGACCGATACTGCCGTGCCTGCGAAATCGCAAGCTCGAGCCCACGAGACGGCACACTCGAGAAACGGGTCTCCGCCGTCCTCGACTATCTCGATCCAGTCGAGCGCGTCTCGCTGCCGCCGCTGGAAACCGACGAGCGGAGTGATCCGGCAGTCATTGCGGACGCCTACGAGGACGCATACGACGCGTTGCTCGCCGCTGTGGCGGCCCCCGGCTCGGAACCACCTCAGGCCTGACGCGCCATCCGAGAGGCAAGCTCGACGTGATCGTATGGCTCGGTGTTCACACTCGGGCCGTGCCCCGTGTGCATCTCCCCGAGACGCTCGTCGACCCACTCGAGGACGCGATCGATGCTCTCGACGAGCGTTTGCCTGTCACCCTCCTCGAGATCCGTCCGTCCGAAACTCCCGTTCTGGAAGACGAGATCGCCGGCAAAGAGGACGCCCGCATCCGCCGAGTAAAAACAGAGGTGATCGTCCTTGTGGCCGGGCGTGTGGAGCGCGACGTACTCGTGATCACCGAGACGGACGCTCTCTTCGTCTTCGATTTCGTGATCGACGCCGTCGATCGAGCCGTCGTACCCCCACGCATCGACACCAAAAGCCTCTTTGACCGCCTCGAGATTGCCGACGTGATCACGGTGCGTGTGAGTGAGAACGACGGCATCGAGATCGGCGACACGAGAGTCGATCGCGTCGACGACGTCGAAGTTCGCCCCAGGATCGACGACGACGGTCCGCTCGCCAGTGACCAGAAAGACGTTGCTCGTGAAGGCCTGAACGCCCTGTGCGAGGTTCGCTATCATGACTGTGGCTACGGTCGCGCCCGATTTGTGCGTGTCGACACGACACGGCCGAGCCACTCACACCCGCCACCACCGCCGTCGTCCAGCAGGCCCGGAGCCGAACCCGACGACTGCAGGCCAATCCCACGGCCCACGCCGGCCACATCCCCGTGTATTCACAAGCATTTTTAGCTACGGCACGTAGTGGGAAACCAATGAACCGGTCGGTCTTCGTCGGGCTACTCGCATGTGCTATCTTCGTCGTGATCGTCGCTCTTCCCGGCTCGGCGATAGCCGTAGAGAGCGGGCTCGGGGACCGCGGCGTCGTATCCGATACGGACACACGACAAGACGCCGAAACCAGCCTGCACTCGAGCACCGCCGAACGAACCAGCCAACCCAGCGTCAACTCCCGTGACTTCGATACGACGACCTTCGACATCACCATCCACACGAACGGAACTGCAACCTGGACGTTCCGATACGAACAGCGTTTCGCCAGCGACGAGGACGAACAGCGTGAAAACTTCGAAGCGTTCGCAGAACAGTTCGAGGCCAACGCCGACGAGACCGAACTCTTCGATCGCTTCCAACTCCAGGTCGAATCGATGGCCGACATCAGTGCCGAAGCCACCGACCGAGAGATGGAGGCGACGAACTTCAACCGATCCGCCCGGATAGAAGGACAACTCAACCCCGTCGGCGTCGTCGAAATGTCGTTTACCTGGCACGGGTTCGCTGCCGTCGACGACGACCAGAACCGACTGACCGTCGGCGACGTCTTCCAGGGCATCTACATCACCGAAGAACAGACGATAATCGTCGACCCCGGCGATGAACTCACGTTCCAATCCGCCGACCCCGATCCACAGTACGCCGGCACCTCCCTCGAGGACGCACCCACCATCCGCTGGAGCGGCGAACGAGAGTTCATCGAGGGACATCCACGGATCGTCCTCGAACCCGACGACGGCAAAGATAGCGGAGTCGGCAACGCCAACTCCATGTTGTCTGACATCGACAGCAGTGACACACCGTGGACAGCCCTCATCGCAATCGGTGGCTTACTGGTGCTCGGAGCGACAAGCCTGGCAATCTGGTACCGCCGCCGAAGTCACGAGACGACCACCACAGACACCGAATCGGCAACCACCACTACTGATCAAGCACCACCCCACTCCCCCCCATCGTCTGCCGCAAGCCCCAGTATCCGCACCGACGAACAGCCAGCGGACCCACTTGACGACGAACTCCTCAGCGACGAAGACCGCGTCGTCAAACTCATTCGCGAAAACGGCGGCCGCATGAAACAAGTCAACATCGTCGAGGAGACCGGCTGGTCGAAATCCAAAGTCAGCATGCTCCTCTCGGACATGGAAGACGAAGGCACCATCAGCAAACTCCGCGTCGGCCGCGAGAACATCATCAGCCTCGAAGGATTCGAACCCGAGGCGACGAAGTCGCCATTCGACGAGTAATCGTCCCGTGGCACCCCGAATCACCCCCAGTTCGAAACGGAATGCTTAAACATCGTACCACGTTACGGTAAGACGCAGACGAAGCCCGCTCCGATAGTGTAGTCCGGCCAATCATATTGCCCTCTCGAGGCAATGACCAGGGTTCGAATCCCTGTCGGAGCATTCTCCTGTTTCCAGCCATCTAACGGCTGTTTTGGAAGACAGTTGACCTTCCCTATTGCCCTTAGGGGCAATCGAGATTCATCGTAAATGTAGGAGCCATTTGCTGTCTCAAAAACATCATATATGTTTAATGACCCGCTACTCGACCGGAACTGGAACACGGCAGATTTGGTAGCGTATTCCACTCCAGTCGTCTGTAGCTTCCCTCTTCCCCATTTCCTTACTGTAGCCTCGATAGCGACATGGGAGGATTGTCAGTACGTATCGCCCGCTTCCGGCCCGTCACGAGGACACGCCTCCGCACGTATCCGACGACCCCAGGGAGTGCGCTAAGATGTACTACGAGCCGTACTGCCGGTGCTGCCCCGTCGAGGACATCAATTTCAATTTCGCTAACGGCTGGGAGGAGAAAGACCTCGTCGTCCACCACAAGAACGCCGACCCGACCGACAACCACCCACGCAACCTCCTCGTCGTCTGCCGCGAATGTCACGGCAAGATACACGGCGGCAGCGGCACCCACTCCCACAAGCGGTACTGGAAACAGCTGCCCGAGGAATCGCGGACCGGAACCGCGATGCGGACCGTCAAGCGCGAGGTCGTGTTCGACCAGGCCCGGACGTGTGATGCGGCGCGCCGCCGGGTGAACGAGCGACGCGAGGAACTCGGCCTGAACCACCTCGAAAACCCGGAGTTCGAACGCCGCGTCTACGACCTTGTGAAGCGCCACCTCGACGGGGACCTCCGCGGCGACTGTACCCTCTGTGCCATCCGCGTCTCCAACAGCGTGACCGTTGAGCCCGGGGACGGGCACGGCCGCACCCGCATCCGAATCTCCACGTGACGATGCCTGTCTGTGCCCCTAGCGTCGACAGTGCCGTTAGTTGAAATGGGGGCGTTAAAAAGTCCCCATCCTCAACGAGCGAGTGACCTTCGCGTCAGACGCGGATGAACTGCCCGGAGTCGCAGACCACTTGGTGGAGTAACTCGGACTCTTGAAGAGCGTCTACGAGCGCAGCGAACCGCTCTGTGGTGCGGTCGCGGAATATTACGCCGAGTTCGAGGTTGTCGCCGAGCCCTTTGTGCGTGATGTTGGCGGTGCCAAGGTATGCCGTGTGGTTATCCGCGAGGACAAGTTTGGCGTGGAACGTCGTCCACGTCTCGTCATCGATGTACTCATAGCAGGTCGTGTAGTTGCCGAGATAACGGTCTTCCAGCACCTCGGTAACGAATTTGCGGTTGTACTCACCGTCATCGCCACCGTAGGTTAGATAGCGCGTGATGACCGTCACATCGGCCCCGTTGTCGGTCGCAGTATGCAGCGCGGGACGCAGCCGCCGGTAGGCGCGCTCGCTGAGGAACGGGCTCATCAGCACGAGGTTGTCCTCCGCCGACCGGATGAGCGACAGCATGTTGTCGTGGAGTGCCTTGAACATCGACTGGTCAAGCGCGCGGTCGTCGTACGGGATGGTAGCGACCACGGTGTTCTCAGGCGGTGCGTCCTCGGTGGCGAGCAGGCGGGCGGCTCCGAACACGAGGTGGAGTGCGCGGTCGTCGAGGTGGTCGTCGGTGAGGATGCCCTCGGTCTCCAGCCGCAGGATGACGATTTGCGCCTCCTGTTCGGTGAGCGCGCAGGGGCTCAGGTTGCGGAGAGCCTCGATGGAGATGTCGCGCGGCGCGTGATGGAGGTATTCGAGCGTGGCGCAAACGCCGTCGAGATGCTCTACTGGCACCGTCTCCGCGAGCGCGTCCGCCGTGGCGTAGAGCGTATCCGGGGTGAGGTCTGAATTGGGCATAGCGTCAGGGTGTAAGGACGCCCGTGGTCGGACGTCAGGGCGCGTAACCGGTTAGATGTCGCGGTAGCCAATGAGGTCGTCGCGCGGCGCGTCGGCGTCGTGCGAGCGGAACCCGTCGAACGGGCCGCCGTAGAACGTGGCGCGTCCAAGATTGTGGTTGGCGTTCTCCGTGGAGATAGCGGCGAGGTACAGGCAGTCCTCGCACGCCCCGTTCTCGTCGTGCATACACACAGGGTCGTACGAGCAGTCGTTGAGTTCGTCGAGGTGATTCACGAAGTCGTCGAACTGCTCCTCGAACAGCGTCCACAGCGAGCCGAGCGTGAAGTCGGTGTCAGGCCGCTTGTAGATGATGAACGTCATTGAGTGCGGCAGCAGCCGCTCGACCAGCGACTCGCGCTGGTGGCCTGCGAGCGCGCCCATCGCGTTGATAAACAGGTGGGCGGTGGTGTTCAGCAGCGTGTAGCAGTGCCGCGAGATTGCCTCCGTGGAGTTCTGGATGCCGTGGTCCGGGAGCGACTCGTAGCGGCTGGGCTCGTCGATGTGGGTGAGGAACCAGCGGCGCACGTCCTCGGGGTCGCTCATGTCTGGGCGTTCGTCGGGCGTGATAACCTCGTTCGCTTCAAGCCAGTCGAGGACGGCCTCCTTGTCGAGTTTGACCATCACGGCCTCGGCGTCGTTGGTCTGGACGTAGAGTTGGGGCTCGGCGTCGTCGCCGCGCTTGAATAGGTTGAGTTGAATAGGGCGGTCGAGGCCGTCCTCGTCCGCGTCGTCGTTCGCTCCTTCACCGTCGGTGGCCCCCTCCTCGCCGAGGCGTCCGGCTTCCTCCGTATCCACTTCGGCGGGGTCGCGCTGCTCTCCCGGCGGCTCGGGCGCGTGGCGGGTGTAGCCGTAGGTAACGGTGGTGATGGGGAAGTTCTTAATGAGCCGCATCTCGTCAAAGTTCAGTGACTTGCGGAGGTTGTTGTACTTCTTGACGACCGAGAGGTCGAGGTGGGTATCGGTCGCACCGTTGTCCACCATCTCCTGATACGACGTGGCCTTGATGCCGCCCTGGGGCTCGTAATCAGGGTGGGTGATGCTGAGGTGTTCGTATACGCTCTCAGCGAGGTCCGTCTCGTCGCCGTCATACTGGTTGTGGAGCCAGCGGCTGGTCTCGCGGCGGTGTTCCTGCACGTCGATGCCGAGTTCCTCGCGGGCGTCCTCCATCGCCTCGTCAGCCTCGTCTTCGTCGGCGGAGAGTAGGCCCGCGCCGGATTCGGTCTGCAAGATTTCGTCGGCCTTGCGGCGAATCTGTTGGTCGCTCGGCCCGGTGTTGTCCGTGCCACGCAGGTAGTCGCTGACAATGCGGCCCCGGTAGTGGTCGCTCTCGTGGAGGTCGTCGAGTTCGGGGCGGACGTTGATGAGGTTGTAGACCTGTGGGTAGAACGCGCGGGAGGCGGTATGGTTAATGATGTCCATTTCCTCGTTATCGCAGTCCCCACGTGGGCAGCGCGTGCCAACGGCGAAGAACGGGATTGTGTTGCGCGACCCGCCGCTGCCCTCCGTACAATCGGAGTCGGCGCACTGGAAGTACCAGTTGGCCATCTGGGTGGTCTCGCGGTGGAGTTCCATCCCTACGTCGCAGCAGTCGGGCACGTAGAGTTCGTTGATGCCCCCGCACTCGCAGATGCCGACGAACGGAAGCTGGTCGCGGTCGGACAGCTTCGCGCCACAGTTCTTGCAGCGGGTGTAGTCGGTGCCGTCAACGTTCTCGTCGGCAGTGGGCTCGATGTCGTCGTCCCGGGTGAACGTTGTGATGGAGTCGCAGCGTTCGCACTCGAATGTACGGGGATAGAGGTGATAGCCCGCGCCGTTGGGGACGACGAGTTCGGTTACGGAGTACGAGAGGTCGTCACGAATCGACTCCGCGTTCGGCCATTTGGAGATGCGCCGGTGGATGCGGTTAATAAGGTAGTTCTTCGGCACGCCGGGGTCCACGTCGCGGCCTCGGTCATCCTGCTCGTGGTACAGCGTCATAATCCGCCCGCTGATGTTGCAGTGGGCGTGGTTGAACGTGTTGTAGGGCAGGAATTCGTAGATGAACTTCGACTGCCGGCGTGTCATCTTCTTCGGCCCGCTGCTCATCGCGCGTCACCTCCGTTGTTGCGGCTAGTCGGCGGCCGATGCGTGCGTCCGTGGATGTCGTTTTGCTGCATGGTCAGTTCTGGGTGAGGGCCTCGATGAAGTCAGAGTCGCCCGACTTCGTGTAGGACGTTACGTCACCGCTGGTCCCGATGTCACGCAGGTTAATCATCGGCTTGTGCTTGTCACGGAACTCAGGATAGTCCATCTCGGTGTCGAGACGGTCGTTCCAGTACCGCCAGATGTCGTCGAGGCGGCTGGCCTCCTCCGCAGACCCCTCAATGACGCGTTCGCGGAAGTGCTCGTTCGTATAGAACTGGTTGTCGAGCCCGTAGGCGTCCGAGAGATGCTTGGCCAGCTTGTCCTTGGTGAGTTCGGGGAACCACCGGTCGTTGTTCATAGCCTCGTAGAGGTGGTCGGCGTTCTGGAGGTTCACCCGCTGCTCATTGCTGCCCGACCCGAGCGTGTATGGGTTGCCGTCGGCGTCCCGCTTGCGGAACAGCAGCGGCCGGTAGTACTGAAGTAGGATGCTCATCAGCACGCCTGAGAACGTCTTCTCGACGGCGAACTTCGCCCAGCGGTCGATGGGGACGGGCTCGACCGTCCGCGAGAGGTACTCGTGGAGCTTCTCGAAGTACTTGTAGCGGTGGCGGTCTCGCTTGTCGAACGGGCGGAATACGTCCAACACGTGACCGGGCTTGTCGTCCTGCCGCCCGACGCGCGAGGACGCTTGAATGTACTGGAACGTCTGGCTGGGATACCCGAAGAACAGCATGAAGTTGAAGCGGTCCACGTCAATGCCGTGGCCGACGAAGCTGGTGGCAGGCACCGTGTCAATGCGCTCGTGCCAGTCGTCCTCGGGGTCTTCGAGCCGGTCGAGGACGCCCGTGTCCTCGGTGTCCGCCGTCAACTGCTGTTCTTCGAGTGGTACCTCGTAGCCGTCCTCGGTCATCTCGTCGGCAATCTGCTTGCCGATGTTCTTGCGGTAGGTGTCTTTCTCGCGCTTGTTGGTGAAGTAGACGAGCGAGGTCTCGTACAGTTCCAGCACTTCCGCCTTCTCGTCGGCGTCGAGGGCGTCTGTCCAGCCCGTGCGGTCCACGAGGTCGTCGAGGTCGTCCTGGTCCGAGGGGTCGAGCGGCGAGGCGTCGGGGTTGCGTTCGTGGTATGCGCGCACCACCTCGCGGGCGAGCTCGTCCGGGTCCTTGTCGTAGTAGTCGCGGATGACCTCGTGGTACTGCTTCACGAGGTCCAGCACCGCGTACAGGTGAGTTCGGTTGTTCGGGGTCAGGCCGTGGTACTCGCGCTCGACCTTTTGCTCGTTGAGTTCACCGTAGAACGTCTCTCCGAGTTCCGGTCCCTCCTCGGGGAAGCGCATCCCCTCCTTCTGGAAGAGGTTCTCGACCTGACGCTCGTACTCGGCGATGGTTGCGGTGGACGTGATGACCTTTGGTTGTGCGTCGCCAATCTTCTCGCACAACGAGAGGTACGTCGTCTCGTAATGGCTGGCGAACGCGCCGAGCTCCTCGTTGAGTAGGTGAACCTCGTCGATGAGATGAAGTGTCGGGATAGGGTCGAAGTACTCAACTTCGCCGCGCTTGGCGGGGTCGCGGGTTCCGGGCTCAACCTCGATGAGGTCGTCGGAGCCTTTCTCGAAGTCGCAGACGCTATCGTGTTCCGAGCAGCGGTCGGAGTAGCCCAGTCCGTGAATCGGGCACTCGGTAGTGAAGTTGCCGAACAGGTTTGCGAATCGGGGTTGCATCCCCATAACCGCGATTTTGTCGAGCGACCCGAGCAGCACCGACGGTGTGTAGCGGTAGATGTCGCGGTCAGTGACGTACAGCGGGATGCGGTCGATGCAGTCCTCACCGTCCGCGAGTGCATTGCCTGAGCAATGATGGTACACGCTGTTGGCCGTCTCGTCGTAGTGGACGGTCACCTCGCTGCCGCACAGCGGGCACTCGTCGAGGTGCTGGCACATGTTCTCCAGCGTCTCTTGGGCGGCGTCGCTAGTGTCCGCCGCCGCGAACGTCTCGTCGAAATTGTTGCTCCGCCCGCCGAGCGCATTCGGGCTGTCGCGGCTACCGGGGAAGTAACCAAGCGAGAACGCGGTGCCCGCGTCGCCGAGGCCGCCCTCGTCCTCGGACGTGGTGCGGATGTCCTCAGCGACGAGCATCGCCTTCATAAACCGCGACTTCTGCTGGCGGGACAGCAGAC
The DNA here is from genome assembly GCF_000230715.2 of Natronobacterium gregoryi SP2. Classification (GTDB taxonomy): domain Archaea; phylum Halobacteriota; class Halobacteria; order Halobacteriales; family Natrialbaceae; genus Natronobacterium; species Natronobacterium gregoryi. The sequence continues at coordinate 2,518,870 of NC_019792.1, forward strand.
GCAGCGGGAAGCGAATCCACGCGGTGACGCCGTTCTTCTTTCCGCGCAGGCGGTCGAAGAACAGGTTGAACAGGACGAGCCCGAGATATGCCTCGGTCTTGCCTCCACCCGTTGGAAACCATAGCACCTCCGCCATATCGTCGTATTTAGAGGCGTACTGTTCGTACTCGGGCGCTGGGTCGCGTGCGACGATGCTGGGGAGGTTCGAGACGATGAACACCAACTGGAACAGCCGCCAGCCGTCGAACCCCTCGTCGTCGGGCGTCATCAGCCAATGGACTCGATGGTTGACCTCGTTCATCCACTGGAATGACCGCAGCACGTCAGGCTGCTCGTCGAGCACCTCGATGCCTCTGTTGAACCGCTCGACCTCTTCGAGGAAATTGACGATGGCGCGCGTGTACTCGATGACCTCGCCCGGCCCGCTCCACGCGCTGGCGTCGTCGTTCGGGTCCTCCTCGGCCAGCGAGAAGACGGTCTCCAGCCGTGTGTCGTCGCTGTACTTGCGCCACTCGCTCTCCGCGTTGTATTCGGTGAGGAAGTCGTCGAGGTGGTCGGTGTACCACTCCTCGGCATAGTCCTCCATGTCGTCGGCAATGGCTTCGAGCACGTCAGTGGTGGACTTCCCCGCGACGTTGCCCGCGAGCGCGTCGAACCGCGTGTCGTGGTCTTGATTGAATTCAAACTCGTAGACTTCGCTGCGCGGCGTGGCTGTAGTCTCGACGTGGTACTCGTCGGCGGCCTCGTCAATGGGCTCGACCGTGGTCGAGCAGTTGTGGCCCTTCGCCCAGATGTGCTGGTCGAAGCGGTAGTCGTCGGGGCCGAGGTCGAACTTGTACTTGTTGAGGCGGGCGTCTACCTCGATTTTCGGGTTGAACACATGGGACTCGTCGGCGTTCTCCGTGTCGTCGCCGACGCCTACGGGTTCATTCATCAGACGGAGAGCCACCTCGCCGTTGTGCTGGACGACGCCGAACGTGACGTTCCACTGGACGGCCTGGGTCGGAGCCTCAGGCAGGTCGTCGATGACCCGCTGGAACTCCGACTTGTCGAGGTCGTGGAGGTCGAGGTTCGGGTAGTCTTCAGGGTCGGGCTGTTCGCGCGTCGCCTTCACCTCGTCGGTGGCCGAATCGATGGCGTTCTCGATGGCCTGCTGTATGCCGCGTGTGAACTGGTCAGCCGCGTCAGGGTCAGAGAGGTCGAGGTCATCCTCGTACTCGACTGTGACGCGCCGGTAGAACGACCTGTCAAGCGCGTAGAGGTCGTCCTCGTTCACGGCGTCAGTCCCGGTCCCGCCATCTGCGTCGGACGCGGCGGCTTCCGCGCCACCATCAGCTTCGACCTCCCCGTCGTCGGCCTCGGGCGTGGTACCAGGCTGGTTGATGTCGGCCACGTGGCGCGACCGTTCAACGAGCGTTTCGTACTCGTCGTAGGTCGGATGACTCGGATAGTAGAGGTCGAACTCGACGGCCACGGGGAAGGTGGCGTTGGGGTCTTTCGGCTTGAAGTCGAGCGTGATGGCGCTCGGGTTGATTTGGGAGACGAAATCTCCGTCATCGTCGGTGCCATGTGTGGGTGCGAGATTGGAAACGTAGTACGCCTTTCTCGGGGATTCGGCCACGCAGTACGGCTGATGGCGGCCTCGGGCCCGCGTGAGGGCTTCGTTCAGAATCGATGCTCCAATGGCGTCGTAGGGGTTGTCATGCCCCGGTTGTGACGTGCTGAACACGTTTACGACCTGATTTTTTGTTAGTTTCGTGCCGATACCACGCTCGGAGGGAGCGGTGATGAACCCCGTTCACTCAGAGTATTTGAGTCTGGTAATTTTCGTTACCGTGACTTTTTCTATGTCTCTCGTGACGTTCTTTATCATAGCTTCGTTAACACTTGCGTTGAACTCTGCGCTGGTAGAGGGATTCACCTCGGCTTCAATGGCACGACGCACGTCGCGCCCGAGGCGGCGATGCTCAGTTCGGATAGTCTTCAGTGATTCCCAGACCACGCCGTGAACCTGTTCCAACGCGGCTTCTTCGAGTTGCGGACGAAATATCTGGAGAGTTCGCCGCACGTCGGCGGCGTCGCCGGGACCGTAACGGTCACCCGTCCGCCAGTCGTGAATCGTGCGGTCGTCTTCGAGGTCGGAGCCTCGTTCCTGCAGCTCGTCCAGTACGTCCTCGTCGTCAAGATTGCGTGCCTCCATCTCACTGACGAGCATCTCCCGCCAGTTCTCCACGGTGTTGAAGTTCTCACGCATTGTCTCACGGCTGTCCACTGAGTCCACCAAAACGTCGTAGATGTCGTCCGCGACCGAATCAACCAGTAGAATTTCGTCGCCTGCGGAGACGTTCTTTGCGACCTTCCGTTTGATGGCCGCCTCTGAACTGTCATATGTGGTAATGTGCTGTCCGTCGGTCACGTCGAGCGTCTCGTCGTTGTCAAGGTAGAAGCGGCGCGTCGGACGAGTCTGTCCGCCACCGTTGTCCTCGTCGTCGCTTTCGCTGCCGGAGTCGTCGGTGATGAGTGAGAGCGGATTCTGGCGCAGGCGGCGTTCAATATCGTCCTCCACCTCATCAATGTCGAACACGAAGTCCGTGATTTCACCGGGACCGCCGTTACCACCGACCGCTCGTGACTCGTGAGTGGCTTTTCCGTTCATCTTGCGCTTCGAATTCGTCTGTACGTAGCGGTGCCACATCGCGTTGTGGACATACGCGATGTGCTTCGACGGCGGGAACTCATAGATGTACGACTCGGAATACGGCGGGAACAAGAAAATGTGGTGCCGGTCGGGATTCGGCTGGAGTTGTCCCATCTCCAGCAACTGCACGTTCTCGGGAATCGCATATCCCTCGCCCGTGGCAGCACTCATCAGCGCGTCCCGCTCCGCCGCGTTCGAGACCACGAACACCGTATCTCGTTCGTCGCGAGCGGCGTTCTGCATCGCGTTGAAAACGTTGTTCTGGAGCGCGTGGTGGTCGTTGAGGTGACCTTGAACGGTGTTGGCGACCCGCGCGTAGTTCGAGAGTAGGTCGCCCCCGACGCCATCCGATTGGTCGGACTTCGTGCGGATGAGGTCGAGGTAGGTTGGTACGTCGCTGTAATAGCCGTCGCCCTTAACGCACTCGGTCCAGTACTTCGGCTTGAACGGCTGCTTGGTCAGTAGGTTGTACACGCGCCCGACCGCGAGCGGGGCGATGTCGCGCTCCTGCAGCTTGTTCTTCAGCATCGTGAAGTCCTCTAACAACTCGCTGAAGTCCTCGTCCACGACGGAGACATACGTGACGTTCACGCCGCCGTTTGACAAGATTCGCTGCTGAACGGTTAGGTCGCTCTCGCCGTTCTCAGGGTCGTTGGACACGTCGGCAGTCGAGAGCAAGTCGTTGGTCACACGAAGGGGCTCGACGCCCAGTCGGTCGCATGTGAGTTCGAAGGCGGCGTCCTCCTCGTCGGTATAGTACACCACGGGCACGTCTGGATGGTTCTCGCAGAATTCCTCGATGCGGTCGAACGACTGCTCAGCCCACTCGGGACGACGGAAATCGATGAACATCGCTCCGAGGTGGGGACAATCTTCGTCGAACACAAACGTATCGTTGGTCGGAGCCGTGTACAGTCCCCAGCGGTCTTCGACCTCAGACGTGGCGCGCACCACTTCGCGGCGGATGAGTGAGTTCACGGCGTTCGAGTCAGGGTTCAGCGTGCGCGAATGGTGAAAATCGTCGAAGCGCGTGACGTACCCCATCGATGGGAGGAGCAGCATCGGCTGGTTCGGGCCCCCGGTGGTGGGTTTCTGCGAGTAAGCGTAAGCGGCGCAGATGGCGACTGAGAGCGACTCGGACGGGAAGGGGTTGTGGATGACGACCGACTTCTGCTGCTCGAAGGCGCGGAGAGCTGCCTCGACGATGGCTAATTCCGTGTCTCCGAGGTGGAATGGGTCGCCTGAGTTTTCGATGGAGTCCTGTAGGAACCCTGCGAGGAACGTTCTCTCCTCACATGCGTTGGCGTAGGGCCTCACCGCGTCCATGCTATAACCCCCACACTTCAGCTAACCATCAATCACATTAATCAATTATGGTATGATTTCGTCAAGAAGGGCAGCGGCGGGTTCACGAATCATGGGGACGGGGACGGTGTTCCCGGTAAGGCGGCGTGCTCGCGAGCGGTTGCTATCATCCATCTCGAACCACTCGGGAAAGCCCTGCAAGCGCAGCATCTCGCGCACGGTGGGGTGGCGTTTGCCGTTGATGAGGATGTAGTTCCACGAGGAGGACGCCCGGAGTGCTGAGGAGTACGGGCGTGGTTTGATGTCGCCAGCTCGGTTCTCGTGCCACACCGAGGGCTCGGGAATTGCGTCGGGGTCCTCAACGCTCTCGCGGCGGTCCTGCTTGATTTTCTCGCTGGCCTCATAGCGGTCGTCGGGGTCGTCCTCCAGGAGTTCGGCGAGAGCCGTGCGCTGCTTCTCTTCGGTATCTAACGGATTGCCGTTCTGCGTGGGGATTTCGAAACTATCCCTCGTGAGGGCGATGTCCTCGCGGAAGCCAACGAGGATGAGTCGCTCTCGGTGCTGGGGCAGCCCAAAGTCCAGTGCGTTCAGCACCTCGTCGTACACGTGGTAGCCTGCCGCAGTGAGATGGGATTTGACGGTCTGGAACGCGCTCCCGTCATTGACAGACCGGAGATTCTTCACGTTCTCCAGCAGAAACGCCTTTGGTTGCTTCTTCTTGAGGATGTCAACGATTTCGAAGAAGAGCATCCCGCGTTCGTCTTCGAAGCCGTCCTTCTTCCCCATCCGGCTGAACGAGGGACAGGGCCAGCACGCGAGAAGCACATCGTGGTCGGGTACCGCACCGGCGTCCACGTCACGGATGTCGTGTTCGGTAATGGATTCCCCCCAGTTGCGCTCGTAGGCGTTCTGGGCTTCCTCGCTGATTTCACACGAGAATACACACTCTCCTTCGTATCCATCCACTTGGGAGAACGCGGCGCGAGTGCCACCTATACCTGCAAACAAGTCAGCAAATTTGTAATCTGTCACTTGTTACCCCTCCAAGGAACCCAGCGTCCATCTAGTATGTACAACTGAAAAAGGAATATATAAAAACAATGGATTGAATTCACTTCGGAGTTGAACACTCCGCTGGATAGTGGAGACTACAGTATTCTCGTCGCCCGTTCCAACCGGCGTAGTATCAACCGAGCGCGAAGCTGGCAAGTGTACAGCGAAGCGTTTATTATAGCATTCTGAGAACACTTTTGTCACGTGAAGCGGTCCACCCCACATGACGCAGATGTGTCGGGTCAGCAGACGTTGGACGCATTCCAACGGCAAGCACTCTGCGACGCTCCCTTCTCCTCAATAGCGTGGCAGGGTTCATCTCCGACGCTATATCTAACGACGGAGCAGGAAGGTCTTGACCTCGGTACACTTCTCGGGCACACTATCACCCTCACCCTCCACGAGGAGCGCGTCTGCACAGCTTGCGGGGCCAAGAGCGAGACCTCTCCCTGCCCGGAGTGCCGCGGAACCCCACCACACACCCAGTGTGTCTACTCGCCAGGGAACGCCTGCACGTATCAGGACTGTCCGTTTCCTGAGTTTCGGGAGCAAAACTGTAGCCATGATTTCGAAGTGTACCTCGTAGCAAAGGACCGTGTGAAGGTCGGGATTACCCGGGGCGGTCGCCGGATGAATCGCTTCCGCGACCAAGGGGCGACCCACGCCCTGATTCTCGCCCGGGCAAAAAACCGCAAACTTGCAGGCATTATTGAACAGTGCTGCACCGAGGCGGTCACCGACCGTGCTCCCAAGGGTTGGTTCGAGCCGCTTGAGAACCCGCGGGCCGCACTGGTTGAAGCAGCCCGCTGCTGTGAGGACTACATCCCAGACCGCGTTCAGTCCTGCAGCGCCACCACTGGTGTAAGCGATGACCAACTCGCCGACCGCGTCATCGACTTGGAGTACCCTGGCTGCCAGCAACTAGACGATGCTGCCGCCGCATCGCGCCCACTGCTTGATGCGGGGGAAACCAAGAGGGGAACGCTCCTCGCCATCCGCGGTGGAGCACTCGCGCTGGACACGTTCACGTTCGAAAGCAGTCATCATAAGGGACGAACTTTGACAATCGCGGTCGATGACGCGACCCGTCCTTGACGCATTGTTCTACGATACCACCCGCTCCAATACCGCCAACGCATGACAGTGATTGACCTCGATTCGACCACCACCGCAGACGAACTGACATCGGGACACACGTACGACATCTCAGTCACGCTCACCGGTGTCTACGATAACACCGACGAGCAGCATCCTCGCATGTCTCTCGCATTCGAGCAGGACAACGGCGAGCGGCGTTACATTACCCTGTGGAAGAACACGACACCCAAGGATGTCTTTACATACGACTACGCCACGGGCTCGACGTACATCTTCACTAACATCGACTACGAAGTGAAGGACGGCTACGAGAATCTGACTGCAACATACCAGACGACCGTCGAGAACGCTACCGCTCAGGAAGTCGGGACGACTGACGAGGACGAAACGTTCGCGGGCGGCGAGCCGCTCGACCATCACTTGGACGACGCGCTCAATGAGACGCCAGACGACGCGGAGACAGAGAGCGACTCAGGCCATGTGATGACCTCGTTCGCCTCCCGCGACCAACTCCCTGAGTGGACGCTGCATACGTATACGCTAACAGCCACAGACGGCGCAAAGACGGACACGGAGTACGCGCGACGAACCCTCGCATACACGGTACGGCAGGAACTCTATACCGACCATGATGCGGCTCCGGTTGCAACTGACGGGCTAATGCTTCTCACGCCAGAGCCGCTCGGCGAGACCCCGCTTGACCTCGATTGCGGTGTCCGGGTCGAGGCGGACGAGACTCGGACACTCGATTACACCACGGCCAAAGACCGGTTACTCGCCCGCGAACTCGTCGAAGAGGGGCTCAAACGCTCCCTCTGGGATGACTACCTCGTTCGCGGCATCGATGAAGTCCTCTCAAAGGAGCCTGTGCTGACTTGCGATGAGTTCGACCTACATGAGCGGTATGACCTCTCTGTCGAAGTCGGTCACAGTGGGCGGGCGTACCTTCACATCAACTTCCGCCACCGGTTCGTACCGAAGCTGACGCTCGCAGACATCGATGATGACAACATCTATCCTGGGCTCCGGGTGAAGACGACGTATCGCCCCCGGCGAGGACATATCGTCTGGGGTCTGCGGGACGAGTGCGCCACCGACTCGCTCAACACGCTGGGAAACCAGTCCGTCGTTGCATACCACCGCAACAATCAGACACCTATTAACACTGACCTCCTCGACGCTATCGAGGCCGCTGACCGGCGAGTCGTCGAAACCCGACGTCAAGGGCACGGCGATGATGCTGTCTCATTCCCCCAAGAACTGCTTGCGGTCGAACCGAATACGCACCAAATTAAGCAGTTCGCCTCCGACGGATTCCACCAACAGGCCCGCTCAAAGACGCGTCTCTCGGCCTCCCGCTGCAGCGAGAAAGCGCAAGCGTTCGCCGAGCGGCTTGACCCGGTGCGTCTCAATGGGTCCACGGTAGAGTTCTCCTCGGAGTTTTTCACCGGGAACAACGAGCAGCAACTGCGCCTCCTCTACGAGAACGGTGAGTCGGTTCTGACGTTCCGCGACGGGGCGCGTGGTGCGCACCCCGACGAGACATTCTCGAAAGGTATCGTCAATCCACCAGAGTCGTTCGAGGTGGCCGTAGTACTGCCCGAGCAGCAGGCAGATACCTGCAAAGCGCAGTGGGACACGATGGCTGACCTCCTCAACCAAGCTGGCGCGCCACCGACACGGAGCGAGACCGTCCAATATGATGCGTTCTCCTCGCCAGAGAGCATCAGCCTCAATGTGGCTGGAGCCATCGACCCTAGCGAGGTAGACGCGGCATTCGTCGTACTGCCGCCGGACCAAGAAGGATTCGCAGACCTCGCCAGTCCGACAGAGACGTACGACGAGCTGAAGAAGGCGCTTGCCAACATGGGCATTTACAGCCAGATGGCGTACTTCGACCGGTTCCGCGACGCGAAAATATTCTATACTCGTAACGTGGCACTCGGGCTGCTGGCAGCCGCTGGCGGCGTCGCATTCACAACCGAACATGCGATGCCTGGGGACGCAGATATGTTCATTGGGATTGATGTCTCTCGGAGCTACCCCGAGGACGGTGCCAGCGGCCAGATAAACATTGCCGCGACGGCGACCGCCGTCTACAAGGATGGAACTATCCTCGGCCACTCGTCCACCCGACCGCAGCTCGGGGAGAAACTACAGTCGACGGATGTTCGTGACATTATGAAGAATGCCATCCTCGGCTACCAGCAGGTGACCGGTGAGTCGCCGACCCATATCGTCATCCACCGTGATGGCTTCATGAACGAAGACCTCGACCCCGCCACGGAATTCCTCAACGAACAAGGCGTCGAGTACGACATCGTCGAAATCCGCAAGCAGCCCCAGACACGCCTGCTGGCAGTCTCCGATGTGCAGTACGATACGCCTGTGAAGAGCATCGCCGCTATCAACCAGAACGAGCCACGGGCAACGGTCGCCACCTTCGGCGCACCCGAATACTTAGCGACACGCGATGGAGGCGGCCTTCCCCGCCCAATCCAAATTGAACGAGTCGCCGGCGAAACCGACATCGAGACGCTCACTCGCCAAGTCTATCTGCTCTCCCAGTCGCATATCCAGGTCCATAACTCGACTGCGCGCCTACCCATCACCACCGCATACGCCGACCAGGCAAGTACTCACGCGACCAAGGGTTACCTCGTCCAGACCGGAGCGTTCGAGTCTAATGTCGGATTCCTCTAACCACTAGTAATATTGAGAGTATACTCACTGGTCTACTACTCGGTACGAGATGTGTGCAATGGCCGTGATGTGTATCGTTCACGTACGTCCGTAGCCTCCTCGACGAGTCCAAGTCGATACTCTGCGAGGTCCTGCTCTCGACCCTCCAGAGCGTCCATCTGCTCCTGTAGCTCATCTCGCAGCTCGTCCAGCCCCTGGCGGCCGTGCTCGTCGAGTAGTTCGCGGAGCACCTGCATCCGCATGTAGAGCGGGTCCGGCGAGTACATCGTTGCTCCCTCGTTGTCGCTCTCCAAGAGGACGTTTAGCTCGACGAGGCGCTTGAGGTGGTCAAGTGCCATGTTCTCCGACACGTAGGCTTCGTCTGCGATGTATGACGCGGTCCGCGGCTGGGAAACGGTAGTCGCAATCGACCACACTCGGTCAAACGCGCTCGTATGTTCCCTCCACGCTTCGACTCCAGGGGCGTCGGCCATGCTGGTACATCGTGGCGTGTCAATATCTATCCTGGGTCAGCGGCAGGCGAGGGCCTCCCAGGCACTGGAGCTGGCCAGCAGGCTGGGCATCCCAGTACTGGACGACATCAGGAAAATGTGATTGTCACTTGGTACGAAATGTGGGTTCAGTCGTCTGCGTTGGGGCGAAGCGGTCAACGTAGCAGTCCTTGCCGAGCCCGCGCCCCGACGACCCTAGACAGTTCTGCAATGGAATGTATTTCATCATCCCGCAGTCAAGGCAGCGCGTCCAGATGTAGCCGTCGAGTTTCATGCGCTCTCACCGGGGTCGCCTCGGTCGATTGTCGTGGTCAGGTAGAGGTCTTTACGTTCGAGGATGTTCGGGATGGTTCGTCGAGGAACACCCGTGTGGCGCGCGGTCTTCCGGTGGCTCCAGCCGAGTTCCTCGACCGCCTCGATGGCCTCGCGGGCGTTGCTAAATTCATCGGTCGGCTGGAGATACCCTTCATCGTCGGTGGTGAAACCGTACGGGGGGCGCGTCGTACACTTGCCGGCCTGCTCGGCCGCCCGGAGTCCTTCGAGGGTGTTCTCCTTCACCTTCTTCGCCTTGATTTCTGCAGCGAGTGAGAGTCCAAACATCGTCGACTTGAACGCGATGTCGAGTTCTTCGTCGGCGTCGACTTCGAGACCGTCATTCTTGATGTACAGGCCGCAGTCGTGGTCGTCGACGATTTCGTACACGGTATCGTGGATGTCTCGAATGTCGCGGCCGATGCGGCTGATTTCGCGCACGATGATGCTCTCAGCATCGCCGGCGCGAACGCGTTCCATCATCTCACGGTACCCGGAGCGGTCGATGTTGGTGCCGGTCGACTTGTCGCGGAGGACATCGATGTCGTCCTCCGGGAACCCGAGCGAGTCGGTAGCGTAGTTCCAGAGGTTCTCTTCCTGGTGGGAGAGGTCTTGGTCCTCGGTACTGACCCGGGCGTAGATTAATGTTGATTTGGTGTCAGATTGGGCCATATTCTGCCCACGTAGTATGTCCCTATATACCCTGGGGGGTTTTCGCCAGTCTGGCGAGATACGGTGGGTTATCGCCCGTAAAGATGTAGCACGGTTCTTCGACCTTGTGCCCGAGTTCGCGGGCACCGGCGCGTAGTACTACCTGCGTGGGTACACGTTGTGCAACATCCGGGGGCGAGAGAAGTGCCGATTTCCTGAACACGTAATCCAGCGTGCGAGCAGGAACGGCCGATTATGGTTCTTGCCACAGTAGGCACTCACCGACTAATTTATGTTTGGAGAAATGAGACTCAAATTATGGGACATGACCCAGACCGAACGAAGGATTGCCCTCTGTGTGGAACGCGCGGAAAACTGGACGAGAAGCAGAAGGTTCCTGGTGGCTCTGACTGGTACCACTACGACTGTCCAAACGAGGACTGCGGGAACTCCTGGCGTACGTAAATCGGCGAGCGCGTACAACAAAGCGATATGTGCGAGGACTGCGAGCTGGAGACGGTCTCGACGGACAAGGACAACTGGGGTGAAGAGGCGTTCCCCGATGCGGAGACCGCGATGTTTGGCGACCTCGACGACGGGGAGGATGAGTGAGTCCGCGCGTCAGCTGCGCTCTCGCCACCGCTGCTTAATTCGTCGGTAGACCGACCAGCGCCATTCGAGTACACCGTTTGAGCGTATGTGGGCATTCTCCAGCGGGTCGGGCCGGTCGCTGCTGTGGTCCGTACGCGATTCCACATTATCGTCGCCCATCAGCCTACTGGCGTGACTGGTCGATTGTTTCTTCTGAGACATTCAAAAGCATCTTGCCCTTCCATCCCAGCCGCCAGATACCGGACTGCTCGCTCTCGCGTTCGAGCCACCCGTCTTCTTCGAGGGCATTGAGCGTCCGCCGGACGGTCTGTCGTTGGCTCTCGGATAGGTCTAACTTGTCGAGAAGGTCGGCGGTCTTGAACTTCCCGCGGGCGACGAGCTCTTCGAGCGCAGCGTTCCAGACCTCGTCTCTGAGCGTCTTCACTTCAGGTGACATACTGATAACCACGAGAGAACCTCCACATATAGCCTGGCGTCTCCCCAGGTGTGCTCCTCTTTCTCCTCGGTGTGACCGTCTGACCGTGTGCCCGTCTGCTCATGCGACCGCAGGGGCGGCCGGTCAGAAGACAACGTGAACACGTGACCGAGTCCCCGTGCGGTCATGTGAACATGTTGATATATATGCCGCTTCCCTCGACCATAAGGTAGACCCGCGCGACGACGCCTGTATGGTCGACATTAAATTGAGTGAGGTCGACAACATCGACAAGCTCCGGGACAATTACCAGAACTTAGACGTGAGCGAGGAACAGCCATTCGAAGCGTGGGCGCAACAGAAGCTCCATGCTGAAATTGAGAGAGTAGGGGTTCGAGAGCCTGTTGAAACATGGGCGATGAAAACTCTGCGGAGAGACATCAGGGAGGAGGAAATGATGGAGAGTTTAGCATCGTTGGCAGACAGAGTGCATTGAGCCACTCCTCGACCAGAACGAACTGCTCGGCTTCGCCATCCCACTCGACAGCTGCCTCGGGTGTTGACCGATGTCACGGGGCGCGTAGGTAATTATAGGACATCATCTGCTCGTACAGTCTCGATAGCAGCCTCAATATCGTCTCGCGGGATGTCGCTGTCCCCGGCGAGGTGGTCGATGACTCCCTCGACCGACAGCCTGCCTACGCTGTTCTTCTGCCGGCCGAAGTTCTCGTCCTTGGTTGTGTAGTACCGGACGCCATCATAGGGGATGGCTTTGCTCGCGGTGAGTTCACCATCCTCGGCGATGAGCTTCCACTCCCACTCGTCGCCACGGTCGAGCAAGACGTGTCTGGAGGGCTGTTCGTCGTTGGCCGTATCGATGGCTGACTGGGCCATGCCCTCATATACGCGGTGGTACCCTAATGGTATTAAAAATGGTACTTTTATATAGGGAACGAATCCCCTATGCGGTCGCTTGCTCCAACTCGTGGAGTACGGCCCACTCTAAGCCGGCGGCGAGCGAGAGGTACGCCCAGCCGTGCCAGAACTCGAACTCGCCTGCGTCGTCGAGGTACGACTGGACGTGGTCATTGGCGTCCCCATCGTAGAACGCATCCGAGTACTCCTGCTGCAGCTCGTCAATCTCCCGGAGAACATCGCTGGTAGAGTGCTTGAGGAGATATTGGTCATGGGTCATCTCGTGGACCACATCGTCGACCGAGCCCCCAGACTCCTCTGCCCGCTGAAGAGCGAGTTGGGCGAACTCCTCGACCCGTTCCTCCATCGAATCGGCGGTCATGATTGCTTCCCACTCCTCGTTGTACATCGTATCTCGTATCAAGGTAGCACTGTTGTATAAACCTTCAATTGAATCCCCCTGGTGATAGTTATCGGTCGAGGGGAGTAAAGCAGACGGAGAGCGGATAGGCAGCGTTACCCCCCGCCAAAGGCGGTCGTGAGGGGATTACCCTGCTTCATCCCGGACTTCCCAGACCGCCTCCCATGCCGAGTTGCGGAATTCCTTGGCCTCGGCGATGAGGCGCTCAGACTTGTCGACGAGGTCATCGTACTGCTCCTCGTACCGCTTGAGGGTCTGCCTCGTCGGGCGGTCGTCGATGCGCTGGCTCTCCCGTTCAATGCGCTCCTGCAGACTCGCTACTGTCTCCTCCAGGTCCTCAATGCGCTGTGCGTTAGTTGAGACGGTTGGTTCGCCCGCGAATTCCGGGGGGAGTTCCTCCGCGAGCGCATCCTTGCCAAGGTCGGTGAGCTGGAACATCGTTGCCTCTCCACCCTGTTTGTGGGTCGTACCTGCGACCTCGACGAGGCCAGCCGGCACCAGGTTGTTCTCAAGACGGTGTCGCGCCTTGTTGCGAGCTCCCGGGTCTCTGTCGACATCCCAACCCGCAACCCGCGCGAGGTCCTGCACACCTCGAACGCGACCACCCTTGAGACCGAGGATGATACGCTGCGAGTGAACGTCGATGTTCTGACCGTTGAAGGTGAACTTCATATCGTTCCACAAGGGTAACGTAGTGCAAAAGTTTTGACACTTATTTAACACTCTCCGTCACCATTGTGCTACGCGCGCGTGGTGTCACACCGACGAATAGGGTCTGGTCCACGTAGGGATGGCCAGCGAGAACGAGAAGCAGGCGGACCTGTGGAGAGCGGGTAGCCGTGGGGCGCGCCCCATCCTCAGTAACATCAGGGGCAGGCACCCGGTCACGAGAACATTCAGGCGGATGGTCATCTGAACACGCGGGCACATGGTCTCCCGGGCAAGTGGGCGGCGAGATGCTCACTCATGAGGAGCACTCCGAGAGTGAACAATCAATCACGTAGTAGGACAACGAGACAACCAAGCAGTAGGTCAACTAGTAATCTCTCGAGTATACTGACTTCAGAGGGCTCTCTACGTACAAATACTGGAGAAGAGCACACAATTGGAAGAGAAGGAGGGCTCCTCAGGCAGAGTGACAATCTGAGTTGGAACAGTTGGAAACAGTGGGGGTCAGGTCCATGAAAACTGAAGGGTCAGGCCGAGGGAGGAATGCCGGTGACCCGGGAGAACACGAACGCGGGGCGAGTAAATCATACCTGGCCCAAATCTTCGCACAGCGACATCAACAGGTTTCGGAGTCCGTAATCAAACTCATCGGCCGACTCCGCAGCAAGTTCCTCTGCCTCAGTGAGTCCGAGCGAGGCTCTGCATGGAGATTTTTTATTGAACTCATCATACTGGTCCCGGGCGTCAAGGTACAGACGGGTGAACTCCACGTCCGAGAGTAACCTGAGACATCCGCGCCCCGAATTGTCACAGTCAATGTGGCCCCCGTCACGCTGACGAATTGAAGGGCGTTACCGCCACTCTCGTGACAGTAGTTTCTTAGGACCAAGGAAACTGCCCAAAGAGGTGCGACAGAGTTGCATGTTTCTGTCCTGTATCACATAACCCTTGAACTAGGCTGCGCGGGCGAGCGTTATGCGAGCCCGCGCTATACCTACCCCCTTAGGGGCATATATCTAAGGGGGAGCCACATGATTGGATGCACTAGCAGCACCTGCAGAACGCGGACGAAAAGGTCCGTGATGCCAACAAACAGGCGGTTCATGCTTCCCGGAGCACATTCACAACTCGGTTTAATTATCGAGTGGTAGAAAATATCACGGTTTATCTATCCCTGAGAAGCATAACGAGTATGTGGGTGACTAGCACGATTAATAATATACAGTTGTATATTATTAGAAATCTGTAAAAAGAGGGAATCACTGCCGAGTGCTGCTGCTGGTCATTCAGGCGTTCACGGGGTAGGGAGGGTCCTACCAGGGTGCGTAACTTTCGTGGACTCTCGTATCCACGTGGATGTCCTCATCGGTCACGCAGCCTGCTCGGTAGTCATCATACAGGTCTTGCATGTCGATGGGAAGCTTGGCGAGCGGCTTGAGCGGATTGGCGGGGCGGCCGCCGGTATCGACTTCCTCATCCTCGTTGTCCCCGGGGGAACTCTCGTTCTCCTTGGAGTTCCGCCGCTCGCGGCGCTGGATGTTCTCCTCGCGGATGTCCTTCCGCTTCTCTTCGAGTTCGCGCTCGGTCATGCCGGCGCGGTCGAGTATTTCCCGGACCTTCTTCTTCGCGGGGCCTGGGGCGAACTTGACGAAGGTCTGCCCGTGGTCTTCCCGGGTCAGGATGTTGTCATCCTTGAGCTTTCTGACGATGCGAGAGACACCTCGCTTGGAGAGCCCGGTGTACTCGGCGAGCGTGGAGCGCGTGACGTTGCCTCCCTTGCGGAGGACGCCGAGAATGGTAGCGAGGTAGTTGTCGGTGTCAGCTTCGAACAGGCGCTGCTCAATGTTGCGCCGGACTCGGTCGCTGGCCCAGTATTGGCGAACCTGTGCGCGTCGGCCGGTGGGCAGCTTCCATTCGGTCGCGTCGCGTTCCTCCGGGTTGAACCAGTTGTCGGCGATGAGGTCCTCGTCCTTGATGCCGGCGTGGTGGCAATGCATGTTCACAATCTGGTTAAGGTACTGGCGGACAGCGTTCCAGTCGCTCTCGTAGTACTTGCCGTATGCCTTCGCCTCGATTTTGGGGTTCGACAGCATGTGGTCGTCCGGGAGCTGTCGAGCCTGCTGGTGCATGTAGATTTTGAGATACACTTCCTCAACGAGCGGCTCCCCGTCCTCGTCGGTGGGGCTGTGCAGTCCGAGACCAGCGAAGTAGTCGCTCGTGAACCCGTAGATGGTGTAGTGGTCTTTCTCCCACTCGCCGCGTTCGCTGCCTGACCCGCTCTCGTCCCCGGAGGTGATGAGGTCGGTGGAATCGCGGAGAGTGCTGACGCCACTGTCAAGGAGGTCAGAGTCGAACCGCTTGTACACCTCGGGCTGCTCGCAGTGGAGCGTGTCGTAGTTGATGTTGTTCTCGTTGAGATGCTTCTCAGCGAACTCTTCGCCGAAGCCAACCTCGAACATCTCTCGCACGCGTTCGATGGCTTCCTCACCGTCCTCAACGTAGGAGGCTTGGATGTTGATTGCGGTTCCCTCGACCATCTGGCCGCTCTCGCTCTTCTTCCAGTTACACTTGTTCAGGTTCTCTGTGACCATATCGTGGTCGCGCATCTCGATGGTGACAGAGGTGCTGCTGGAGAGGTTGGTGATGCCATCAGTGCCCTTCTCGATGTTATCATACAGCTGGAGGTGGTAGGTGTAGTACCGGCTCCAGTTGCCGCTCTCAGTCTCCATCCCGTACCAACTCTTACTGCTGAAGAATCCAAGAGTGACTTCGCGGTCGTCCTTGGCCCAGCTCGGGTTCCACGTAGCGAGCGGGTACGGGTGATTGTGGCCGCGGTCGGGGTCTGCTTCCGCCCGGGGAATGTGGTCCTCCTCTTTGATGAGTTCCTGCGTGTACTCGTACCGGCTCTGGTAGAGTTCGTTGTCGTCGTTGAGTTGAACTGTGGTTGGACGGGCGTGCGTGATTCCATCGACGTTGATGCGTGTCTCAGTTGGCATCTCATCGACATCGCTGTAGTCGATGCCAACTTTGTCGTAAGCGTCGTGCGTCGGAATATCTAGGTGAGTGCCGTCAGCAAACGTATCGGTGCTGCTGAGTGATTCGACTTTCTCGTTATTGGTTGTTGAGCGACTCATCGTGCATCAGGAGAATCACCTCCATTAGCCGCAGTGAGGATTGGTCGCGCTGTGCTAGCGGGGGGAGTTGGTCGCGTCATCGGCACTAATGTCCGCCGACTGTGTTATAAGTCCACCGCCGGTTTGGACTGAAGAAAGGTTTTAAATAAGGAAGTGGATACCAATGAACAACTAACAAAGAGTTTATAGTTGTGCAGTTCCTATGTTGATATGTCGCGGGAGTCAATTTGGGAGTTGGTCATCCCGACGACATTACCCAAGTTCCGGTTTCACGGTTCGTTTCTGCCAAAGGTGGTGCTCTCGCTGTACGTTAGTGTGCACTTCTGACCGGTCGCCAAAATCCAGAGTTCTGCTACCTTATATTCGAGGACACAGTGCCCGTTATATAATACATGGGCAAATGTGCTCGTGTCCAGTGTTTACTATATGCCTGTTTTGTCTCCCGAAATTCGGGTACTGTAGCCCTTCTAAGCACATATTTGAAATCTGAAATGAAATCAACAGGCATATATGCCAGTGTTCTCGTTCGAGTTAAGTACGAATGTCACAAGAGGCGAACAGTAGATTCGAATGGCCGGAGAAATTCGCTTCCGCGAATACTCTGGCCGTCCCACGCAAATCGCAAGAACAGCTGAACCTCCGTGAGCAACAACGATATGCAGACTTCCGCCGAAATCTGTTCAAGTGGATGGTAACGGAGGGTAAGAACCCGCGTGCAGGCGACGGCTACTCCCTCTCGTCGCTCTCAGAACATAGCTCACGCCTCGACCAGTTTCTCCGGTGGTTGTGGAACCACGAGGGACGCTTCACTGTCCGCGTAACGCAAGACCACGCAGACGACTACCTGGAGACTGTCCTCCGGGAGAGCGATTATTCGAAAAATCATAAGCGGAAGACGGTCAACACGCTCCAAATCCTCTTCAAATACAAAGCTCGTGAGCAGTATGGTGACCACGACTGGGACCCAGTCACTAAGTTCAGAGAGCCTTCCACGCCGCGGAACTTCACGGACTACCTCCGGCCCCCGGAACTGGACAAAATCAAATCTGCAGCGCTGTCCTATGGTTCGGTCCCCCCACGAAACCAGCTATCAGAAGACGAGCTGGACTTCTGGCAAGCAGAGATAGCACAACGGTTCGGAAAGCCAAAGGCCGAACTCGACGAGGAAGACTGGATGCGTGCGAACTCGTACAAGATACCGTCGCTCGTCTCCATCTCGTGCGATGTAGGATTCCGTCCCTGTGAGGTCAACCGGTCCCGGCTCGGCTGGTTCCGTAAAGAAACGAAGGAGATGGTCATTCCGAAGAACGAGTCCTCGAAAAACGAAGGCAACTGGGAGTGCTACCTCTCCGATGAGTCAGTCGAACTCCTAGAACGGTGGGAAGAAGAGCGAGAGCTGTACGACGAGTACGAAAACACGAACGCAGTCTGGCTAACGCGCGAAGGGAACCCGTACACTGCGCAGTCGCTCCGCGACCTCATGCGCCGGTTGTTTGAGGAGGCCGGGATGTCGACGGAGGAGCGCGAACTAGGCTGGTACCTTATTCGCCGGGGTGCTGGCACAATCATCGGTAAGCAGGGTGTCCTCCCCGTGATGGAGCAGCTCCGCATCAAACGCGTCTCGACAGCCAAACGATACGTGAAAACGTCTGAGGAGACCCTCAGAGAGGCTGTCAACAGTTACTGACACCCGATGGCGAAGGTGGTATTAGATAGGACACAAATTCACGAGGTAAGAATGACGATACGAGACGAGGTTTGGAACGAGGTTATTACGACTCTGGCGACCGAGGGAGAGTTTCGGATTAAAGACCTGGACCTCGACGAGGAGCAGAAGTACACAGTGCGACGATGTCTGCAAGAGATGGAGGACCAAGGCTGGGTTACGCGGTCGAGCAAGCAATCGCCTATCTATCGAACGGGCTGGAAAATGAAGCTGATTATGAATCAGGCCAGCGACGAAGAGGATGCAGAAACTGAGCTGACAGAAGAATAACGCCACCAGTATTGGTACTATATCTCCCTAGTCAATATCTCCCCAACATTACACATATGGCCTTCAGAAACACTTAGACAGAAATATCTCTCTCACCCCTCATATTACACTAGCAATATTGCTGAGGTAATTTGTTTGCCCTCTCGAGGCAATGACCGGGGTTCGAATCCCCGTCGGAGCACTCCTTCCCCGACGCCTTCTTGCGGTTTTGGCCTGCGGAGGTCACCAATGTTCGACTCAACGCTCAGGCCAAGTAACTTCGAAGGATTCACACACAGCCACGCCGTCTTGCGATTTTCCCATTTTGCCGGGCTATCCGATTCGCAGGACTCACGTAGCATTCCGGTCCCGTCGGGCGATTCCGGAATTTGCCCGGGAATAGGCGATTCGCAGGAACGCGCTCGAAACCGCACGACGGGGGCGCGATAATGGTCGATCTCGACGACTACCCCGTCGTCACTGAGGATGCGGAGTCATACCTGAACAAACGACAGTTGCTCGACTACCGGTCCGAACGTGAGGAGTGTTTAGAGTGGCTACTGACGTTTGGGAAGAAACCAGACGAGGTAGTCGGGTACGCCCCCGGGACTGTGAAGCCTCGCTGTTACCGGATGGATCGCTTCTACCGGTACGTGTGGGAGTTGGAAGAGGGATACACGGTGAACCTCTCACACGAGCATGCCGACTCCTGGATGAACCATCTCGCACGCCGCGACGTCAGCGCGACACACAAGCGCAACTGCATGAAGGCGCTCATGATGCTGTACAAGTGGTTGCATCACGAACGTGGTCTCGGCGAGTGGGAGCCGGAGTTCCGGTTTTCCGCCGACAACAGCACCCAGCCACGGGATTACCTCACACAAGATGAGCGACGAGCGATCCGTGATGCTGCGCTTGAGTACGGGTCTGTGCCCTCGTACAACAATCTCACGCCGACTGAGCGTGATCGGTGGAAGCAGTACCTGGCACAGCGGTTCGAGAAGCCGAAGTCGGAAGTCACGCCGGACGATTGGGATCGAGCCAACGGGTGGAAGATCCCGTCGCTCGTCTGGACGAGTCTTGATGCGGGGCTTCGCCCAGTGGAGGTCGAACGAGCGACGATCGGGTGGGTTGATGCTGATAACAGCGTCCTTCGGATCCCGAAAGAAGAGAGTGCAAAAGGGGACGAGCACTGGGTCGTCGGGCTGCGAGATCGAACCGCAGAGATCCTCTGGGAATGGTGTCAACAGCGTCGGACGTACCCGCAGTACGATGGAACCGATAAACTCTGGCTGACTCGTCAACGGAACCCGTACGGAACATCAGCACTTCGTGATGTTCTCCATCGACTGTGTGATATCGCCGATATCGATACCGAACATCGACAGATGAGCTGGTACACGATTCGTCATTCAGTTGGCACGTATATGACACGTGAAGAAGATCTAGCCGCAGCGCAAACACAACTCCGGCACAAGAGTCCAGAGACGACCATGAAATACGATCAGACCCCCGTCGAAGATCGACGGGACGCCCTCGACCGGATGGGATAACTTCCCGTCGTCACATCAATTCAGCAGCTTCGCGTTTGAGTTCCGGTAGCTTGTGGACGTACTTGCTCGCGGCTGAGGTAGTGGTCTGTCGGAGTTGCTCTGCAACGATTTCGAGATCTCGGTACTCGTCGTAGACGTAGGTACCGATTGAGTGGCGGAACGAATACCAGACAAGCTTCCGTCCGCGTGTTTCGATATCCGCTTCTTCCATGAGATTATCCAGAAGATCGTTTAACGGCCCGGAATCGTACGGGTTCGCTTTTCGGTTGAGCCAGATTTCGTCACGGCCATCGTAGCGCTCCATCAGCTCTCGCTGGTCGAGCCAGTTTTCGAGGTACAGCGCTTCTTCGTCCGTCAACTCGACATTCCATGGAGCGTCGTTTTTCGGTGCTTCGCCGGCTGGTATATGGATTGTTTGCGTCTTTGAATCGTACCATTGGACCTTCAGTCTCCTGACTAGATCAGGTCGCCATCCATGCCCGCGACTCGTCCGGACAAGTGATGGAATCTTCCACGAGTGGTTTATGTGATCCCAGTCAGCCGGCCGTACGTCTTCTTTTGGCTTCCCGAGTTCTTGGGCGATATGTGCTTTCCACCGATCTCGCTCATCAGGTGAGAGGTTGTTGTAACTCGGGATGGTTTTATAGGTAAGTGCCGCCTCCGTCAGTCGCTTCAGTTCCTCCTTCCGAAATGGATCTGGCCTGTTTTCCTTCGCTGGAGCGTCATCACTGAATTCGTATTCCGGCTGCCAGTCCTCACCTAGGAAGGCACACCAATTTCTCAGTACGTCGTTGAATTTCCGCTTGCTCCCCTCCACATACGGCTCACCGTCAAGCTTCTGGAGCCGATCCTCCTCAAGCGCATTATTGATCTTATCTACGTCCTCTATTCCAATTTCCGTCGTGATCCCCTCCGTTGACCAGAGCCACTTCACCGCTCTGTGAAACCGAGAAACTCGTTCAGTAACTGCGCCGTCTGAGTATCCGATACTCCTCTTTGGTTCTTTGCCTTCTGTCTCCAGATACGTGCTAAACCGAGCTAACTTCGCACTGTACACTTTCCGCTGACGTTCGTTCAACGGCGCTAACTGATCGGCAGAGACCGGGTGTTCAGACTCTGTCCGGAGACTGCTCATCGCCCACCTCCGCGAGCTGTAAGTTGCCTGTTGATAGTGACTTTTTGAACGGGGCGCTGGATACGGGATAGATACGGCCCACGTCTGCGTTTCTGCACGGTACGGTTCCTATTGTTCATCGATCGGACTGAACAGGCATAGTAACCTATTTAAAATACGCTCTTGTGTAGCACTTTGTTGATCTCATAGCGTCGCTTTGATAGCGTGTTTGAGCGCTTCTCTCCCTGGTTTCCGCAGTAGCTTTCGTCGAAGTTGGAACGCTCGGAGATACTGTGTGAGCTTGTCTTTTGAGATGCCTCGATGAGGCGAGAGCCACGGTCGCAGCAGCGATCCGTGGCTCTCGCAGGTGTTGACGTGTACGTTTTCGTTGGCGTATTCGCCGTCGCCGTGGACGACGTATTCGCGGTCGAATGCGTCGTCCTCGGCCAGTGGATCGTAGGCACGAAATCCGTCAGTGTAGACGGTCAGTGGCTCCTTCTGACGGTTTTCGAGAAGGAGCCGAATCGTCGATTCGTCGGCTGATTTCGCTGGGATCACGTATCGGTCGCCGGTGCCACGATCGACGATCGTGAACACCGGCGGTTTGTCCTGCTCGTACGTTCCTCGCCCACGCGTGGACAGGCCACGCGAGCGCGACTCTTGGTCGCGCTCGCGGCCTTTCAGCCCTGCAGAAACGTAGACTTCATCGATTTCGACCGGTCCGACAAGGTCAAGCGAAGGTGCATCAAGCGCCTTCGTGAAGCGCTCGACGCGCTGATAGATCGTTTTGTACTGGACGTCGATCTCTATCTGAAGTTGACGAAGACTCGTGTTAAACCGGAGAAACGCGTAAATCGAGAACAGCCACTTTCTGAGTGCGACTTTCGAATGGGCGAAGATTGTGCCGGTCTTGTCGTTGAACGTGCGGTCGCAATTCTTACAGAGATAGCGCTGAAAGTGCCCATAGCTACCGTTCTTGACCGTCAGGTCAGAACGGCAGCGAGGGCAAGTAACACCGTTACGCCAGCGAACCTGCTCTAACAGGTCCGCTGCGACCGATTCCGACCCAAACACATCTAGCGGGATCATGCCTAACGGACACCGCTGACGCGGTGTCCTTGCTCTCTTCGATTCTACAGCGACAGCTGAGCAGTATCAACAATCTCCTACAGAAGAGCGTAAGACAAAATGTCTCCTGAACTGCAACGCGAACCGGAACATCGGCTTCCGCTGGGAATGACTGTAATTGATTCTGATGCGGGGTACGACCGATATATTGTGGTAGGTCACCCTGACGAGACGTGTGGCGAATTCATAGTTCAAGGTACAGAGAAGACTGTTGCAGATTTCAACGATGGCTACGATGAGGAGACCCCTGTTATCCAAGTCGTTGCAAAGGAGACGCTTGATGAGAGCGTAGATAATTGGACAAGGATGTCATTGGGGGATCTTCAATCGGAAGCGTCTGCTGCTGGATTGAAGATCTATTCGTATCCTTCTAAGCGTCTACAGTCTGCGTTTTCACACGTTCCAAATCGCGTAGAGACGCATCGTGATCTCATCTGTTATCAGTATGCTCGACTCACTCATCTAGCTTCGACGATTGATCATCCAGACCAATTCAAAGGGTGGTTGCTGTGGACTAAATACAATGAGTTGACGAGCGGTGAGATCACAATGTCGTCGGTGCTAAAAGAGAATCAGTACCAGCTGAAGGAGAATCTTGGCTGCTGCACGTACTGTAACCGAGAGTCTGAAACTACGTTCGACCATATCATTCCTCGTGACGCTGGAGGAGCGGATGACATTAGCAACATGGTTCCTGCATGTAAGTCCTGCAACTCCAGTAAGAATAACAAAAACATCATAGACTGGCATCAAGAACATGAGTTTCCAATTGATCGTGTTGTCGTCGGGAAATACTTGAAGCTCAGGTGGAATGAATTCAAGGAAGCCGATCTCCTAGACGAAGAAATTCCTGACTCACTCCGTAGCCGGTGGGAGGGTCTCGAAATTGCACGCAGAATCGATCAAGCCATTACTATGCACCCCGACAGGTGATTCTGGCTCCAGATAGTTTCTATTCCGTGCGCTCCTCTTTGAGCGCCTCAAAGTTGATTTTGCTCTACTCTATATCACCAGGATCGGTATACAACACGACGGCGAATCCAATCTCATCCTGAAATACTTATTCGATTCACCAGAGTCCAGGACTGGGATACCTCGCGGTTCCTGTCAGTCAGTCCTCTTGTCGAACGCTAATTCATTAGCGGAGTACGTATAGCACTTGATTCCGTTTTCGTCGCAGTGTTCTGCGAGTTTCGACGGCCACACTCCTTCGTCGTCGAAGTCGCCGAGGTAAGCTACAGTAACCGAATCGTTGTTCCCATCGCCACCGCGCTCGACGACGACAGCCGTGTTCGGATCACTGTGACTCGTTTTAATGACGCGGTCGCCGGGTACGTACGGATTGTCGGCGAATTCGAGGTTTTCGTGTTTGTATGTCCAGAGTTTGATCTCGGTGTCGACGCAGTATGATGCGAGGATCCCGGGGTGGTACTCGCGCCAGTCGGCGGGTCCTTTGTCAAGTGCGCTCGGGAATGCTACGCGAACGGCTTCGCCGTCCAGTTCCTGGCCGAAGGCACCGGTATTCTTCTCTGGTGGCATCACTTCGATGACGACGCCAACTGACGCGTCCTCGTCACCAGCCTTGATGACACGGTCGCCAGGCTTGAACGGGTTCTCTGGTTTCTGATTCATGTACGCCGTGTTTGGTCCCAGCTCTTGCAACTCGTTCATCGGTCGCGCTGCGAGATGCGCTAGCTTTTCCGGTTCATTACCTGAGTACGCTTCCTGCGTTTCGACCTTTGATTTGAGTGTTTCAGTGCGTTCCCACCCTAACAGAATCAGCGCGTCCTCGTTGTCTCGATGCCAGACCATCACGATGATATCGTCGTCGGGGTCGTTTTCCAGCAGGTTCGCCGGGCGAAACGCCGAGACATCCCGCGACGTCTTCACGTCTACCTCGTACCCGAACACCTCGAAATCGTGCCCGGAGAAACTCTCGGGATTGCATCGTCGGATCGCCGCTTCGTTCTGCCACTCCCACATTTCGACCGGGAGGTACTCCCGACAGAACTGTTCGAACGCGAGCTCACCGAGATTTCCAATCCGTTTTACGTCGATATCGTCGGCACCCTGAATTACTGCCTGATGATTCGCTCGCTCCCGGTCGATTTCGTCCGGGGAATACAGATACATTACACGCAGATTATCTATTAGCCAGATATACTTTGGGTACTGGTGATCACTACTGGAGTTGGACTGAAAATGCGCAGGAATCCATATCAGGTTCCCCAGAGACAAGTAACGAAGCCGATCTCCGCTGGCGAGAGTACGGTCGACGCCGAGGATCTATCTAAGTGATCTTCTGTCCGTATAGACATCTGGTTTGATTTCGGCGGAAAAAGGCAGATACTGGGTTA
Organism: Natronobacterium gregoryi SP2; assembly: GCF_000230715.2. GTDB lineage: Archaea > Halobacteriota > Halobacteria > Halobacteriales > Natrialbaceae > Natronobacterium > Natronobacterium gregoryi. Next base: position 2,543,474 of record NC_019792.1, read on the forward strand.
ACGACTTAGCTTCGTAGTTTGGCTACGAGTTCTTCGACTTCTTCCCCATTGTCCTCAGTCGTTTCTTCGGTCTGACGTTCTTGGAGTTGGGATGGTACTTCTACGGTTTCGTCAATGACCGGTGTCTGCCCGTATTTGTCGTGGAGTGTCCGTTGCGCGTCACCGACAGTGCCTGGCATTGAATCGCCAATACTGTGGTCTCCAGTAGAGCGGTGTCGCCTGTTGAACGCGTCGCGGTTATCGTTAGACCCCACATATACCACATTATTAAGAAGTCACTTAATCTTATCCTTGATAGGGATACACATCACGTTTGTCTATCCCTCTATAAAACCGTACTTGCGGGACTAGTAGGATACAACCGATGCAGAGCGATTGTTCTGAAGGACTTGTTTTGGGACAATGAATATGGAAAGTGAATGAATCCAGCGAATTATCCTAACTGCGCGTGGTGACTATTCAGGTGTATTGGTCAGAATGATTCCAGAATTCTTCGCTACCGGCCTCGAACGATGAAACACAGTCCAAGTTCTTGAGATGCTGAACAGCTTCTTCACGCTGGATCTCATATACCTCCATTACCTCAGGAGTGGCTACAGGTCCGTGTTCCTCGATAAAGCTCTGCAAGTCCTGCGGCTTCTGCTCGTCGATACCTTGGAATGTGAACTGGGTCTTGAAGTCCGTGTACCGGACACGGCCATTCTTGGGGACTGGCTTTCCTTGGATTTCCATGAGCGTGAACGGAAGCTCGCCACGCTCACTTGTCTTCAGTTCGGTCTCGTCCAGATCTTCTTGGAACTGGTCAGAATCCAACCCGAGTTCTGACGCCAGATCAATCAGGACCTCTCGGTCGTTGATGTCGCGGCCAGCTGCAATACCACGACGCCACAACGTCCGAATGTAATCTACCCCACGATACTGCTGGATTGATGCCTCGAACGCCTTATTGACCAGGCCCGTAGACTCCGGCGGGTCATCGTCCCAGAACGAAGGATCAACAGGCATACTCAACTCCTCACTACACTTCTCCCACTTCTGTTTCTCCTGCTCTGGATCCAGATCACGGACAGGAGCCGGCTTATAGAAGAGTTCAATCTCCTCACCGTAACATTCCTCAACCCGCTTCATCACCGGTTGGACGCCCCACGACATCGCGCTCAACGCATCAACCTCTTGGACCACGACTATCGTCTCATCTTCCTCCTCATCATCGTCTTCTTCCTCTTCATCGGTGTCCTCCTCGTCTACGTCTTCGTCCGTGTCCTCAACGTCACTTTCCCGCTCTGCATCTGGCTCTTCGAGATCGGGTTCTTCGACCTCCGGGGATTCAGGCTCTGACTCCTCTTCGTTCTCACCCTCTTCACCATCCTCTGCTTCATCACACTCTTCAGGATCTTCCCCTTCCGGTGGCTCGATACCAGCACCAGCACCGGCCCCTGAAGCAGCACCACTACCGGCACCAGCACCAGCTGCAGCACCTGCGGCACCGGCAACGCCTGCAGCAGCACCTTCACCGTTACCGGAATCATCTTCTTCAGCTCCGCCGAAATCATCAATACCGGTTTGAGTCTGGTTGTCTGTCGATCCTTCATCCTGCGAATCATCGTCATCCGATGAACCTCCGCCGCCTCCGCTGTACGAACCAAGGAATACGAACATTGTTCAGTTCTCCTCTTTCTTGTCGGTGAACTCGTTTACAGGCCGCTGCTCCTGACCATCGTTGACTGAAAGCTTGGCCTCCCGATTCTTCCGGAACTTCGGCCACGGATCCTGCGAGAGCCCATCCCCAGTAGAACAGGCATCCTTCCATTGCCGAAGCCCGGTCGCTCCACGTACACGCGGAGCAAAATCTAACAAATCATCCTCCGCAAGCCGTCCGATCAGGAACACGTTCTCTAGGTCCAGAGCGGCGATAGGGTTCCTGACATGGCTTCGGAGGACTTTGATCGCGTTACCAGCGTCACCTCCGGTGTACTGGACGGCGTAGAAAGCGAACTCCTCGTAATTGAACTCGTCGTATAATTCCTGGTACTCCACGAAGTGTTCGTACTTCCATCCCTTGTTTGTCGGGATTAGCCGAACATCCAGATCCTGCTCGATTACCAGTTCCTGCAGGGTTCTAACATGGTTTATGTAGGCCGTGATAGCGTTCTCTTGGATTTCCTCGTCCATCCAGTTGTAGTTGTAGACCACGTCTGGGACGTAGATCGCTGGTTGTACGACTTCCAGTAGGTCCAAGACGTCTTGCAGCGTCCGCTTGTTCACCTTGTCGTCGTGTTCTGTTCCGAGGAGTACCGGGATATGCCATGGCTCAAGGACATGGCTCAGGTTATCATCCCGCTCAACGACTTCCTTAGCGTCCGAGAAGTTGATTACCACGTACTCAACTTCTTGGTTGCCGTCAAGCCACTCCTCATACTCCTCGTTAGGAAGCTCAACACGTGGATGAACGCCTCTCACCGGCTCGTAAATCCGACGAGAGTTAACCGCCTCATGCAGAGTTTGCTGCCCTCTACCGAGTTCACGGGTGTCTGTTTGCGAACTCAAAGTTTGCTCCTCGTCTCCGGTTCGTTCTTTTCAATGGGAGACATGTCAGGATACGTGTTAACTCCATATAATACTATTGCTGCAAATAGGCGTCTAGGGCCGCCTAAACCTTCGAATCGGGCGATTTGAGGTGGGGTGGAGTAATCCTACCACCCTGGCATATGAATTTTAGTTATGTTCTCGATCGTCATCGAACTCACTGTAGATCTCGGTGAGGTCATCATGAGTGAGTGTTCGAACCCAGGGCGCGTAGTCGAGTGCTTGCGCGATAACGTCGCGTGGTGTGCGGTCGCGTTTGAGTTTGATGATGTGAAGGTCGTCTTCGGCGTCTATCCCGAGGAGATCAAGTTGCTTCGCTCGCTGTCCGGACTTGCTGCCCGTAATTAAGATATTCCGTCCGAGGAGGTTCGGGTCTTTTTTCACTAACTCTTCGAGACGTGACTCGTCGTCAAGTTTCCCGGACGGGACACGAGAGTACTCATCACCGTCGGTACGCCAAAGCCCAAACTCGATCGGCATACGGATAACACGGACAGGTCGCACTTAGGGATTCACTCCTGTTGAACCAGATCATGATAAGCGGTTCAAGTGTTAGAACTGGGTGAGCCGCGGCTCGATTACCTCACGGAACGCGTCCATCTGGTTTGTTCCCCAGTCGATCAGTTCGTTCTGTTCGTCAGGGGTGAGTTCTTCGACGGGAGCAGGGGTTGGTCGTGGGACTTTGATTCGGCATGCTCGTCCGTTGGGAAGTGGTTCCCAGACGACTTCAGTTTCGAGATTCGATTCAATGGTTGTTTGGTCTTCTTTGAGCGACTCGAAGATTGCGTTGTTTTGCTCTGCATCGCCAGCATCGATATACAGCTCAACGGAGAATTCGGTCTCGCCGTGAAACACCCATCCAAACGAGACGCCACTGATTCCTGCACCGAACGTCAAGTATGATCGTGGCTGTGGGGTTAACCGGTTCCAGCTTGGACGGTGTTCTGCGTACGCATCAACGAGACTGGCGAAGAAGTCCCGGTACCCTTGTTCTCGATCGGAAAGCGGGTCACGGAGTTCTCGTTCCCAGTCGTTCGGCTCAACGACGATCGTGAACTCGAACCCGAGAGTAGCGTCGTCAGTACCGACACTGACGATGCGGGGTCGGACACCGAAGAACCGAGCGCCGGAAGAGTCGCGGGTGTTTAACCAGTCGAGAACGGACCGATGTTCGTCTCGAAACCCTTCAGCGACCCATACGACAAACCCGGCGTCAATACCGGCGGCGTACGTCAGTAACTTACCGAGATGGTCATGATCAGTTGATCCGAACTGGTTTTCGATGACAACGGGATCGCTCGTCGTCGGTTCTGTTCCGACAAGGTCGCGGTATAGTCTCCAACTGCGGTCTCTCTATTGGCGTCATCAATCTCGATGCCGATCAGCGACGCGAGTTGATCAATGTTTTCGAGAAGCCACGGCGTAAAATCCTGCTCTTCGTGCTCCCAAACCTCCCGCAACGGGACTTCATCGATCCGCTTGAGTTCACTGGTATCCATAGAGTTTGAGTTTGGGTTCTAGATCTAAGACTCGTGCTCTCACGGATCGACTTCTATGAGTGCGTATTGGAATTCAGTACTTCCCTCTGGATGTGACGGGGTGGTGTACTGGTAGGGCTGCCACGTGAGTTCGTAGGTGCTGGAGAGGTGAAGTGGTGGGTAGTTCTCTTTCGTTTTTGCGGATGCATCATCGCTGTAGGCCAGTGTGCCGGTAACTTGACGACCGTCGTACGTGAGGAAGTCTGCAGCGTTCAGATGCTGTCCACGCTTCTGCCAGCATCCTTCATAATTCGTTAAGGAGAGGACATACCCGGTGTCGATGCTCCCGTTCGCAACTAGCCGTTCAACGGTTGCGACATCTTTCCAGAACTCATACATCGGAATATCATAGGCTTGGATTTTGCTGTGGTTGAACACCTCATTCAAACCGTGGAGCGGTTCAATCGAGTGGAAGGTATCTAAGGGATACTTGAGTTCAATCGCTGTTGCGTGTCCGTCTTCAAGATGGATGATATCGAGGTATGTCTGCTCTCTCCCATCGTTAAGAGGATTGTCAACAGGGAACTCTGGTCGGACAACGCCAGAAAGATCGGCTGCTAGCTGACGGCTGAACGCGATGTGGAAGTCCTTTTCATTATGAAACACCCGGTCCAGTGCTCCGATTGTCCTGTGGATCGTTGCCGGGGAAACCATTGTATGACAAACGGTATCAGTATCTGGTGAATCTTTGGTAGGAACTCAGATGATGTAGAACGGCTTCTATACTTTATTCACTCCAAGAAGCGGTATCCGATATGGATGATAGTATTCAATCCGGCGAGGATTTTGAAAGGTGGTGTTCAGGGGTCAAGCCAACAGCGTTAGAGGAGATCGTCGCTACGATATATCGAGAGCAAGGTTGGAGCGCTCACACCACCCCACCGACTAATGATGGTGGCGTTGACGTGATATTCGCTTCAGATGATTCCTCCTCGGATATCGATGCACTTGTTCAAGTAAAGCGCTACACCGGAATCTACACGACTGTTGATGCTGACGCGCTTTATAAACTCCAGGAAGCTGCGAAAACCCATGATCCAAACCGATTGATCGTGGTTTCGACCGGACAGTTTGGTAATCCGATTGAAACTGAAGCTGCCGACACAGATGATTACGTTGTAGAATTGGTACGGTGCCGCGATCTCTATGACCAGATTACCCTCGAAGTGGTGTCTCTCCTAACAGAGACCTATTCCTCATTTCCTCATCGCAAAAACTGGTGGGAGCGATCAGACTACCCCAATCAATAGCCAGCGAATAGAGTTGACAGTAGCAGTATACGATTGATGTTCCGATATCTGCTCTGGTCTGCGCGACGATGAGTGGTTAGATGTCGGATCGGCTGAGAGTTGACCTACAACTTAGAATCTGATCAGTCCTGCAAGAACTACCAGAACCACACTGCCAGTAGCAGACAGTGAACGTTGCTATTACAAATCCTGATTTTCACTTTCGCTTTGGTTGTCTGATGTTTAATAGCTGTCCAGTCACATGTAGCCATAGACGCTCAGTCACGTGATTTGTACCGGCCTTGACTGAATACGGACTGACCCTGATTCACCGACAATGCTAACGTTTGGACACATCGCGGACACACACCTCGGGCATCGACAGTACGGACTGAAACAACGAGAGGACGACATGGTCTCAACCACGCGCGCTGCGTTCCAAGAAATGGTTGAGGAGCGCGGAACTGACGTAATCGTGTTACCGGGAGATCTGTTCCACTCTCGGGATCTTCGACCGAAAGTCCTCCACCAGACCGAACAAGAACTCGACCAGATACCGGACGACGTCCCAGTGCTCGTTTCGCGTGGAAACCATGACGAAAATCTGACGCCGCGTGACGTGACGTGGCTGAATTACCTGCACCAACGCGGACAGATTGTCTTTCTGAAAGCCGATCTGGATGCAGATCCGGATACAGCGCGATTCGAACCGTACGATCCCGAGGAGCCTGGTGAGTACGCGGGGTTCTACGATATTGAGACAGCAGAGTGTGATGGCCCGATTCGCGTGTTCGGACTGCAGTGGCGTGGCGCGAAGACCGGGAAGGCACTCCAGCAAGTTGCGAACGGGATTCAAGCAACGAACGAGGAATACGGCGAGCCGGCGTTCACGGTGTTGTTGGGGCACTTCGGGATGGAAGACGAGGTGCCGACGTTAGGTGGGACAGTGACGCACACCGAGTTGCGGGAGGTGAAGGAGGTCGTGGATTACCTTGCACTCGGGCATATCCACAAGCGGTACGAGGCCGGTGACTGGATCTACAACCCCGGCTCACCGGAAGCACACAATACGCGTGAAGGACGGGATGACTGGGAACATGGGTATTATTCAGTGTCGCTGAACGCCGATGCGTCCGAAGGCGACGAGTCAGTTAGCTACGAGGTGGCGCATCACGAGTCAAAGCGTCGTCCGTATTACCGCATTGAGTTTGACGTGACGCCGTACGAGTCGCCAGGTGAATTAGAATCGGCGTTCCAAGAACACGTGCAAAACGAGCAGACGACGGTCAAGGAGTACTGTGAGCAGTCGAAGTATACGGCGCACGGTGAGCCGCGAGAGGCGATTCTTGACCTTCGGTTTACGGGGACGCTGCAGTTTAGTCGCGGGGACTTCCGAACGGACGAACTCGCGGCATACGCGGAAGAGACGTGTGAAGCGCTGTACGTTCAGGTGAATACTGGGATTCGGACTGCGAACGTGCAGCAACTCATCTCGGAGATCGATGAGGGAGAGGTGTTCAAAGACGGTCAGTTGAACACGGCTGCGTTGGAGGATAGTGTGTTCGAGACGATCGCGCAGGAGTCAGTGTATGCTGAGAACGCGTCGGATGTGGCTGATGTGCTGGGAGACGCACACCAGATGGCGCAAGCCGAAGAAGCGGTTGAGGACATCCAAGATTCGGTGAGTTCGGCGCGGCGGGACCTGTTCCCGGAGTTAGCCGACGACGTGGTTCTCGATATTGATGAGGATCCGTTCGACGATGGTGACGCCGCGGAAACCGCGTCGGATGCCGTGGAGACTGAGGAGTCGCGTGCTGAGGCTGATGAGGCTGCGGAGGTGATGAACGAATGAGAATCACGGAAGTCGCGTTAGAAGATATCAAGTCGTACAAAGGCCGGACAGAGGTACCGATCGAGGGCGGTGTGACAGCGATTCTCGGTGAGAACGGGGCAGGAAAATCGACGATTCAGGAAGCGATCGGGTTCGCGTTATTCGATTCGCTGCCATTCAACAACAAGGACTTCGTTCGAGAAGGCGCGAGCTCAGGGACCGTCGAGGTCACGTTCGACACGCCGACGGAAAACGGGACCGAGCGGTTCCGAGTAACTAGGTCGGTTGGCCGGTCGAACTACGGGGTGCATCGCTACGACGCTGAAACTGATGAGTGGATAGACCAGGACATCGATTCGAAAAGCCAGTTGATGGACTGGGTGTGCGTTCGGTTCGACGTTGAGGATGGCGATGAGTTAGGAAGCTTGTGGGAGTCGTGTATTGGGGTGCCGCAGACGCGGTTCCTGTCTGACTTTTCGCAGACGGCTCGGAATCGGAAAGCGACGTTTGACGCGTTGCTGAATCTCGATGCGTACGAGGAATCATGGAACCAACTCAAAGACGTCCCGGACGCGATTGAGAAGCAACAGCAGGATCTCCGGAGTGAGATCGATACGCTCACTGGCGAAGTGCAGAACCTGCCGGAGGAACGAGCAGAAGCAGAATCGTTGGCTGACGCAGTTGATGAGCTTGAAGCGCGTATCGAGCGGAAAGAGGCCGAGGTATCGGAGAAAGAAACGGAGTATGAGGAGTTAGCGGCTGTCGAAGAGAAGATCGAGTCCCTCGAAAACGAGGTTGAGTCCCTGGATCAGGAAATCGAGGCGACAGAAGACCAACTGGAAAACGCTGAGGCGGAACTTGAGGATGCTGAGGAAGCCCGAAAGAAGTGCGAGGCAAACCGTGATGGGTATCAGCAGTATCAGGATGCGAGTGACCGACTGGATGAGTTAGAAGAGGAGGAGGAAGAGCGGGACGCGCTTGAGGACCGGCGTGACGAACAGAGAGAGGAGATTCAGTCGATCGAGTTCCGAGTTGAGCAGCTTGAGGAGCAGTCGGAGACGCTGGAAGAAGCACAAGAGACGTTGGAGTCGCTTGAAACTGAGAAGGAGCGGTATGAGGGACTGGATGACCGGATTGAGTCACTGAAGGACCGCGAAGACGACGTTGAGGCATTCCAGCAGGAGATTGAGGAACTCGCTGCAGAAATCGAGGAGACGGAAGCGGAGATTGAGTCGTTAGAAGAGACGATTGCCGAGATCGAAGAAGAGTGGGCGGAGACAACGGATCCGGACGAGATCGGGGAAGAGATTAACAACAAAGAGGTACGTCGGAAACAACTGAAGAACGAACGGGAACGACTCGAAGAGCAGTTAGAGCGGTTGCGTGATACGGATGTTGATGCGCCGTGCCCGACGTGTGACCGGCCGTTAAACGAAGAACATCGGTCGAAGACGATCGAGCAACGAGAAGATCGAATCGAGGAGATTGAAGCGGAGCGCGCGGATCTCGCTGAAGAGCTCGCGGAGTTACGCGAACGGCATGAGGCAGCGACCGAGGTCAAACAGCGCGTTGAGAAGATTTCTCTTCATCAGGATAAGATCGAGTCGTTAGAAGACGATCTCGACGAACTCCGTGAGGAGAAAGAGGAGACTGAGGCGGAGTTATCGGAGTTAGAAGACGAGTTAGCGGAACTCCCGGACCTCGAAGCTGAACGCGATGACTTAGAAGAGGCGTATAACGAGTACCAGAAGGCAGAGTTCCGGGTAGACGAGCACGCGGATGCACCAGAGGAGTTGGAAGAAAAGCGCGCTGAGTTAGAAGAGGAACAGTCGGTGCTTGACGAGATTGCGGATGAGTTAGACGAGTTCGACGGACTGGATGAGGAGATCGGCGAGGTCGAGGACACGCTGGAAGAGACGAAGGAAGCATATCAGACGTATCTGCAGAACGAGCAGCAGGCATCGCAAGTCAAGGAGCGTCGGGAAAGGGCCGACGAATTGGACGATGAGCTTGCGGAGCTCGAAGCCGAGATCGAAGAAACGGAAACCGAGCTGGAGGAGACGCGAACGTCGTTTGATGAAGAACGCTTCGAGGCACTTGATGCAGAGATCGATGAGCTCAATGGCGAGATCCAGCGCGCCAAAGGAACACTTGAAGAAAAGAAGGAGAATCTGGAGCGGGTACGCGAAGAGATCGAGCGGTTAGAAGCGAAGTTGGAAGAGCGCCAGGAGAAGCTCCAGCAGTTGAAGGAGTTGAAGGCGGATCAGCAGTTCGCCGAGTGGGTGCGTGCGAACGTGCGGGAAGCGGGGCCGAAGATGCGTGAGATCATCACGGATCGGATCGGTGCGCGTGCGAACGAGTTGTTCCGATCGATTCGCGGCGCGTCTGGGGAGACGCTGGAATGGACGAGCGATTACGAGATCGTCGTACACGATGCGGACGTGCGGAAGTCGTTCACGACGCTGAGTGGCGGTGAGAAGATGGCGGCTGCGCTTGCAGTGCGCCTCGCCATCCTGGAACAGTTAGCGTCGGTCGGTGTGGCGTTCCTCGACGAGCCGACAGCGAATCTGGACCGGGAGAAGAAGCAGAACCTGGTCACGCAGTTGAAGCAGTTGGATAGTTTCGAGCAGCTCACGGTCATTAGTCACGACCAGACGTTCGATTCGATGACGGATTACACGGTCACTGTGGAGAAGGACCAGCAGTCGTCGGAGGTGACCGTGAATTAATGCCGATCGACAAACACGGGGTTGCTGCCGAGTTGGAGTCCAGCGTTGAGACGATCGAAGCGTATCTGGACGATGGTACGGGGATCGTCGAGCGGTATCAGGACGCGTTCCAGCGGCTCCCTGAGGAGTGGACGAGCGAGGAGATCCGTGAAGAGTTGCACCGAGCGTCATACCCTGGAGCGTATCCGACCGACGAGTTCGATTCCGCGAGTAGCCTCGTCGTTCCGCATTCCGAGAGTGATGGGTGGGAGAACCACGAGGAGATCAACGAGTGGGCGCGCGAGATTCTCAATGATGTGCCGGTGATGGCTGTGGACGGGTCGCAACTCCCGCCGACCACGGAGTTCAACGTCCCGCTGGCGTACGTCCAGGCAGCGTGGGCAGTCAATTATCATCACGCTGACGGCCGGCTTGAACGAGATGTCGACGGGCGGTTGTTGACACCTGACGAAATCACGCGGGAATCTGAGGACGGAGATTACCGGTTCGTCGATTCGCAACTCGTCGGGCATCATCGCTTCGAATACGAAGGATCGCTGCTCATCGAGCAACTCGTGGAACTAGCAGCTGCTCGTGATGCCGGCGACATCGACCATACGCCGATCGTCTTCTACGATGGCCCGCTGATCGCATCGTTTGCGAATCCGTTGAAGCCGGAGACGCGCGAGCGATACATCTCGACGTTAAGCCGGGTGATCGCGGCGAGTCAGCACCATGAGATCCCGCTGGTCGGGTATATCGCGGGCTCGAGCGCGACTGAACTCGTGAAGATGACGCGACTCCTGTTACAGGATGAGTTCGAGACTGACCGTGTCATCCCAGACGCGCACGTTCTGACAGAGTTGATGAGTCCGTGGGGCGATACGACAATTCCGTTCATTTCGAAGCGCGACGGGAGCATCGACGCGTTACAGACGACGTACGAAGGAGAGCAGTACGAGTTCCGGGATGATATCCTGTTCTCGTACCTCAACGTCCCGCCTGGTGCTGGGCTCGATCGGATCGAGTTCCCTGGATGGCTGTGCCGCCGCGATGGGCCTGATGGGTACGACTCGATGTACGAGTATACTGTCGAGATTGTACGGGCTGAAGCTGGGGTTGGGCGCGGCTACCCGGAGATCCTCCAGCAAGCTGATAGTGACGCTGTACTCGACCATCAAGACCGGCAACAGTTCCATCGGATCGTCCAGCGGTGGGCTGACTCGAACGACGTCCCGCTCGGATGGAACGCCAAAGCCCTCAGTAAGGAACTCCGTCGTCGATGACCATGATCGCTCATCGCGTTCCCTCGGTAGTACGCACGGAGCAAGCAACAGGCAGCCACACTAATCGCAATCTATGACGAACGTATCAACACCAAGTGATTCGCCGGACGTTGACTCGTGTGTCCGGATCGGGAGTATCGTGTCCTCGAACAGCCACCTCGATTACGTCGCAGAGGTCTACAAGGACCGGGACTGCGACCGACCGCCGGAACTACACGAACGCGAGTTCGGGCAACCAGTGTTCATCAAGAAGACCGTTGACGGGACTGAACACGTGATTGTCGGCGTGATTTACGACACGCAATTAGTGGATCCAGATCAGGGACGAACCGGGCCGCGATTAGCCCAAGACGACCAAGCGCAGTTCACACCAGGGTACATCGAGGAGCGAACGACGCTCGTCGGGATTGCGCTGCTCGGCACGGCAGTCATTACTGACGACCGGACAATCGCGGATCCAAGTCACCAGATGCCGCGATGGACACTGGAAGTTGACGACACAGTGTACCACTGCCCGGACCAATTCACAGAAGCGTTCCACCGCGTGGATGGGCAAATACAGTTGGCGTATCTGGATCGGTTAGTGGATATCGCGGGCGACCTCGGTGCGGAAGTCATCGTGACACTGATCGACCGGTTGCGAGGGGTGCTTCCTGAGGACGACTCGAACCAGCGCGTGTTAGACGTCGTCGAGCAGAACGTGCAGTGGCAGGCGCGTGAACAGCGAGGGGTGGTCTAATGTCGGGGCAGATGGACGTGATCGGAACGGTCGCTGGCCCTGGGGACGGACCGAACGAGTTCGTCTTTGTCGCACCGGCGGATAGAACGATCAAGACGGGCGAGTTCATCACGTACTCAGTTACGGTCGAAGGCGACACTCGGTCAGTGTTTGCCCGCGTGACGAACCGTGAGTTAATCAGAGGCCTTCCGGAGGGGTTCCTCGCCGATCCGAATGTCGCTCCTGACACTGTCGCGGCGACACTTGGGGTTCCGACTGACGACACGGAGTTGTACCGGTTGACCGCGACGGTCATCGGGTACTACGATACGACTATGACGACGTTCGCCAATCCGCGGCAATTACCTGACCCGGGAACGCCGTTGTCTGTCGCACCGGATCCTCAGCTCGAAACGGTGCTGCCGAACCTCGGCTGTGAAACCGACCGCGTCGACGTGACTGAGTTGGAAGGCGTCGCGCACATCGGCTGGTTACTGAACCGAGCGGAAGAAGCGACGAACATCCATCTCCCAATCGAGGAGTTCGTATCGACGCACTTGGCGATCCTCGCGGAAACTGGTAGCGGGAAATCCTACACCGCGTCTGTCCTGATTGAGGAGATGATGCGGCCCAGTTCCCGTGCCTCACTACTGGTGTTCGATCCGCACGGTGAATACAGCACACTGGACGAAATGCAGGGTCACGAGGCGTTCCAAGGCGAAGACGGGTACCAGCCGGATGTCGTGTACTATGATCCGGAACGACTCCACGTTCGGATTTCTGAGTTGGAACTCGGGGACGTCATGGCGATCTTGGATAACCCGAGTAACAGGATGCAGGAACGGCTCTCGACAGCGTGGCGTTCAATGCAGAAACGAGAGAGTCGAACCTGGGGAGTCGATGATCTCATCCACGAGATGGAGCAGATTTACGACCCGGATGACTCCAGCGTCGGCGCGTTAGAGTGGCGTCTTCGCCGGTCGATACAGCGGAACGACTTGTTCCACCCCGAAGAGAACGTGCCGTTGGACGAAATCGTGGATCCTGGTCAGTGTACAGTCCTTCAGATGGATACTCTGGACAAACGGGATCAGCAACTCATTACAACGGTTCTCGTGCGTCGACTGTACCGAGAGCGCCTCAACGACGTGCGTGGCCGAGACTCCGAGATCGAACACCCGATTTTCTCCCTGTTCGAGGAAGGCCATCGATTCGCCCCTGCCTCAGGTGATGCGCCATCGCTTGGCATCATGCGGACGATCGCGTCTGAAGGACGTAAGTTCGGGTTCGGACTCGGAATCATCAGTCAGCGCCCGTCAAAGATCGACCCGGACGTCCTGTCGCAGTGCGGGACGCAGATTTCGATGAAAATTCGGAATCCAAACGACCAGGACGCGATCAAGAAGTCCGTCGAGGCCGCCGGCGAGGACGTCACCCGCGAATTACCTGGTCTGACGCCCGGGCAAGCGATCGTCTCCGGCGACGCGATGAACACGCCGGCGCTCATCCAAGTTCGACGTCGGCTCACAGAACACGGTGCTGAGAGTCGCCCGGTAATCGACGACTGGCAGGAGGCGTATGAGCGCAAGCAGCGTGAGCCGTCTCAGTCTGAAGCAGCTGACTTCGGTGGTGGCGATTCGACTGGCGTGCAGAGTCTCGACTAATCCTGCCCATCCAGCCCACAGAACTCGGCTGGTCTGTTTTTCTGAAGGGATTGTCTCTAGATTTCGAAGAAATCATTGCTAGCCATGCTTGGCTCAGCCGTCGCGCGCGGCGAATTGGTTGTTTCATGGTTGTTCTCATCACGATACAATCTTTCAATTGCTATGATGGCTGATATGGTCGTGCTGTCAGTCGGAGGGTCGTGCTGTGAGTCTGGATTCTGGCTTCTAACGACCTGATGGGTTAGAAATCGCGGGGAATCGGGGCAAGGTTTTAAATTCAATTGGCGGTTGTCCCGGTTTGCATGCAGCGAGTCATCGACCGGAAGCTGTACGATACAGACCAGGCCGAACAGATTGCTCGATACGCTCCGCTCACAGATAAGGGCGATTTCAACTACCTGATCGAGACCTTGTACAAGACCTCTGACGGGGAATACTTCCTCCATGGGGACGGCGGTGCAGCGACGAAATGGGCGGAGAAGATCAGCAACAAGCGCATGTCCAGCGAAGAAATCCAGCTATTGACTGACGAAGAAGCCCTGAACTGGTGTGAGGAGCGAGCAGTAGACGGCGAAATTGTCGTCGAGGAATTCAGCCACTTAGTCGAAACGTAGTTCGAACAACCGCCTCGGAAACCCGCCACTCGGTAGGTGGGCGGCATACTGCGGATCATTCCCGCAGCGAGGTTTCATGACAACAGGTGGCAGCAACCTCCACCGATGCGGCGTAAGCCGTGATGCGGTCATATGTTGATCGGCCAAGACACCAACTCCCATCACGAACAAAAGGAAGCATCGCAGCAGCAGAACGCTGGTATCGGCATTTGGTCATCACCCGTTCAAGGAGCAGTGGACATGTGCGTGTGAGGAATTTGAATCAGGAGATGTCAAAGATCACCCAGTCATCGACCCCAGAGAGTTAGGTGATGACGTCGTAGCGACGCTCGCCGAGTACTTCGACGATCTGCGAGAGGCGGCAAGACGTAATGAGACAGCGGACGCGGTGATCGATCGAATTGATACAGTACTCCAACGGGAGTTGTGACGTTTGAAGTACGGGTTGACTTTCAGAGAGTTAATCGCCAAATAGCCGTGAGAGGAAACCGCTCGACTCGTTTTCATTGGAAGTTGTCTTTGGTTCAGTCGGCAGTTCGTTATCGCTGCTTGTCTCGGCGACCCCATTCAGCAGTTCGTCGACGGAATACCCGATCCATTCGGCGAACTCCTCTGGGGCTCCGATGTAGACGCTCGTAGAGGATTTTTCGGACATGAAGCGTTTCGGGAGGCGTTTCTCGTAGTCGTACACTTCGTACTCTTCACGATCGAAGTCAGCAGTGATCGCGTCGGGTTCAGATTCAAACGTGACGCGGCCGCCTTGAATGTCCCGCTGCCACTTGAGGCGGCCTGTGTCGTACGTTTTCTCAGCCGGTTCGTATGCAGGGAAGTATTCTGGTTGCTCTCGGCCAGCCTCAACGTAGAACTCACGGAAGATACGTCGAACATCCTCAATGGTGCCGTTTCCGTCGGTCCAGGGTTGTTCGGTGAGCATTCGACGGGCGACGTAACTGAAGATCGGATTTTCCCGTTCTAGTACTTCGGCGAGATCATCTTGAGCCTCGCGGAATCCTGGATCTTCAGGGTTTGATGGGAACGATACGTCCATGCTCAGGATTTTCATTCGGTTCCGGAACTCTGATTTCGGGAGTGCGTCGTTCGTCGTGAAGATGAGGCAGGGCTGATCAACGCTCGTCGGTGTCCAGTCACCCCAGTAGTTCCGGATCGGACTCCAATTCTGGATCTTGCGCTTTTCCGCGTCAATGATGGCGTACGGGAAACACGTATCCCACTCGCGGATACCGCGGATTTCTCCGACACCGACGTCGTCCGCGTCCACACCTGAGACGACTGTGTTATCAGAGATGAGTCGAAGGATGTATTCTGTGAGTTTGTCTTTCCCAGCGTCGCTTTTCCCTTCGATATAGAGGTGTTGGAGAACGTTGTCTAGCGTCCGTGAGGGGGAAGAGAGTGCTTCGGCATACTGATTGGCGAACGGAGCCCAAAACCCGTAGAGGAACGCCTCGTACATCTGAGCCATCACTGCGGTCGTAGACTGTGTGTGCCCGTGATTATCGACGGTCTCGATGTAATCCTCGATCGTTTCGAGACAGTGGTTGAGGACCTCGGGTGTTGGTTCGTCGGTGGCGACGAGGATCATCTCGTCGTCTTCCCCGATCATGACCTGTTCGGCCTCCGGAAGAACGGACATTGTCGGAATTGCCGTTGATTCCTTGACTTGGTTGTTGTATGCGCTCAGGGGCGCAGTGATACTGTGGTCTTCGACGGTCGCACCGCGGTCACGGAGGCCAGTCCCGAATTCGTTGGCAGTGTCTTTGTCCACTTTGCTCGTACCCATTCGGATCTTCTCGTCAGGTGCTCTGACTCGCGGCCGGTCGAGTGTGTCCGTTAAGCTTGTCTCGTGCTCGGATTCGACGAGTCCGACATCCGGTGACTCGTCATTGTCTTCTGTCTCGTCTGACCCGTTCTCACCTGTTGAATCGTCGGGTTCGACAACGGTACGGTCGGCGTTCTCGGGTTCCTCGATGAACGCAACTGTCTCATCGGCTTCCTCTGGGTTATCCACAACTGCGGTAACCTGGTCAGCGACGTCCTTCAGATCCTCGACGGCGTCCTGATTCAGTGCAGCCGTGTCGCTCACATCGAGATCGCCTGTACCAACCCAGTACTCGATGCGGTTCTCCCGCTCTTCCGGCGAATCAGCATCCTCAATCGCTTCGACTAACCCCTCAAGAAGTGTCTGGTTGCTGTACCCTTCGCGGTACTCGTCGATGAACTTCTCGAATTCTTTGTCCAGTTCTGTCCCGACTTCGGTCGTAAAGACAGAGATCTGGTTCGTATGGTACTCCCACGAGTTCCGCGAAAGATTCGCAGACCCCTGTACGAGCTTCACCGTGTCGTCCGGCATTACGATCCGGTAGATCTTCGAGTGGACCGTCTTCCGGTTTTTCAGCCGAACCGTGAGACGGTCATCTTGTCGGAGCTGAACCAACGACCGAGCTGTTGAAACCTCACTGACTTGATCAGCGTAATCCTCAGCGTTCCCGATCAGGACATCCAGCGATCCGATATCATACTCCGTCAACATCTTCACCATCAACTCAGGTGTCTCTGCGTAGGTCACCGCGTCAACGTGGCGCGCACCCTCGAACAGATCAAGGAAGTCCCCTCGCTCCTTTACCATCGCCAGACGATACTTTGCTGCGCCTGACCCGTAGAATTCCGGCATATCGGCGAACCTGTCGAACGAAATGTTCGCCGTAAGTTCGTCCATACGATACACTACAACTAATTGCCAATAAATCCGTCCCACAGGTTACCTGCTTCCTGCCACTTTACCAGGTACAGAAGGATTTCTCCGCTCTCAGCAGCAGTGGTTTCATCAATCCGACTGTATAGCAGGTCTCTGGAACGGTCTCTACTGACCAATTTCGTACGGCCGCGCTGGCATCGGACTTTCCAAATTCCATTACATCGGATCAGTTAGCTCGCGCGAAGAACCTCCCACTGTAGCCCAACTCTACCCAAATACGCGATACAACCACGGATCAAGAATTTCCGTCCACAAGCCTCTAAAACGTAGTGCTGTCGAATTCTGAGATCTGAGGACTACGTCGGAATGACCCTCAGAAGCCAGAGGTTTATTTTAACGCTCTTCTGTAGGAGATTGTTGATACTGCTCAGCTGTCGCTGTAGAATCGAAGAGAGCAAGGACACCGCGTCAGCGGTGTCCGTTAGGCATGATCCCGCTAGATGTGTTTGGGTCGGAATCGGTCGCAGCGGACCTGTTAGAGCAGGTTCGCTGGCGTAACGGTGTTACTTGCCCTCGCTGCCGTTCTGACCTGACGGTCAAGAACGGTAGCTATGGGCACTTTCAGCGCTATCTCTGTAAGAATTGCGACCGCACGTTCAACGACAAGACCGGCACAATCTTCGCCCATTCGAAAGTCGCACTCAGAAAGTGGCTGTTCTCGATTTACGCGTTTCTCCGGTTTAACACGAGTCTTCGTCAACTTCAGATAGAGATCGACGTCCAGTACAAAACGATCTATCAGCGCGTCGAGCGCTTCACGAAGGCGCTTGATGCACCTTCGCTTGACCTTGTCGGACCGGTCGAAATCGATGAAGTCTACGTTTCTGCAGGGCTGAAAGGCCGCGAGCGCGACCAAGAGTCGCGCTCGCGTGGCCTGTCCACGCGTGGGCGAGGAACGTACGAGCAGGACAAACCGCCGGTGTTCACGATCGTCGATCGTGGCACCGGCGACCGATACGTGATCCCAGCGAAATCAGCCGACGAATCGACGATTCGGCTCCTTCTCGAAAACCGTCAGAAGGAGCCACTGACCGTCTACACTGACGGATTTCGTGCCTACGATCCACTGGCCGAGGACGACGCATTCGACCGCGAATACGTCGTCCACGGCGACGGCGAATACGCCAACGAAAACGTACACGTCAACACCTGCGAGAGCCACGGATCGCTGCTGCGACCGTGGCTCTCGCCTCATCGAGGCATCTCAAAAGACAAGCTCACACAGTATCTCCGAGCGTTCCAACTTCGACGAAAGCTACTGCGGAAACCAGGGAGAGAAGCGCTCAAACACGCTATCAAAGCGACGCTATGAGATCAACAAAGTGCTACACAAGAGCGTTGTCTTAGTAGGAACAGTTAGTCAGTCATATATAAATAAACCGTATTATTCATACTCCCCAGTTATTCGGCGTACATACATCGAACGCATCGCTCTCGCTGTAAGATGTAGTCCGAATCCCTTGGGGTTGATCAATTTGATCGGGATCGCAGTCGGGAATCCACCGACAAATCAATTGATAACCATCGTAAGTAATTTCCCTACTTCCGCGTGGTACACCGTACTGAGGTTATGAATTAGAGGTATCAGTTAACTTCTTCGAGGACTTCTGACTCCTTGAGACCGTATTCCGACTCGAAGAATAATGATTGATCTGTCACGGCTACAACCCGGTAGTATCGATGTTTCTTGTTATTGTGACTTGCTCCGCTAACTTTGATGATGTCACCCTTCTCTAACTCATTGACGTTCATATGGTATTTCCCGTCAATTTTCTGCTTGTCGAGCCATTCTCCATCAACCGTGTATTTTTCGTGACTTCCAGTTACCTTCAATATCCAAGGCTTGACAGCCTTAAGATTCGGATGTGCGGAAAGATTAGACCACTTAACATACTGGCCATTCACTAATTCAACTTCCGCAGTCTCTTCCAAATCGACATCGAGAGTTCGCCGTTGGAGTTCGCTGACAATCTTGTCACGATATGCTTCAAGCTCCTCGGTTGTGAACTCCGCAAACCCGGACTCCTCTTGCTGTCTCAATTCGGTCGGAGATAGCTTACTTGACATTCTGCCGAATCCGGAAAATACCTGGTCAAATAAAAGGATTAGCCCTCAGATTTAGCAAACCTTCGAAGACACGACCTGTACGTGCCAAATTCCCATCCACAGTCTGAATGCCCGACTGTCAGTACGACCATATCGGACATTGAGGGGGAACTCACCAGCAACTGGGAGAGATAATCAGATCGAGCATACAATGGATTCTCCAAAATGATCACCTTCAATTGATTACCGCGATCGAAGACCGAGCAGAGCTCGCTGTCCAGTCACACTCCCACCTAACAGGTTCCCTGTTCTACGCGGAATATTCCATTCGTGTGTCCAGAAGCATCAGACACCTCTCGGCGGATCTTTAGGTCCTGAAATCACGTGTTCGAGAAGCGGTGAGGCATCAAAGTTAGACTCACCGGTATCACTGCAGGACGTGAGCGTGTTATCCTTGTAACTGATTCAAGTACAGAGACTCTCTTCGGATAGTCGCTACGAAGGCAACTTCGTGAGAAGAAACGTGAAACTCCGAACTAGTCCGCTACTGGTTATTCGTCGTCGGCCAAGATTTCTTCAAGATCAGTAACGTTCTGAATGGCATCAGCTGCTAAGTCATCATGACCACTTTCGATGGCGTATCCAGCTGCCTCAGCCATTGCTTGTACCATCTGCTCCACGTACAGCGAATCCACCGTGATGCTACTTCCAGCCACCTGTAATGCTCTCCGACTTTCTGTCAGCTGAACGCCGATCTCATCTTCGACTTCAGTGATGATTTCTTTCGATTCGTCGATCTTCTTCGCTCGATCAATCGTCTCCGTATACATGGGTTGAACCCGAACAACTACAACCACTATGTACTTTTAAAACTCTGCCCGCAGAACCGAGTTACAGGACCACCAGTCGCCCGCTGAGAACCGCTGCATACCGGAGCGCACAATACCGAAGGCGGTTAGATTTCTGGAATCAGTAGAAACACTGCCGCACACCACTTCGCCCTGCCGGTTCGACCAATATCTATACCCACGCAAGTGACGCGTTATGCTTTTCGAGGTACTCCGGGTTTAGACTCTCATCAGGAAGCGCGACTCGTTCACCGTCCTGTTCAATGATCGTTCGCTGCAACAACTCACTTTCCGTCTCGAACGACGGATTCACGAGTAATCGGTAGTCCCGGCCGATCGTGAACAGTCCACGGTCGAACGCAGCGTGATGCGTTTTACTCAACGGGAGCACGTTCGTCAAGTCCGCTCTGTACTCCGGGTAGTCACTCCACGATAACACGTGCGCCACGTCCAGCAGTCCAAGATGGTCAACACCCGAGATCGGGCACTCCCGGTCATGCCGCGAAATCACCGTCGCACGGAACTCAGGATCAACCGCTCTAGCATGAATCGTCGTCACGTACGTTCCAGCACGCACCCCGTCGTCACTCGTCGCTGGCGTCCAGTTCGAATCACTCCACTCCGCAACAGCATTCTCGACGAATGACCGTCCCTCCTCCGTCAACACGTACGTGTCACCTCGCTCCTCAACGAGCTCCATGCTCCGCAACCAATTCACTCGTTGCCTCGCCATGTCCGTCTCCCCACGACTCCACCCCAACTCCGGATGCGTATCCAACTGCTGGTCACTCACCTCCCTGAGCGTCATCGGCCCCGCAGACAACGCATACAGCAGACTCCGCAACCCAACGTTCCGATCACACATAATCCGAAGCAACGTCGCCACACCACCCTGCTGCACGTACTCTCGACCAGCATCCCCGAGTTTCCAGTAATCGTTTGGATGGAGGGTGTCATAGAACGAGTAGCACACTAAAGAGCAGGGTGAACGCTGAGGTGGATGAGTTCAGCGACCCTGCAAGATGACCCTTCGGTAGACTCGTTTTTCAATGTCGTGGAGACCGAGACGCTAGCGCTGTTCGAGCACCTTTCCTTCGAGTTTCTCGAAGAGTTCGACGTGTTCGCCCCGGCGGAGACGGGGCGAACACGAGACCACGAACCTCCAGAGCTGATGCGTGGCTTTCTCCACTGCTACTACAAGGACATCTACGGCATTCGCCCCGTTGAACGAGAGCTACGGAATACAGTTGTCTGGCTGAGCTGTGGGTTCGATCGACCGCCGTCGAGAGACGCGGTCGATCGCTTCCTCACCGATCTCGAACACGTCGTTGACGAGGTTTTCGACCACCTCGTCGAGCAGGCCGCCTTGCGGGGCCTGCTCGACTTGACCTACTCCATTGATTCAACTGACGTGAGGGCGATGCCTGCCGATCAAGACGCGTCGAAGTGCTACGATCCAACCAACGACGAGTACTACCACGGCTACGGCTGTACAATCGTCTCGACCGGGCAAAAGATCCCGATTGCGGCGGAGTTCACAGAGAGTAAACAAGCGACAGAGGAGACGGCGATGCGCGTCACCCGTGACGCGCTCGCCGTCGCCAAGCCGATTTGGATGGTCGGTGACAGTGCCTACGACACGCTGGACTGGCACGACCACCTGCTGGCTGCAGGGGTCGTGCCAGTCGCCCCGTACAACGCGCGAAACACCGACGACCCGAAAGATATCGAGTATAGGGTCGAAGACCGTATCGAACAACACAGCGAGGACGTTCAGTTGAAGCAGTCCACGTTGGATGAGACGTACAACCGCCGTACTGGAGTCGAACGAACCAACGAATCAGTGAAGGACTGCGGCCTCGGGCGAACGCACGCCCGAGGCCGCGTTCACGCACGATCGCAGGTGTTCCTCGCTCTGTGCCTTCGTCTCGTCATCGCAATTACCAACTACGAACGTGGAGACAATCCGGGAAGCACCGTGATCACGGTGTGAGAACTCTTCTATGACACCCTTCCTAGACTACTATATCTTCAATGGAATTCCGATCCCTCGCCCCGGCCGCGATTCCACCCTCCGTCAGCGTGTCGTCGAACTGTCGGGTCACCTTGCGGCCGTCGACGACCGCTATGAGGACTGGGCTGACGAGGTTGGCGTCGACTTCGGCCCACTAGACGAAGACGAGAAACAGGCGAAGATCCACGAACTTGACGCCGTCGTCGCCCACCTCTACGGTCTGAGCCGTGAGAACCTCCAAGTTATCTTTGAGACGTTCCATGACAACTGGGATCACGAACACCGAATGAACGCAGTGCTGGAGCACTACGACGAGTGGGCCGAGCGACTGGAGTACGAGGAATGACCAGGCCAGAGTTTATCGACAATCGGGAGGGCAACACCCTTGCCGTGGCAATCAACGAATACATCGACGACCTACGCGAGAAGATGGGCCCCGAGCCCAACCTCGACGTGGCAACGGGCTACTTCAATCCCCGTGGCTACTTCGAAGTGGCTGACGCACTCGACGAGGTCGGGGAGGTTCGGCTCCTCCTCGGCGCTCAGCCCGACCAGAAGGACACCGAGCGCTGGCGCCAGCCAGGCGAACCTCGCGGCGAGGAGTACGACCGGAAACGACTCGAAGAGTCTCTCCATACCCTAGACCGCAATCTCGACGAAGACCGAGACCTCCTAGGGTTCTCCCGACGCATCGACGATCGCCTACAACAACTGGTGGACTTCCTTCGTAGTGATGATGTCGAGGTCCGCCGCTACGAAGAGCAGTTCCTCCACGGAAAGGCGTATCTGTTCTCTCACGATCAAGGGGCACTGGTCGGTTCTTCGAACTTCACCGGCGCCGGCCTGACCTCGAACATGGAGCTGAACGTCGGCCAGTACAGCCCCTCGGTGACCGGGCAAGTCAACGAGTGGTTCGAGGAACTCTGGGCCGACGCCGAACCCTACGACCTCGCGGCAGTCTACGAGGAGCGGTTCGAACCGTACGACCCGTACCTCATCTACCTGCGTGTCCTGTACGAGCGCTACGGCGACGAACTCGAAGAGGAGGCCGAGGACGACGGCGCGATTAACCTTACCAACTTCCAGCAGGACGGGGTCCGCCGCGCCGAACGGTTCCTCGACGAGCACAACGGTGTCATCGTCGCTGACGAGGTCGGGCTCGGGAAGACCTACATCGCCGGGAAGCTCCTGGAGAAGACCGTCAACGAGAACCGACAGCGAGCACTGGTGGTTGCCCCCGCGTACCTGCGCGATGGGATGTGGGAGTCGAAAGCCCCGGAGTGGGGCGTTCAGTTCGAGACGCTCTCGTACTCAGAACTACGGAACGAACGCCAGCTTGGTGGTGACCGCTCGTACTTGGATTTGGATAAGGAGGAGTATCAGCTCGTCATCATTGACGAAGCCCATGCCTTCCGTAATCCCGGAACGCAACAGGCCGACGCACTTCGACAGCTCCTGCGTGACGACCCGCCGAAGGACGTCGTGATGCTCACGGCGACACCGGTGAACAACTCGCTGTGGGACCTCTACTACCTCCTGTACTACTTCATCAAGAACGACGCAGCGTTCGCCGCAGAGGGGATTCGGTCGCTACGTGACCGGTTCAAGCACGCACAGTCCGAGGATCCGTCCGACCTGAGTCCTGACCTCCTGTTCGACGTCCTCGACGAGACAACCGTGCGCAGAACGCGACGATTCATCCGGGAACACTACGAGAACGCGACCCTCCCGGACGGCGAAGGTGGGGAAGTTAGGATCACTTTCCCTGAGTCACAACCTCGACGTATCGACTACGACTTCAGCGACACCTTCGGGGACGCGTTCTTCAACGATGTCGCAGAAGGGTTGGCAGCTGGAGACCATGACGAGTCAGAACTCACACTCGCTCGATACCGGCCGTCGTACTACCTCGAAGGCGAAGAAGACGCCTCGGAACTGTCGCTCGTCGGTCTTCTCAGGACTGGCCTGCTGAAGCGCTTCGAGTCCTCAAGCAAAGCGTTCGCCAACACGCTGGAGCGGATGATCAACCAGAACCGCGCTGCGCTGGACCTGCTTGATAACGGGATGTTCCCCAAGCCCGACGCGATTGAAGAGTGGGTCGAAGCCGACAGCGACGAGGCACTTGACGATGCCTTCGATCAAGCCGACGACCAAACCGTATACAACCTCGGTGCGACGGAAGCAGAAGTCGAGAAGTTCCGCCAGGACCTCGAAACTGATTTGGAGATCCTACAGGGCTGGTACGAGCGGGTGAGCATCGTTACGCGAGATGACGACGAGAAACTTGATACGCTGGGCGAGACGCTCATCGACATTGCTGAGGACGCCGAAGAAGATGCCGTGACTGACCCGGACCTCGGGAAAGAGGAGGCGTTCCGGCAGAACCGGAAGGTCGTTATTTTCTCCTACTACGCTGACACAGTCGAGTGGATTCTGGACTACTTGGAAGAACGCGTCCAGAACGACGAGACGCTTTCCTGCTATGAGGGCCGAATCGCTGGCGTCACTGGAGACGGTTCTGTTCGGGGAATCACGAGAGAGGACGCAGTTCACGGCTTCGCTCCCGATTCGGCAGACGCGCCGGCAGGCGTCGAAGACCAGTACGACATCCTCGTTACGACCGACGTGCTCGGGCAGGGGGTCAACCTCCAACAGGCTCGAAACGTCATCAACTACGACCTGCCGTGGAATCCGATGCGTGTCGTCCAGCGGAACGGCCGAATCGACCGCATCAACTCGCCACATCCCGAGATATATCCAATGACGTTCTTCCCAGAGGACCGTCTTGACGATCTGCTTGAGCTCGAACTTCGAGTGCGCCAGAAGGTGACTCAAGCAGCCCGCTCCATCGGCTTGGACAGTCAAGTTATCCCGGACATGAATACGATGCAGCAGAACTTCTCTGACCGGGTTGAGGACATCGAATCGATTCGAGATGAAGATGAAGAGGTTTACGAGAAGGGGGGTGGCCAAGCAGCGGCGTACTCAGGTGAAGAGTATCGGCAGGAGCTACGAGAAGGCTTAGAAGACAGGGAAGCCCAGATCACGTCGCTTCCCTGGGCGGCAGGATCTGGATTCCGGGCTGAGAACCCGGGGTACTTCTTCTGTGCCAGGGTGGGAGAGGAGGTATTCATGCGATTTGTTCCAGACGACGAAGGTGAGATAATCGACGACACACTCACCTGTCTCCAGCGCATCGATTGTGACCGCGATACTGATCGTGAACTCCCGAACGAATTCAAAGATGGTGTCTACAGTGCGTGGGAGGATGCGAAAGAGGACATTTGGCAGCAATGGCAGGAACAGACAGACCCACGTACTGTCCAGCCAGACGTTCCCAAAGCATTCCGTGAAGCAATTGAACACGTTCGGGATTACTGGCCGTCAGACCTAACTCAAACCCGGCAGGAGGAGCTAATTGACTCACTGGGGGCGCCGTGGCCACAGCAGTACGAGCGTGAGATGCGCGAGGTAGTTCGTGATGACGGCTTAGACGACGAAGAGAAAGCCCATAGAATTGTTGAGAAGGCTGATGACCTCGGACTACAACCCTACGACGCACCCGAGCCGCTTCCACCAATCCGAGAGGGAGAGGTCAAGCTTATCTGCTGGATGGCTATTGCTCCAGAGCAAACAGACGAAAACGAAGGTGGCCCATCCCTGGTTTCCCAAACAACGCTACAGTAACCCAAAAATGCAATAATTTGAGGAAGGAAATAGGGCGAGAATAGACATCTCAGACGAAACAGACTCAGATTATCAGTGACACGGAGAACATGGCACGAGTGCTAAAATCCTAAGCGATGACGCCAGGGACCTGACGGAAAATTCTCACGGCTCGCAGATACAGATTTAGTTCAACTAGCAAACAAAGCTACTCGGAAGACGGTAGTTCCATAGAATGGAGCTATAATTCCCACAACTTCGCGTTCCCCACTTTTCGAGAAGTAATCTCATCCTCTTCTTCCAATTCAGTGAGTTTTGCATGAGCAGTCCTATAAGCACAACCGACTTCATCGGCTACCTCTTGAGTACCGGCGGAACCTCCTAACCCTTCTAAGGCAGATAGGAAGTCTTCGGGGACGTATTTCTCGGTGTATTTTCCCGTCTGCTCATCTCGATCTTTCGGCATTACTTCATCTATCACATCTACCCGCAGAAGTGGCTTAGTTTCTTCCCACCAATGCATCTATATGCAATGGGAAACATTTTTGCCAATGCAGGATAATGCATTGGGCAGGGAGTTCCGCCCAAAGGGTAGTTCAATGAGAGGAAACCCGCGTGGTGGTGCACGCGGGCGGGGCTTCCTATAATCCGAGGTAAGCCCAATGCAAGACTCAGACACGGGACTACAAGAAGGTACGGACAAATCGATAATTGATGACATAACACAGTTAGAAAATTTTTCGCTCGGGGAAGGGGCCGCGACATGTTTGGTGTGCGGCTCTTTTCTTCGTGAGGGTGAACCGGTTGTTGTGTACGTGTTCCGGCCGGCTGGCGAAGTAGCGTTTCAGGTTGGATATGTTCTGTGTGATGACGACCAAGATGCGTACTCGGCGGAGTTTACACTTGGCGTGCGCGAATTGATTATCGAGGGCCGTATTGGGTGGTGTTCTGATGAGGCGACGCAGTCGTCGTGGCCGGTTTTGCTGGCTCCAAAGGTGCTTGGGGTGAGCGCGGCGGCGACGAAGTCGCTTCGGAAGTGCGTAACTAGTGAGGACCACATCGAGCTGAATACGGCGAGCGGAGAATGCGAGGTGGGGCGATGACGTCGAGTGACGACCTTGTCCTGGATGCGTCGCATTTGGATGTTGAACTGGACTTCCCGCGATCGATGGAGGAGATGCTGCTCCCAGATCTATACGTTGGCCTCGAAATTGATCTGTTGTCGCCTGGGGACGGGATCGTGACGAACAGACACCATGCGTCGTCGGATCGGTACGAGGCGGATGATCCGCAGAATCAGATCGAGGGCCAGATCTCACCCTTCACACTAAGCGGCTGGTTACGCCATGGCTGTGAACAGGTCCTCCAGATTGCTGGCGCGACGGCGTGCCATCCGGGAGAGGCAAACGCGGATTACATGCGCGAAGGCGTGTACCAGCGGGATCTCGATTCCGGGTACCACGAAAAGGGCAGCTGTCTCGACGATCACAATGATGGGTGCGTGGTGTACGATTTGTTCGGCGGGTTCGGTGATCAGCCGGGCAAGTTGCTGCGTCGCCCGGTGTCGTTTTCGCCGATCCGCAGGAACGTGGATGTGCTGAAGGGTGAGGCGGAGGCACACTACCGACAGGTGTCTTCACAGGTCCGGTCGCGGAACGATGAGGATGGCGGGAAGCCGCTGCGGCAGGCGGATCGTGACGTGCTTGGGAACGTCGAGGGGACGTGGAAGTTGACGCTACGGGATCTGAAACCGGAGTTCGTTGGGTTATTGCTGGAGGCGGTGTCGTTCCTCGACGTACACAGCGACGAGTTCACGTTCCAGCTCGGGGGTGCTCGGAATTTTGGTGCTGGGATCGCGGACGTGTGGGTGCTCAACCCGTTGTACGCTGAGAACGAGGTGCGGCGCGTGTTTAACCGGGCGCAGGCGACGACGTCGGCGATGGAGGAGAAGGATGAGGTGTGGGCGTCGGAGTGCCGACCAGCGTTCGTGAGGGCGTTACAGGCGCGTGTAGCGGCGCGCAATGCGGATGTGCCGATATCAGACGATTCGGAGTCGATCGTCGGGGGTGGATCGGCGTGACGAATCGTGACGCGGGTGACCGCGAAGATCCGTGTGAGGGTCTCGACGAAGTGGAGTCGCCGGTGACGGAGGTACGGCCGACGACGGAGTCTGTCGGGGAATCGGTCCCTGTTGGTGACGCGTCGGCTGCTGGTGAGTCGGACGATAGTGAGTTGGATGAGTTAGAGTCGCCGGCGTCAGAGGTGCGACCGGTTGCGGAGCAAGACGTGGATATTGGTGAGGGTGGTCGGGATGAGTGACGCGTCTGTATCGAGCGATGCGAGTAGAGAGTCTGGTGTGGACCCGATGGTGGCGGTGTATCGGCATGACGTGCATAAGGCGCGGTCGCGGTCGCACGAGCACGCGGCGGAGATGTTTCGTGGTGTGCGGGTGAACGAGTCGGTGCCTCGGAGTGCGGATGCTGATGCGGCGTTGTTGAGTCGGCCGCGTGGTGAGCCGGAGCGAACGGTGGACGCACACCAGTCGTGGTTTCGCCTGTCGCTGTTGACTGGCGAAGTCACGGCGAGTGAGGCAGTGGACGATATTGATGCGGCGTTACACGAACTGATCAGGTGTGATGACGCGACGGCGCTGCACGAGGCGTGGTTGAACGCGACGGTGCCGGCGGTGTTCAGCGAGTCGCCGTACTATCCGTACACGAGTCTGAAGTTCCACACGTTGCTCGTGGCGGCGCTGCTGGATAATTACCGGGCTGGGTTCGAGTTCGAGGAGTTGTTCCTTGCGGTGACGCCTCGCGGTGCTACGCCAGCGATCGTGCCGAACCGGACGGTGCTTTCGATGCCTGAGTTCACGTTGCACGTGACTGGTGACCCGGCAGGGCGGCCGGCGGTGCGGCTTGGTGATGTGCCGGTCAGGTTGTTTGCTGATACGTGGGCGCGGCTTCCTGAGTTTCCGTTCGATGTGGATGCGTCGCGTCGATGGCGCGTGTTGGATGCGCAGTTGCGGCGGATCCGATCGTGGTCGTCGGCGCTGCAGTTTATCGAAGAGTTTGTCGAAGCGTTTGAGCCAGGGTCGAACTCTCAGAATAGGCGTGGTGCTGCTGAGTCGAGAGGTGGTCGTCGTGAGTAAGCGTTCCATCGACGTGCCGAGCGACGCCGGTACGGCTGAGATGGTGCCTGAAGAATGCCTTGAGAATCGGTGTGACGGTCGTGGCACTGGAAACAAGGTGCGGCGGTGGTTGGATAGCTCCGGAAACGAGGTGTGGGTCGTAGCGAGTGGTGTGCGGGACTGGATGACAGCTTTACCTCCGGGTTTTAACGGTTTGAGGGGCGCTCGAGCGGGTTGCACTGGAAGCGGGGTGTGCGGTGGTTCGACTTGGCAGTGCCGGCGCGGGTTGTCGAGGCGGCGTGCTGCGTGGTGCCGATCGAGGAGGTGGTGTGCGTGACGCGACTACAGCAGGTCCTGTTCGAGCTGGATGGGCAGTACCTCGGGCATCCGTATTTCGTGACTGGGAATGCGTTGTTCAACACGATCGCGCGTCGTGTGGATGAGCAGGTCGCTCGAGCGTTGAACGTGAGTCACGGCGTGTTCGTTCCGGGGGAATATGGAGAATACCCGGATTCAACCTCGAAGAACGGGTACGCGGGGAAGCTCGGGCAGTCGCTCCCTGAGGTCGAGTCGTACGCGGATTTGTTCGTGTTTCGTGACCCGGCGCATCGATGGCTACTAGATTCGCGGCCGCGGGATGCGCATAACACGCATCCGCTGCAGATACACGGTGACCGCGTGGCGTTCGATTCGACGTGTTGGTTCGGTCGCCCGGAGGAGATGCGGGATCACCGGCGGTCCGTGTCGTGGTACCTGCATTGCTACCTGCACGTCCAGCCTGGGGATGACGTCCTTCCGTTGTCTGAAGGGGTCCTTGACGGGGTGCGGGTTGGTGGGGCGCGCAACTACGGGTTTGGGGAACTGTCGGTTGCGGAGATGCAGGTCGTGGACGTGGAGGCGCTGGATTGCTCGCGGTTGGAAGCAGCGCAGGGCAGTGACGAACCGTGCTGGGTCGAGTTGGTGACGCCGTATGTACTGGAGACGGAGCATCCATGCGGGGATGACCAGTCGATCCCGTGGTGGTGGGGTGTCGATGACGAGTCCGAGTTGCGGTGCCGGGAGGCCCGGTTCGTTGACGGAGATGAGACGTACGCGGTGACGGTGGTTGATCACGGGCAACTCGTGCCGTACGCGGGGCCGGACCCGGTAGGGACGGCGGTGAACGGCGTGTCCCGTGTTGGGACGCACTCCAAGTTCGGATTTGGAGAGTTGCGCGTGTGGCCGCCGGGGGCTGATCGCGTTCCGGAACGCGTTGAGGGCGAGGGAGGTGATGCAGCGTGACGTTGGAGCAAGTGGCGTTTGATATTGAGACGACTGGGTTCGGCGTGGATGATGTGGTGACGACGGTCGGGTTCGCAGTGCCGCTCGGGGTGCGCGTGTTTGTGCAGACGGACGGGCGGGCTGCGCCGGACGTGGAGGCTGCAGTGCGGGACCGCGTCGAAACGCACGTGAAAGTCTCGACGCACGAGTCTGAACGAGCGTTGTTCGAGGCGGTGAGTGGGTTCGTCGAGACGCGGTTCCGTGATGAGGACGTGTTGCTGGTCGCGTATAACGGGGAGCGGTGGAAAGGCGGGTTCGATATTCCGTTTCTCCGGACACGGTACGCCCACCACGATATCGACTGGCCGTTCACGGACGTGCCGTACGCAGACGTGATGCCGCTCGTCACGACACGGTTCAACACGACCATCAGTGGCGAGGATGAGCCGCGAGGTGACTTGGCAGGCGTGTACGATGCGTTGTGCGACGGGAAGTACAGTGATTTGGATCCGTTCACGGAGAGTAGTGAAGCAGTGACGGCGTACGAGAACGACCGGTTCGCGGAGCTCGTGGTGCATAACGTCGCGGACGTGTTGCGGACGCGATCGCTCGGCAGGCTTGCGGAACGGTACTGCAGTAAGTCCGATTTCAACGTGAAGTCATTGACACCAACGACAGAGGGGTGACGGAATTCGAGTACGCGAGTCACCGGGGTCCGGACGCAGCTGCAGATTGAAGCGATATCCCAGGCAGAACCGCGGTGACGTATCGAGAATCGACGAATCAGCGATTCCAAGAGTAACGAATGACAGACTCGGAGTCACGATCTCACGACGACGCAAGTACCGAATCGACGAAGAAGAGTGCAGCCGAGAAGAATGGGCACTGTGAGTGTCACGAGACGGTAGATCCGGAGACACGCGAAGACGTGCTGGCGAAGTACAAGCATCGCTGCCAGTCATGCGGCCGGTGCGGGCCTGAGAAAGGCGGGCTAGCGACGCTGCACGTACATCACATCGAGAGAGATCCGGACGGGATGGACGAGCACGACATGGAGAACCTCTCCCTGCTGTGCCGAGCGTGTCACAGCTGGCTGCACCAGCAGTCCACACCGGATGACTCGCCGGTCGAGATCACGGACGAAGACCGAAGCGTGTTGTTGCCACAGGACATCGAGATCCTGCGGTTCCTCGCGGCGAACGGGCCGCTGCGAACCGGGGAGATCGCGTCCGGACTGCCGTTGGAGTTGTCCGTGTCGGCGGTTCGTGAACGGTTGTGGGTGCTGATGGGGCTCGATAACCGCGTCGAATCGCGCGACCAGCAACTCGTCGATAAAGACGTCGAAACCGGAGAGTGGGGGTTGACCGAGCAAATCGAGAATTCGGCGCGCGGCCACATCCCGGACGACCAGCAACTGTTGCTGCAACGCATGGAAGACGAGCAAGTCAGGCAGGCGTTGGAACGCGGCTGTGACCGGAGTGCCGTAACGGACGTCCTCGGAATCTCACGGCGCACAACGTTCAATAAGGTGAAACGAGCGTACGCGTACGACTTCCCGCTGGACGCGTTCAGCCGTGGTGGCCGACCGTCAGAAGAAACGGGACCGGATCAGAACGCAACTGCAGATGAGACACCGGCGGATGAGAGTGACGAACAGCAACGGCTCGATGCAGTTGCTGAGGGAGAAGACGAGTCGCTGGGTCGGACCGAAACGTGGGGGACACCCAAGTCAGAGTCTACGGTACAGTCCGCCGATGTGAACGAGCAGCGTACAGACCGCGTAGCAAGTGATGGCAGTGGCGGCAACGAGCTACGAGAGCATCTCCGTCGAGCAATCGACGCGTTACAGGAGGTGGATGAAGCACTGTAGGAGAATCAAGTGGACTGTGGACAAACCCACCGGTAGTAGAAAACGAACGGTCGCAGTGCAAGGGGATCTGAGAACAGGGAACCCAGCCTGGTTAGCGCAGGTATAATAGAAAATCTGGCAGGAGAGTATCTGCCTCATGCACCAGCGTTCCGGAGCAAATATCCCTGAAATTGGCGTTCATGGTAACTATTCGCATCATTTTTACCTGTCAGAAAGTTCTTTTTCGTAGTTTGAACTGGTCTCTTTCACTCAGTGAGCTTGTTCAAACAGATAGTCTGCTCAATCTGCTTAAATCCCGCTTGGGCAGGTCTACTAACCGATGCGCTCTATTTCGGAGTGGGGGTGACCCATCAGATGTCGTAGTTGGCTACCGCACACCTTACATTCTGTCTCTATATATTCCGTCCATGCCTCTGTTGGATACTCAAAAACATATTCATGAGTCACAGATTCGGAACAGATCGGACATTCGAACTCAGCGTGGGTCGGTAACTGAAACGGCTCTTCTCGATCCGATACGACCTCGGTAGGGATCATAGCGACTGTTGCATCGTCTCGATCGTACTCGTCTGGCCATTTCGGTTCGGGCTCCGTATCTACGTCAAGTCCCGCCTCGACTTTTGTGAGTTGCTTCAGATCCGGCTCAGTGTGAATTCGGGTGACCAGTCGCTGACCGATCCCTGTCAGTTTGAGGTAGTCTATCTTATCCCCCTTAACAATTGACGCTCTTCCGAGATCTGGATGAGCGATTTGAACTCGAAGGAGACGTTTGTATCCTTGTTTGATCTGCTTCTCGTCTGGTGGGGGATTCATACCATGGGATCTGGCGTATGTTTGAACCTTACTATAGAGCTTTACTGCGTTTTTGGCTTTTCCAGATCCTACATGAACTCCGGTAGACCCATCACCTCGATGCATGATGAGGAGCCAGAGAAGCGCCGTCGAGTCGAGATGCTGGATAATGCTCCGGATCTCCTCGTCACTCCAAGGCACACTATTACATCGCAGTGATCTAATTTGTATCTACCGTTTGGGCGTTCTGTACCATCAGCATCAGTGAGATTGGTTGGTGGTGAACAAAAAGTATATATCTCCCTCTCACTACAGTGAGAACATGAGCGAACGAACCAGCCCGGCAGACGCGATCGAACGCCTGTGCTGGATCCTCAACTATGTCGACGGAGATACCCAGTCATTGAACTCGTTAGCGGAGAAGAGCGACCTTTCGTGGGCAACCGTCCGAAAGTATATCACCATCATCGAGACTGTCCAGAAGGTTGCTCCGAAGATCACAGTCGGCGCAGACGGAGTTGAGATTGGATCCCGGTCCAAGGCAATGTCAGACCTTATTGAGGACCCAGTGGCGGCGTTCACTGTCTACCTGTTGACCCAGGCAGAGATGGAAGGGGGAGCCAACGAACCAGTTGACAAAGCACTTTTCGAGGGAGTCGGCGAGGAGTTCGAAGATGCATTAGAGCACGCCAACGAACTCGGGTGGGTCTCCGAGAGTGGTGAGGACAGAATCAAGCTTACACCAACAGGCATACGCGTCGCAGGGCCTGCCCGCTCAGAGGTTGAGAACTTTGATCATCTCAGTACAGAGAGTGAACTCCATATCCACCAAGAGGGAACAGAGGAGGTCATTACGCTCGCGGACGAAGGTGCAGGAAGCCCAGAACGAAAGGGACCATCTGACGAGAGATACAATACGGACAGCTACCAAGACGACGCGAAGCAAGAACAAGCTGACAGGAGTGGATATCCTGCTGCAGCCTAATAACAATGGTAGAGAACGAAACCTCGGATGACGATGTTGATGAATTGACTGCAGATGACGGTGAAGAGGACGTGATCAACGTGGCAAGTGACGACTCCCCTATTTTGACCCGCAATGAGCCCGAGTTTCGCCGGTTCTTCGCTCGTGGATCACTACTTCGCGTCCAAGACTATGACGACGAAACGGTACAGCTGGGTTTCTGGAGTTTCAAGGACGAGGAGGTTCCGATGGAAGGGGAAGACAAGATGGCGACAGGCTACCGCCTTGAGGCAGAAGCCATGATGACATGGTCAACGGCAAATCGGCTTCGGCAGCTGTTAGACAACTATATCGAGGAGCACGCTCCTGAGGAGTATCGTCGCAGAGACGACTGACGACTGCTCTTCTTTCGGTGGGGAGGATGACAGCAAGGTAATATATGTGATTGTCATCTCTCAAGAGTTCAGTCAATCTGGAGTTCTACGAACGCAACGTCCCTGTGGTGAGTTAATTTCTATAGTATCAACTGCAACCATTTACACACTGATCGACGAGCCGTCTGGCGATCAGGTGTGCATTGACTTGCAGTGGCTACTATAGCTCTTACTCGAACCGTATTACCGGAAAACATCGAGACAGGTGAATGAGGGCTTACTGATCAGATCGGAATTCAGAACGCAGTTACATCTGGATCTTAGACAGGGACTCAAGCTGCGAGTTTAAGCGTAGTATTCGTAGAGTTTGTTGGTAAGAGCGGGGAAAGCCGGTAGGATGAAGAAACAGAAGGTAAAACACGTGCAGCGAAAGGTAAATATACCTGACGTATTATTTCACTGGTAATGCCAGCGCGGTACTCGGATCGATCGGTTTTGTTCTATGTGGGGACCGAAATCGAGCGGATGGGTGAGTCCCTTGACGCCACGGAGGAGACGATGATTGATGGGATTCGGCTATGTGGGGACGTTCGCCGAGCGGGGTATGATTACGATTCTATCGACAGTGTCGCCGGTGCTTGTTTCTACCTCGCGTGTACTCGCCAAGATGAACCGATTTCGCTGCCAGACATTGCTGATCATGCTCGGAAGTCGCGGAAAAACATCCAACATTTGAGTGCGAAGCTAATGTCGGAGTTGGATATTCAGCCGACTCCAGTTGAACCCGACACCTATCTTGATGACGGGATCGAAGAATTCGGTTTCACTGAAGATCAGGCAGCGGAGTGTTTTGAGTTGCTCGAACGGGGGAAAGAACGGAATCGTCACAGTGGATTCGCTCCGACGACGGTTGCCGGTGCGATCCTCTATGCTGTCGCTCAGAAACACGGGCTTGATATTCGTCAGCGAGATGTCGCAGACTTCGTGAATAAGACCCCTGTCTCTATCCGAAAGAGCTACAAATCGTTCTTAGAGCTCGCAGACGATGTTCCAGTGGACGTACTTCCGCCTCAAACAATTGACGAGGCGATTGCGACTGTTCAGACAGCGTTTTCCGAGCATCCAGCCGTGTATGCCGATGACGCTCGGAACATTGCGTCCGATGCTGATGTCGGAGACAATGCCAGCCTTGCTGGGGTCGCTGGAGGTGCATACTTGAGTGTCGCCCAAACGCACGGAGAAGGGCTGACAGCCAGTGATGTCAGCCCTGTACTTGGCGTTGGAAGCCAGACGATTGCAAAATACAACAAGAGGTTCGACTATGAGGGTTGAAGAAGCGCTGGTGTCAGACCAGCAGTGCCAAGAGTGGCGTGTGGCGTACCGCGATGGAAAGTCACCATATGAGCTCGCGGTTGAGAGTGATCGTCCTCGAAGTGTGGTTCACGAGCATCTGATTGGTGAGTGTTCGCATGATTGTGACGCCTCTCCCATTTCACGTGGCCGAACTCATAACATGACCTCGCCAGAGTGTCGTGACATTAGAACCCGATATGATACTGGAGAAACGATGGAGGAGTTACAAGCGTCGACAGGTCGTCGCTGGCAGACGCTGGTCCGACACCTCACCGGAAAGTGTTCGCACGATGTTGCTGTTGAAGCCCCGACAGTGGCGAAACAGGAGATTCTCGAACGTGACCGAGTAACGGCGGAAGAATGTGCTGAATTCCGTCGTGGTGTCCACAATGCAGCGAGTGTAATGGCCTACGCCGCTACTGTTGACCACGATTATCAAGTAGTGCTTGCTCACGTGAACGGC
Organism: Natronobacterium gregoryi SP2; assembly: GCF_000230715.2. Classification (GTDB taxonomy): domain Archaea; phylum Halobacteriota; class Halobacteria; order Halobacteriales; family Natrialbaceae; genus Natronobacterium; species Natronobacterium gregoryi. The sequence goes on from NC_019792.1 coordinate 2,579,198, forward strand.
GAGTGTTCCCATGGGGTTGACGAACCGGCTCGTAACCCGAATTATCGACGGCAGGATATCTCAAACGAGGATTGTCAGGCAATCCGTGAAACATACCGGTCAAGTCCGGATACCAAAGTGAGCGAAATTGCAGAGGAATATGACTGTTCTCCAACAACAATTGAACGTCATGTTACCTTCAGGTGTTCACATCCACCCAGAGACACCTTGGTGACCGACGTGGAAGAGGTCCAGGATCTATTAGAGTCTGGAGAGAATGCTGATGATGGATTAAGCGAAATTAGTCCGGAAGAGGTTGCTCGATTGGATAGCGCCAAACGTGCTGACCGCCAGGAACCGGCTCAGGACTTGGCGACACCTGACCCGGACCGTATTGAAACGACACGGAGTCGTGTAGTTCGCAATACCGAATTGACACATGATATGAAGCGGATGTACAATCATATGTGCCAGATCTGTGGGTCCTCTCGGCGGGGGCCTAATGGGGATCCGTACGCCGAAGCGCACCACATTCGGCCGCTCGGTCGCCCACACGACGGACCCGATGAACCAGAGAATATCCTTGTTCTCTGTCCGAATCACCACACCGATTTCGACTACGGCCGACTCACTGTTGACCCAGAGACATACCGCGTGACTCATGCTGACGAGGAGGGTGTTGATGGCACTGAACTAACTATCGCAGACCCACACGAACTCAGTGACGACTATCTCACCTACCACAACAAGGTGATTGGGGGTGAGTAATACTGGCTTGTTGTGAAAGATGAAAAACAATTATTAGAGGGCACGAATGTGGCGTGGAACCTTCTTTCTCGCAGCTCGAAGACAAAGGAGTAGGACACACTCAATCACACTTGTCTCTACAAAACCCATCATGTAAGCAGAAGCTCTTCCTCACGGAATGAACGACGCCAGCGTGAGCGAGCAGGATAGTTTACTTGTACCAGAGTCGAGCTTTTGCACAGAGATCGAGGAGCGGTTGAAGCTGTTGCGGGCAGAATTCCAGAGTCATGGTTTCCTTGGTACTGCTCAGTTCGACGGTAACCACCTCATTTCCTGTTTGGGAGATTGAGTACAAGAGGGAGCCTATACTGGATTTGCTTTGTTGTTTCACCTCTTGGTATTTCGGCGCTGAGATGCGAGTACACTCTAATTCATAACCCAACTCCAGCACGAACTCGACGAACAAATCGATGTCATCCTTGTCGATAAGGACCATGAGTTCTCGTTCCATCCCGTCCACGAACTTGCGGACAGTGAACTGACCACGGCTAGAGTGGCGAACACCGATACTGAATTCAAATGTCTCTCCGGGACCTTTGCTAAAGCGTTCGGAGAAATAGGTGTACCGGTCTTCTAACTCTACGACTTCCCGGCGGCCTTCAACGTTATTTCGGTGTTCGCTGTGTTTGGTCTGGATTTTGCCTTTGAGCCATGATTTGTAAACTTCCCGGACGCCTGGAGACTCTAAGGAGAGGTTGAGGTGGAGTTCTTTCTCACGGGTCCACTCTGGCGGGTCATCGGATTCGTCGCTCGGATCCGATTCACTCGGGAATTCAGCCAGGGAAACTTGATCGTCAACGTGGTTCGGAAGGATTGCAATAATATCGGCTTCAGTGATACCGAGGTAGTCCCCGGCTGACGGGTCCGGTGATGACGCCTCACCGTGAGGAATGCCGTACGGCCAGACTGGGATTGGGTCAGGGAGTTCGACGTCCTCGTACTCAGGGCGAGTACCAACGTAGTTTTCCTCGAAGAGCCAGATCACGCTGGTGTCGCCGGTGAGGTAACTGGCAGTCGTTTCTGTGAGATCCTTCTGTTCGTTCCGGTACTGTACCTCAACCGCGATCCCCTTCCCAAACGGGAAACGTGGGTGATCGAATTCTACGAAGACATCGGCACGGCGTGGTACTTCGTCGGTGACGAACTCGACGTGTACTGTCGAATCAGGATACTTGTCTTTGAGTTTTTCAACTGCGATCGATTTCATCCTGAGATGGAGAGCGGATTCACCAGAGCAAGAGTGGTCTGGCGGATGGTAGAAATGCCGAGCAGTAGAAGGGCCTTCTCGAACACGGAGGGGATCGTTACAGACAGGGCATTGAACCTCTTCGTCGTCACCAACTCCGATCGGAATTCGAGGGCGATTATCAACGGGATCTACCGCGATGAAGGGCATTGGTGTAACAAAGGGTTCGATAGGCTATATATTTTCAATCCAGAACACACCTCTATCGCTACTCACTCGGGACCAAGTTCATATCGAGAATACGGTGTTTAACGAGGTGTTTGGTCACCAATCGCCGTCGAAGTGGACACTCAGGCCAACTTTGCCGGCCATACGTCTCAATTCTCGCTTTTTTGCAGATTTGCCGAGTTTCGTATCGACGTAATAATCGTGACTCACTTCCTTATAGTCTGGATCGGCGTCGTCCCAGTGCGGTTCGTCATTGAGCACTGCCTTTGTTCGACCCGGAATCCATGGGATCGTGAGCTCGTCGATCAGGCCGTGGTGCTCGATGAGGTAGTTCGTCGTTTTGATCATCGCTTCGTTTTGGTTAGTGCCGCTAACTGCTGCTATTTTGTTGTCCTTATCAGCGATCTTGACGACGAACTGGCCGGATATGTCCCACGGTTCAGTGGTTGAATTCTGCGTTGAATCTCCACTTTTCGAGGTCGGGTCTGATTCATGTGTTCCGTCCTGTGATGGGGAAGGTGATCGGGATTTACTGCGGGATGTGACTGGTCTACTGGTGTCTATTTCGCTCTCAATGTCGGTCACAAGGGAATCTATCAGTTCCTTCGCTTGTGATTCTGCAAGAGGAGCGATCGCTTCGGAGACATTGTCAGTTAAAACTTCGGTGAGATTTGCAGAGAGTTCTTCTTTCTGTTCTTCGAGGGTTTTTCGGGCTGTTTTGAGTTCGCTGATACGGTTAGCTATCTTTTCTGAGTCGCCGGTCTTGATGGCGTCACAGGTGAACGCTCGCAGAATGGGTACTTGTCCGGGTAACTGTTGAAGATCGTATTCTGCGAGGGGTTCGACGCTGACATTTGAGTTAACCACCTGCCGCTGAAGGAACTGGTACTGCGTTCCGTTTGAGAGGATACCCCAATTCACGTTCTCGTTTTTCATGTAGGTTGCAAGTTGCTCACGGTGATTTGCACTTAGACTTGTGTCAACACCTTTTGCCTCGAAAAACGCGACTGGTGTGCCTTCAAATAGTAACGCGTAATCCACCTTGTACGACCGGGTACCGACTTTGACGGAGTACTCAAGTTGCGTGTTTGTCGGGATTTCCCACCCGAGTAGCTCCAAGAAGTCGCGTAAAACAGCTGCCTTCGTGTTAGCTTCATCCATCTGCGGAGACTCATCGATAACCGATTGAGCATGCTCAACGTACTCTCTCACCTCCTCATTCAGGATTTTCTCATCATCCCGCCCCTCCTCGTTATCCATAGTTGAGTAACAGATGTCCAGTGTAGCCTTATCAAACTGCCTTTACATGTATTGAACCGCAGAAACCTACTGGAAGAGGTCACAAACAAGTCCCGCCCAAGCACTATGCGGATTCGCTGACTGTCCTAATACAGGATTGATGGTTCGAAGTGAGAATCTTGATCATCCTGCGGTCGAAGTCAAACTACCTCTCGATGGTGGGATGCATCAGTATGTGGTGCCCAGGGACACAACGATGTTTTTGTGGGTAGCGCTTGCTGTGGGGACACCGGAACGGATTCCACAAATCCAGTCCCCTCAAGGAAGCCGTCTATTTACCAAAGGAGTTCAGGCACAAGAGCAGATGACCTGGTCGGTTTCAATCGACGATGAGTCAGTTCCACTCATTGCTGATTCACATTACAGAAAAGGCGAGTACAGGGGCTTGGCATGGTGGATTGCGATCGACCCTATTGAATTGCCAGCTACAGTCTGTGTGGAGTTCGAAACGATTGGTGATCAACCTACTGTCCAAGGCGACCCGGTGGTCCTCTGGACTGAACAAGGCGACGTGGTATCCTGGGGGACAACAATCGAAAGCACGATCAAACTCAATCCATCTGATTCACCGGCCAATAGCTTCCCGACTCACCGAGAATCGCTTTGGGACCAACATATGGTCTATAGGCCACTGAACAGCATGGAGTAACCGCCATCCGACTGTTCAAGATTCCAACTCTAGTAAATCACTAACCGGTGATCTCTGACGAAGGCTGAGTAGATTGAGATGAACAATGCGTGGAGTGAGTACCGGGAGAGTCTCTGTGCGGGAACGAACCCCGATGAGTGATTCCGACCCTACATTTTTCTTGAATGTGTTCGTTGGGTGAGGCATGGATTCGGATCGTGCCCGCGGTGTTCTGGTAGGGTTAGCGTGTGGGGATGCACTTGGACGACCAGTTGAGTTCGACACCGCGTCTGCGATCTCCGCTGAGCACGGAGTACTCGACGAGATGGTCGGGTACGGAACGTGGAACCAGCCGGCTGGAACGATTACTGACGACACTGAGCAGGCGTTGTGTATTGCGCGGAGTCTCATCCAGCAACAGGAGTTCGACCCGACTGATATCGCGGATCGGTTCGTCGCGTGGTACGAGAGCGATCCGTTCGACATTGGCCGGATGACGCTACGTGCGCTTAGTCGCCTCGACAAAGGAGCGACGTGGGATGAGGCAGGGCAGCAGGTCTGGGAGGATAGCCCGGAGGGTTCAAACGCCGGGAACGGAAGTGTGATGCGGTGTCTGCCGCTCGCCATCCCGTACGCAACTGAGTGGGAGAGACTCGTGGAAGTGAGTCGCCAGTCTTCCCAGATTACGCATGCAGACCCTCGGTGTACGTACGGTTGCGCGATTCTCAACCTCACGGTAGCTGGGTTACTCGACGACGCTGGCACGCCGCTGCAGGACGCGCTCGATTACGTCGCGGCAGATGCACCGGACGAACTCACGACCGCACTCGAACCCATTGCCGGCGGGAACTCGCCAGGAGCGCTCGAAATGTCCGGGTACGTCGTTCATTCGCTGCAAACAGCACTTCACGACGGGCTGCGGGCTGGCAGTGCTGAGGAGGCGATTGTGACTGCGGTTAATCGCGGTGGGGACACTGATACGATCGGTGCGATCGCGGGTGCGGTTGCTGGTGCGCGGTTCGGTGCGTCACGAGTTCCGGACCGATGGCTGTCTGCTATTGATGAGACGGACGAACTTGAATCGTTGGCAGATGACCTCTTGGAGGTGGCGTGATGTACGTGCTTGCGTTCGACCGGGACTGGACAGTTGACGTAAATCCGCACCCAAGTCGAGAAGCGGTGCCGATCGAGTGGGTTCGGTACTGGGCATACGAGACCGAGCACGAGGTCTGGGCGATCGGGAACCAGGATCTCGTCGATGAAGCCGATATTCCGGGAACGGTCGAATCTATACGGCGGCGTGATGGGGATATCGATGCGCTAGGTGACCGGAATGAGTTCGGGAACTACGAGTGGTGGCCGGAGCGAGAAGCGCGGCTTCGAATACTCGCTGAGTTGTTTCCCGATGCAGACGAGTACGTTGTCGTCGATGATCTCGATTTGAGTCACGTTGATGGATGGGATCATTACCACGCATGGGACTTCGTCGAACTCGTCCGAGACGGAAAGATCGAATTGTCGATCCCGTCCTCAGACGATCTGGTTCCTGACGGTGGGTTCGAATCAGCGGACGAGGTACGAGACATCTTAGCCGACGGGTACGTGTTTGAATTCACGTATCGGACGGAAGAGGAGACGAAAACGCATTTGGTCACGCATTTCGAGCCGGAGCGCCCGTCGATGAAGCCGTTGAAAGGCCCGCCGGCGTTCTGGTTCGAGACCGTTGGGAACGAGGAGAAGTTCTCTGTTCGACTCCCGGATATTGAGTCGGTTCATCCTGTACCGTATGAGCGCCTCGCTGATCCGTTCTTAGGGGCGGCGTTCGCTGCGGTTCGATCACAACTCGAAGAGGATGCTGAGACCGTAGACGGTGAGACGCTACGCGAAATGCTCAGCGATTCCGTGTCGAATCCGGCACGCGTGGAGCAGCGTGAGGCACTTCGGCTTGCGATGAGCACGCTGCAGCATCGAGAAGCTGAACGCGAACTGGCTATCGAAGCTGTGTTCGAGGTAATAGCTGATGAGCCCAGCACACTCGATCGGAAAGCGCTTCGAACCGTGTGGGAATCGACGAAGGATGAACCGGCGGTGTTGGAAGAGTATGTGCCTGAGTTGGCGAGTTATGCGAGCCAAGAATCACCGTGCCAGCCAGCTGCGACGCGCTGTTTGATGGAAATCGCTGAAGCGAATCCTGGCAGTGTACTCGAAGCAGTTCCAGCGGTGGAGACTGCTGTAACAAGTGGTTCTGGGATGACACAAAGTTACGCGGTGTACACGTTCTCCAGTGTTGCAGAAGAGTACCCTGAAGAAGTGTTCCCCGCGGTTCCTGCGTTGATCACGGCGTTGCAAAGCGACGACGATACGACGCAGACGAACGCGTTAGCAGCACTTGGAAAGATCGCGTCGAACTATCCGGATGCTGCTGAACCAATCGTAGACGAGTTAGTGGTGTTGCTGGATGCTGAGGCGAAGAGTGTTCGGAATAATGCAGTCGGATTGCTGGGTGATCTCGCGCAAGAACACCCTGACATCGTGATTGAACACGCTGATCGGATCGCTGCCCGACTGGAGGACAATAACGTTCAGGCGCGCGTGAACGCGTCACTTGCACTGCTTCAAGCAGGTGAGGCGGATCCGAGTGCGATCAGGGCGCAACAGGATCAGTTGGAGAGTGCGCTGGAGGATCCAAGCCCGGAAGTCCGAGCGAATGCGTGTTCGCTGATTGGAAACGCGAACGTACCGGTTCCAATTGAAGAACTCAAAGAGTTAGAAGCGAATGATATGAACGACACAGTCCGCGAGCGTGCAGCCTGGACGATTACGCGGGTAAACTAGATTGTGTATCGAATCGGGCGAACGCTACAGGAACTCGAACCGATGACAACGTGACGAGCCCGTCGGTATAACGGTGAGTCACAGCCACGACAATCCAGTGTTGAGTTCTTCGAGGAACGATGGTCAAGCTTGAACGGTGGCCGAAAACGTGATTGGTTCGCCCACTCGTTCGAGGATAGTTTCGTGGAGAATGGGTGAGTAGGGTCGAACGACGGGTTCGTCCGAATGTAGTAGTCGTTGTCGATGGTGAATAGCGCAGCGTTGAATGCACGGTGAGACAGTCGGTGAGGCTAACTTGATGCGGAGGGTATTGTTCTGTGACGGTGAATCCAGCAACGCGATATGTGGTGGAGTCAGAGGACGTGTCGCCAGTCCATGCGTTTGTCGCAGATCGCGGTCAGGGCGTGGCGAAATCAGAGATAGACCACGTCACGATTGCTGGTCGTGACATGGCGATTGCTAGTGATGTGACTGCAGACGAACAGGCCGTCATTGAGGACGGTATTCGGACGGTCGAACCAGTTGGTAAGGAGTGTTTCGCTAATTCGCTTCGATTGTGGAACCACAATCCACGGTTTTACTACGTCGAGGGATTTGCTACCAGGGCTGACCTCGATGTTGACGGATTTGAGCACGCTTGGTGACTGCTTGATGGCGAGAAACTCGTTGATCCGACAACCCCGTTAGACCACTACCACGGTGTTGAGATCGAAGATACAGACGCCCTACAGCGATACGCGGAAGAGTATCCTGAAGAGGGGATTATCGGGAATCACCGGAATCGATTTGAGTTTCTTCGGGAGCGAGGATACGTCGAATGACGATGGATCCGGTCGTAGCCGCGAAGTTTCTTTGATCTGGATTGTGGGCTATATATACACTCCGCAATACGGTCTAGTTACTTCTCAGACTCCCTCGTCTAGACAGCGTCGCCAGTATTGTTATCACAATAGAATGTCTGGTGTTCTGCCATGGGAGATTCCGACGATAGCTCAAATCAACCCGAGGACTCTTCTTTGGATCAGATGATGCAGCATCTGGAAGAGGCGAAAGAGCGTACGACTTCTAGTTCGTCAAGGCGACGGAAGCAAAGTCAGTATTCTGGGTTGGCTCAAAAAATCCGGAAGCATCGGAGCGTAGCGGTGCTCACCAAGAACTACTCTAAGCGACTGGAAGAACTTGTAGAATACGATGCTATAACGCATCGGTCTTCAAGTACCTGGACGACTGCTGAATCTGCTGTCGATGCTCACGGTAGCCTTCCAATATATTACCGGACAGAGGATACTGTAACACACGCTGGTATAATTACAGATATTGTCATCGAACCGGATTCAGAATCGGATGATATAGAAAAGTTTCAGAAGCACATCAGTGAGAATGATACTTATTCCGAGTACAATGAAGAACTAGATACTACCACCTATATCGTCGAGCATGGGCACAAACTCGATGATCCTTTCCCGATGACGGATCTCAAGAAGCTGAGTGACAACGAGCCAGTAAGTGCGGGGTTCTGGCGAGGGGCACCGGCATATGTGTTTCAGCGAGAGCGAGATTTCCAATCGATACCATAGCCGAAATTCACTATCGACTTCGTAATGCTCAGGAAATGGTGAGTTGGTCAAACTGAGTTTGACCTACCGAATGGCCGAAGCCTCTGATCCAACTCCCGTGGTTGCCCTTGCTGGACAGCCCGACTCCGGCGCGTTTACCCACCCGAGGTGCACCGTTGCGACAATTACAGTCACACGATGCCTTTCTACGCCATCCTACGCCCAATCCACCTCCCCGACCGTTGCCCTTGCGGGAAAGGCCGTCGTCGCCGTCTCAATTGAGACGTTTTTGCTGCATAATTTTTTGGACTCCTGACGGATCTCGTGTAGAACCGGGCAACGTTAGACCGGTGGGAAACTGCTACTGCGTTCTGACACATTTCTCAATTAAACGCCAATCCCGGCGAACGTGGCAGTCACGGTTCCTGTTCCGTTGGCGATCGGATACTGAAGTCGTACGTGTTCTCGGTTTCCTAGTTCCCATCGCATCAGCGTGTCGGCGGGAATCACTCGCTGAATCGGCGCGAAGTAATCGAGTGACACTGGTTGCCCGACAGCAGACCCCTGTACCCGTTCGACGTCCGCCGCACCGAATTCGAAGTTAAACGCATCCCGCATGTTGTTTGTGGTTCCTGAGAAGGTAGTCGGATTGGAATCGACACGCAGGCGGATCTGCGAGCCAGCGATGTCTGCTAACTCGATAGGTACGTCCAGTTTACGGCTTGGGAGGGTCGCCATCGCGGGCTGGTCGGCGTCGAGTGGAGTGAATACGATCGGGACAGTATTGGAACCGACGAGCGAGAACGTGTACGTGAGTGAACCTGCAGTAAGTGTTATCCAACTCTGTTCAGCATTGATCTCGATCTGAATCAGATCGGTCTCACCGACAATATTGAGAAACTGAGCGACCTGAGAGAGGTTGATACCGGTTTCCATCGGCTCTGCAGAGTAGGAGTTGAAAGCTGCCTCGGACGCTGAGACCTCGACGATTGCTTCCCTCGATTTATCCGTGGCGTGTATTTCGATTCCGTCTGGTTCGACACGCAACAGCTCGTGGCTTTTCAATGTCGTCGGTGGGGCGACGATCGCTTCGAAGTCGTCCTGCAGGATTGTCGCGGTCAGCATCGTCGTACCCTCTGGTGAAGCAAGACTATCCGAGTGACAGTCCCGTTGTAATCGATGGTATCGACAGGGGACTGGTCTGCGTGCATGGTTATCGATTTAGTTCGGTTGCGCCACGTCGCGTGTAGACGACGTCGACGATGGCGAGCAGTACCTCGTAGTACGGGACGTCCAACCGCAGCGCGTACTTGGGGGACGTGGCTCGATTCATCAAGGTGTGGATGTTGTAACAGAGCGTAGCGATCTGCAGGAGGAACAGACGCATCTTCGGGTACGGTGAGCTCGTTTCGACACCGACATCGTGTTTCAGTTGCCTGAGTAACGTCTCGACGCTCCATCGTTTGGAGTATGTGTCGAAAATTTCGGCGGCGGGCGTGTCGTCAGGGTCAAGATCGGAGAGAAACGCCATGTGCGTGTGACCGGCATCGTCTCTGAATTTTTCGGGGACGGGGTAGACGTAGAGGTTCGGACCAGGAGTCACGTCAGCGAAGTTGATGTTCCTTCGACTGTTAGATTTACCTTCAGGCGTCTCCGCCAGCAACTCAGCGGCTTCCCCTTGCCGTTTCGCCCTAATGACCCAGTTCCGCCCGGCGATGGCCCGGCACATCCTGACGGCGTCACCATCGTAGAACTCTCGGTCGATGTGTACTCGGTTGACACCGCCTTCCCGGGCGGCAGTTCGGAGCAAGAACCGGAACTGTTCGGTGGTCTCACTCTTATCTTCTACCAGGTTGAGTCCAAGCGCGAACCTGGCATCAATATCCATCACACAGAGAACCGCGAACAGCCATCCAATCCCCTTGTCCCCTTGTTTCGGATTCTCAATCAGTTTTAATTCCCCATCCTCGCCAACGTGTTTCCCCTCGTATTTGACCCACGTCGTGTCGAGTGCGTAGTTGTAGTCACGGTCGAAGAACCCATGCGCGGACGCGATCTGGATGAACCGGCGGTTGATGTCGGTGAACATCCGGAGAATCTCTTGAGTATCAACGCTGCGCAGAAGGCGGCTAACTTGCCCGGCAGTCGGGATCTCACTTGTTTCGTAGTGCCAACTCGCGGTTGGTCGCGCCGAGTTGAGTCCGTGTGCGTAGGCACCCTGCGCAACAGCAGCGATTATTGCTTTCACTGCATGCTGCAAATTCTTCGACCGGTCGAAGGAGATCGGCTCCAGCAATTCATCGAGGAGTGAGTCCACCCAGTGACGAATCGCCGCTCGTCGCGTTTCCCCCGCTACTTCTCCCTCGTCGATGGGGACAGAGACATCGAGACCGTGAGCCGTGACAGCACTTTCCGGAACGATGATTCCACGGCGAGCCACCGCGTGCACTACGCGAGTAGCGGCGTTTTGGATGCTCTCCCGGTATCCGTCCTCACGGAGAGCGTTATGAGTTCGCCAAAAGGTCGATTGATCCGGGATCGAACTGAAACCCAACTTCTGGGCGGTCGCTTCCAACTCTTCAAAGTGCGCCACGAGTCGTGGGTACGACTCCATCGCCCATGCATCGTGCAGTAACAGAGCCCGCACTCGTCGTGGTTTCTCGGGAAGTTCGTCGAGGCTCACCCCTTCCTCACAGAGCGCTCTCTCAGCGAACTGGAGAACTGTCTTGTCGAATTCCGCTGCAGACTCTTCGGACAGTCCATCCGAGGGTTCGTTCTCGTCGTTCTCACCCGACCGGTTCGCTTCCCCGAACTGAACTGTGAGATGGGCCTCGTGATACAGTTCTTCGACGTCTTCAACCGGGTGCTCAAGTTCGACATCCTGTCCGCGCTGGGCAACGGGACCGTAATCTTCCCCAGTCGGATCGTGCTGATAGCCGAGGTCTACTTCACTCGTGTGATTCGCCTTCGATGAATCCAAGTCATGGATGTAGGCATCCGAGTGAACCGCTTTCCCGCCTCGTACTGTACTTTCTGTCATCATGTTGGACTCTCAGCCGCTGACGGATAACTGATTGCCCGTTGCAAAGAATCACGTAACCTCAAGACTACAATTGGAGCCCGATTATTCTCGGTTTCGAGGCAAACGTATTTATTTCTCCAGCAGATCTCGCCAGGGAAAAACACTATTCCTACGGTGAAATGACCGGACAGAGTCCCTATACCGGCCGTACTCACAAACGAAACCTTGCTGCAAAGAAACCAGTAACGGAAACAGAACTACGCTGTGAGAGTAAGAAAGGACGCCTATGATTTGCTGGTAGAGTTATCGTGACTGGCGGTGTGGAAGCACACTCGTCCACAAGTGTGATCTCCTTGACCGAATTAGAATCAATCCATCCGGCAAAAGCGTTTGAAATCTATCTTGATGAGCGGAGAGGTAACCTCGTATATACCTCAAATTCTCAATCGGTACGGGTAACACGGAGGATGAGGCCGTCGTGTTCGAAGCCTTCGGTCCGAAGTTTGTCAAGGGCGTCGCTGGGGAGTTCGTCTAGGGAGTCGGTGAATTCAGTCGCGGTGCCGTCGTCTTCAACGCCCCAGAGTTGCCAGTCACCAGCGTATCTTTGATCGTCGTTCTTGTCATCACGGACGGTTTCGTAGACGGCGAGTTGCTTGCTCGTCAGGTGGAGGCCGACGACTGGGCGAGTTGCGGAGATTGCTTTGATTTCGTATCGGACTGGTTGGACGCGGTTTTCTGAGTCGCGTTCAAGGCCGAGAAGGTCGTAGCCAGCACCGTCCCAGACGTTGGCAAGGTGCAGCCCCACTTTGAGATCGTCGCAGTTCTGAGTTTCTTCATAGGTTTGCTGTGCGGAGGTGAGGTTACTGGCAGTGACGCCGCCGTCCGGGATAGGCCAGTACAGGACGTCCCATGCGTCCTGTACGGGGCCGTGAATCGTTTCGACCGTGGATTGGTCACGAGTCTCGTCGAGAATGTTGTGCGTTTGTTCGGTGATGGTTTCGAGGGCGGCGTGTTCGGCGTTCGTCCCGATGGTTTTCTGGCTCCGCATGCGGTCGAAAACGTCGGATTGGTCAACGGTCCCGGTTTCCTGCATGGAGGGTTCCGGGTCGGAGAGGGAGTGCCGTGACCAGTTACTATCGATATCAGTTGCGTTCATTACGTTTGTGACACGTTTGTACTCCGGGATGAACTGGCGGGCTTCCTCGATAAGGTCATCAGGGATGTCAGCGTCAGGGACACCTTCCTTGGCGAGCCAGTGCTGGACGGCTGCATCAGGCTGGAACTGCAGCTTCTGAAGCTCTGTGGTTGTGATGTACTCGTGGAGTCGGTCAGTGAGGGTGTCTTCCTCAATGTCTTCCAGAACAGTAGACTGGAGAAGGTCAAGGAGGTATGGAACGAGGTGTTCTTGGTATGTGTCAAACCACTCGTTCCAGCGGCGCTGGTTCTCCGTTCGACAGTGTACCGCGGGTCGGAATGGTTCCTGTTGGGTGGATAGCTCGATTTGACCGAATTCTTCGTTGATTACTGCCTCAGACAAATCCTGTGGGGTTTCTGGCGTCGGTCGGAGGTCTGCAAGGGTGAGTGTTCGGAGGCGTGTGACGGCAGTAGTCTGGAGTTCGATGTTGAACGTGTTGAGTACCTGCTCGGTTTTGGTGAGCAGCGCGTCTCGTTGATCGGTGTCGAGGGGATTGATTCGGTGTTCGTATGTCTCAACGAGTGGTGTCGCATCACGGCGGTCGAGGAGTTGATCGAGGTCTTCGGGATCAGTTTCGTAGGTTTGGAGTGCGCGTTCGAAGAGTGAGGCGGCCTGCGAGTGGTGGTCCTCAAGCAGGAGCTCAGCCAGCGGTCGGCCGAACGCGGCTAACGGCGGGCGGTTGCCGTCACTGGTTGTATCGAAGATGATTCGTCTTGCCGCCGGTTCTTCGCCACTGGCGGAATCAGCGTTGAGCAGGGCGATTCCGTCGTCGTTTTTGTGTTTCGTCGTGGTTCGGGTGGTTTCGGTGCCGAAGGTCGCGGTATATTCGAGCCAGACGTTGCTGACCGGGGTGAATACGTCGGGGTCCCATTGTTCAACGTCGTCGGTGAGATTGACAGTAAGGTGTTGATCGGCGTCCGCGAGTGCCAATAGACTCGGCACGATTTCGGCGAGCTCATCGGCGATCGTCGACGCCACGTCTTCACCGGCGACGGCACGATCGTGGTCAGGTTCGTCAAAGGCATCGAATTGCACGGTTTCCTCGATGGTGACGCTGTAGTCAGCCAGCGGTTGATAGTCATTGAGAAGTTCCGGGCCTATGGTGGCGCTGACAAGGCGTTCGTCCGGGAAGCATCGCCGCATGGTTTCTTGATCGGCAGGGGAGGCGGCGATCCAGGCTGGGTCTGCATCAAGGTCGGCAAGGGACCGCCATTCGAGCCGGCGTGTCGAGAGTGCCCGTTGTTCACCGGCCGGTCGGTACGTGAGGACTGCAAGGTCATTACTGGTGGGGTGGGAAGGCCCATTCCGAACGATTGCGTCGAGAATTCGTTCAAAGAGGCCCGTGTACGCATCGCGGATACTCGGTGTGTCGGCGAACGCAGTTGGATCCGTGTGCGTACGAAGTTGCGTTAACAGCCGGACAGCTGGGGCTGCGTTTGCAGCAGCGAGATCCTCGCGTGCCGTGCCATCGATAGCACCGAGCGTAATCAATAGTTCGTCGTTGACTGCGGTTTGATCGACGGACCACAGGAGTTCAGCGAGATAGGGTTGCTGGGCGGACAGCAACGTCAGGTCTCGCGGTGGGATTCCGGCTACGTTCTCGGTAGTTGCTGGTGGGGATGCATAGACACGGCTTGTGTCATCTACCGGGTACCATGCCCGTTCGCCGAGTGGATCTAGCAAATCGATTCGATCCGGGATGACGTCGTCATCTTCAGCGTCTTCCTCGCCGGTCTCTGTCGCGTCGTATTCGGCATCCAACAGCGGTTGTAGCCACGGCTCAGCTGCCGTGATCGCATCATACCACCCGTTCGGTGTGTCGGTAGCATGGTCCGGAGGGAGAGTACCGAGCGTGAGATCCATTGTCCCGGCTCCTGGGGCAGTGAGTGACGGTGGTACATCTCTTCGAGAGACGACGCCATTTTCGGGGCCGCCTTCAACAAGCGTAATCGCAGGCGCGTCTTCGTGAGGAGGGGCAGGAGCGACACCGAGGAACGTGAGGAACTCGTCCAGTGGGAGTTCTTCTGGTAGGTCACCGAGACGATTCTCGTCAATGTCGGCTCGGGTGAGTTGACGTGCGGGTGCCCATTTCTCGTCTGTGGTTGGGAGATACAGTGTTGCAATGGCACGGCCTGCGCGACGGGCGGCCTTGCTTGGGGCTGGAAGTGCGCGCCATCCTGGGCCGTTCTGAGTGAGGCTGGTCGGAGTGTCGTGACTAGTTCCAGTGTCCAGGAGATAAAGCTCTGCAGCGAATGAGATCAGTTCCTGTTGGCGAGAGACGGCTTCGTCGATGGTTTCTGCGAGCGGTGATCCGGACCAGTTTTTGACGGAGGCGTTCGGAAGTTGTCGGAGCTCTTGGAGGACTTCCCATCGGTTGAACGGGGTGGTGTTGAGTGCATTTGGGGACCGAGAGTATAGATCAGATGCAAAATCGAATGTAGTGACGGCACGGTCGTCAGCTGTCAGCGCCGTTGGGAGGGTGAGACGTGAGGCGTCGGTGCTTTGCAGGAACAGTTTCCGGTCGTGGCGCTGCTGGCGACCAGTTGGTTGGTCGCTGTCAGCGCGGTCTGGAAGCGGTACAGCAGACACAAACGTTGAGTTGTCTGGCTCTTGAGATTCGTTAGTGAGGACAACCGGGGCGACGGCGGCTTGGTGTTCGCGGAGAGAATCACAAAGGGCGAGTGCGGTTCGACGCCAATTCTTTTGTCGGGTTTTTGTCGAGCAGAGCTGGTCGATCCAGGCTGTCGTAGCGGCCCAGAACTGTTCGTACGTTTCGAGCTGCCAGTCGTCGCGGGCATCGAAAAATGCGTGCGCAAGAGTTGCCCAGTGTGTGTACGTTTCAGGGTCTTTACTTCCACCAGGGAACAGCAGGTCTTTAAGGAAAGTTATGACGTGTGCAGCAGCATCTGAGTCACTTCGGGTTGGGTTGAGGAACTGCCAGAAGTCAGATCGCTGTTGGTCTGTCGCTGAGAGGGTGGTTTCAGTGACGATAGATGGCTGGATCCGTGTCCATTCGATGGTTTGTTCGAGGTTAGCATCAACAGTTCGAATTGCTCGAAGGAGGTGGAGCTCAGCAGCGATTTCTAAGAGCTTCCGATTGTAGGGCCCCATTTGGTCGTCATCAAGCCTGATATTTGTTCGATCGATGCTGAGTTGGAAGTCACCGTGAATATCGATGCCAAACGGGGAATCGATCAATGTCGGGAGGTACCCATAGATACTGCCCGCCGTAGCGTTGTCATCGTCAGTGTCATCTGGGGTGCGTGTTGGGGGCCAGGCGATCGCTGCACCAGGTTCGGCGACGTCGTGGTCAGCTTTCTCTGCATCGTCAGCCAATGCTGGAGAAGTGTACGCAGAAATTGCGCGTCGTTGTGGAGTGACTTCAGCGGTGGCTGTCGTAGGCCAGGTAGTGCGTTGGAAGGAGGGTGGCTCGTCACTCGGGGTTTCGAAGGAGATGGTAATGTCGCGTCGGTCTGGGTCAAGGCCGACGAAGTGCAGATGGTGGGATTTGAATTCCGCAATGCGGTTACGCAGTGTTGAGTACTGTGATTGAGGGATTGGGACGATGATAGCTGTCGAGAGGTCTTCGGCATTCTCGACCGCTTCTGGCTGTGTGTCGGTGTAGAGTGGGAGTGGGAAGTGGTAACTTGGTCGTGGTTCTGTGTCGTCGAGCCGCGGTACCGTGCCGTTAAGGAACCGGTCTCGGCCTCGGTTGACGGCGGGCGTCTTACTGCGATGGTTCCATGTGGTTTGGTCGAGCGGCGAATGCATTTCCAGTCCCCACCACGCGGAGTCTGACGTGGTGTCGAGGTTACTCCAGACGCGAACGTGCGTATCAAGGGCGAAGACAGAGCGGAACCCGATTCCTTTGGTACCAATGCTTTCGTCCGGAGATTTGTTTGACGTGTGGAGAGAACAGAGCGCGTTGAAATCCGGACGGCGGCGATCGGCTCCGCCGGAGTCTGGTGGATTCTCATAGTTGTAGTCTGGGTCAACGCGGATGCCATCTCCGTCGTTCGCTACGAGTAACTCGTAAGCACCGTCATCCCGCGATGATTCTACGAGCCTGATAACAACGGTTTCATCAGCACGATCGAGCGCATTTTGTAGCAGTTCGAACACCACTCGCCCGGAGTATTCGCGTCGGATCTGGGATTCACCAGTCTGCTGCTGATGAGCGACTTCCCCGTCGAGGCTTTGATAGTACGAATAATGGTTCTGGAAGACAGATGCGACCGTGTCGAGATCAGTTGGGACTGCACCAACTGCACGAGAGGGGATCGAATCAGCCATGAACTCATTCACCTCACGCTATAGTTATGTAGTTTAGCACTATATTCGGGTGACAATGCCTTGTAAACCCATCCCGATTCTGCTGCGTCTAAACACTCCCCTGAGGGAATATTCAACAAAGTAGATCTGTTCTGTTCACGTTAAGACAGGTGAATGAAATGTTCGGAAATGACAGACTTGATACATTTAGCATACCATATTACCAATAACTTGATTAAAGGGTGTCATAGAAGAGTTCTCACACCGTGATCACGGTGCTTCCCGGATTGTCTCCACGTTCGTAGTTGGTAATTGCGATGACGAGACGAAGGCACAGAGCGAGGAACACCTGCGATCGTGCGTGAACGCGGCCTCGGGCGTGCGTTCGCCCGAGGCCGCAGTCCTTCACTGATTCGTTGGTTCGTTCGACTCCAGTACGGCGGTTGTACGTCTCATCCAACGTGGACTGCTTCAACTGAACGTCCTCGCTGTGTTGTTCGATACGGTCTTCGACCCTATACTCGATATCTTTCGGGTCGTCGGTGTTTCGCGCGTTGTACGGGGCGACTGGCACGACCCCTGCAGCCAGCAGGTGGTCGTGCCAGTCCAGCGTGTCGTAGGCACTGTCACCGACCATCCAAATCGGCTTGGCGACGGCGAGCGCGTCACGGGTGACGCGCATCGCCGTCTCCTCTGTCGCTTGTTTACTCTCTGTGAACTCCGCCGCAATCGGGATCTTTTGCCCGGTCGAGACGATTGTACAGCCGTAGCCGTGGTAGTACTCGTCGTTGGTTGGATCGTAGCACTTCGACGCGTCTTGATCGGCAGGCATCGCCCTCACGTCAGTTGAATCAATGGAGTAGGTCAAGTCGAGCAGGCCCCGCAAGGCGGCCTGCTCGACGAGGTGGTCGAAAACCTCGTCAACGACGTGTTCGAGATCGGTGAGGAAGCGATCGACCGCGTCTCTCGACGGCGGTCGATCGAACCCACAGCTCAGCCAGACAACTGTATTCCGTAGCTCTCGTTCAACGGGGCGAATGCCGTAGATGTCCTTGTAGTAGCAGTGGAGAAAGCCACGCATCAGCTCTGGAGGTTCGTGGTCTCGTGTTCGCCCCGTCTCCGCCGGGGCGAACACGTCGAACTCTTCGAGAAACTCGAAGGAAAGGTGCTCGAACAGCGCTAGCGTCTCGGTCTCCACGACATTGAAAAACGAGTCTACCGAAGGGTCATCTTGCAGGGTCGCTGAACTCATCCACCTCAGCGTTCACCCTGCTCTTTAGTGTGCTACTCGTTCTATGACACCCTCTGATTAGTTTGGCGGGTAGTGTCCTAAACCCAAAGATGCTATCTAATAAGAATGATGGTTTTATCATAACTCCGGAAGGACTGAAAAGAATGGCTGTATTTTTACACCACTCATTTAAATACCGGTCTGAGGAGTTCTGTGATATCTATGGTGACCCCGAATCTAACACTCACACTCTGAATAGTGTTTTTACAATGGAATTACGTCGTCTGATCGCCTCATCAACCCTTTATAAACATATCAATGAATACACCAATTTAGAGCCAATAATGCTTGCAGGTGAAAGTAAGCCACGCCCGCCCTGGATGGTCTCGGTCAAGGTTAAGTCAGAGGAAAAATTTACTATAATATTTCCGGATGCTGTTAAGGAGTATTATAAATGGGCTTCCTTAAGCAATTATAAAAGAAAGATGTACGGTTCAGATTGTCTACTCGGTAGTGTACTAATTGAGTCTTCTAATAATACAGAAGATGAGAACCGATTTAGAGAAAATGGAATTCATCTTCCAGAGGAACAATGGTCGGTAGGAGAACAACAAATACCATCTAATGCTACTGACTCACTGTTCAAAGAATATGCTCAAACGATTCGTGAAGGAACCGATGATTTAGCATCTCTAAATTCATTTGACAGTATTACTGTAGTTGGGTTTGAACAAGCAGAAGGGCTTAGATCGGCGAATAATCCAGAGTACGGTAAAGTGTACGAATTGGGCGACGCGTATATCACGCCAATAAACCAGTTGAGAGATCCCAGTGATGTCGAAGATCTTGTTCAAAAGTCTGGGAAAGAGCGGGAAAATTAGTTACTACTGTGCTAGACAGTGGTCACAAGCGTCGTACTCACCCTCGAAAAGAGCAGGTAGACTCGACATTCAGTCCTTTGAATCTAACTTGCCCGGGTGGCAATCTTCTGGGTGTTTTATTAGTACAGACCTGAAACAGGTGTTCTGTAGCAGGTCAAAGCCCGATATAGAAGGTGATCGGCCTGGAAGGCCAGTACCCTCGCAGTACAGTGGGGTCCGGCCTCTCGAGGCAATGACCAGGGTTCGAATCCCTGTCGGAGCACTACTCCCTTCTTCCGATTCTTTCTGTGGCTTTCGGTCGTGAACCAGCAAGGAACAGGCCACGGTTTTGGGCAATTCGATTTGAGATTGTCTTCCCCGAGTCGCAACCAGGTGGGTTCAAACTGATCGCGGCTGTAGCATCGATAGGTACAGATGGTCTCTCAGTCGGAGATTGAGCGGCTCAAACTGGAAGCGGACACGATTATGACTCGCTACCAGGAAGTCGAACAGGTATTGGAACAGGCTCGGAACGAAGATGGAGAACACTGGGAGACGGACGAAATCGAACTCACACTCGAAACGCCACATGGCGAAGAGATCGATCTCGTGCTCGATTTACAGGCGAATCCGGCGGAGAACGCTCAAACGCGGTATGACCAGGTCGCCGAACTCGAAGCCGAGCATGAGCGACGACAGCAAATCGCCGATCAACTCGATCCACTTCCAGCAGATCCCGTTGCGTATCTTCTCTGCTATCACCTGGATGCTGTCGAGGGGAACTACCCGAAGTCGATCGCCGGACACCTCGATGCGGAGCGGAGCCAGGTCAGAACGTTGTGTACGGAGATGGAACAATCGGGAGTACTCGATCGCATTGAATCTGGGACGGTCAAGCAACGGCGCGTCAAGGCAAAGATGGCTGACGAGGTCCGTCAGCATCACACCTATTACCGGCTTTCCCGAGATGGAGACCACCTTCTGCGATTTCTCTCTCGACGCGAGGGGAAAGTAAACGTCTTGCGACAGCTTCCGGATGGGCACGCGATCGTCCAGCGACTTGCCCGCATCGGTTCGGACTCGCCTCGGGCGACTGCTGCAGAGTGGGAGATGAAGTTCGAAGACGTCAGGCATCTCTACCGTGCACTTCGACGCGTGGGACTCGTCACGCAGTACGACGGCGAGCCGGGCAATGACCAGGCCCAGTCAGCGACGGACCGCACGTACTATACGACGACAGCTGCCGGCAATGACGTACTCGAGGCGGTTGAGGAAGGCTAATCTGGTGACTACGGAAACCCGGGTTATCGTGGCAGAAAGCGATATGAGTCCACAGTGACGGTTCACCCGGAAGTGTTATCGGCAACGACGAATTCGCTGTCGGTTCCCAGTGGGTCGGTGACGGTTCTCGTATCCATGGTCTCGAAGCCGGCCTCGGCTAATTGCTCGAGTGTCTGCTGTCGACCAGGCGCTGAAAAGAACATCGTCCCGCCCATCCACCCATTGCGTACGGTTTCGAAGCGACCGGTCGGAAGCGTCATTAGTAGTCTGCCGCCGGGTTTCAATACGCGAGCAACCTCGCGGTATACTGTCGGATGGTCGCTTCGTGGGACGTGAAAAACGGCGTGGGAGGCCGTTATCGCATCGGCGGTGTTCTCCGCTACCGGCAGGCTGGCCATGTCCGCTTGCACGAGTGTCGCCGACGGTACGGTGTCAGCCGCCAGTTGAAGCCCTGTTCGGGAGAGATCGATGCCGACGCTTTCTGCCGGAAGATTGGCCAGTGTCCTGGCTCCATCACCGCATCCGATATCGATGATCAGCGGCTCCGGGGGACAGTCGGCAAGCAAGTCGTCGATTAGCGCTGCGTCGGAACCATCCGGGTCGCGGCGCTCGGCGTAGGTACGGGCAATCTCGTCCCAAGCGCGGCGGATTTGGTCCCGTTCCACGTACTGAGTTGTTGCGAGGACAGCATCAGTCTTTGCTCCCGAGCGACTAACGGTATCTGGCGACGGACAAACTCAGCAGTTGATACGGTCGCAGGTTCGTCCGCGTCTCGTTTCGGGACCCGAGTCTACGCTGTGTCGTTGATATCTTCTTCCGCCTGAAGCCGGGGAAAATCCCGAGGTTTGGGTATAAGTCGGCTGCTTCGCGGCGAATCTAATAAACGGGTGGGTGTTCGCCTCCTATCGCTGCAATGGAAGTGCGAGGGACCTTCCACTCGGGGACTTCTACAGGCGAAGCGGGGTGAGTGTCTCGGGGTCGGACGGAAAGCAACGATTTCCGTGACTGAGCGAGCAAAGCTCCACGATGTCCGCGAAACCTCTGGTTTCGCTCGATGATGAGACGCCTTCGGCGTCCCGAACCACTTGACCCCGAGGCGGTTCACTAGAGCTCTCCGTGTCGTTGCTTTTGTCGGAGTGTCTCGACACGATCTTTGATTTCTGTCATCGCACCGCTTTCCTGTTTGGAGTCTACGTGGCTGTACATCAGTCCCATCCGATGATTCGACCGGAGCTTGTCTTCGTTTCGGTCGAGAAAGTCCCAGTACAGTGCATTGAACGGACAAGCACGATTGCCGGTGTCTTTTGTCTTGTCGTATCGACAGTCACTGCAGTAGTCACTCATCTTGTCGATGTAGTTCGCCGACGAAACGTACGGCTTCGAGGCGAAGACACCGTCGCCGTACTGGCCCATCTCGACGACGTTCGGAGTTGTCACCCAGTGGTATGCATCAACGTATGTCGCGTGGAACCACTCGTTTAGCTGCGCCGGCTGAACGCCCCAGAGTGTCGCGAAGTTCGCTAACACCATGAGCCGCTGAATGTGGTGTGCGTACCCGCGGTCACGAACAGCACCGATCGTCTGTCTGAGACAGCTCATGTTGGTGTTACCGGTCCAGTAAAACGCTGGCAGGTCGGTCCCGGCATCGAGTTGGTTGGCGGTGGCGAGTTGCGGCATTTCGTGTCGGTAAACGTGCCGCATGAACTCTCGCCAGCCGATGAGCTGTCGCACCACCCCTTCGGCCGAATTGAGGGGGATCTCGTCGCGTTCGTGGTAGGCCTGCTCGATCGCGGTAACGGCCTCCCAGGGATGAAGCAAGCCGAGGTTGATCGACGAGCCCAACAGCGCGTGGGCCATCGCCCAGTCGTCGCTTCGCATTGCGTCCTGATAAGGGCCGAACGACGGGAGTCTGTTGGCAACGAAGTGGTCGAGTTTCCGCTTGGCCTGTGCCCTCGTGACCGGCCAGACCAGATCCGTCGTCGACCCCCAGGTGTCGAACTCCGCCGCGATCCACTCGCTTGTCTGTTGGGTGAGTTCGTCGTGTTCTGGTTCCAAGACCGGCGGAGAATCCCACGATTCGGGCGGAAAATCCTGGTTTTCGCTGTCGTAGTTCCACTCGCCCCCGACTGGCTCGCCGTCGTCGGTCATCAACACCCCTGTCTGCTGTCGCATCCACCGGTAGAAGGTTTCGTGTCTGAACGGGTCCTTGTCGGTGGCGTTTGACCACTCGTCGAAGGCTTTCCGCGTGCCAACGAACAGTTCGTTCTGAACGACGTCGAGTGCTCCGCCTGCGTCCTCGACGAGGCTCTCAAACGTTTCGGCACTTCGGTGGCTCGGCGACCGCATCTGCACGAGTTCATCGTCAGGGTACCGGTCGAAGTACGTCGCCAACCCATCAGCAAACGTCTCGGCTTTGATATACTCTACCTCGTAGCCGCGTTCGCGAAGTGTGTCTCTGAACTGCCGCATCCCAGCAAAAACAATCGTCAGTTTGTGGTGATGGTATCGCTTGCGCCTGGCGAAATCGTGGGCCTCGATCAGTAGTACACGGGAGTCCGTCGGAGCGCGTTCGAGCGGACCGACAGCGGGATGAAGATGCGTCCCCAGAATCCACGGCACCCGACGTTCGTCTGACATGGTGTACTCCTGTGGATCACCGACGACTGGAGCAGTCACTGCCTGTTCTACGGAGAGCAATTACTTAGCAAGTACGGGTACTCTTTTTATAGCGGGACGATTTCCGTGACGAGGAGACGCCGTCGCCGTCTCGAGTCACGTGATTCCGTGGCAGTTTGCTGGTGTGAAACGACGGGCATACGGAGTTCCCCGTCGTACTCCGATAGGATGGTGTTCGAACTGCGAAAGCACACGGCCGACGTCGCGGTCGAAGCGACCGGTAACACGCTCGAAGACGTCTTTGCTGCGGTCGCCGACGGGCTGGCAGCCGCTTCTTGCGAGACGATCCCGGACGACGGTGATCGGTTTTCGGTGTCGGTGACCGCCGAGAGCCGCGAAGCGTTGCTGTTCGACTACCTGGACGAACTCGTCTACCTTCGAGACGTCCGGAACGAACTGCCCGTGGATCACGCGGTCGCGGCGATCGACGAGGCGGCGAACGGCTCCTTGTCGCTCGAAGCGCACGCCCGCGGCGTCCCACTCACGGAGATTACGGCTCGCGAGATCAAGGCCGTGACGTACTCCGAGATGCGACTCGAGCGAACCGACGACGGCTGGGAGGCGTACGTCGTCTTTGACGTCTGACAGGATGTCGTACCGATTTGTCGATGCAACCACTTTGAGCGCGTTGTACTGGCAACAACTGGCAGGGAACCGTCTAACGTTCCCCCGACGGCTTCCGACCTCGAAACCCCCGGTTCGGTGAGCGATCACGGAGCGGGATACGCTGGTCGGTCGGGGGAAGACGAACATCTTTCATCCTCGCAGTCGGAGGTGCACGTATGAGCAAGCCCACCTACGACGCCGACGGCATCACGCTCGAGCAGGTGCGTGAGAACGTCTGGGAGATTCCACAGGAAGGCGATATGCGAGCACCTGCACGGGTACTCGCGAGCGAGGCCCTGCTCGAGGAGATCCAGGAGGACAAGACCTTAGAGCAGATCACGAACACGACCCATCTGCCGGGGATCACCGAGTACGCGATCTGTATGCCTGACGGCCACCAGGGGTATGGCTTCCCCGTTGGTGGGGTCGGCGCGCTCGATGCCGAAGACGGCTGTATCTCGCCGGGTGCGGTCGGCTACGACATCAACTGCGGCGTCCGGATGATGCGGACGAACCTCACGTACGACGACCTGCAGGGTTGCGAGGAGGAACTCGTCGACTCACTGTTTGCCAACGTCCCGTCGGGGCTGGGCGGCGGCGGCATTGTCGAGGCCGGCGTCGACACCGTCGACGAAATTCTCGAGCGCGGCGTCGAGTGGGCCGTCGAGAACGGCCACGGCGTCGAGGGAGACCTGCTGCACTGTGAGGACGAAGGCCACCGGGAGGAAGCCGATGCCACGAAGATCAGCCAGAAGGCCAAAGACCGCGGGAAGAACCAGATCGGCTCGCTTGGCTCGGGCAACCACTTCCTCGAGGTCCAGCGGGTTACCGAGGTCTTCGACGAGGGGGTCGGCGAGGCTTACGGCCTCGAGGAGGACCAGATCGTCGTCCTCATTCACTGTGGCTCTCGCGGGCTGGGTCACCAGACGTGTAACGACTACCTGCGGAAGATCGAACAGCAACATCAGGGACTGTTGAATCAGTTGCCGGACAAGGAACTCGCGGCTGCGCCAGCGGGCTCACAGCTCGCCGGGGACTACTACAAGGCGATGAACGCGGCGATCAACTTCGCGTGGGTCAACCGTCAGTTGATCATGCATCGGACGCGGCAGGTCTTCGAGCGAGTGTTCGACCGGCCGTGGGAGGAAATGGAGATGGAACTGCTGTACGACGTGGCCCACAACATCGCAAAGAAGGAAGTTCACGATGTCGACGGGGAGCAGCGGGAACTGTTCGTTCACCGCAAGGGTGCGACGCGAGCCTTCCCCGCCGGCCACCACGAGGTCCCCAAAGCGTACCGCGACGTCGGCCAACCCGTCATCATCCCCGGAAGCATGGGGGCTGGCAACTACGTCCTCCGGGGTGGGGAGAACTCGATGGATCTCACGTTCGGCTCGACGGCCCACGGTGCGGGGCGGCTGATGAGTCGGACCCAGGCGAAAAACGAGTTCTGGGGTGGCGACATCCAGCAGGAACTCGAGGAGCAAGACCAAATCTACGTTAAGGCCCAGTCTGGGGCGACGGTCGCGGAGGAGGCACCGGGCGTCTACAAGGATGTCGACGAGGTCGTGCGCGTCTCGGACGAACTCGGTATCGGCGACAAGGTGGCGCGGACGTTCCCCGTCTGTAACATCAAGGGGTAGTCGTCGGGGTCGTCCCGGGAACTGCAGGCATTCGAGAGAGGTGTCGAGAAGAGCCACGGATCGCTTCAGACGGTTTGTTGTTCGTCAGTTCCGGCGCGACCGCAGGAGCTCGCGGTCGCGCCGGTATATCGGTCCAGCAGTCCGTATCAGTGGGCGACCATGATCGGGGGGGCTTACATGCGTTCGGAGGGTAATTACGAACTATGTCACAGCAAACCAGGACGCAGACGAACAAGCACTACATCGGCGGCGAGTGGACTGACGGCAGTGGCTCTGAGACGTTCGAAAGTGAAAACCCTGCGACGGGCGAGACACTCGCGGAGTTTCACCGAGGAACAGAGGACGACGTCGACGCCGCACTCGAGGCCGCAGAGGACGCTTTCGAGGAGTGGCGCGAGCTGTCCTACATCGACCGCGCGGAGTACCTCTGGGACATCTACCACGAACTTCGGGAGCGACACGAGGAACTCGGCGAGATCGTCTCCAAAGAGTGTGGCAAAGAGATTAGTGAAGGAAAAGCCGACGTCACCGAAGCTTGGCACATGGTGGAGTGGGCTGCGGGCAATGCCCGTCATCCCCACGGCGACGTGGTCCCGAGCGAGGTCGGGAGCAAGGACGCCTACATGCGCCGGAAGCCACGGGGCGTTGTCGGCTGTATCACGCCGTGGAACTTCCCGGTCGCGATCCCGTTCTGGCACATGGCCATCGCGCTCGTCGAGGGGAACACGGTCGTCTGGAAGCCCGCCGAACAGACGCCGTGGTGTGGCCAGATCATCGCCGAGATGATGGCGGACGCCGGCATCCCCGACGGCGTCTTCAACATGGTACAGGGCTTTGGCGACGCCGGTGGCGCGATCAGCGACGACAGTCGCGTCGACACCGTGCTCTTCACCGGCTCCGCGGAGGTCGGTCAGGAGATCGCCAGCAAGGTCGGCGGCGAACCCGGCAAGCTCGCGGCCTGCGAGATGGGCGGCAAGAACGGCATCGTCATTACTGAGGAAGCCAACCTCGACATCGCCGTCCACTCCGCCGTGATGTCGAGTTTCAAGACGACCGGGCAACGCTGTGTCTCCTCCGAGCGCCTGATCGTCCACGAGGACATCTACGACGAGTTCAAAGAACGGTTCGTCGACATCGCCGAGGACGTCGCCGTCGGCGACCCGCTCGAGGAGGACACGTTCATGGGGCCGGCCATCGAGGGCGACCACGTCGAGAAGATCCGCAAGCACAACGAACTCGCCCGGAAGGAAGGCGCGAACGTGCTGGTCGACCGGTTCGAACTCGCCGAAGACGAGATTCCCGACGGCCACGCCGAGGGCCACTGGGTCGGTCCGTTCGTCTACGAGATCGACTACGAAACCGACCTGCGCTGTCTGAAAGAGGAGTGTTTCGGCCCGCACGTCGCCTTGCTCGAGTACTCGGGTGACATCGAAGACGCCGTCGAGATCCACAACGACACGCCCTACGGGCTCGCGGGCGCAGTCGTCTCCGAGGACTACCGCCAGATTAATTACTTCCGTGACCACGCCGAACTCGGGCTGGCGTACGCGAACCTGCCGTGTATCGGTGCCGAGGTCCAGCTCCCGTTCGGCGGCGTCAAAAAGTCCGGCAACGGCTACCCGAGCGCCCGCGAAGCGATCGAAGCCGTCACCGAACGCACCGCCTGGACGATAAACAACTCGACGGACATCGAGATGGCACAGGGGCTGTCGGCGGACATCGTGACCCGCGACGACTGATCGGCGTCGCGTCGAGCCGACCGCTTTGCTCGAACAGCGTGTGGACACGTAGCTAATGCTGTCGCAAGAGCGGCGAAGGGCGAACGGCCGAAAGGAGTGGGCGAAACCGAGGTGAAAGCGGACGGACGTGAGTGCTCGCTCCCGGGAACGAGCGTGCGACGGGCCGGAGCGGCGCGTTGCCGGTTACGACGTGAAAAGCGTCTGTGCCGGCAGTTCAACTACAGACACGAGAGGACAAAAAGTCGGTGGTCGGTTCGTGTCACGTGAGCACGAACGAACGCTTCTCAAAACCGCCGATCCCGCAGCGCGGGGAACTCCTCGCGAACAGATGCAACCGTCTCGAGATCGATCCCGGCGGTGACCGTCGTCGGCGCGTCGCCGCTCGAGGCGACAGTCACGCCCCACGGATCGTAGACGGACGACCGGCCGAGTAGCGTGACCTCGCCGCCGTCGCCGTTGAAGGTGCCCGAACCGTTGATCGTCGCGACATAGCACTGATTCTCGATCGCCCGCGCTCGAGCGAGTGTCTCCCAGTGCTCGATCCGAGGATACGGCCACGCGCTCGGGACGAGCAGGAGTTGCACCCCTGCGTCGACCAGTCGCCGGTAGAGTCCGGGAAACCGGAGGTCGTAACAGGTAGTCACGCCCACGGTGAGGCCGCCGACCGTCGCAGTCTCGAGTCGGTCTCCAGGGACGAGCAGCTCCGACTCCGCGGACTCGTAGCCAAAGAGGTGGTGTTTCCGGTAGATCAGTTGCAGGTCGCCCTCGGCATCGAACAGTGCGGCGGTGTTGGCCAGTCCCTCGTCCGCTGGCGTCGGAACGCTCTCGGTCGCCTCGAGGTCCTCGACGATCGTTCCCGCGAGGACGGCAATCTCGTGGTCGGCTGCAGCCTCGCGCAGTCGGGAAAACGTCTCGCCCTCGACGGGTTCCGCGTGGCGGTCGTAGCGATCGAACGCGAAGTAGCCGACGGTGAACATCTCCGGCAGGGCAACGAGGTCCGCCCCACGGGCGGCGGCGTCCGACAGCGCCTCGAGTGCACGGTCGACGTTCCGGTCGACTGCACCCGCTTCGACGTGGATCTGGGCGAGCGCAATCGACAACGGTTCGTCAGAAACTGAAACGTGATCGGAGTGCATGGTATCGTATCAGAACTCGCGGGCGAGCCAGCGCTCGAGTGCACGTCGGAGGTTCTCGAGTTCGTCGTCGAGATTTCGCTCGAAGAACTTCTCGACGCCGGGAAGTTTGCCGTCGACGACGAACCGGTTTTCGAGGCGCGTCCCTCCGTTTCGTTCGACGATCTCGTGTTCGCCGGTGACCGTCATCACTTTCGACTTGCCGACGAACTCCACGTATTCGGGCGGTCGACGGGTGAGGTCTTCGGTCTCGACGGTGACGGTCTGTCCTACGAGTGGGATCGGTAACTCGACGTGCCAGGTGACCTCACGGCCGTCGGGGTCGTCGGCAGTGTATTCGTGGACGACGCTAATCGCTCGCGCGCGGTTCTCCGGATCGGCGACGAACTCCCAGACCTGTTCGGGTGAAGCCGACGACTCGAACGCCCGCTCGATCCGTACAGTCATGCCTCTACGTGGGGGGTTCGTCGGTAAAAAGACAGTGGAGTCGCGTACTCGACGGATCGTGGTCAGCTGAGGGTGACTTTCCACGTCGTCGAGCGAGCACGACCCCACTTCTCGATGTCGACCTCGTCGGACTTCTCGGCAAGGTGGGGGAGTCGTGCGCCCACCTGTTTCGACGAGAGGCCGATCGCATCCGCGATGTTTTTCGCCCGGAAGTACTGTTCGCCCCGGGTAGCACTCTCGCGGAGATACGAGAGAATCCGCTGCTCTTCGTCGGAGTAGTCGGTCATCGTCCGTACCGGCATTAGACCGCCGTCGGCCTTAACTCTTAGCAGCGACACTGGTGTCAGCGTCCCGCGTGGCTGCCCTGAAAAGAGCAGCCGATTCTCTCTTCGTTACTTTTCACTCCCAGAGATGAATACCGACGACAGCAAGCGACGCAAAGATGACGGCAGCAGCAAAGCCCCAGGCCGCCTCGATATCCGGCGCGCCAGTGAACATCACGAGTGCACCGATCGTTGCGAGTGCACCGAGTGCAAGCGCTATTCCGACGCCTTTGTCCGTCGAGGCCTCCGTTTCGGTAGCCATGCTCGAGGGTTGGGGGTGGGGTATCTTAATTGCACTTGTTTCAGTTCGCGTGCACGAGCGCCTCGACACCGGCCAGGGAGTCATGCGGACCGGCTACTCGATCACTGTCGATCGCCAGATATGGGGCCAGCGATCGACGGTAAA
The DNA here is from genome assembly GCF_000230715.2 of Natronobacterium gregoryi SP2. GTDB lineage: Archaea > Halobacteriota > Halobacteria > Halobacteriales > Natrialbaceae > Natronobacterium > Natronobacterium gregoryi. Next base: position 2,608,550 of record NC_019792.1, read on the forward strand.
CAGTTACAGCGATCAATCTCAGTTGATCGTCGTATGTTCGGACTCCTCGTTCAATGCGAGATTCGCAGCAATCTCGGCGTTTCGCATGGCGTACTCGGCGGTCTGCTGGAGGCTGACGAGCACCTCGCGCACCCTGAGCAGTTCCTCGTTCGACATTTCGGGGAGCCCCTCGAGAATCTCCTCTTCCCGGTCGGCGACCTCCCGAAACAGCGCCCGCACCTCGTTTGACATGTCGTAGTCGCGTTCGACCGCCGCCTCGACGGCGATCGAGGTGATCTCGTCGACGAGTTCGTTCAGTTCGCGGATGTCCCGCATGACCGAACTGTCGACGTCGAGCGAGTGGCCCTCCGTCTCCATGACGATGTCGGCGATGTCTTCCGCATTGTCGGCGGTCAGCTCTAAGTTCTTCGCAATCGACCGATAACCGATCAGGGGAAAGCCGCTGTTGAGACCGACAGCTCGCGCAAGGTTCGGGTTCTGGTAGGCCGTAAAGATCAGACGCAACAGCAACACGAAGATCTTGTTCGCCTGCCGTTCCCGATTCAACGCTCGCTGTGCCAGATCGGGGTTGCCGTGAGCAAGCGCTTTAATTGCCTCGCTACGCATCGTCTGGCCAGTTCGTTCCAGCCGCTCGAGTAAGTTGTCGAGTGTGAAATCCTCGGGATCGACCGAGCAGCGAATCGAAATGCTCTCTGGCGTTTCCTCGATGACGCCCAGCCCCATCAACTGGGTTTCGGCCTGATAGACCGCGTTGATGTGGTCGGACTCGAGTGCGCCCTCTTCGCGTTCGATGCGAATGACGCGTCGGCCGAGAACGTACTGGGCAACGATCGCGCGCTCGACGGCGTCGGCGTCGAGACCGTCGGCGTGGATGATCGCCTCCGTCTCCTCGGCACTTGCGGACTCGGACAACACCGTCAACGTGCCTTTGCCACTGGTGCGAAGCGACACCTCGTCGCCTTTCTCGACGGCGTGCTCTGACGCCCACTCGGCCGGGAGAGTCATCGCCAGCGTCGACGGACCGAGTCGTTGCACTTTCCGGGTTTCCATACGCACTGGTACAACCGGGAACGACCTTAATCTTGACTATACACACCTTATATTCAGCGCCGCAATCATATCGTGTGTTACCTACCAGACGAACTGCCAGGAATCGCCACAGTAACTGAATCACACGACTTTGACGAGTCGCGTCGTGAACCGCCCCGTACGGACCTTGATCCAGCCCCTGAGATCCTCGTCGACCGCGTCGTCGTCGGTGTCGACGCGTAGCGAATCGAGTCCGTCGAGTTTCTCCGCGGAAGCGACGACCTCGAGTCCGTCGGCGCGTTCGATGACCGCAGGTGAGATCTGGTGGTTGCCGCGACCGAACACAAACCCCTGCCCGCCGATCGGCGAGACGACGATCGTCGCCGGCCCGTCGAGTACCTCGAGGAGACGTTCCTCGTCGGCATCGCGGGCGAGGAAGTCGCCACTCGAGACCGGATCGTCCGGGCTGGGGCCGGCCTGCCAGACATCGACGCCCAGCGGCGAGGGGTCGATTCCAAGTTCCTCTTCGATCGTTCCGACCGTGCTCCCGGGACCGAAGACGTAGATCCGGTCGGGGTCGACCTCGCGTGCGAATCCAGCGGCAAGCGAGTCGACGCTGCCGCTGGCGAGTTGCTTGCTCGACTGGAGCGCAGGCGCGACCGGGACTGGAACGATCGCGCGGAGCTCTGCCCGAACCTCGCCGTCTCGGTAGGCTGCCTCGTCGATGTCGTTTACCTCACGGGATTCGATACGGTCGAACTCGGCGGCGACTCGCCCCGCGTCGGCCGGCGTCACGGCGAACACCGACGAGTAGACCTTGACCCCTGCCGGGACGCCGAGCATCGGCGTCGGATCACCATCGTCCGTCGACGATTCGTCTTCGTCCTCGAGCACCTCGGCAACGTCGACGGCCGTCCCGTCACCGCCGACGAACAGCACGAGATCGACCTCGTGTTCGAGAAACGCCCGGACGGCTCGTCGCGTATCGTCTGCAGTCGTCTCCGCCTCGGCGGGATCGTCCGGCCTCGCCGGATCACCGTTCCGGACGGCCGCCGGGTCGGAGACCACGTTCGGCTCGATGCCCACGTCTCGAGCCGCATACTCTCCCAAAACTCCCGTGGCCGTGTAGACCGTACAGTTCGGTTTCCGCTCGTGAAACGTCCGCAGCGCCTCGCGAGCGCGATCCGGAGCGCGAGAGGTTGCACCTCGTTCGCGCGCCTCCTCGAGTTTCCCGTCGGTACCTTTCAGGCCGACCCGACCACCCATACCAGCGATCGGATTGACTACGACACCCAGCGTCTCCATACGTCCCTCTACTCGCTCCGATCCAAAAGACGTGTGGCGTTCGACCGATCGCCCTTCATTCTGAAAGATTAAGAGGAACCAGTGTGGATCAACGCACATGAACGAACTCGCGTTCGTCGTCCTGGAAACGGAACTGCCGATGGGCATCGCTGGCTGGGGAACGCTTGCTCTCGGAGTGCTCGTGACGGCAGTCTGGCTGATTTACCTCTATCGGTAGTACCGTGCCGACCGTCGACCGATAGCCGAACCAGACGACAGGTATCGTCGCCGCTGTAAGTTCCTGCACGACTGTTCGTACGACGGCGTCGTGACTGGTGTACCGCTTTGGCGTCAGGGCACCTCATACGGTTTACTGTACGTCGTTTTCGGTGCAGCCGCTTCGGGTCGTGGTCGCACCGGTACATCGGTACAGCAATCCGTTTCACTCGAGTTCGGTCGCGTCCGTTTCGAGATACGCCCGTAGCGTCGTCAACCCGTCGACATCACGACCGAACGCGGTCACATCGTTGTCGGTAATCGTGTTGTCGAACTCGAGCGACCGGGCCTGGTCCGATCCGAATGGGACGAACGGAAGCGGTTCGGCCACGGCGAGACCGAGTTTCGCCAGCAGCATAGGGATAGGAAGCACCGTTACCGACTTCCCGTCGGCTTCGTAGACCAGTTCCGTCACGTCCGCGAGCGTCACGACCTGCGGGCCGCCGACCTCGTAGGTCCCGCCGACGTGGTCGTCGTCCTCGAAAACGTCTGCGAGCATGGGAACCAGGTCGCCGACCCAGATGGGCTGGAACCGCGTCTCGCCACCGCCCGGCAGCCCCGTGACGTACGGCGTCGTCAGCGTCTTCGTAAACGCCACGAACTCACCGCCATCACCGAACACGACCGACGGGCGAAAGATCGTCCACTCGAGACTCGAGTCGCGGACGACCTCTTCGGCGCGGCCCTTGGCACGAATGTAGGCGGTGTCGCCGTCGGGGTTGGCACCGAGTGCGCTCATCTGGAGGAACCGTTCGACATCGTGGGTTTCGGCCGCCCGAACGAGGTTCTCCGTTCCGCCGACGTGGACGGTCTCGTGGTCGCGGTCGCCTTTCGGCTCCCACAGCGGCGCGAGCGACACGAGGTTGACGACGGCGTCGTGTCCCGCGACTGCGTCCTCGATCGAGTCGTACGCGGAGACGTCTCCCACTGCAAGGTCGACTTCCTCGGGAATCGAGCCACGGCCAGGAGTCCGGGAGAGCGCCGTCACGTCGTGGCCCCGTTCGACGAGTTCGGTACAGAGATTCGTTCCGATGAAACCCGCGCCACCAGCGACGAAAACGTTCATGGGTAGAATATACACGCGAAACGATAAATAGCTAGTCGGCTACGCTAGTAGGGTAAAACGAATAGACCCTTATATTCCTCCCTCCCACGTGCGAACATGCTCGTCACGCTCGAGGGACTGGACGGCAGCGGTAAGACGACGGTCTGGGGGGCGCTCCAGGATCGCTACCCTGGCGCGGTCTTTACGCGCGAACCGACCAGCGACTCCTGGTACGGCGACGCCGTCTACCGCTCGATCGAGGACGACGACGCCGACTCGCTTGCCGAACTCTTCCTGTACACCGCCGATCACGCCGACCACCTCACCCGAACAGTCGAACCTGCCCTCGAACGCGGCGACCTCGTGATCTCCGATCGCTACGCAGACTCCCGGTTTGCCTACCAGGGCGCTACCCTCGCAGCGTACGACCGACTCGAGGTCCCCGATCCCCTCGAGTACGTCGTCGCCGTCCACGAACCGTTCACGATCGAACCCGACCTGACGATCTATCTCGATGTCGATCCCGAGACTGCCGCCGACCGCGCGGGCACGACGAACAAGTTCGAACGAAGAGCGTACCTCGAGCGCGTCCACGAGAACTACGAACGACTCCTCGAGCGCCATCCGGATCGGTTCGTTCGTATCGACGCGAGCCAGGAACCAGAGGACGTGCTCGAGGAAGTCGGGGAAGTACTGTCCGAGGCGATCGGTAGCGAATAGCGGCGTCGTGACGGATCGACCGCAAGACTGTTATCCAGAAACTCGACACAGCGAACCCCAACGAGTTGTTTCTCAACCAGAATCGTAACGATCCGTTATCTCTCGGAGTCGCCAGCCGGAGTACGCGACGAGTCCACTTCCGAGGAGGGTGAGAACTACCCTGACGGTAACCAGGGAAGGATCGGCCGTCCAGTGACCGCCGCTCCACTCGAGTCCGTGTCGGTAGTAATAATCCCCGTCGTGCTCGAGAATTTCGTTGCGCTCGAAACTGCCGATTTGCTCGCCGTAAACGGTGATCGAGCCAGTTTCGACGGTCTCACGGACCAGTTCGGAACGCTGTTCGGTGGAAACGGCAGCGCGTTCGACCGCCTCCAACGGAGTTACGTTCTCGAGTGTGAGAACAGTCCCGTTCTCTTCGAGGTGTGATTCGGGGACGTAGGTCTCGCCCTCGATTCTTACCACGGAGTACGACGCCTCGTTCGATTCGTAGACGAAAGCGTCGGTCTCGACCGAACCGTTCTCGAGAACGTCTCGTTCCAGGGCGCACGAACGCCCACCTGGGCAGTCCAAAACGTCTTCTGAGAGCCCCAGGGCCTGCTGGGCCATCGTTTCGTTCTCGACCTGCGTTACGTGATAGGTTCGCTCTGGAGCACCGCCGCCATCGGGATACAGGTAAAGCGGATTCAGCAAGAGGCCGACACCGAGGAGAGCTACTCCACAGAGAACGAGAGCACGTACCCCTCGTGACTGTTTCATAGCTCCAGTCACCGATGGAAAACAGATGTGTTTTTCGTCTTACTATTTTGTTTCGAAACGGCTGGAGGCACGCGCCTCTAGCAGGTCTACGAGAACTACGAGCGACTCCTCGAGCGCGACCCCGATCGGTTCGTTCGGATCGACGCGACGCAGGAACCGGAAGCGGTGCTCGAGGAGGTCGAAGACGTGCTGGCCGGTGTCGTCAGGGAGGAATAACTATCGAACGGCTCGGAATCAGGTTTCGAGTCGAGAACTGATTTCACGGCCGGGAGTGCGACTCGAGCGTTGCGAGAGTCGCACGACCCGGGGGAGGGCAGGCTCTCACCAGTCACTCGCCGCGAGCGCTGCGTCGCAGCGCGAGCGGGCCGACGACTGATGTGAGGGAGCGATGACAGGAGCGACCGAACGGAAGGAGGAGTGCTTTTTATCGAAATTTTACCGAGCGTCGGCGAGGTGTGCGCCAGCAACGCTGGCGCCAGCTCGCCAGAGCGCAGCGTAAAATTTCGTCTTTAGTCCATCGCGATATACGTCTGGGTCCCTTCGACGCCGTCGATCCCCTGAATTCTGGTTGCAGCGGTCTCTTTTACCGCTGCGGGCGTCTCGACGCCTACTTTCGCGATGATGTCGACGTCGCCCGCGACGATGTGGGCCGATTCGACGCCCTCGAGCGCCGTGATCTCGCTTCGAAGCCGATCCGCTTCGCCCGTGTTCGCTTTGACCATGACGAATGCTGTGACCATCAGTTGACACCTCCAGTACTCCCCGAGCCGGCGTTGGCGATCGCGCGCGTTTCGGACTCGCCGACGAGGAGCTGACGAACGTCGCTCAACACCTCGAAATCAGCCAGAACGACCAGCCGATCGCCGACCTCGAGCGACTCGTCCCCGCCGGGCAACTCGAGTTCGCTATCGCGTTTGCCAAACGCGAGGACGGTCGAGTTGGCGGGTAGTTCGAGTTCGGGGATCGTGTAGCCGTTGACGGGTGCGTCGCCGGTGATCGTCAGTTCGACCACTTGCAGGTGCTGTTCGACGTCCGCAATAGCCCGAATCGTCCCGCCGAGGAGGGCGTTTTTCGCGCCGATCGCGCCGAGCCGTTCGGGATAGATCAACTCGTCGACATCGTCGGCGTACTTCCGATAGATCTCCTCGCGGTAGGCTTCGTCGATCCGTAGCACCGTCCGGCAGCCGTAGTGTTTTGCGACCATGCAGACCGTGAAGTTGACGTTCAGGTCGGCCGTCAACGCACCGACGGCGTCGGCGCTCTCGACGGCGGCCTCCTCGAGGGTTCGCTCCCGGGAGCCGTCGCCCTCGACGACGGTGAATCCCTCGTTTCGGGCACGTCTGACCCGCGATTCGTCGCGTTCGATGAGCGTCACCTCGTGGCCTTCCTCGCGCAGGACGCGTGCCGTCCGCAGTCCGACCCGGCCAGCGCCGATAATCACGAACCGCATAGCCAGGGGTACGCTCGCCCCGACAATAAGTTTGCCCCAGTGTACCACACCTCACGTCGGCGGGCAAAAGCTTTAGTCGTGTGACAGTGTATCACACCGTCGATGGTCCACGCGTTCATCATGGTGAAGACGGCCGCCGGGAAGTCGGAGGGACTCCTCGCCAATATCAGGGACCTCGAGGACATCTACGAGGCCCACATCGTCGCGGGCAACTACGACATCATCGCGGAGATAGAGGCCGAAGAAATCTACGACGTCCTGGAAGTCGTCTCGACGAATCTGCAGGGACTCGAGGGTGTGACCGACACGAAGACGTACATCGCAATGGATTGAAGCGATCGGCTCCGTCGAAATCAAACTGGTCAGTGTGACCTCTCGAAGGCAGGAATTCTCTCGAAGACCGGTCTACGTCCTGAACCCATCGATCGAACCACGAAACGGAGGTTACGGGGAGACAGCGGAATCCCGAACCAAAAGACGAGCGGAATAATTATAAAATTCTAATATTTCTATGGAGTATGAAACGGCGAGCCCTCCTTGCAGCGATGAGCGCAAGCACACTCCACATAGCGGGGTGTCTCGACAGGGTATCCCTCGGCCCGCCCGAACTGGCGCTCGGGCGAATACGAGTCAAAAATTTTAGCACACAGGACGTAGAGATCGATCTTTCCGTCGAAAAGGCGGGCAAAGAGGTGTATCAGGAAGAGCACTCGCTCGAAGGATGGGATGCGTCCGATGAACGCCCAACTATCGGGACAGCCCATATCGTCGAGGACTGGATGGCTGAAACGGCCGAGTACGAGATACACGTCGACGTACTCGATACCGAGTTCGAGTCCACCCGAACGACGGAATCGGTAAGGGAGAACGTCGAAGAATTCGGACCTGACAACGTCCCTGACGGAACGTGCTACGAGTACAACGTCCGAATGAACAGTACGAACTGGGGCGAAGAACTCGACGGCGTGAATATCTTGCATGACGTCCTCGAGTCGGAAGATCCGCTGTCGATCGCCCCCTCGTGTGAGATTCCAGGGGAGTAACCCGGTCGGGTCAGTATCGAACGAAGTCCTACAACGAAGCGCCTACATCGGCATCCCGCCGCTTTCCTCCGTCGCGTCCTGTGCGTTCTGCTGGGCGTTCTCGAGCAGCGTCGCCGCCGGACCGCGATAATCGTAGCCGGGGATGATCCCCTGAGCGTAGGTTCCCTCGACGTATTCGAGGAGTGCCTTTGCGTCCTCGACCCCTTCGGCGGCGTCCCAGGCAACGTACTCGAGTCGGACGAGTACCTCGCTCGCGTCGCGTTCGGCAACTGGCTCGTCGTGCGTGCTCGTGTGTGCGACGGAAAAGACGTCTCCGAGTCGGCGCCCGAGGGTCTCGAACCAGCCGTCTTCGACGACAGGTGCGACGGTTTCGCCCTCGACGGCGGCGTCGAGCGTCGGGAGGGAGACGGTGACAGTGAACTCTCCGTCCCGTTTCCCCTCGGCTTCCGCGGCGGTGACGGTCGCGTCGAAGACCGTCGTCTCGAGTGCGTACTCGTCACTGTCGTCGGTCGGTACGAAGGCGTCGTGGGTCTCGAGTTCGCGTTCGACGGCGTTCGGAAGATCGGTCATCGGTGTAGTCGACGGGCGTGATCGAAAAGGGTGTTGCGTTGTCTTCTTTCGACGATCGAACCGTTACGGGGCGAAATCGGGGGAATGCGGTGGGATCGTTTCACGATCGAAGCCAGTCGTTTCCGGTGCAAACGCCCCGCATAACTACAATCGGTATCGACGTTTCTCGTCGGCATGACACTCGACAGAGACGCCGCCGAACGTCGCCGCTTCGCCCGCCTCCTCGGAACCGACGAGCGCGTCGGCTCCGGCCTCCCGATCGGACGTGCCTCGAGTAAACAATCGGTAACGGACCACACGGACGAGAGAGACGAAAGTCGAACGGACGACACCGAGACGGGCCAGTGACGATCGAGACGCGATTGGACCGGCAGGTGTCGTCCCCGGTCACACGGGTCGCCGAAGTCGTCCGCAGCGGGGCCCGAACCCGTCTCCGGTTGCGCCGTCACTGACGACGGCAGCCCGTGTCAGGCGTGCTCGATCGCCCGGTCGAGGTCGGCGACCACGTCGTCGACGTCCTCGATCCCGACCGAGATCCGGACGAGGTCGTCGGTGACGCCACTGGCCAGTTTCTCCTCCTCGGTGAGTTGCTGGTGGGTCGTGCTCGCGGGATGGATGATCAGCGTCTTCGCGTCGCCGACGTTTGCCAGCAGACTCGTGAGTTCGACTTCGTTACAGATAGTCTCGGCCGCGTCGTACCCTCCCTCGAGTCCGAAGGTGATCATCCCACCGTAGCCACCCTCGAGGTAGTCCGTCGCGTTCTCGTGGGTTTCGTGACTCTCGAGGCCGGGATAATTGACCCAGGAGACCTCGGGGTGGTCCTCGAGGAACTCGGCGACGGCCATCGCGTTCTCGCAGTGCTTTTCCATGCGCAGGGGGAGCGACTCGAGTTTCTGCAAGGTGACCCAGGCGTCGAACGGCGCTTGCTGGTTGCCCAGGTCGCGCAGGCCACGGGTTCGTGCAGCGATGGCGAACGCCTGTTTGCCGAAGGTCTCAGAGAAGTTGATCCCGTGGTACGCTGGGTTGGGTTCGGTGAGTTCGGGGTAGTCGCCTTCCTCCCAGGGGAACGAGCCGCCGTCGACGAGGACACCGCCGACGGTCGATCCCGCGCCGTGAATCCACTTGGTCGTGGAGTTCCAGACCAGATCTGCCCCGTGTTCGAGCGGCCGGCAGAGATACGGCGTCGCGAAGGTGTTGTCGACGAACAGCGGCACGTCGTGGTCGTGTGCGATGTCGGCGATACGCTCGATATCGGGGGTCACGAGGGCCGGGTTGCCGATCGTCTCTAAGTGGACGAAGGCCGTGTCGTCGTCGATCGCCTCCGCGTAGGCCTCGTAATCGAGCGTGTCGACGAACGTCGTCTCGATCCCTCGCTTCTCGACGGTGTGGGTGAGGTAGGTGTAGGTCCCGCCGTACAGCGACGACGAGGAGACGATGTTGTCGCCGACCTCGGCGAGAATGAACGTCGCCAGGTCGAATGCAGCCATTCCCGACGACGTGGCGAGCGCGCCGACGCCGCCCTCGAGCGTCGCGATGCGTTCTTCTAACATCGCGTTCGTCGGGTTCATGATCCGCGAGTAGATGTTGCCGAACTCCTCTAAGCCGAACAGCGAAGCGGCGTGTTCGGTATCGGCGAACTCGTAGGAGGTCGTCTGGTACAGCGGCGGTGCTCGTGCGCCCGTCGTCGGATCGGGTTCCTGGCCGGCGTGGACGCTGTCGGTGGCGAATCGGTAGTCGTCGGAGTCGTCGGTCATACGTATCGACTCACGTCCACCGAACCTAAAACCGTGAGTTGTCGCAAAAGACGCCGATGTCGACGACGCTGATACGGATTGCTGTACCGATTTACCGGCGCAACCGCCGCCCGGGTCGCGGTTGTGCCGGAAATGACCTACAGTAAACCGTATGACACGGCGACACTCGACGAGTGGCGAGCGAGCGTCGGTGGCGGTTAGACGAAAAGCGACGCGAACACGTCACTGAGCAGGACGAGCAAGATTCCTGCGAGGATGACACCTGTTGTCCACACGATCAGGATGTACAGTGCCCGTTTGATTTCTTCTTTTCGCTCACCGGCCTGAACGGCGTTTTCAGTACTCATTGTCGGGGGTTCCAGCGCGATAGACATAACTCTACTCCCTCGAGACAGTCATTTACGACCGCTTTAATCGAGCGTTACTCGAGCAGCGATTCGCCGGTCATCTCGGGTGGTTGTTCGATCCCGATCACCTCGAGCATCGTCGGCGCGATGTCGGCGAGTGTGCCACCGTCGCGGACCGCCTGTCCGCTGTCGGAGTCGAACGCCGACGGGGATCGCAAACCGTTACTGCCTCGGTCGCCGTCACTGGGCGTCAGAGACACGAACGGCACGTCGTTGTACGTGTGTGCGGTGTGTGGGTCGGCTTCCGTCCCCATGTTGTCGGCGTTACCGTGATCCGCGGTGACGAAGACGTGTGCGCCGCTCGTCTCCAGCGTCGCCACGAGCCGTCCGAGCTGTTCGTCGACGGCCTCGACGGCTTCGATGGCGGCCTCGTAGTCGCCAGTGTGGCCGACCATGTCGGGGTTGGCGTAGTTGAGTACGAGCACGTCGGGGTCGTCGCGCTCGATGTGGTCGATCGCCGCGTCGGTCACGTCCGGCGCGCTCATCTCGGGCTGGCGGTCGTAGGTCGGCACGTCGGGACTCTCGACGATCGTCCGACTCTCGCCGTCGAACTCGACCTCGCGACCGCCGTTCAGGAAGTAGGTGACGTGGGCGTACTTTTCAGATTCGGCGATCCGCAGTTGCGTCTTGCCGTGGTCCGCGAGTACCTCGCCCAGCACGTTCTCCGGCTGTGTGGGCGGGTACGCGACCGGCAGATCGAACGTCGTGTCGTACTGGGTCATCATCACGACCGCCGCGTCCGGCGGCTCGGTCTCGACATCGTCGTGCCAGTCTCCCGGGCGGATGTCCGCGAGCATCCGGGTGAGCTGTCGGGCGCGATCCGAGCGGAAGTTGAACCAGACGACCGAGTCGCCGTCCTCGAGGGCGGGTTCGCCCGAGACGAGTGTCGGCTCGACGAACTCGTCGGTCACGTCCTGGTCGTAGGACTCCTCGACGGCCTCGAGTGCCGACGCTGCCTCGAGCTCCGCCTCGCGGTTCACGATAGCGTCGTAGGCTCGTTTCGTTCGCTCCCAATTCTGGTCGCGGTCCATCGCGTAGTACCGGCCGGCGACGGTCGCGACGTGGCCCGTGCCGTGGTTGGCGATCACGTCCTCGAGTTCGGCCAGGTACTCGCGGCCGCCGGTCGGCGAGGTGTCGCGGCCGTCGGTGATCGCGTGGGTGACCGCTTCGACGTCGCGGTCGGCGGCCAGTTCGATCAGCGCGTGGAGGTGTTCTTGATCGGAGTGGACGCCACCGTCGCTGACGAGGCCGACGAAGTGGACCGTGCCGTCCGTCTCGCGGGCGTTGTCGAACGCCGCGTTGATCGCATCGTTCTCGCGGAAGGAGCCGTCCGCGATCGAGTCCGAGATGCGAGTGTACTCCTGGTAGACGACCCGTCCGGCTCCGATGTTGAGGTGGCCGACTTCGCTGTTTCCCATCTGTCCGTCGGGAAGCCCGACGCGCCGGCCCGAGACCTCGAGCGTGCCGTACGCGCCGGTGCCGGCGAGTCGATCGAAGTTCGGCGTTTCGGCTGCCGAAACGGCGTCTCGACCGCCGTTACCGAGCCCCCAGCCGTCGAGGACGATCAACGCAGCGTTCATATGCGACGGATACCGACCCGAGCGTAACTAGCTGTCGTTGCCGGCGACGCTTCGCTCCGGTGACAGCACCGAAGCGAACGCAACTCTGAACATTGCTGGGATCGAATCGAGAGTGATGAGCGACTCCGATCTCGAGGTCCCCGACGAACCGATCGTCCTCTTCGACGGTGTCTGTAACCTCTGTAGTGGCTTCGTGCAGTTCGTCGTTCCGCGAGATCCAGAGGGGCGCATTCACTTTGCCTCCATCCAGTCGGCGGTCGCAGAGGAGTTGCTGGCCGAACACGAACCGCCGGTCGACGACCTCGAGTCGATCGTCCTGATCGACGGCGACGACTGTTACGTAAAGTCCGGCGCTGTCATCCGAATCGGGGAGTATCTGGGCGGCATCTACGGGCTCGCGACGGTCGGTCGAATCGTGCCACGACGGCTTCGCGACTGGGCCTACGAGTTCGTCGCTGCGCGCCGGTACGACTGGTTCGGCAAGAAAGACCAGTGCATGATGCCGACTGGCGACGTTCAGGAGCGGTTCCTCGAGTGACGAGCACACTGGAGACGGAATTGGCCACGCGGACGCGTTGTGCTACGTGTCGCTTTGTGGCACAGTCGCGGGAGACGGTACGGTTTCCCGAACAGCCTCGAGCTACTCCTGGTCTGGTTACCGGTCGGGGCGATGTTCTGCCAAGGTGTTGGAATGAACGGCAAGACAGAACGTCGGCGATTGGGATCAGGCCGACACCGGCGAAAAGAGCACTGTCCAGGCAGAGAAGAGGACGGCCGCGACGACGATCGCCCAGACCCAGCCGTCGGTCGGCACGTGTCGAGCCGGGTCGTCGGCGGTGGCCAGCCGGTAGCCCGCAAACGCGATCAGTCCGATCCCGCCGAGGACCATCATGACCGAGCCGGGATCGACGACTCGTGCGTTGAGATTGGCAATCCCCAGGACGGCAAAGAGGCCACCGGCGACGACGATCGACGCGTAGTAGAGGACCACTTTGAACATGCTCGAGAATAGTCAATACGGGGACTAAAGCCTTCCTAGTAGTGTTTCATACGGATTGCTGTAACTATTTCCCGCCGATCGCCGACCCCGTTCTGGCGATCGGCGGTAATTGAATACAGCAAACCGTATCAGTTCCGTCCTATGGGCCAAATCCAGTCGTGTGTGGTCGGGTCGACTGACCTGTCGCTGCTTGGCGGTTCTGGCTACCGACGGGGGTTGCGACAGCCGATCGCAACGGAAAACAGGAGTTTCGGCCGTCGGAACCGAACGAGAGCCGCGGTGTGAGGGGCCACCGGCAGACGCTGCCGATCACTGGATTTTTGCTGGTGGGCTGGGTGCCACCTGTCATGACGCTCGATCCGGTCCACTTCGAAGGGATCGCACGACTCGCGAGACGGATCGACCACGGGGCCGACGAGCGCGATCGGCGTGCGTTCGCCGAGACCGTCTGGGCGGAGTTTCTCGACCCACTTCGTGACGACGAGGGGCGTACGGTTCTCGAACCGGTCGGCGAACAGAGGCGTCGATTCGTGGACTGTGAGGACGTGGCGCTCCGAGAGCAGGCGTTTCCGACCGAGCACGGACTCGACGCCGGCACGATCAACCCGACGACGTTCAAGAACGGACTCGTCGTCGATGTTGCACAGGCAGCGATGAGTGCGACGCCGAGCGACCTCGATCTGCACCGTTCCCGGACCGTCGTCGCGACGGTTCACTCGAACGACGAGACGATGACAGTCGACGAAGCGTGGCACAAGTTCGACGACGGCTACAGCCGCAGCCAGGCCGTGAAGGTACCACCCCTGCCCCGGTTCGCCGAGGGCGTCGTCCACGCGCTCGCGCTCTACCTCGCCGAGAGCGAACACGCCCTCGAGCACGCCACGAACGTCGAGGACCTGCTCGTGCTCGACGGACCGATCTACCCCCGTGGCCTGCTCCGGTGGGCCGACCGCCATCCCGATCTCGAGGACTTCCTGCTCGAGGACCCGCGCCCGACGACCGTCCTCGAGAATTACGTTCGGCTGGTCGAGGCGTTCGTCGACCAGGACCGGCCGCTCGTGGGGTTCGTCAAGAATCCGTCGACTCGCGTAATTACGCGGACGCTAAAGCGCAACCGGCGTGTCGACGTTAGTACGCCGTGGAGCGACGATGCAGCACTCTTTACGCGACTGCTCGAGCGCGGTGAGTACGTCGACGACGTCGAAGGTGACCGCTGGGAACGGGAGACGTCGGCGCTGACTTACACGAACTGGTTTCGGTCTCGTGGCGGGGTCGACCGACCGCTGTCGACCGACGGAAACGCCCTGGGCGTCAAGCAGAACTTGTCGACCGAGAACTACGAGGTCACGTTCTTCGTGGTCTACGATCCGCGGGACGATCTCGTCTATCGGGTCGAGGCACCGTACGCCTTCACTCGCGATCCCGATCGCAGAGAACGGCTGACGATGCAGCTCCTGCAGGATGTCGCCGTTGCTCACGGTCCACCGACGGTCGTCGAGAAGGCCGACGAACTGGCCCGGATCGACCGTTCGGAGAAGCAATCGCTCCGGGAGTCTTTCGAGGCGGAGTTCGAGACGAGCCAGGACCGGACCTACGACGACCACAGGTGGGAGGGGTCGTACTGATGCGGTCTGTTGGGATCGCGCACAGCTACTCGACGCGTGGTTCTACTTTCTCGACCTCGAGTTCGACGGTGTTCGGGTCGACGCCGATGCGAGCGAACTGTGTGGTGACGTGTTCTCTGGCCCGCTCGAGCGCCTGTCGTTTGGTGTCGAATCCTCGGGGCATCGGTGACTCGAACGCGACGTGGATCTCTCGGTCGCCGATTCGCTGAACCGTCCCGCCGCTGTCGACCTCGTAGAACTCGTCGCAGACCCAGACGTACGCAGCGTCGCCGTCGGGTGCACCGCTAAAGGAGGGCGGGCATTCACCGCGTTCGTACAGGGTGCCAGTGAGCTCGGTCCCGCCGGCACGACCGCGCACCATGAACATAGCAGTGAGTACGGTCTCCGGCAGCAAAAAGGGCGCGGAAGCGAGAGTAACACGGTGCTAGAACCGGGTGTGCCGGCGTCGACCGGTTCGTTTCCGGACGACTATCGGTCCGATAGTAGAGACGATCGCGTCTGAGAGACAGTCAACCGCTCGTTATTACGCGCTGTTCGCTCTCTACTGTGGCTCATACTGAGTTATTGGACGATTACGAAAGTAATAGACACGTTCTTGATCCAAATCGTTTTGGAAACGGGCTTATGCCCCTTGGAGGAGTGAACGGTAATAATGAGTTCGGACGCTCACCTCGGCGGTACGACCGATCGGCACCTGCTGGACGACGTCCCGGCGGAACAATACGGGGTCTTTCAACACCCCAGACGGGTTCGTCTGCTCGCCGCGCTCGAAGACCTGTCTGCGCCGTCACTATCGGAGCTGACGGCCGCAGTCCTCGAGCGAGAAGCCGGCGAGGGCGACGTTCCGGCGACGCGCCGGCGCGAGGTACGGACGGCGCTCGTCCACAACCACGTCCCACGGCTCGACGACCATGGTATCGTCGAGTGGGACCGAGACCGAGACGTCGTCGAACTCCGCGAACGAGCGTTGCTCCAGTCGGCCGCGCTCGCTGATTTGCTCGAGGGAGTCGACGACGAGCGAGCGGTCCTCGACCGAGTTCTCGATCCGCTCCGGCTTCGACTGATCGACGAACTCGCCGAGAGCAGCCGGCCGCTCTCGCTCGAGCAACTCGCGTCGAAACTCGCCGCGTACGATGGCGTCCCCGAGGCCGATCGGGCGAAAGTCGGTCTCCATCACTCCCATCTCCCAACGCTCGAAGACGCCGGCGTCCTCGACTACGATCGTCGTGCCGGGCTGGCTTCGCTCACCGAGGACGTTCCCGAGATCGTCCGGTAAGTCGTTGTCACAGCCGAGGTTTCTCATGACCCCAGCAGGTGGGTCTCTTTCTGTCGCCAGCGAATGCCCGCTCCAACCGCCGACACAGTCACCTGTCGGTCCGGTTGACTGGCCGATCGGAGGGAAACGCGTTTTAGTAATCGGTCGGATATACTGATTATGAGTGAGCTGGGAGACTTCGGCGAGTTTACGTCCGACGAGAGCGACGACGCCGCAAGCGCAGGCGCGACGGGTGAGGACGGCAGTCCCTCCGGGGCAGATACCGACGATGACTTCGAGCCGACGAACGTCGACCCCCACGGCGAAGACGTCGGTATCGGTGCGATCTGTGTCTCCCAGGGGCTTCGCATCGCCGAAGACGAAGACGACACGACGCTGCGAGCGTACGTCACCCGCGGCAACCGGTCGTCGGTCCGGATCGGGAGCTATCTCGTCGCACCCTACCCCGACGGTGAGACGCTGTTCTGTCGAATCACCGGTCTCGAGTACGCCCAGCAGTACCACGCCGACGACGCGACGGAGATCCACGCCAGGCGTGCGATGCGGACCGACGACGTCGAGGAGGCCGATTACAAGTTCGTTGCGGGGCTCGAGCCCGTGGCCGTCCTCTACGACGACAGCGCGGAGCAAAGCTCCGCGAGCAGCCGGACGAAGTCCGGCGACGATGTGGATCTTAAACGGCGGATGACCGACCGCGTGCCGAAACCCCAGACCGTCGTCCGGCAGGCGACCGACACCGAGACGATCAAGACTGGGCTGAAGATTCCCGACGACGGCGTCTTCCTCGGCCACCTCTCGGTCGGCGGCGAGAAGGTACAGACCGCGGCTTCGCCGCCGACGATCGACTACCGTTTGAAAGACGACTACGAGGCCGGCGATCCGTTGGTCTTTCGTCACAGCCTGATCGCCGGCGGGACGGGGTCGGGGAAGACCCACGGCGCAAAGAACATCTTGCGCCAGTACCTCGCCGAGGAGCGAACGTATCCGATGGAGGACGGTCGATCCGTCCAGGCGGCCGTCGTCCAGTTCGACCCGCAAGACGAGTACGCTCAGATGCACGACGACAATCCCGACCTGGACGGCGAGTATGCCCGTCGCCTCGAGCGGGAGGGAGTCGCCTACGGCGGCGTCGACGAGACGACGGCCTTCGTGCCAAAAGTCGGCTCCTCGTCGTACTCGGCGGGCCACCACCGCGCCGAGCAGGTCGAGTTCACGATTCCGTTCTCGATGGTCCACGAGAACCCGTGGCTGGTCGCGGGGAGTGGACTGAACGACAATCAGTACGGCGCGTTGACGAGCGTGCTCCTGAAGCGGTTCCGGAATGAGTACGGGTGGGAGGCGACCTACGAGGAGTTCACCACGTTCCTCGACGACCCCGCGCTCCGGGAGGAACTCGACGAGTCCGGTCGCGTTCACGAGGCCACCTTCGACGCCGTCCGCCGGCGCGTGCTCGGCTTCGACCACGTCTTCGACCAGGACGCGCGACCGATCACCGACATGATCGGCGACTTCGTCCGCCCCGGCGGCCTCTCGGTCGTCCCGACCTACCACGTCAGCGATACGCGGGCGGCCGAGACCGTCGTCCTCGCGCTCTCGTCGCTGTTGATCGACGAGAAACTCTCGAACGACCCGACCTACGACCGGATCAAGGAGACGCCGCTGGTACTGGGGATGGACGAGGCCCACAACTTCCTGACCGACGCGGACTCGGTGCAGGCGGGCAAGGTCATCACGAAGTTCACCGAGGCAGCGAAGCAGGGCCGCAAGGAGCGACTCGGCCTCTTCCTGATCACCCAGGACCCACAGGACATCGACGACGCCGTCTTCAAGCAGATCAACACCACCATCGTCCTCAACCTCGGCGACGAGGACGCCATCAAGAGCGTCAACATTCCGAGCAACCTCGAGTCGAAAGTACCCTACATGGAGAAAGGACAGATGGTCGTCTACTCGCCGGACAACTCCGAACCCGTCGAGTTGATCGGCCTGCCGAAGTGTCTGACTCGGCACGGACGCGACTGACGGTTACTGCGCGAGGTAGCCGCCCTCGACGGGCAGGGTCACGCCGGTCACGCGAGAGGAGAGGTCGGAGCCGAGAAAGAGTACGGCGGTTGCGATCTCTTCGGGGTCGGCGAGGCCGGGCATCGGTTCGGTCTCGCGGAACTGCGTTTCCATTGCTGGGTTTTCCGCCATCACGCGCTCGATCATCTCTGTGTGGACGATTCCGGGCGCAACGGCGTTGGCACGAATTCCCTCGTCGGCGTACTCGATGGCTGCGTGCTTGGTGAGGTTGCTCACGGCCGCCTTCGCCGCCCCGTAGCCGCTGTACTGTGGAACCGCGACCTCGCCACCAATCGAGCACGCGCTGACGATCCGCCCGCCCCCGTCGGCGCGCATCGCCTCGATGCCGTATTTTATCCCGTACCAGACGCCTTTGAGGTTCACGTCGATCACCTGCTCGAACGCCTCGTCGTCGTACTCGTGCAGTCGGGACACCGGTCCTTCGATGGCCGCGTTGTTGTAGAGAACGTCGATACCGCCATACTCCTCGAGGGCGGTTTCGATCATCGCCTGAACGTCTTCCGGGTCGGAGACGTCCGTCTGCACGAACGTTGCTTCACCGCCGTTTTTCTCGATGCGTTCGACGGTGTCAGTTCCGCCGTCGTCTACGTCGGCGACGACGACCGATGCGCCGTGACTGGCAAACGTCTCAGCCGTCGTCCGGCCGATTCCCGATGCCGCTCCCGTAATAACCGCAACCTCGTCTTCGAGCAGTTGCATGACCAGTGTTTTCGATACGCGTGGGAAGAATTGCTGCGATCGTTCATCCGTTTCCCGGGCGGGGACTCGCCGACTCGACTGGCAGATCAGATCGAGAACTCCCGACGCGGCGAAGGCGGAGACGACGAGAACGTTACTCCCGGCCGGATTCGAACAGCCGCGACGCGGCGAAGGCGGAGACGTGCTCGGCGATCGTCTCGTTTTGTCCGACGAAAAAGTGGTCGCCCGGGATCGAAACGACCTCGTCGTCGCGGTCAGTCGCCAGGTCGACGACCGGTTCCCAGTCGACGGTCCCGTCCCGTTCCCCGTACAGGACCTGAATCGGAACGGACAGCGACTCGAGGGCCTCGAGCGCGTCGAGATCCGCTCCGAGATGCGCGGTCGGTGCCAGCGCGGAGACGGCATCGACTGTCTCGAGGTCGTCCGTGGCGATCAACGCAAGCGTCGCGCCGAAACTGTACCCGAAGAGACCGACGCGATCGTAGCGCCCGTCGGCCCAGCAGACGGCGTTGCGGACGTCCGCCAGTTCGCCGTAGCCGTCGTCCCACTGGCCGTAGTCGAACCGGAGGCAGGCGATCGAGCGGTCGGTCAGCGCCTCGCTCATCGCGACGAGTCGGCCGTCTGTGCGCGAACCGCCGTGCTGTGGGTGGGGTGGGCAGGCGACGACGATCGCGTCCGTCTCCTCGTCGGGTTCCTCGAGCGTGGCTCGGACATCGCGGCCGCCAGGTACCAAGACGTCGCTCATGGCGAGTCGTTGTGACGGGACGGTAATCAACGCCCGCCCTCGATCGACGATCGGCGTCCGGTTCGAGGGAACCGGTCGCGTGACCGCTCTGGACGCCGTCGAGCACGATCGGTCGGGACTGTCGTCGAAGTGATGTTTTTAAGGTAGAGGAACGATACGTACGAGTATGGGCATCCTCTCTCGGACCTCCTACGTCATCCGGTCGAAAATTAACTCGCTGCTCAATCGAGCCGAGGACCCGACGGAGACGCTCGATTACTCCTACGAGCAGATGCGCGACCAGCTTCAGGAAGTCAAACGTGGTATCGCCGACCTGACGACACAGAAAAAACGCCTCGAAATGCAGAAACGCCGCCTCGAGGACAACGTCGAGAAACACAACGAGCAGGCCCGAACGGCGGTCCAGCAGGATCGCGAGGATCTGGCCCGGCGTGCACTCGAGAAGAAGAAAACGAAGATGAACCAGATCGAGGATCTGGAACGACAGATAGCGGACTTGCAGAACCAGCAGGACCAACTCATCGAGCAGAAAAACGAACTCCAGACTCGTATCGAGGAGTTCCGCACCAAAAAAGAGACGATGAAAGCCCGTTACGAGGCCGCCGAGGCCAGTTCCACGGTGTCGGAAGCGATGACGGCAACGGGCGAGGAGTTCGAGGATGTCGGCCGCGCGATCGAACGCGCCGAAGAGAAAACCGAAGATATGGAGGCACGAGCCGCCGCGCTGGACGAACTTCACGAGAGTGGAGCCTTCGACGACGTCATCTCGGATAAAGACCGAATCGACCGCGAACTCGAGGAACTATCGGCTGGCAGTGGCGTCGAAGCCGAACTCGAGACGCTAAAGTCCGACGTTGGCGAGGACGAACCAGAGCCAGAGCCAGAGCCAGAGCCAGAACCGGAACCCGAACCCCAGAAGGCGGCCGACGTGGACGAACCCGCACTCGAGGACCTCGAGGAGGACATCCCCGACGAGGAGATCGAGGCCGAACTCGCGGAGTTACAGGACGAAGAGCGCGACTGATTCGGCGAGTTCTCGAGAGAGTATCGATCGGTGAGGGTAGTTTTTGACTTGGGTCGGGACAGGGCAACGATTACCACGGACGATGTGGAACGACGTGTATGGCCACCGAATCAACGCCCGAGATCGACTCGATCCCACCCCTCGAGCAGGTCGTATTGCTCGGTATCGCAACGCTGGACCGCGAGGACGAGACACCGGTTCGAACGCCGACGGTCCGTCGCGTCTGCCGGAATCGGATCACGGGCGACGAGACGAGAGTCGTCGGTTCGATCAGTGAGGCCGACGTGATCCGGGCACTGTACCGGCTCGAGGACGACGGCCTCGTCGACGAAACGGAGCCCGACCAGACGTCGCCGACCGGAAAGGGACGACCGGCCTACGAACTCGCTGTCGATCCAACGACGGTGTTCGGGGGTGTCGACGACGAACTGACCGGGGAGTGACGAGAGTGCGGTCGGAATCGCCGTCGGCTGTCTGGAACCGGACGAAATCCGGACTGTCACGCCGTTGGGCGACCATCCCGACGCACTCGAGAACCGCGAGCAACGCGGCGACCGGGTTCAGGGTTTCTGGCGGCGGCCCGTGATAGCCGCCTGCTCTACATCCGACAGCACTTTTTCCGTTAAAACAACTGTGTTCGGCGCTGTATCGATACATCTGCCATAGCTTTCATCTATCGGGTCGTCCTCGTTTCGACAATGAGCCGATCGAGGAAGACGCGAGTCGCTGCTGACGACTGGGGGCTCTCGCTGCCGTCGACTCGTTGCTCGATGTGGCTACTCGCCGTCGCGACGTACGGTATTGGCGACCTCTCGAGTACGCTCTATTTCGTCTCGACGACGCCTGTCGTCGAAGTTCACCCGATCGCCGCCTCTGTGACGGACGCCGTCGGTCACTGGATTCTCGTTCCCTGGAAGCTTGCAGCGTTGCTCCTGTTCTACGGACTGTACCGGGTGACGCCGTCCGACTATCGGATCGGCGTCCCGATCGGACTCTTTCTACTCGGGAGTGTCGTGACGATCTGGAACGTCTCTCTGTCCGTACGCGTCGCCGCCTAGACAGTCGATGCCTCTCTTCCAGTTCTCGCTGCGGTCGGCCCGAAAGCGACTGCCGAGTACCACGGACTGGCGTCGAGAACGGGTACCGTCGCGCTCTCGGACGGATTGCTGTAACTAGTTCCCGGCGATCGCCGACCCTGTTCTGACAATCGGCGGTAATTAACTGCAGTAAACCGTATCACGTCGGCGTCCCGAGCACTGCCGCCTCGTAGTCGACCACGTCGCCGGGCGACTCGAGGACCACGGTCTCGAACGCCCACGTTCCGCCGCCGTCGAGGTCGCCAGTCGTCGCGAGATAGTGACCGAGTTGGTGTCCTCGTCGTCGTAGACGCGGACGCGAACCTCGACGGTCTGAATTCGGTCTTCGCCAGTGTTCTCGAGGCGTCCCTGGACGGTCGACCGCCTGAAGTCGTCTTCGACGACGAACTCGTGATCGAGAAGTGAGAGCTCGGCAAGCGGCGTGACGGTCTCGGTAATCTCGGTTTCGGCGACCGCTGCAGCGGCTGCCATCTCCGCTGCCGTGCGTTCGTCGCCGTCGGCGTCGGCCACCGTCCCTGCCTCGTAGGTCGGTCCGTCGCCGCCGACGCTTCCGTCGCCGAGACAGCCGCCGAGCGCGACGGCTCCACCCGCATAGAGCAAGAGACGCCGTCGACTGCTCGAACAGTGGCGAGTCATCGTCGCGGTTGGCGACGAACTCGTTCGGAGACGATCGGTCGTGTCGCCGAGAGCGAGGGCACAATCGTGGACACGAACGTTCGGACGGCACGAACCCATTTCAGTGTCGGCCCTGCAGTCTGTGGGGAGAGCGCGAACGTCCGTTCCAGTCGGCTTTCGACCGTGGTGTGCAACGCGGGGCCTTATTGTCGACAGCGGTGAACGCGACAGCTATGGAGTCGTCCGACACTGGCGAGACGCTCGAGTCCTACGGGAGCGACATCGGAAAGCGGACGAACTCCTGGACTCGGTTCCGGGAGTGGGTGTTGGTCGAGGCCGACCGGCTGTTCATTACGGCGATCATCACTGTCGGGGTCTTCGTCGGGTTTCTCGTCTTGAACGACGTCGGCGTCGTCTCCTTCGTCAACGACGACTCGATCACCCGGCTCGCAGGCGGGATGATCGCCGGCACGTTCTCGCTTGTCACACTCGTCGTCTCGATCAACCAGCTCATCCTCTCCCGGGAGTTTGCCGCAGCCGGCGAGTCCGAAAAGCAACTCCAGGGCGTTCTGGAGTTTCGTGAGGAGACCGCAGACGCAACAGGGGTGTCGGCGACCCCCGCCTCGCCGACCCGCTTGCTCGAGTTGCTCACCGAGGCAATCGACGACCACGCGACGACGTTCGAGAACGAGGTGGCGACTCACCCTGACGACGACCTCCGAACGCAGGTCGACCGGTACGTCGCCGCCGTCCAGGAGAGTTCGGATCGGCTCGACGACACCCTTGAGCACACGAAGTTCGGGACGTTTCGTGCCGTCTCGGCCGCGATCGGCTACGACGACGCTTGGCAGTTATACGGTGCCAGACACCTCCGCGGAGCGTACGGGGACGACCTCTCCGAGGATGCCCGCGACTCACTCGAGGCGTTGATCGACGTTCTGGAACTGTTCGGCGTCGCTCGCGAACACTTCAAGACGACGTATCTCCAGCGAGAGCTCACTCGTTTCTCGCAGTTGACGCTGTACTGTGGCGTTCCGGCAATCCTCTCGGCGATGCTCATCGGCTTCCTGTACGCTGACCTCGGCGGGGCGAGTGTCAGCATCGCCTACCTGCCGTACGTCGTCAGCGCGCTCATCGCGGTCGTCGTCTCCCCGCTGGCGCTGCTGACCGCGTACATCCTCCGGACCGCGAGCGTCACTCGCCGAACCGCCTCCGTCGGGCCGATGCTTCCCCAGAAAGATCCCGGCGAGGGACCGTTCGACGTCTCTTACGGAGCCGAGCCGAGAAGCGAACCCGCAAACTGACTACTCTCGCGTGGAGTCTGTCGCCTCCTCGAACGGCGCGTCGGCCGCTTTGGCTTCCTGGGATATCTCCACGACGACCGAGAATAGCGCACCGAGCAACAGGCCATAAAGGAGATGACCGACGAGGCTCTCGAAAGCGAGCATCGGAAAGCCTGGGTCGTCGATGCCGCCGATCGCCACCCAGGTCGGCAATACGAGCAACGGGAGGATCGCCCACACGGCTAACCCGTAGACGACTCCGGCGAGGGTGAATCGGAGCCCGGGCCCCATCGAAGCGATGAAGCCGGTTTCGACGTCAGCCATCACCGTTCCGAGGATCGGATCGCGGCTGAGGAGCACGCCGAAAACGAGACCGAGGACGAGTCCGTGAACGAGGTGGAAGACCCAGCCTGCCGTGCCGATCGGGTCGATACCGTATAGCGCGGGAATTACCTCGGTGATGATCGTCGGGTCGACGAGCCAGAGGACGCCGCCGAACAGCAACGAACCGACGACGCCGCCGACCGCGCCGCCGAACAACCAGTTCCCGGTGCCGTCGAACCCGTACTCGATCGGACGCTCAATGCTCATACCGGAACGACGTACGACGAGGACGGAAAAAAGGCTGCGTGGACAGTTACTGTGCCGAGAACGTCGCTCGATAGCACTCCGATCGGCGGATCGAACTACTCCGGTCCGAACCCGCTCCCGTCCCGTCGCCTCCCGGGCCGGGTATTTTACCCACCGCTGTCGTCGATTCGGACAGTCGATGAGCGACTCGGACTCGAGCGAAAGCAACGAGAACGAACGCCTCGGTGGACTGCGGCTCTGGGTGTTGCTCCGGGTAGATCGCTGGGTGCTCACTGGCATTATCCTGGCAGTCGTGTTCGCGATCCTCGTCACCACCAGCCGGATCGGCCTGACGCCGCTGCGGCTCATCGTCGAGAACCAGGACGGCCTCGAGTTCTTCTTCTCGGCGTTTATCGGCGCGATCATCACCGGTACCTCGATCGTCGTCACGATCAACCAGCTCGTACTCTCCCAGGAGCTCGGCGCGGTCGGTCAGCAACGTGATCGGATGCAGGCAGCGATGGACTTCCGCCAGACCGTCGAAGCCACGATCGACGCGGACGCGAGTCCGCCCGAGCCAGCGGCCTTCCTGTATGAACTCGTCGAGGGAATCCAGAAGCGTGCAACCGAACTCGAAGCGGAGATGGAAGACGAACGCGACGAGAAACTCAAAGGAAAAATCGGCGCCTACGTCGAGGACACGACGGACAACGCAGAGAGTGTCAAGGCAAACCTCGAGAACGCCCAGTTCGGTACGTTCGAGGTGATCTGGAACGCGTTGCAGTTCAACTATTCGCGAAAGATTTACGACGCGCGCAAGATACGGGCAGATCACACGGAGTCGCTCTCTGAAGAAGCAAACGAGAAGATCGACCACGTGATCGAGACGCTGCGACTGTTTGGCCCGGCACGCGAGCACTTCAAGACGCTGTACTTCCAGTGGGAATTGATCAACCTCTCGCGGGCGTTGCTGTACATCTCGGTGCCCGCGTTGACCGCGATGGCCGTCCTGATCATGTACGTCGACGGCAACGCCTTGCCGGGGACGACGCTGGGCATCGACAACCTGGTCTGGCTCGCGAGCCTGGGGTTCGTGATCGGTATCTCGCCGTTCGTCGTCTTCATCGTCTACATCCTCCGAATTGCGACGATCGCGAAGCGAACACTCGCAATGGGGCCGTTCATCCTGCGGGAGTCCGAACGCGACGAAGATCTGGGGTGAGCAGCAGAGAGCGGCGTTTCTCACCCGTCGCGTTCGCTGAGCGCAACGGATGGCAAAGCGAACGCTCGCAGTCGGCCACCACCTGGAAACAATCGAACCGTAGCGAGAACGGCAAGCAGGTGACCAATCCTCGACCCCCCGTCTGGGTTATGTCGGCCAGTTCCGGCGCACCCGCGTCCCAAGCGATTGCGTCGGGACAGCAGTACCACACTCCTGCCCACGCCGACCGTAACGACTCGACGCCGTCTCGGTCCTCGAGTGCCCCGAAAGGTGCTCGAGTCGGCCGTCGCTCGTCTAGTACCGTCCCAACCGTCGACTGACGGGTCGAATCGAGCCACACCGCCAGATTCGACCCATCAGTTCAGGCTTGGCCCGCCACTAGTTCGAGGTTGTGGTCGGCAGGGTTCGGCAGTGTCCGATCGCCGCCACAACAGTGGCCGATACCGATCGATTCGCCGGCCCAGCGAAATCCGGGGTCGGTTCGACGACGTCGCCGACGTCGCGGCTGGGTCGATAGCGACGACGCCCCGTCAGACAAGTCGTGGGCGAGCGTTGCACACTACGGCGCGGAACTTACTTGAGAGTGAGAGTCTATACGCCAGGTATGTCCAACGATGCACACGACGATGGAGCGTTCGACGAATACGGGGGTCGGCACGTTCCGGAACCGCTCGAGGGACCACTCGAGCAACTCGCTGGTGCCTACGACGACGTCGCGACGACCGAAGCGTTCCAGGCTGCCCTCCGAGGCCATCTCGAGTCGTTCGCCGGACGGCCGACGCCGCTTTACTACGCCGAAAACCTAAGCGAGCGTTACGGCGCGGAGATATACCTCAAACGCGAGGATCTGCTTCACGGCGGTGCCCACAAGATCAATAACGTGCTCGGACAGGCGTTGCTTGCCGAACGCACCGGCCGCGAGCGACTCATCGCGGAGACTGGGGCCGGCCAGCACGGCGTCGCGACCGCGATGGCCGGCGCGCTGTTCGACCTCGAAACGGAGATCTACATGGGCAAAAAAGACGTCGAGCGCCAGGAGATGAACGTCTTCCGGATGCGCCTGCTGGGCGCGGATGTCACCGAAGTCACCCGCGGTGACGCGGGACTCGCGGATGCCGTCGACGTCGCCCTCGAGGACTTCGCCGCGAACGTCGACGACACCCACTACCTCGTCGGCAGCGTCGTCGGTCCCGATCCCTTCCCGCGGATGGTCCGTGACTTCCAGTCGGTCATCGGCGACGAGGCCCGCGACCAGTTTCTCGAGCAAACGGGCGAGTTGCCCGACGCAGCGGTCGCCTGCGTCGGCGGCGGCTCGAACGCAATCGGGCTGTTCCACGCCTTCCGCGATGACGACCTCGAGTTCTACGGCGCTGAAGGTGGCGGGAAAGGCCCTGACTCGAGCAAACACGCCGCACCGCTCGCAAGCGGCACCGACGATGTCATCCACGGCATGAAGACGCGCGTGCTCGAGGACGACGTCGACGTCCACTCCGTCTCCGCCGGACTAGACTACCCCGGCGTCGGCCCCGAACACGCCATGTTCCGTGCAGTCGGCCGTTGTGAGTACACGGGCATCACCGACGAGGAAGCGCTTGCTGCGTTCCGGGAACTGAGCGAGACGGAAGGAATTATCCCAGCACTCGAGTCGAGTCACGGCGTCGCGCGGGCGATCCAACTCGCAGAGGCAGGCGACCACGAGACGATTCTCGTCAACCTCTCGGGCCGGGGCGACAAGGACATGAAGACTGCAGCCTCGAAGTTCGACCTGTAGAGCGATCGACTACCCACCTCCGGGCTACTGCAGCCGGTAGGGACTGTCGTCTTCATCGCCACTGTCTCCATTCTCGCTCTCGTAGGGTTTTCGAGCGGTGATCGTTACCGTCGCTTCCGGTTCGTCTTCGTCGGCCCACGGGCTGTCGTAGGCCGACATCTCGAGATCGGTTACGTCCCAGCCTTCCGCCTCGATGAGTTCGACGAGTCGCCGCTGGTCGTCGAGCATCTCGTCGTCCATACACCCTGTTCGGGACGGGAAAGAGTAGTTGTTACGCACTCGTTTCAGCCCACAAAACGAAACCCAAAATGGTTACTAGTGCCGGGAAATACCCGGCGAGTTTAAGCGGATCCATCTGCAAGGCCGTAGTATGCTCACCGACGAGTTCGGGCGCGAGGTGACGGGGGTACGCATCTCGCTGACGGATCGGTGCAACTTCGATTGTATCTACTGTCACAACGAGGGGCTCGGTGATACCCGCGGCCCGATGGACCCACAGGACGCCGAGATGAGTACGGACGATGTCGTACGATTTCTCGAGGTCGTTACCGAGTTCGACGTCGATGCGGTCAAGTTCACTGGTGGCGAGCCGATGCTCCGACAGGATTTAGCGGAGATCATCGCGCGCACGCCGGACGAACTGGAAGTGTCGCTGACGACTAACGGTACCTTCCTCCCCGGCCGTGCCGAAGACCTCGTCGACGCTGGCCTCGAGCGGGTCAACGTCTCCCAGGACGCGCTCGATGCCGAGGACTTTGCGGCAGTCACCCAGAGTGGCGCGTACGAACGGGTTCTAGAGGGCGTCGATGCCGCTCTCGACGCCGGCCTAGACCCCATCAAGCTCAACATGGTCGTCTTCGAGCACACTGCGGGTTATATCCCCGAGATGGTCGACCACGTCGCGGAAAACGACGGCCTGCAACTACAACTCATCGAGTATATGCCCGAACTCACCGGCAGGCCCGAGTGGAACATCGACATCGAGCGCGTTCACGACTGGCTGGCAGAGCAAGCAGACGAGATCGAACACCGAGAGATGCACAATCGCCGGCGCTACTGGATTGGCGAAAGCGACTCGAGTGACGATCCAAACGCCGGCCGTGGGATGGTCGAAATCGTCGATCCCGTCGAGAACGCGACGTTCTGCCAGAACTGTCACCGCGTTCGAGTGACCCACGAAGGCTACCTGAAAGGCTGTCTCAACCGGAACGACGACCTCCGGACGATGGGGGAAATGACCAAACCCGAGATTCGTGAGACGTTCCGAGAGACCGTCGAGAACCGCGTCCCCTACTACGGCGAGTACATGATCGAGAACGGCGACGGCGAGTGGGAGATCGACGAAAAGTACATCGAGAAATCGGTGCAGGTCTAGTACCGTCCCAACCGTCGACTGACGTCCAGTGGCTCCGACACTAGTCGACGGTCGGCCGGTACAGCCCGCTGCACCGGCCACGCGGCCCTTTCGTCTTCTTTACAGGCTATCGAGGCGACTGCTCCGGGGCTTGATCCCGAGGGGGCTCACCAACAGGTGGACTACAGCCGTATTAGCGGTACCTGACTGTGTGGTTCGCCTCGACTCCTACCGACTGGGAACAGGGCTTGTTGATAAATCGACGCCCACTCTACGTTCGTCT
Organism: Natronobacterium gregoryi SP2; assembly: GCF_000230715.2. GTDB lineage: Archaea > Halobacteriota > Halobacteria > Halobacteriales > Natrialbaceae > Natronobacterium > Natronobacterium gregoryi. The sequence goes on from NC_019792.1 coordinate 2,637,110, forward strand.
ATGAGCCGAGCCTCGCAGAGAACGCGCCGCTGTGCCGGCGCTGAACAGCCGTCGAAGCACGACTGTACGCCCGCCCTGATCGTCGACACACTAGCCGATCGCACCGCCAGACGCATCTACCAGCACGTGACGCTTCCAATCACAGCCGGAGAACTATCTACTACCCTCGACATTCCGGGGTCGACGACCTATCGGAAGCTCACCGAACTCGAGGAAGCCGGGTTGATCCGCGAACTCGAGCAGGGGCCACACGTCGACGGGCCAGCTAAATACGTCAGACGGATCGATCGCGTTTCAGTGACGAGTGACGACGAGTTGCGGATCGACTGCCGGAAGAACGGCCGAGACGTCTTCTGTAAACCGGATCTCTGATGCGAGTACTGTCGTCATTGCCAGCGTACCCGCGACCCAAAGCGATTGCAGGGGACGACGGTACAGCACCCCGTGGATCGGGGATCACACCGCCCCGAAATCAGGTGTCAACCCGTCTAAAGTGATGGACTCGCCACATTACACAGCTGGTCGACTGCCGGGTGAGCACTCCGGTGAGCCCATAGAAAACGGCTGTGGTGAGTGCAGGCAGGGTGATGGAACGGTCCGATGAGTGAGTGATCGCGAGACATGGCAGATAGTGTTTCCCGCGATGGACGGGTTCCAATCGAGTCCCCCCGTTCCCCTGCCGAGTAAGGAGTGAACTGGTCAGAGTGTAAACGTACTGGTTGAATATACAGTCCGCGGCCCAGACACCGTTTGTAGCCGACCGCACGACGCTCGATACCGACCGTAGGCAAATACTGTAACTATGTTATAGTTTTCCTCGAGTGCTATCGGAGATCGACGTACTGCTCGAGAGACAGCGGTCTGAATCGAGGGGCAGGCAACTGGTCGACCGTGACGTATCCCGGTTCGCTCTCCAGCAGATCAGGGACCCGGTTGACGATCTGTGTGCTCGTCCCGACCATCGTCGGGACGTCGTCGTTTCGGAGGTGTATCTCCGGTGTCCCGTCGATCGTCCACTCGTTGACGTCGACCTCGTCCGGCCCGTACACTTTAGCGACTTCGGTACCCACGAAGTCGATACCCGCGTCGGTCGCCACGTCGACGACGTAGCGCAACCCGAGGACATCCCCCTCTGAAATCGTCTCGTCGAGCGCCTCACACTCGGTTTCCTCCTCCGCGATCACCGGGTCCGTCTCCTGATCGACGCTCTCGAGTGCGAGTCCCAGTCTCGAGATTTGGGCCTCGAGGTTCATCCGGAAGAAACTCGGTGGAACGTCGCCCTCCTCGATCGCCTCTCGAACCGCCGACTCGGACGAGTCGACGAAATAGTGCTCTGCGAGAACCGGCCCGTAGTCGTCGATGTCGAACCGCCCCATCCCGCGAATCGTGTCGATTTCGAGAGCCGCACCGGTCAACATCGTCACCAGGTTCACCCAGAAGATGTCCTGGTAGCCTCCTCCAGTGATGGTCACACCGTTCTCGCGGGCTTTCCTGTCGAGTCTCGTAGTCAGTTCCGGGGCTGTCGTCCAGGGATACAGCGCTTCTTCCGAGGTGGTGATCGCGTTCACGCCGTTCTCGAGACAGCGGGCGAGATGGGGGTACATCTCCTCCATCGGCGTCACGACAGCGACGGCGGCGACGTCGGCATTCGTCTCGGAGAGGACGGCGTCGGCGTCGTCAGAGACCTCGACGTGTAGCTTCCGATCCACCCCGATAACGTCTCCGAGGTCCGAGCCGACTTTCTCCGGGTCGGCGTCGATCGCGCCAACGATCTCGATCCCGGACCGAAGCATATACTCCGCGATGTCTTGTCCCGTCGATCCGACTCCGTAGACGATTGCTCTGATCTTGCGCATCGCTTCTCACCTCGAGTTCGAACAGCGCCCGCTGGCGGCCGAGTTATCGGTACGTCCGTTCTGTGAGTCGCTTCCGCACCGTCCGTTCCAGGCTGTGTGATACGGTCGTCGCATCGTCGCTCCCAACGACGAAGGGTGAAAAATACCTTTGCCCGACGCGCGAAGGGGTCCGTAATGGGCTTCCATCTCGGCCGACGCCCGGAGCCGTGTGCGAACGCTCGTAAGTCGTGTCGGGGCGCTCGATGATATGTGATGAGAACCTGCAGCGGTGACCGATCCAGATCCGGCTCTGTGATACCACAGGTGCTTACTCGGTCCCGTCGATAGTGCCGAGTATGCAGTTCGAGACGAACTCCTGGATCGTGATCGAGGCGGCGATATCTTCGTGGCCGTTCGGGAGTTCCAGATGGCTCGAACGACACGTCCAGAACAGGTTCGCCGGCACGAACCCGACCGACACGGTAGCGGTAGCCAGCGATGTCTCCACGTGGACGGACGCGGCCGACCGAGGCGAACTGGCCGGACGGGCGAACGGTGGTCGTTCGTGACACGACCACAGCACTCCGACGGCATCGTAAAAGACGCCGTCCGGAAGTACTGGAACGGGCGTGCCGACGAGTACGACGACGACGGCATCTCCGGTGTCCACACGGACACACAGCGTGAAGCGTGGCTGTCGCTGCTCCGAGAACTGACGACCGACGGTACACGCCGCGTGCTCGACCTCGGCTGTGGGACTGGAACCGTCTCACTGCTGTTGGCCGAACTGGGTTACGACGTGACGGGTCTCGACATCTCGTCTGGGATGCTCGAGCGCGCCCGATCGAAGGCACGTAAAGCGGACTGCACGATCGAGTACCACACTGGGGACGCCGAGACGCTCCCGTTCGCCGAAAACGCCTTCGATGTCGTGACAGCCCGCCATCTCATCTGGACGCTGCCACACCCCGAAACGGCGATCGACGAGTGGCGTCGCGTCGTCCAACCTGGCGGACGGCTTGTCCTCGTCGAAGGCTACTGGGACTTCGACGAACCGTGGGAGGGGTATCGCGAGATCCACGATGCCCTGCCCCTGTACGACGGCCGGCCACCGACCGAACTGGTCGCCTTCCTTGCAGACCACGGACTCGAGGACGTCGACTGCGAGCCGCTGATGGACCCGGTTTTCTGGGGGCAACGACCAGACCAGGAGTTGTACGTCGTGACTATCGACGTGCCGACCTAAATCGGTCTCTCACACCGTCCACAGCGGTCGGCCAGATACGATCTGTGGGTGTTCGTACCGATCGCTCCCCCGCAGTCTCCCTCGGATCGTCGTTCGAAAGCGGCATCGAGCATTGACTCCCTCCCGCGCCTGAAGACGCGGGAATCAGCATCTATGTGGGGTCGCTCTTGTGAAGTAGATTGTTGATACCGAGAGCTGTAGCTGAAGATCAAAGAGGACAAAGGCACCGCGACAGCGGTGCCCGATATGTTCCCAATGCACCGCTTTGTGTCCGAGTGGCATTGTGGAGCAGGTGGAGCTTCGCTCCAGCCTGCTTCTCTTTCCGGGCTTCGTATTCACCGGCGAGGAACTCGTGTAACCGCAATACCGTTCCATCGGCGATCATCACGTCCCTGAACCGGTCGATATCGGCGTCAACAGTGTCAGGGACAGCGACCTCGTCGAGCACGGTCTCGACGAGGTCGCGGAAGTACTCTGCAAAAGACGGCGTCAACCGGTGATAGAAGCCGCCAGGAGAGATCGTCTCGTCGGCAGTGGAGTTGTAGCTGCGTCTGAAGCCAGCGAGTGTGTGGCTTTCGCCGCGGCGAAGCGGAACACGAATGCCCAGACGGAGGCGGGAATCTGGAGCTTGCGATCGCGTTCGACCACGCCGAGTTCTCGGCGTGCTCTTCGGGGAACTCGGAGGGAAACAATTAGTGAGCCGACGCATAATCCGAGAGGAGGAGGCTTCGTGTTGCACACTCGTCGCCTCCTCGTTCCTCTCGAAAAGATGCCTCGATAAGCCGTCGCTGTCACGTGGTTTTTCGCTTAGCTAAAGACGAATATTCCGACACCATTGTACGTTTGCCTATCAGCTAAACGTCACTGTGGGAAACTCGAGGTAGCCAGTTGAATAGTGGTCTGTTTCCCTAAGTGACGGCGCGTCTCCACGGCCTTCGTCGTGGTATTGCGCCTGTGCAGCGTATAATTGCCCCAACCAGATGCGGTGGTGCCGTGGGTCCCCTCGCTGCCGTCGAGTTATTGCTCACGGGGGACCTTCGAGTTTACTCTGTTCGCGGCACAGAGGGGGGGGGGTGTCGCGGTGATCGCCGCTCTCGGCTTCCGGACCAGTGACGTGTGTCGCCAGGAGACTGTCACAGGTCGACTCGTGCTGGATGGCCGAACGAAAAATGAGTGATGCGTTTCTATAGTTGAGTAGCGAATGTCCCAACCCGACCGGATATCGAAACACGTCGATCTCGAGGACGAATTTAGGCAATTGAACGAGCGGGAAGCTAAGGTACTGCTCCAGAAGCGGACTAACGAATTAACTGCGGTCAAACGTGCGAACGAACTGTTCGACGAGGTCGATCGACCGATGACGGACCTCGTCGACACGTACGCACGTGAGTTGCCACAGTGGTTCCAGTATCCGTCCGTGGCCGAGGCCCGGATCGAGGTCGGTGATCACGTCGCCGATTCAGGGGGGTTCAAGCGGACATCGCACGCACTGACGGCTGGAGCGAGGACCGACAACGGGACGGCGGTCTCGATGACGGTCGCCTACACGGAGGAGCGTCCCGACGAAGACGATGGCCCGTGGCTCACCGAGGAACAGGAACTGCTCGACGTGCTCGTCACCGATGTCACGAACTACGTCGACCGACTCGAGCGCCAGCAGGCTATCGAGGAAGACGTCCAGGCCGCAGTCCAGGAAGTCAGTGCGACATCCGACGAGATTGCCACGAGCACCGGACAGATAACCGATCTCGTGACCGAGCAGGTCGCGTCGATGGACGAAGTTGCAAGCGAGGTAGCGGGCATGTCGGCGTCCGTCGAAGAGATCGCTTCGACTGCAGAAGAGGTCGCAGCGACCAGCGAACGGGCTGAATCGCTCTCGGAAGAGGGCCAAGAGGCCGCGACCGAAGCGATCGATGTCATCGAGCAGGTCGACGACTCCGCACAGGGTGTCGTCAGCGATGTCGAACAACTCGAGAACCGGATCGACGAGATCGACGAGATTGTCGAGGTGATAAACGACATCGCAGATCAGACGAACCTGCTCGCGCTCAACGCCTCGATAGAGGCCGCACACGCCGGCAGCGAGGGCGATGGGTTTGCCGTCGTCGCCGACGAGGTCAAGTCGCTGGCCGAGGAGTCACAGTCTCACGCCGGCGAGATTGAGCGGATGGTCGAGGACATTAAAGAAGACACTGCAGACACCGTCGAGAGTCTGGAGGAGACGACCGAACAGGTCGATCGCGGGATCGAACAGGTGACTGACGCGATGGAACGGCTCCAGGATATCACGGATGCAGTTCAGGAGGCTACCGAAGGGGTCAGAGACGTCTCGAACGCGACCGACGACCAGGCCGCGAGTACCGAGGAGGTCGCGAGCATGATCGACGAACTCGTCGAGGAATCGGAGACGATCGCCGACGAGATCGAATCGGTTGCGGACGCGAACGAGAAACAGGTCTCGCGTGTCCACGAGATCGAGGAGCGCATCCACAACTTGACGAGCAGGTAACGAACGCGAACAGAGCCGACGAGTCCGACACGCTTATTCGCGCCGCGCCATCAAATCCGTGTAGTGAGTACCGAGACGCCCGATTCCGATCCGACGGAAACCGAAGCGTTCCAGCAGGTCTGTGAGACGCTCGTCGAACGGATCCTCGCGGGCGAGATCGAACGCGACGAGGTCGAGACGGCCAAACTCGAGGCCTGTTCGGAACATTCGGCCCCCAAGGTGCCGAAAAACTCCGAACTGCTGGATTACGCGCCCAAAGAGCACCGCGAGGACTTAGAGTCGGTGCTCCAGCGCAAACCGGTCCGCACCGCGTCGGGAGTCTCGCCGGTCGCGATTATGACTTCACCCGAGCGGTGTCCACACGGGAAGTGTCTCTACTGTCCTGGTGGCCCGGACTCTGAGTTTTCCTCCTCGCAGAGCTACACTGGCGAGGAACCCGCAGCGGCCCGTGGCGTCCAGAACGACTACGACCCCTACGGGCAGGTTCGGTTGCGACTCGAGCAACTCCGAGAGATCGGGCACCCCGTGGACAAGGTCGAGCTCATCCTGATGGGTGGGACGATGACTGCCCGCTCTCACGACTACCAGGAGTGGTTCGTCAAGCGCGCCCTCGAGGCGATGAACGACTTCGATGTCGACAAGGAGCCGGAACCAGCCGAGGGCGTCAGCTTCGCCCAGGACCCCGAGGAGTACGAGTGGACGTACCTAGAGGACGTCATCGCGGAGAACGAACGCGGCGACATTCGAAATATCGGGACGACGTTCGAGACCAAGCCCGACTGGTGCGATCCGGAGCAGGTCGACCGGATGCTTGACCTGGGCGGGACGAAAGTTGAGGTCGGTGTCCAGACGACCTACGAGCGGATCAACCGCGAGATGCATCGGGGTCACGGCGTCGCAGAATCGATCGACGCCAACCAGCGACTGCGAGACGCGGCGTTCAAGGTCGGCTTCCACATGATGCCCGGCCAGCCGGGAATGAGCAAGGAAATGTGTCTCGAGGACTTCCGCCGACTGTTCGAGCAAGAGCAGTGGAAACCCGACTACCTGAAGATCTATCCGACGCTGATCGTCCGTGGCACTGCGACCTACGACTGGTGGCACAAAGGCGAGTTCGAACCGCTGGGCAACGAGGAGGCCGCCGAACTGATCGCCGAGATCAAGGAGATGATTCCTCGCTACACGCGACTTCAGCGCGTTCAGCGGGACATTCCCGCGGACTTTATCGATGCCGGCGTCTGGAAGTCGAACCTCCGACAACTCGCCCGAAAGCGGATGGACGAACACGGCTGGTCGTGTGACTGCATCCGCTGTCGTGAGGTCGGCATGAACGACGAGGAGCCCGAGAATATCGAACTCGACGTCATGGAGTACGAGGCCTGTGGCGGGACGGAACACTTCATCTCGTTCGAGGACTTCGAGAAGGACCTCCTGGTCGGGTTCTGTCGGCTGCGGTTCCCGAGTGGTGAGGCGAGCAAAGCGAGGCGATCCTCGTCGGACGAGTCCGACGCAGACCCGGTCCGGCCGGAACTCGAGAACGCCGCACTCGTCCGGGAACTGCACGTCTACGGCTCGGAGGTCGCGATGGGCGACGAGGGTGACGGCGACCAGCACCAGCACCAGGGCTATGGCCGTCGCCTGATGAACCAAGCCGAGGAACTCGCCGCCGACGCCGGCTACGACAAGGTGAGCGTGATTTCGGGCATCGGCGCTCGAGAGTACTACCGCGAGAAGTTGGGGTACTACCAGGATGGGCCGTACGTGAGCAAACGGCTCCGGTGACCTCCTCCTCGCCGTGAGCGGCGAGGCTTCCCACGGCACCGTACCGCTGGGTTGGGATATTTGCTGGTCGCTCATGGGTAGAGGATTGTTGGTCAGCCCGCAGCAGTAGCTGAAAGTCGTGGCGGGCAAGGGTGGCGCGTTCGCGCCACCCGACGAAAGCATGATTCCACTCAAGACGTTCGTCTCGGAGCGTCGCGCCGCGAACCTGCTCCGACAGGTTCGCTGGCGTGACGGCGTCTATTGCCCACGCTGCCGTGCCGAATCCGCGATTCGGTACGGCAGCTATCGGGTGTTTCAGCGATATCGCTGTAAGAATTGCGACCGCACGTTCACCGATCAGACCGGCACCGTCTTTGAACACTCAGCGGTCGAACTCAGGAAGTGGTTTCTCGCCGTCTACACCTACATCCGCTTCAACACCAGTCTTCGGCAGTTAGACGTAGAGATTGATGTCTCCTACAAAACAGTGTACCGGCGCGTCCAGCGCTTCCTGCGAGCGCTGGACGCGCCTCAGCCACAACTCGAAGGACCAGTCGAGATTGACGAACTGTACGTGAAAGCCGGACTCAAAGGCCGCGAGCGCGACCGTCCGTCGCGCTCGCGTGGCCTATCCACGCGCGGAAGAGGATCGTACGAACAGGACAAGCTACCCGTGTTCATTCTGGCTGATCGCGGCACTGGCGACCGCTACGTGATCCCAGCGAAAGCCGCTGATGAATCGACGATTCGACTCCTCCTTGCTGACCGTAAAGAGGAGTGGCTCACGGTCTATACCGACGGCTTTCGAGCGTACGAACCGCTTGATGAGGACGACGCATTCGACCGCGAATACGTCGTCCACGGCGACGGCGAATACGCCGATGGAGACGTTCACGTCAATACCTGCGAGAGCCACGGATCGCTGGCGCGATCCTGGCTCTCGCCCCATCGAGGCGTCTCCAAGGACAAGCTCACGCCGTATCTCCGAGCCTTCCAGCTCCGTCGCCGCGTGTATCGAAAACCGGGAAAAGAAGCGCTGAAAACCATCCTCAAAACTGCGCTATGAGTCACCAACAATCTCCGCCACAAGAGCGTTGCTGGTTTACGACTCGTCGGTATGACGGGCCGATGGCGTTCACGAGAACGGCGTTCTCGTGCAGTCCATCAGAAATCATAATGATCAAGATAACTTTTGCAAATATGGACTGAGGAACTGGTCGATCCAAGACTTGGCGAATCCAAGTCGATCGGTGAGGGTGTTGAAGAGGCGGCGAGCGAGAGTGCGGAACGCGCTCTCGCTCGCCACGACGATTGGTGAAGCATTCCGTTTGAGCACTTTCCAGACCTGCTCGATTGGATTGAGATGCGGTGAACCGACCGGAAGAAAGACGAGATCGATACCGAGTTGATGTGCGCGCTTGCGCGTGTGCTCACAGATGTGAGACGAGAAGTTGTCCAAGACGAGCAGAATCCGCGTTCCCGGATTCTGCTCGCGGACCTCCTCCAATGGGGCACAGATGTTCTCTTTCGATTGATCTTCAGGAAAGGTCAGGACACTTTCGCCGTTGAGCGTATAGCACCCGACCGCTGGTTCGTCAAGCTTCACCAGCGGTCGTTCGAGTGTCGGATCATCGACGTACCACAGTCGATGCGAATTGTCGTATGGTTGCGGATGAGAAGCGTCACAAAAACCGACGACAGTTCCTCCATCTGTACAGATATCGTCGTCGAGAACCCAGCCTTCGTCCTCATCCTCGGGACGCTTGTTATGTGCTGTCTCTGTTTCCTCGTCGAACGCGTCTGCGACGCGTTCTTCGAGGATTTCATCTGCATTTTCTGGCCGTGAGGGACGTTTTGGACGTGGTTTAGCGTAAGACAGTCCGAGATTCCGGAGGAATCGACCGAGATAATCCGGATGGTACTCAACATCGAACTCTTCGTCCAAGAGCTGGTGAACTTCCTGTGCTTTCCAGGGCTGTCCCTCCCGGAGAAGTTCTAGAAGACACTCTTGTTCCTCGTCACCGAGCTTCGGGGGCCTTCCGCCCCCGAAGTTCGGTGTCAACTGACCCAGCCCGCCATCGTTCCATCGACGTGCCCAGCGACTTCCAGTCGACGCAGATTTCCCAACGTCGTCGGCTGCTTCTTCGTACGTTGCACCCTTGTAGAGACGTTTGACAAAGGTGAGCCGCTTGACGACCTTTGGATCGTCTGCTTCGTCCAGCAGACGATCCAACTCCTCCTCGCTCAGATGACGAACGAGCTCGCCCCGCCGGTCTCCTCCCATTACCCCGTTCGTCTTAGCCCACGCCCAAAACTTCTGTCACTCATTACGATTTCTGATACTGATGGATAAAACTTCATGTATCTCTAGATGCGGGGGAATAGTATGGCGACGTTGGAGAACGTCTCTGTCGAAGACCTCCGCCAGATCTTGGCGGAGGTCGATGATGCCGATGCAACAAAGCGGCTCATGGCCGCGATCACCTACAAAGAGATAGAAGATCTAACGCAAGCAGAAGCCGCCGCACTCTATGGATTTTCCAGCAGTTGGGCCTCGAAATGGTTCAATCGACTCGAACGGCTCGCCGACGAGCCGTTCGAGGAGGTCGTCTACGACAAACCACGAGAGGGCAGACCATCCGAACTCTCTGACGACGAGCACGAGCAGTTTGTTGAGGTACTTCACGAGTCTCCCGAAGACGTTGGATACGACGCGCCCGCGTGGTCTGTTTCACTAGCGCGTCACTATCTCTCCGAAGAATTCGGTGTTGAGTACTGCGAACGTCACGTCCGACGACTGATGTCCGAGGCCGGGCTGTCCTGGAAGACAGCCCGGCCGGAGTTCCACAAGTCCGACGAACGAGCCCAAGAGGCCTGGAAAGAAGGGTTCAAAAAAAGCGCGACAACTTGGACGATGAATACACGATCCTGACCATCGATCAGACGCGACAGGTTCTCTCGACGCTGATCTACGCGTGGTTTCCAGAAGGGGAGCGCCCGTCACTCCCGGTGACGGGCGCGTGGGACAGCATCAAACTCCTCGGGGCAGTCAGCAATAGCGGCGAGACGTTCTTTCTCCTGTGTGAGGAGAATTTCAACAGCGACACCACAATCCGGTTGCTCGACGCTCTCCAAACCGAGTTCGGCGAGAAAATCTGCGTTGTCTTAGATAATGCCTCCTATTTTACGGCGAACAAGGTGCAGGCATTCGCCGAAGGAACTCCGATCGAACTGTGTTACCTTCCACGGGGTTCACCAGAGCTGAACCCCGTGGAAGAGTGCTGGCGACGACTCAATCAAGCACTCGGCAACCGCTTGTTCAACACACTGGATGAACTTCAAGAGGCTGCACTGACCGCGCTTGACGACATCGAACCGCCGAATGTCTTTACGTACTTATGTCCTTGAGTATGAGGACGGGGCCACACCGCCGTTACTCCTATCCCGGCAGGGGACTCGGAGTTATCTTGACCGAGACACCACAGCGGTTCGAGAGTGTGTTTCGAACGTTCTGGGCCTCGGAGTCCCGATATTGTCCGATTAGGTGGGCGGTCATGCCGCCTCGGTGTACGTCATACTACGAGACGATTCGACTTAAATATCCGTATAGCTGCTGAACGTGGTCTGTGTCGGCGGTGTCGGATTCACGCCCGTCGTAAACGGCGGGATTCTCTCCTTGGAAGAAGATAGCCCTCACTGGCCGTTCGCCTTTCTTCGGGTTTCCGCGGGATTCGAGACGACCGGCGGCGATTCACCTACTCCGGACAACGAATTTATACGTCGGAAGAGAAGCACGTCCATAAAGCGTCGGTCCCTCCTCGGACTGGCTATCGGTACTGTGGCGCCCCTACCGCGTTGTCTCGGACGGGTTCGTCCTCGGAAGTGACCAGCGACGAACCGACGCTCTCGCCGGGCGAAGAAGCGACGCTCTCTATCGAGGCACGATCGGTTCGAGGACTCGGGGGTCGAGGAGTTACCGGACGAAGCACACGCAGTTCTCGAGGTAGGCGACGCCGGGGTCGACCCCAGTCCGTCGTCACCTGCCGAGTCGTCTCTACCGATCTGGTACTGGCGGTTCGCGCGCTGGAGCGCCGAGGTCCGCGTCCCGATCCGGATTCCTCCTGATTCGCCGCTGGGCAAGTACCAGTACCCGATCACCGTAAATACGAAGTCGGCCGCGGGTTCGCAGCCGTCCCCACCGGTGCGGCCCCAGCAGAGCGACCGATCGTCACGTCGTTCTGTCCGGCAGAATACGGACCTCCGCTTCTCTCGAATGGGTATCGAGCTATCCACAGCTAAAGCCGCGGGTTTTCGTCTCGCACTCCCTATCATGAATACTCGTAGCTTCCACTCCCTCCATCCGGCCACGGTGGCCAAAAGCGTCCACGTCTCAGACCGCGAGCACCGTATCCACGACCAGCATCAGCGCGAAACCAGCGACGAACGTCACCGTCGCCGTGTCTCGAGGGGTTAGCTCTCGGCAGACGTCGATCGTCGCATCGGCCGTGAAGACGGCGAAGCCAATCACGCCGTCGTAGACGCGATGGCTTACAGCGGTCGTGACAACTGTCGGCAAGGCATCGATCCCGGTGGCACAGCCGGCGATCACGAGGACGTGATCGGGAGTCACACTGCGAATACGCGTTCTGTAGGCAAACTCGAGCGCTCTCAACGAAGTGTACTCGAGCACGCTTCAGCAGCGACGTTCCGGGAGTTAGTCACTCGCTTTTGGTGAACGTCGTTTGCAATCGCTGGATTCGCTTGTGAGTCGGTGGATGTGTTGTGAACGGCAGCATCGACGATGTCGGGACGATACAGAACGCGTTGAAGCCGGCGACCGATCGGAGGTCGTCGTCCGGCGGCGTCGATTCGCCGTGGATGGTCGCGAGCGCGCTGGCGAGGGCGAAGGGCTTGCCCGTGATCGCGACGGCACCACGGTCGGCGGCGTACTCGCGGTACCGCGAGAGCACGAGCGTTCCGGGGAGGCTGGCGACGTAGACAGGGAGGCCGACGAACAGCAGGTACGTGGCGATCCAGAACGGGAACCCCAGGAGGAACGACACAGGAGTAATCGCTCGGCTGGCAGCCGAAAGGGTGACTACGGAGACGACCGTCGGGAACGCGGCGACGGTCATCACGCTCGAGTCGCTGTTCTTGAGGTGGGCGAGTTCGTGAGCGAGGACTGCCTCGAGTTCGTCTTCCTCGAGCGTTTGCAGGAGGCCGGTGGTCACGCAGATCACGGTTCGGTTGCCCGTGCCCGCGGAGAGCGCGTTCGGTTCGTCGGCGGGGATCACGGCAACCGGCGGTCGTGGGACGTCGGCCTGCTGTGCGAGGCGGTCGGTGAGATCGTAGACGAGCGGGTACTGCTCGCGGTCGATGGCGACCGCGCCCGTCGCCCAGTAGGCGACGTAGTCGGCCCAGTAGACGCTGCCGATCATGACGGCAGCGAGGGCGACGCAGGTAAACAGCGCGAGTGCCGTTGGAAGCAGCGAGAACAGCAACGAGAGGAGGACGCCGTAACCGACGACGGTGAGCGTAAGCGCCAGGAACATCCGGCCTTGGAGACGGCGATCGGGAGACCAGTCCATACGCGACCTTGTGCGAGTACGGTCAAATAGGTAACTGGTCGTTTTCGATACGTTCTCGAGTCCCTCGAGCGAAGACGGTTCCTTCCGAGGGAGAGACATCGACCCATGACACTCGAGCACGACCTGCAAGGAATCACAACGCCCCTCGTCACCCCGTTCGATTCCGACGGCGGCGAAATCGACGAATCGGCACTCGAGGACCTCGTCGATCACCTCCTCGAGAACGGCATCGACGGCCTCTTTCCCTGCGGGACGACCGGCGAGTTCGCCAGCCTGACGCCCGAGGAGCGCCGGCGCGTCCACGAGGTCGTCGTCGACCGTGCGGAGGGCGAGGTGGCCGTACTCGCTGGCGCGGCCGCGACGACCGTCGAGGAGGCGGTCGACTACGCCGAACACGCCGCCGAAATCGGTGCCGACGTCGCGGTCGTCACGGAGCCGTACTTCCACGGCCCCAACGCACCCGACGGGAACCGACGGTTCTTCGAGCGGGTGGCCGACCGGTCGCCGCTGCCCGTCCTGCTGTACAACATCCCGCCGTGTACCGGCGGCTCGATCGCTCTCGAAGCGCTCGAGGCCGTCGCCGATCACGAAAACGTGATCGGGATCAAGGACTCGAGCGGCGACCTCGGGTACACGCTGTCGGTGATCCGCCGGATGCCCAAGGAGTTCGTCGTCCTCCAGGGGTACGACGCACTGCTCACCCCCGCGCTCCGGATGGGTGCCGACGGCGGACTAAACGCGGGATCGAACGTCGCGCCCGCAGCATATACCGAGTTGTACGAGTCCTTCGAGGGCGAGCGCGGGATCGAACTGCAGGACGCCATCGAGCCATTGTTTGGTGCCTGTGCGGAGCACGGGTTCGCACCGGCGACGAAGACCGCGCTCGAGTATCGTGGCATCGTTCCGAGCGATGCCGTTCGGCCGCCGCTCGTTCCGGTGCCGGAGGACGGGCAGGCAGGTGTGGCAGAAGGCGTCGACGCGTTGCTCGAGAGTTAGGTAGTCAGTTCTCGGGAACAAACTGGAACTCGAGTCCGGAAAGGACGTTCGGAGCAAACGTCCCGACCATCTCGAAAGTCTCTGGATCGCTCGAGTCTGTCGTTCGGAGTTCTGTGAAAACGACTCCAGCGAATAGATTTTCCTCTACCTCGAAAGCCCCCGGACCGCTCGAGTCGGCTGGCGGCGTGCGCTCCTCGGCTCGCGTCGCTCGCCTGCGGTGCTACCGGCCACCAGCCTCCCCGACCGGCCCGGCCCCTTTCAGTCCCGCCCGTCCAGCACCTCGAGCCCCCCATCCGACTCGTTCGTCGCTTCGCTTCCTCACTCGCCCTCGCGCAGAATCGAGACGCGGTTCACTCGTCGTTCACCGCGCCTCCGCGCGCGCCAAAACGCTGTCCGTGGTCATCCACTACACACGCATCATTTACCAAATCTACCTAAGAATACTCTAAAATCACAATAGCTGATGCGAGTGCGAGAATTGAAATTACGATTAGAATGTTCTCACTCACCTCGTTCAGCCACTCATCTACTGATTTTGAAACCAGTTGTAGGGCGGTAAACACGGCTAATACCATACAAAAGCCTGCTGCGATTAGATTCTGCTGGAGATACATCGCAATCCCGACCAATAGAAGGCCAATTCCTCCGAGCGCGATACTTAGCCTGGAATTATTCATTGGAATGTTAAGAGGATCTATGCTATTAATTCTTCTTCGGCGGGGTCCCAGGATAGCCTCCAGCATACGGACCTGTCGTACTAAACATCCTCTGAATTCAGCGGGCAATTCTTGTTAGCTGCAGAGGATTTCAGCAGAGCCATTGACAGGACGGGCTCACTGGCGCACAGGTGAGGTGTCCGAGTAATCACGGGGACGCCTCGCTAATCTGCGTGGTCTTCGTGAGTGGAACGAGCGAAGGCTCGGGAGACGCTTGCGTCTCCCGGTGGACGAGTGAGGAAGCGAAGCGACGAACGAGTCGGCTGGGGAGGGCGTAGCAACTCATCGTTGCCACGATAGCAGGACACGAGCGAGGCGTACAGGAAACGGACGACCACGATAGCAGGACACGAGCGAGTGTTCTCGAGCAGACACGAAGCCTGTCGGAAGCCCGCTGGACCACCAGAGTCGTGATTTCACTCCAGACGAGACGCGGACACGCAAGGACTTTGCCGATCCGCCCGTCCTAGGCGAACAGTGAACGCGACTCGAGTCGCGTCGACCGGGTTCGGGGGAGTCGACGCGCACCTGCGGAGCAAATTCAGCCAACGATGACCGACACAGACATCCACGAGCTAGACGAGGACACCGTCGCCCGCATCGCCGCCGGCGAGGTCGTCGAGCGGCCCGCGAGTGCGGTGAAGGAACTCGTCGAGAACAGCCTGGACGCGGACGCCTCACGGCTCGAGGTCGCCGTCGAAGAGGGCGGCACCGAGTCGATCCGCGTGGCAGATGACGGCCACGGGATGACCGAGAGCGACCTGCGTGTTGCGGTGCGCCAGCACACGACGAGCAAGATCGAGGGCCTCGAGGATCTCGAGGCAGGAGTTAGAACTCTCGGCTTCAGGGGTGAAGCCTTGCATACCATCGGCTCCGTCTCGCGGCTGACGATCCGGTCGCGGCCTCGAGACGGGAGCGAGGCGGGGACGGAACTCGTCTACGAGGGCGGCGACGCCGTCTCGGTCGAGCCTGCGGGCTGTCCCGAGGGGACCGTCGTCGAGGTCGAGGATCTGTTCTACAATACGCCCGCCCGCCAGAAGTTCCTGAAGACGACGGCGACGGAGTTCGCTCACGTCAACCGCGTCGTCACCCGCTACGCACTCGCGAATCCGGACGTGGCGGTCTCGCTGGTCCACGACGGCCGCGAAGTCTTTTCCACGACGGGCCAGGGAGACCTCCAGGCCGCCGTCCTCTCGGTCTACGGTCGCGAGGTCGCCGCCGCGATGATCCCCGTCGAGGTGGACGAGGAGGACCTCCCGCCGGGACCGGTCGACTCCATCTCGGGGCTGGTCTCGCACCCCGAGACGAACCGCTCGAGTCGCGAGTACCTCGCGACGTACGTCAACGACCGCGCCGTGACCTCGGACGCGATCCGCGAGGGGATCATGGGGGCCTACGGCACGCAGCTGGGCAGCGACCGCTACCCGTTCGCCACCCTCTTCCTCGAGGTGCCGGGCGAGGCCGTCGACGTCAACGTCCACCCGCGCAAGCGAGAGGTACGGTTCGACGACGACGATGCAGTCCGCCGGCAGGTCGACTCGGCCGTCGAGTCGGCACTGCTCGAGCACGGGCTGTTGCGGTCTCGAGCGCCCCGCGGCCGATCGGCCCCGGGCGACGCGCGAGTCGCTCCCGACCGCGGGCCGTCGCAGTCCGAGATCGGGGGCTCGAGTGGGGACGGCTCGAGCGGAGACGACTCGGCGACGGCATCTCCAGCGCGCGACGAGACGGTCGAGCGATCTCCTGCCAGCGACGAACCGCCGGCAGACGGATCGACGTCTTCCAGCGTCGACTCGAGCCCGCCCTCGAGTCCCCCACAGCCTTCGGACCGCTCCGAACGATCCGCATCGGCCGAGAGCGAACCTCTCGAGTCCACCCCAGCGTCCTCCATCGACGCGAGCGAAGCCGACAGTGCCCCGGCGAAACCGGAGCCGCCGACCGAGCCGGCCGACGCGGATGCCCCACGAACCGACTCGAGTCCCCACGCCGACGAACAGCCGACAGAACCCAGCCAGCCCGAACGCGATCCGGAACGCAAGTTCGACGGTCCCACCGAACAGCGCACGCTCGAGGGCGACCGCGCGACGGGCGAGGAGACCGACTTCGACTCGCTCCCACCACTGCGCGTGCTCGGACAGTTCGGGGACACGTACATCGTCTGCGAGACGCCCGACGGCCTCGCGCTTATCGACCAGCACGCTGCCGACGAGCGGGTCAACTACGAGCGCCTGCAGGAGGCGTTCGCCAGCGATCCGCCGGCGCAGGCGCTGGCCGAACCCGTCGAACTCGAGCTCACCGCCGCCGAGGCCGAGGCATTCGCGGGGTACAGCGAGGCCCTCGAGCGGCTGGGCTTCTACGCGAACCGCGTCGACGACCGAACGGTCGCGGTGACGACCGTTCCCGCAGTCTTGGAAGAGACGCTCGAGCCCGAACACCTGCGGGACGTCCTCACGTCGTTCGTCGAGGGCGACCGCGAGGCGGGCGCGGAGACGGTCGACGCGCTGGCCGACGAGTTCCTCGGCGACCTGGCCTGCTACCCCTCCGTCACGGGCAACACCTCGCTGACGGAGGGGTCGGTCGTCGACCTGCTCGCGGCGCTGGACGACTGCGAGAACCCCTACGCCTGTCCGCACGGCAGGCCCGTGATCGTCCAGTTCGACGAACGGGAGATCGAGGAACGGTTCGAGCGGGATTATCCGGGCCACGGCGACTGACACCCGTCGCAAACTCGCTTTTCGAGCGGTACCGATACGGCACTCGAGTCCCTACCACCAGCCGTGACGCCGACGTACGAACTCGACGGGAGCGAGGCCGGCGGGCAGTTCGTCCGGACCGCACTCGCGCTGTCGGTCCTCGAGAACGAGCCGATCCGTATCGAGAACGTCCGCGGCGACCGGCCCGATCCCGGTCTCGCCCACCAGCACCTCGCGGTCCTCGAGACGATGGTCGAACTCTGTGATGCCGACGCGACGGGCGTCGAACTCGGCGCGGAGACGATCGAGTTCGATCCGGGACTAGATAACGGACTCGAGGGCGGCCAGTACGCCGTCGACATCGGCACTGCGGGCAGCGTGACGCTGCTTTTCGACGCCGTACTGCCGCTCGCGACCGTCCTCGAGTCGCCGCTCGAACTCACCGTCACCGGTGGGACGGACGTGAAGTGGTCGCCGCCGCTGGATTACTTCCGGCACGTGAAACTCCCGCTGCTCCGGGGGTTCGGGCTCGACGCTACCTGCGAACCCGAACGTCGCGGGTTCTACCCCGACGGCGGCGGCGAGGTGACGCTCCATCTCGAGCCCTCGGCGATCGACCCGATCGAACTCGAAGCACGCGGCGACCTCGAGACGGTGCGACTCTACTCGACGGAATCCGAGTCGCTGGCCGACCGGGACGTCGCCCACCGACAGGCCGAGGGGGGCGTCGAGCGCCTCGAGTGGGACGGCGACCTCGAGCGCCGGGAGACGACGGCGGACAGTCCGTCGTCGGGATCGGTGCTCGTGATCCGCGTCGAGCACGCACTCGAGGGTTCGAAACGGACGGGAATCGCAGGCTTCAGTTCCCTCGGCGAACGGGGGAAGCCAGCCGAGCGCGTCGGCGAGGATGCCGCCGACGCCGCGAACCGGTTCCGCGAGGGAACGGCACCCGTCGACCGGCACATGGCCGACCAGTTGCTCGTCTACCTTGCGATTGCCGGCGGACGGGTCCGGATTCCGGCCGTGACCGACCACGTCGAGAGCAGTCTCGAGTTGCTCGGGGAGATGGGTGTGGAAGCGACGCTCGAGCGCGACGTCAGCAACGCGGAAACCGCAGTCGTGGCGGTCGAACTCGAGTCGACGATTCGATAGTTACATCCGGCCGATGAACTGTCCGCCTTGACACCGCCGTCGTTCGTCCGGTTGACTCAACAATCCGGCTGGTCTTCGGGAGTGAGAACGTCTATCTCCGAGTCGGTGTAGCGGACGATCATTTTGGCACAGTAGTCTCTCTCGACGTCGGTTCGTTCCATGCGGAACACCCCCACTCCGACCTCGTCGTTCACGACCGCGTGTATCCGTTCTTCTGTCCCATCTCCAGGCAGAGACAGAGAAACTGTTTCGCGGTCGTTCGGTTCCACGTCTCGCTGGTTCCACTCGCTCAACCCGTCGGCCGTCTCTATGGCAAACGAGAAGATGTGTGCGGTATCGGCACGGTTCTGGAGTTCCAACTCGAGTTCTACTAGCTCTCCGTCAGTAACGAGGTCTGGACACCCAGCGAGCAAAAGGGACGAGGAACCAACAGCTAAGACACGTCGCCGAGATACTTTCATATATCCAACTATTCTGTGATGGTAGTTTAGTATTTCTACCTCGGGGAATTCGAGTTGGGGAAAGGTAGACACACTTTCGACGACACCTCAGACTCAGCAACGGTCTTATACTACGCCCGGGTGTGTACCGACATATGACAGCGACGCGTGCCAAACGGGAGGGTATCGGACCGTGAGTGAGGACGACCTCGTCGCCTTCGGCGAGACGATGCTTCGCCTCTCCCCACCGGGGAACGAACGGATCGAATCGGCCGACGAGTTCGAGGTGCGTGCCGGCGGCGCGGAGAGCAACGTCGCGATCGCCGCCCAGCGGCTGGGACTGTCCGCGACCTGGCTGTCGAAAGTGCCGGAGACGCCGCTCGGCCGGCGGGCGGTCGGCGAACTCCGCAAGGCTGGAATCGAGACCGACGTGGTCTGGAGCCACCGCGGCCGCCAGGGAACGTACTACCTCGAGCGGGCCGGCGAACCCCGCGGTGCGAACGTCATCTACGACCGGGAAAACACCGCTGTTTCGACGGCCAAAGCCCGCGAACTCGACCTCGAGCGGATCAAGTCGGCGTCGGTCTTTTTCACGACGGGGATTACGCCCGCGCTCTCGTCGACGCTGCGGGATACGACCGCGAGCCTGATCAAGGCGGCCCAGACCGGCGGGACGACGACCGCCGTCGACTTCAACTACCGGCGCAAGCTCTGGTCGCCCGAGGAGGCCAAGGAGACGATGACCCACCTGTTCCCGGGAATCGACCTGCTCGTGATCGCCGCCCGCGACGCCCGGACCGTCCTCGGCATCGAGGGTGACCCGCGACAGCTCGCCCACCGGCTCGGCTCCGAGTACGACCTCGACACCGTCGTCGTCACCCGCGGCGCAGAGGGTGCGGTCGGCTGGCACGACGGCGTCGTCCACGAACAGCCCGCCTACGAGACCGACACCGTCTCGAAGGTCGGCACCGGCGACGCCTTCACTGGCGCGTTCATCGCTCGTCGACTCGACGGCGACGACGTCTCGACCGCGCTCGAGTACGCCGCAGCTACGGCGGCCCTGAAGCGGACGATTCCGGGCGATATCGCGCTCGTTACGGAAGACGAAATCGAGGCCGTCGTCCGCGAAGGCGGCGAGACACTGTCCCGATAGGGCGACCCGCTCGAGAAAAACACACGAACCCGGCGACTGCGTCCAGCCGCTTTTTGCCGCTCGCTCGCTTACGATCGTTCGTGACGCGAGACGTCCGGCAGGCGACGACCGACGACGTCTGGGCGATCCACGAGACGGCACGCGAGAGCTGGCACGCCGCCTACGACGACTTGCTCGGCCCGGGTCGCGTCGACGGGATCGTCGACGACTGGTACGCACTCGGCGATCTCGAGTCGGCGATCGCAGACGCCAGCGGCCGTGACGACGCGCTCTTCCTCGTCGTGACGGCTGTCGAACGACGAGCGGACGGACCCGAGGAGACGAAGGCAACGGGGGTCGACGACGCGGACGACTGTCTCGGCTTCGCTCACCTCGTCCCGTGGCCCGAGGACCGGACGGTCGGCTACCTCGCGCGGATCTACGTTACTCCCGACCACTGGGGGGAAGGGATCGGGACGACTCTCCTCGAGCACCTCGAGGACGAGATCGACGCCTTCGAGCGCTTTCGACTCGCCGTGCTCGCCGGCAACGACGTCGGCGTCTCGTTCTACGAATCGGCGGGCTTCCAGCGTGTCACGACGCGGGAGACTGACTTGGGCGACGGACTCGAGGAGTACGTGTACGAGAAACGACTGTAAGAGAGAAATATGGAAGAGAGTTAACATTTCTCGAGAATAAGTAGTGAATATGAATCGGCGCAGAACGTTGATCGGTATTGGAGTTGCGTTCGTAGCTACGATAGCAGGTTGTCTCCAAGCAAGTGAAGGGAGTAACAAGGAATCGACCTCCGCCACTGGCGCAGTTGAACAGTATTTCCTAGCGCTGCAAGAGAACGATCGGGAGCGGGCGAACAAGCACGCACACCCAGACGGCGAGTACTACCTCGACGATGAGAGCGATCCCGTTCTGAGTGCGGAGGGGCTCACAATTGACGAAACGGAAGTCGTTGATGTCGAAACGGGCGTCCGACACATGCACGAAGACGCCGACGAGGTCTCCGTCGACGAACACGTCGAAGAAGAGAGAACTGTACTCGAAGCAGTTCAGGACGAGTACGGGTTCGACGACTACGCCTACGTACGTCACGACGCCGAAGCCGAGGGGCTCACGTTTAATTCGATCTCCGTCTGCTTCGAGAGCGACAGCGCGTGGGCTATCTGGTCGGTCCCAACCGTTCTCCGCGAACACTGATACGGAATGCTGTCCCGATGTACCGACGCGACCGCAGGATGGCTCGCGGTCGCACCGGAACTGACTGACAACAGACCGTCTGAGTGATCTACTGGTTGTGCTGTAGATAACAAGCCAGCAGTTGTACGTACAAGGGCTGGTATACTCTGGTTCGAAAAACCAAACCTGTCTTTCAAGTGCTATAGCGTCTTCTCGGCCTCGTCGTCGTCCACGACTTCGATGCCGCGGTTGTTGACCGCCATCGGATCGAGCCCGACTTCCTCGAGGAACCCTTTGTACTCGCGTTCGCACTGCTCGGCGTCTTTCTGCTTGTCGCTCGCGCGGTCACACAGTTCCACGAGGTTCTCGGGGACGTCGTTCTGGTAGACGATCCAGTGGTTGATCAGGTCCGAGAGGCGGCGAATGGGGCTGGTGAAGTGGCCGTAGATTTCGAAGTTCAGCGCGTGGTGGCCGCCGAACGGATCGTTCATATACTTCGCACGGGGCATCACCTTCATGACGGCCCACTGGATCTTGTCGAGTTGGCGGCCAGGGGCCTCCTCGAGGGTCGCGTTGACTGCCTTCCGGGGATCGTCCCAGGTGCTGCCGGGGATGGAGACGCCGTCTAAGTCCTGAATCTCCTGGAGGGCTTCGGACCACTCGTCCGGACTCGGCTGTGGGTGGACGCGGTACATCGCCTCGACGCCGCGGTCCCACATCAGCGTGTGCGTGACGGCTTTGTTCGCCTTCAGCATGCACTCCTCGATGATGGTGTGGGCACGGTCGCGGGCGGGGTTGAGCACGAGCGAGCCGTCCTCCTTTCGCTGTTCGTGCATCCGGTCGGCGAGTTTGTGGACGAGTTTGTTCTCCTCGTGGAGGGGCGCGTCGGGGTCGTCCAGTCGGTTCTCGGCCTGCGAGTAGGTGAGTCGCTCGTCGGAGCGGATAACCGACTTGTAGATGTCGATGCTCTCGTAGCCCAGGTTCTCCTTGTCGAGGTGCATCTCGACGGTGTGGGCCAGGCGGTCCTCGTTGGGGACCAGCGAACAGACCGTCTCGGCGAGCACCGGCGGCAGCATGTGGATCGTGTACCCCGGCAGGTAGACGGTATTACTGCGCTCGACGGCCGACCGCCACATCGCGGTGTCGGGATTGACGTAGTGAGTCACGTCGGCGATGTGGACCCAGAGCACGTACTCGTCGTCGCGTTCTTCGATCGAGAGCGCGTCGTCGAAGTCCTGAGCGTCGATCGGGTCCGTCGTCCACGTCGTCAGATCGCGGAGGTCCTCACGCTCGTCGACCTCCTCCCGAATCTCGGCTTGGACGCCTTCGGTTCGTTCTTCGGCCTCCTCGAGTACCTCCGGCGGGAAGCCGTCAGGAATCTCGAACTTCTCGAACAGTTCCTCGCGTTTGTTCTCGAGGTGACGCGCGAGGTCCTCGGAGATCTCGACGGAGCCCTGGCCTTCCGCCGTGCCGGCTTCGGCCTGGGCGTCTGTATCTGTGTCGTCGCTCATGCTTGAGATACAACAGGGCACACAGTTAGCGTTTGCTACAGAGATGCTTCGACCCGACAACTAACAGTTGAAACTTGAGTCGGAAAATATTACACCTTTGTAAAATACTATCAGGGCTGCCCATGTCAATGAAATTGGCACTGTCTAGTTTCGCACCTCCCCGGCTGGCGTTCGGCCATCGAGCGCTTGATTCGGTCGCTCATAGTTGTCGTGGTGTCTGAAGCGTCGGCTGCGTTGAATCGCTAGATTGCGTCGAGGAAGCTCAGTAAATCAAAGGAGTTGAAACTGGAGACTTCGGTTGCCTATGACTCAAATCTCCCGCTTCACCGAACGATGTGTTTCGATTGCTCAAACAATTACGAGTAAACGAGACAGACCCGCCACCCCGAAGGGTGACGGCGGATTCGCCGCTTATGCCCTCGTTTCGCTGCATGTCTCCGGATTTACCTCGATACGTCCTCTCGGGTGGCCGATCTCTCTGCACCCTCCACGCTGTGTAAGGCGTTTGACCGGATCGAGATGAGCGTCTGCCGAGTGCTGCTGTGCCAGTCGGCGCAGTTCGGCTCCTCTGAACACGCTGCAATCGACCCAGCGTTCTCTGAACGAGAGCGTGCCAGCCGCCACTACTGCCACCGAACAAGTTATTGTGGTCAGACGCTCAAAGTCACAAAACTCGTCGAGACAGCAACGCGAGCTGTCCTCGGCCTTCACTGCTCCACAACGTTAGAAGGCAATGACACAGATCGCTGTGAGCAGATAGTCCGCCGGAACGCGGGCGATCTGCAGTCTTTGGCCGCTGATAAGGACTATGACAAGTAACAACTCCGCGAACGACTCCGTGAACTTGGCATTCGCCCGTTGGTCAAACACCGAACGCTCTTGTGAAGGACATTGTTGGTGAGTCAGAGAACAGTTCGAACGATGTCTTTCAGGGCTTTTCGACCGGGTTTGCGTAGGATTTTCCGACGAAATTCGAAGAGTCTGAGATACGTGGTGAGTTTGTCCTTCGAGATACCTCGATGCGGCGAGAGCCACCGTCGCGCCAGCGACGCGTGGCTCTCGCACGTATTCACGTGTACATCTCCATCAACGTACTCTCCCTCGCCGTGAATAACCGCTTCTCGCTGGTACGTTTCGTCCGTCTCTAACGGGTCGTAGGCACGAAAGCCGTCGGTATAGACTGTCAGCGACTCCTCCTCGTGGGAATCGAGGAGGAGTCGCACAGCCGATTCGTCGGCGGATTTCGACGGGATGACGTATCGCTGATCGCTACCGCGATCAACGAGGACAAACACAGGTGGCTTGTCTTCGTCGTAGTTTCCTCTGCCACGTTTCGAGAGACCACGCGAGCGCGACTCCTGGTCGCGCTCGCGGCCTTTCTTTCCGGCAGAAACGTAGAACTCATCGATCTCGACGGGGCCAACGAGATCGAGCTGAGGCGCGTCGAGCGTTCTGGCGAAACGCTCGACGCGCCGGTGAAGCGATCGGTAGGAGACGTCAATTTCAGCGTCTAACTGGCGGATACTCGTGTTGAATCGGAGCAACGAGTAGAACGCGAACAACAGCTTGTCAAGGCCGATCTTCGCGTGCGCGAAGATCGTGCCGGTCTTGTCGTTGAACGTGCGTCCACAATTTTTACAGCGATACCGCTGATACTCTCGATAGCTGCCGTACTTGATCACCGATTCAGACTGGCAGCGCGGGCACTGGAGGCCCTCGCGCCAGCGAACCTGCTCCAGCAGGTTCGCGGCGCTCGCCTCTGAGCGAAACACTTCAACTGGGAACATAGTCGGGTGATGCTGACGCATCACCCTTGCCCGCTACGCTTTCACAGCGCCAGCTCTGTTCGACCAACAATCTGCTTCCGAAGAGCGAACACCGAATCTTCGTTCCGTAGGATCACGCGCACAACGCCCGAATTGACGAAGATCGATACGCTCAGGACTCAATGAACGAAACCGTCAACTCCGCAGTCAAGTGCTCGTTCGACTACGCCGTGCGGGCGCGTAGCTGGTATCAAGAGTGACATAAAATCGCGCTGATGTGTATCGTCTCCAACATCAAACGTGCAGTCAAACAGTGAAATCCACCGCCTTACAGCGATTCAACAGGACCACCCCTACGGTTATTCTGCTTCATTTCCCTGCTCTTCACAGAGTAATCGGAGCGGATGCCACGGGGCTCGACCCCGAAGTTGTTGACATTAGTCGTGTTAGTTGGTTTCTGTGTATCTGCCAGCGATAAATCCAAATATGAGTGTCAGGAACTCCGTCAGTGGAGAAGTGAGTTCTGTTATTCCGACGGCAACAAGAAACAATATCGCCAAAAATCCTATCGTGAAAAGGAGGGCAATTATTCCACCCCAATCGGCTTCCCCAGTGCCTAATAGTGATTTGAACCCTACCGCTTCGGACGTTCGCTTCTGAATTGGTTCCACGCCCATACAATGAGCGACGCCAAACATCTACTTAAATCGTATTGGTGGTGTAACATATTTTGTAGACCGGTGAACATTCAAGCATGTGACATCCTCCGCACCCTGAAGGGCGCGGCTTCCCGTACGGCAGGGTGGGATATTTGCCGGTCGACGATACGACCTGTTCTCTCGTGGGAAACACTCGCTCTCGCGGCCGAACAGGTATAATAATTACTGATACGGATTGCTGTAAGACATTGGCGATGCAACCACGCCCCGCCTTGCGGTTGCACCGGTAAATCAGTACAGAAACCGTAGAATCCCCATGGAGCAGTAGCACGTACGAGTCCGGAAACACACTCTACGTGCTGGTGCAAACGGTACCGACCCATATTCCCCATCTCCAGAACCGTCAGTTAAATGCGTTGTCGAGTCTCATACCCGGGAAGAAGTGCGCGCCCGTGAGTCAGACAGTGACTTCGAGTTCTGCACCGGTTGGGGGAGAGTCGTGCATCCGTTCTAGTTTAGCAGATCGGGGTATCCAGAAACGCCAAGCTAGAATTGTCAGTAACTAGGAATGTGAGAATCCGGTGGGAAGTGTGTACAAACCACCGGATTCAGTAGTTGTGAATCGAATTCAAAGAGCGTTTCCATCTGATGAGTTGCGCGAGCGTGCTCGCGCAACGAATCTCATCCAGCGAGAGCGGAAACTCGACGTCGTCGGCCTGTTTTACACGCTTTCACTCGGCTTCGCTGCCGGATCTGATCGATCCATTCAGGCGTTTCTCGAACGCTACGTCGAGATGGCTGACTGTGACGAACTCTCGTATGCAACGTTTCACGGCTGGTTCAAACCGGGATTCGTTGCACTCCTTCGAGAGATTCTCGATGACGCCATCGAGAATCTCGATACGGGCCAAACCGAGCTTACCGGACGTCTCAAACGATTTCGAGACGTCCTCATCGTCGATGCTACGGTCATCTCGCTCTACCAAGACGCCAGAGACGTCTATGCACTCGATGACGACCGAGCCGGGGCGAAACTTCACCTCACCGAATCGCTCTCGACGGGGCTTCCGACACGATTCCAGACAACCGACGCAACCACCCACGAACGGAGCCAGCTACCCACCGGTGAGTGGGTAGCTGGCGCCCTCATCCTGTTCGATCTCGGCTACTACGATTTCTGGCTGTTCGACCGCATTGACGCCAATGGCGGCTGGTTCGTCTCTCGCGTCAAGGAAAATGCAGACTTCGAGATTGTCGAGGAACTCCGTACGTGGCGCGGCAACAGCATTCCGCTAGAAGGCCAGTCGCTGCAGGCCGTCCTCGACGACCTGCAGCGACAGGAAATCGACGTACAGATCACGCTCTCGTTCGACCGCAAACGAGGGTCGGGCGCCAGCGCGACCCGAACCTTCCGATTAGTCGGCGTTCGCAACGACGACAGCAGCGAGTATCATCTGTACCTGACGAATCTGGACAGAGACGACTACCGCGCGCCCGATATCGCACAGCTCTATCGGGCGCGCTGGGAGATCGAACTGCTGTTCAAAGAACTTAAATCACGGTTCGATTTGGACGAGATCAACACGACCGACGCTTACATCATCGAGGCGCTGATCATCATGGCAGCACTCTCGCTGTTGATGAGCCGGGTTATCGTCGACGAACTCCAGAAACTGGACGCAACCCAGCGAGACCGCGCCGACGACGCCGCGGCGTCGTCGACGCGGCTCCCTCGACGACGCTGTTCACACGCCGTCGAACGGCACGCGCACCTGATCCAGTTGTACCTGATGCTTGATCTGGGGTACGAACTACCGGATCTTGATTCGTTGTTGCTGTGGTCGTCACGAGATCCAAATCCACATCGTCCGAGGTTACGTGAACAGGTAGAGTCAGGCGAGTTCTGGTAGAAAACTCGCCTGACGAGACGGTCTGGATCGCCCGGCCTGATCAGCGACGGCTTTGGAACGGCGGCGCACTCACGACCGCGAGTGCGCCGCCTTCGACGGGAGAGATGGTCGAACAGTAGCTGGTCTGCCGGAACAGCAGTGATCTCGGTGTGATTGTGGTCAGACTCGACGTAATTTCGGCGTGATCTTCGTCTCAGTCGGTCACTAAGCTAGAACGGATGGAGAGTCGTGGTGAATCAGACGTGTGGACCGTTCGATAACACACTACGCCCGTGAAGCGGTGGGCGAGCCAGGCTGACGAGTCGGATACCGTCTTCGAGCGGTCACCCTGAGTCGGATCGGTGGGGGAGCACCTGGCCCCAGACGTGTTTTTCGAGGAGCCTGACGGTCATCGGTCGGTCCACCTCGAGACAGCAGGACAGTCGCGGGTGACCTCCTCCTCACCGTAAACAGTAGTTGCCGAAACAACGGACCAAAATCCCTGAAACTCTTTGATTCGTTAGGGTAGTTGGTGGCACTAGCGTACGATAGCTGAAGCGGCACGATCAAGGAAGCGAAGGAGCGCCGTACAGCGGCGCTCCGAAGCGTTGTCACTCACTTTGCTTCTTCTTGACCGATCTTCTCGGTCGGTGCAGAGAGCGGTCTATCCGTAGTCAGCCAAGAGCACGAATTCACGGAATATCTTCGTCGAGATCGGTGGTTTTCCAGGAATCGTTCCCTCTGTGACGAGAACGTTCGCCAGAACCCAGAGATTGTACAGCGCAACTGCGAACAGAAAGTAGAACAGTCGCACCGAGAACGTCGGCGACGGCGTTCTCGGAAGAAAGTCTCCGATTTGGCGATAGGAGGGTTCAATTCCCCAGCGGCGGCGGAACACCGCCGCGTACGCTCGGGCGGACCCAGGTGTAAGCTCGAGGTTTGTAACGAACCACACGGAATCGCCCTCTTTTGAGCGACGAGGGACTGCAAAGACCGTTACGGGAACCGATGCGGTCGGTTCCCGCTTGCGCTGCATGAGATAGTCGTCGACGACCGTCTCAGCGTCGGCGCTGAGACGGCCTTTCATCCCTTTACTCGGACGTGCACGGACGATATAGTCGACGTCGTGTTGCTCGAGTTCCGCAACGACGTGAACCTGGTAGAACCCTCTATCGAGGTAGACGTGTCTGATTGCGACGTACTCTTGTGCGGTTTCGAGAAGCGAGCGAACGGTTTCGCGCTTTTCGCGAAAGCCGTTCGCTTCCAGTGCCAGGACATCGAGTGTAAACCGCGTTCCTGGTGCAACGATACAGATCGTCGCAAAACAGTACGTTCGATTGGTTCCCTAATCGGGATAGGTAATCAGGACGTGGTCAGTGTCTGCATTGCCGTAAAACCGCCACTGGTGGAGGTCGATCGCAACATCGACACACTCGGGTAAGAGCCGTCGTTTCCGGAGGATCTCGAAGAGGTCGTCGCTGACGCCATCGAACTGGCCGTCGATGGCGTCCGCCTCCATGTTCCGAAGGTGGGAGAGAAGCGACTTTGCGAGTCCGTTGCGAGCCGTCGACGTCACGTCGACGGGCTCGCCGTCATCGAGTTGACACGTTTTCTCAGCTGTGTTGGCAAACTCCTGTTCGAAGGCGACACGAGAGAGGAACTTCTCGAAGTCTTCTCTCGTATAGCTCCCACCGGATTTGATGCCAAAGTCGAGCGCTGGATACACGATGGTGGATGCGGCGCGACAGACCTGTTTTGCTTCGGTCGTTTCGACCATAGCAGCCCTACCAGCAACGGCACAAATTAGGTTCGGCGTCTACTGTGAACGGCGGGATTCTCTCCTTGAAGAAAGATAGCCGAACCGGACGGCGGCAGCGTCGTGCCAGTGGGCTGGGTCGGGTGCCGGGTCGACCGCGACGGTACAGGTGGCACACAGGCCCTAGCCACCGCAATTGAGTTGCGACGAGACGGTTCCGTAGGTCGAAAACCCTCGGTTGCGGAGGGCGTCCCGAAGTATCGTTCCGCGTTCGACTGTGATCGTCGATCGGTCGTCGCCGTCGATCACGGTGAGTTCGACCGGTTCGCTTACGGTCACGGTTCCTCCGGATCGGCTTTCTCCTCCGTTCGGTCAGTGTGTTGCCCCCAGTATCCGGGGTACTTCTCGACGACGAGGTCGTCTTCGACGCGGAGCTGACAGGCAAGTCGGAGCCCGGATGCCGTATCGTGTGGCGGAATCGACAGGCGAAGGCGTTCCCGGGAACCGGGCGCTCCCACCTCGCCGGACACTGCAACGGCGCAGGTACCACACGATCCCAGCCCACGACAATTGAGGGTGTCGGCACGGCCGTTGTGCGGTGACTCGTCCGCACGGAGAAGGACGTTCCGAAGCACTGCGTCCGTTTCGCACTCGAGTTCCCGATCGTGAATGGTAACAGTAGGCACGATCGGTTTCCGGGCGCGAGAGACAAAACCGCACTGCCATACCAAGTGATGGGGACGCTCTGTGGGAGAGCGTCGGGCGAGTAGGGAGACCACCGAACAGTTGAGGATGGTGGGACACGAATGCTCTGGTACTCGTGTCGAACACCGACCGGACACACGACCTCGTTCTCTGGGGCGCAACCGGCGTCGCCGGCCGTCTCGTCGCCGAACACCTCACCGAACAGTACACGCCGGACGAGCTCTCGCTCGCGCTCGGCGGCCGTGACGAGACGCGGCTTTGCGAACTGGAAGCCACACTCGTAGAGCAGTGTTCCGACTGGCAGGAGCTTCCGATCGTCGTCGGCGACGCGACGGATCGGGAGAGCCTGGACGCCATCGCCGAAAAGACCCGTGTCGTCTGTACGACCGTCGGCCCGTACACGAAGTATGGCACGCCGCTCGTCGAAGCGTGTATTTCGGCAGGAACCGACTACTGCGACCTCACCGGCGAAGTAAACTGGGTCCGGGAGATGATCGACCGGTACCACGAGGACGCGGTCGATGCGGGCTCACGCATCGTCCACAGTTGCGGCTTCGACTCGATCCCCGCCGATCTCGGTACGAAGCTCGTACAGTCGTTCGCCATTGACGAGTTCGAGACGCCCTGTGATCTGGTTCGGATCTACCTCGAGGACGGTCGCGGCGGGGTAAGCGGCGGAACGGCCTCGAGCGTCGTCGAACTGTTCCGGGCTGCGTCCACCGATCCGGTCGCCCGGCAGACGCTTCGGAACCCGTATTCGCTGGCACCGCCGGGCGAGCGCGACGGCGTCGATCCCGGCGCGCAGTCGTTCCCGAGAAAAGACCCGCTTCGAGGCGAGTGGACGGCTCCGTCGCCGATGGCGGTCATGAACGAGCGAGTGATTCGACGGAGCAACGCCTTGCTCGAGTACCCGTGGGGTCGTGAGTTCGAGTGTACGGAGGTCGTTCCTGTCGGCTCGGGTCCCGTCGGTCTGGTGGGGGCAAGCGCCGTCACGGCCGGCCTCGGGGCAGCGACTGCAGCACTGGCGTTTGGCCCGACACGGGAAGCCCTCCGGCGCTTCGCGTTCCCCGATCCGGGCGAGGGACCGACGAGAGAGGAGATCGAGAGCGGATACTTTACGCTTCGCGTGCTCGGTCGCGGAACCGCAACCGACGGCCCGTTCGTCGTCGAGAGTCGAGTCAGCGCTGATCGTGATCCTGGATACGGCGCGACCGCGAAGATGCTCGGTGAGGCCGCGATGTGTCTCGTCCGCGAGGAGGTCGACTCGCCGCTCGAGGGCGGCATCCTCACTCCGGCGGCAGCTATCGGCGATCCGCTTGCTGACGGGCTTCGTCGGGCGGGACTGGCCGTCGAAGTGGGCGAGTGGGACTCCGATCAGACGTAGTGGTCGTGACTGCTGGCTCCGAGATCGACGGCGGGGTCCTGTCCTCGAGCAGTGACCGCCGTGCTCTGCTGGGCGCGGCTTCCCGTCCTGCAGGGAGCTCATTTACCGCTCTCCGACAGGATCTGTTCTCTCGTGTGAACTGTCTCTCTCGCAACCGAACGGATGTTTCGAGGGTGTGTCGTCGAAAATATTCGATTTTCGTGCTGGCGTGAGAGTACGTCTCCGACGGGGCAACGCCCTCGTTTCGTGTCGGCGAGGCCGAGAATCACTCACTCACTCGTCGCGTACACCTGCTGCTCGAGATAGACGTCGATCTCCTCGCGGACGTCTGCGAGCCACTCGGTGCCGTCCGCCGAAACCCGCCGAAAGAGCGCGCCGGTCTGTAGCGTCGTCAGCGTCGAGGCGACAGCCTCGGGGTCACACTCCTGAAACACGCTCTGTTCGATTCCCTCTCGAACGATCGTCGTTAGTTGTCGGTCGAACGCACGGTCGCTTCGCGTGAAGTGGTCGCGGTACGCCGGGTCGTAGTTCGCCCGTGCCCGCAACTCCAGTGTCGTCGCGAAGAACTGCTGATGTTCGTCGTCGAATTCGCACGCGAACATCCAGTCGACGGCCGCCTCGAGTCGTGCGCGCGGATCTTCGATTTCGCTGTCGTCCATCGTCGACTCGAACTCCGCTAGCATGAACTCGAGACAGGCGAGAACGAGGTCGTCTTTCCCGTCGTAGTGGTGGTAGATAAGCGACTGGCTCTTCTCGAGTTCGTCGCCGATTCGCGTGATCGTCAGGTCGGCATAGCCGTGTTCGACGAGGGCACGATAGGTTGCTGCGAGGATTTCTTCGCGGGTTCCGGACGGATTCTCGAAGAGTTTCTTACCCACGACGAGCACCCCCAGATCGGTCGACGACGATCAACCACGAGGCGTCCATCGAGGCGATACTTTACACAGCGTCCTTATAAACGCCCTGATTGAACGTTCAATCAAAACGATTATGTTCGTTCTTCCGTTCTATCGAGTGATGAGTACGTACGCCCCACGCTCTTTCTCTCGGCGATCCGATCGGCCAGTTCGTGGCCCGAGACGTCGAAATGCACGGACAGACGATCGACCGTCGTCGACGCGGTCGCGGGGGCGGCGATGAACCAGAACCAGAACCAGAATCAGGATCGAACCCGGAACCGAACCCGACTGCTCGCTCTCGTCGTCCTCTCGCTTGCTCTCGTCGGGGCAGCGACAGCTCCGGCACTCGTCAGCGCCGTCGAGCGAGGGAGTCCGAACCTGGACGTCTATCTCGAGGACGACGAGGTCGAGACCGGGACCGAAGAGACACTCGAGTTACAGATTCAGAACGACGCGGAGGTAGTCGTCGGGGCAGGAGAACGCTCTACGATTGCCCGTGGCGTAAGCGTCGAAATAGAGGATGCCGGCCCGTTCGAAGCGAAGTCCGGCGAGACCGCGCTCGGCCAGATACAGGACGGACAGGTCGTCGACGCGCCACAGCGCATCGCCGTTCCCGATTCGGTCGAGCCGGGCGAGTACGACGTAAGCGTGCGGGTTCGGTATGCGTATATAAGTCCAATCTTCGAAGGATCGTCGAGTACGGAGCGACAGACGATGAGCGACCGGCTCGACGTGACCGTCGTCGTTCCCGACGAGCCACGATTCGACGTGACCGACGTCTCGACGGCGGTCGAACCCGGTGCGAGCGGTGAGGCAGTACTCGAGATCGAGAACACCGGCCCAGTACCGTCTAACTACACCAAAACTGCAGTTTCCGGTGGAAACGGTATCACGGTCGACGGCGGGACGCCCGACGCGCCGACCGAAGAGGTACTCGGCGACCTCGAGCCAAACGAGTCGACGACGATGACTGTCGACGTCGGGATCGACGACGGCGTCAGCGCCGGCGACCGGCCGCTCGAGGTCGACTTCTTCTACCACGACGACGACGGCATCGAGCGCCAGGCAAACAGCGTGGCCACGTCGCTGGCGACGATCGACCAGTCGTTCTCGATCGACGGCCTCGAGAGTACCCTCGCAGTCGGCTACGACGGCGTCGTAACTGGAGCGGTTACGAACGACGGTCCGCGTACGATCGACGACGCCGTTCTGACGGTTGCGCCACAGAGCGACTCGCTTTTCGTCGAGGACACGCGGTACGCGCTGCCCGAACTGAAGTCAGGCGAGAGCGCCGAGTTCCGATATCCGACTGACGTCAGCGGCCAGGCCGACGCCGGACCACGACAACTCCAGTTCACCGTCGAGTACTCCGGCGGCGATCGTACGACGCTAGAGGACGGCCCGATGTCAGAGCGGGTCGTCGTCGACGACGACCACGAGGAGTTTGCCATCGAAACCGGCGAGGCGGACGTCCGGCAGGGCGAGACCAGCGAGGTCGTTCTCGAGGTCACGAACGATCGCCCGGAGACGTTCTCGAATATCGACGCCAAGCTCTACACCGATAGTCCGCTCGAGGCACCGAACAGTGATGCCTTCGTGAGCGAACTCGGGCCAAACGAGTCGGCCGAGCTTCGCTTCGAGATCACGGCCGCACCCGACGCGGCGGTCGAGGTTCACCCGGTCGAGCTCGATTTCGAGTACGACACCGAGCGCGGCGAGACTGCCGTCTCCGATGTCTACCAGCATCCGATCGACGTCGGTGCCGGCGAAGACGACGACAGCAACGTCGGCTCGATCGTCACGGTGATGGCCTTCCTGACAGTCGCCGGTCTCGGAGCCGGCCTCTGGTGGCGACGAGCGTAACCGATGCGCGATTCCGACGGTTCCAGCGACCGACGACAGCCGACCGACAGCGACGAGCCCTCGAAGAGACGGTCGATATTCGGGGTCGTCGCCTCGTGGGTCGACTCCGAGGAGCAGTCTGACGACGATCCCACCAGGACGCCATCGCCGTCCTCGAGCAGCGGTGAGACGCGATCTCGGGAGGACACGGACCCGTTCACGCGTCGGATCAACCCGCTGATCACGGACCGACCCTGGACTATCGTCCTCGTTTTCTTGCTCGTGACCGGCGTCTTCTTCGTCGGTGCGGTAGCGGGCGGAGGAGAACAGGAAGCCGGCACCGACCAGTTCACCGAGGACTCGGAGGCCCAGGAAGCGTTCGACGACATGCAGGATGACTTCGAACAGTCGGGCCACGACAGCGGTGGTACCAGTGCCCAACTGTTCGTCACCGACCGGAACGGCGGAAACGTCCTCTCGAAACCGAACCTGTTACGCATGCTCGAGTTCCAGGACCGTGTCGAGACCGAAGACGGGCTTCGGGTCACCTCGACGACGAGTCCGGCGTCGCTGGTCGCGACGCAACTGGCTCCGGCGGCGACGACCGCCGAAGAGCAACACCGCGAGATCGAACGCGCCTCGCCGCGCCAACTCGAGGCGGCCGTCGCGGCGGCCGACGAGACTGCGGGGATTCCGGTCAGTACCGACTTCACACGTGAGTCGGCGTCGGCAGACGTCGCACAGGTCGCGGTGACCTACGACACGCCCCCGAAGTCGGATACGAGCGATCACGCCCACCTCCAGTTTCGGACACAGGAGATCGCCGACGGGATCAACGGGTTCGAGACTGGCGACAACGTCGTCATCTGGGGTGACGCCCTCCTCGACGAGGAGGTCGTCCAACTGCTCGGTGATACGTCGGTCGTCGTCTTCCCGGCAGCGTTGGTTCTGATCCTGTTTTTCTTGCTGGTCGCCTACCGCGATCCGGTCGACCTCGCACTCGGGCTGGCGGCACTCGTGATGACGATGATCTGGACGTTCGGATTCATGGGGATAGCGAACATCCCGTTCTCGGATCAGCTCATCACGGTCTTTCCGCTGTTGCTCGCGGTCGGGATCGACTTCGGCATCCACATCATCAACCGCTACCGCGAGGAACGAACAGCGGGGAAAGCGATCGAGGACGCGATGGGGATCACGACCGGGCAGTTGACGACGGCGCTACTGATCGTCACCCTGACGACCGTCTTCAGCTTCATGGCGAATCTGGTCAGCGACATCACGCGAGAGTTCGGCATCGTCGCGGCCGCCGGTATCGTCTTTACGTTTCTCATCTTCAGCGTCTTTCTCCCGGCCGGGAAGGTCGGTTTCGACCGACTGCGCGAGGGAACGCGGTTCCCGGAGTTCGGCAGTAGCCCGCTTGGCCAGGAGAACTCGATCATGGGGCGGGTGCTTCCGATCGGCGTCCGCATCGCCCGCACGATCCCCGTGATCTTTCTCGTCGTGATGCTTGTCGTCGGTGCGGGCGCGGCGGCGTACGGTTCCGGCGTCGACACCGAGTTCGACCAGGAGGCCTTCTTTCCCGACGAGGACCGACTCGAGCAGTACGAGTCGCTCCCAGGCCCGCTTCAGCCAAGCGAGTACACGTTTATGTCGGTTCTCGATCACCTCGAAGAAGACTTCGATCAGAGCCTCGATGGAACGGTGACGATATACATCGAGGACAACGACCTCAGATCCGACGGTGCACTCGGAGAGATCGACCGGGCCGTCCACGACCCGCCCGACGCGTTCGCGACCAACGGGCGGGAGGCCGACGCAGACACGATCTTGGACGTCATCGACTCCCAGGCCGCAACCGACCCCGAGTTCGCGGCGGTCGTCCAGCGGTACGACACCACTGGCGACGAGATCCCCAACCGGAACGTCGACGCTGTCTACGACGAACTGTTCGCCTCCGACGCGAGCGACGACGCTGCCAGTCGACTGACGACCGACCGTGGTGCGACCCGGATCGACGCCCAGATCGACGTCGACGCCAGCCAGGAAGAAGCCGTCGCCGCTGGCAAAACCGTTGCCGAGGAGATGCGACTCGACGCGACCGCGACCGGTCAGCTGGTCATCTTCGAGGCCGTCATCGACCGCACCCTCGAATCCTCGGTCAACAGCCTCGTCGTCGCGTTCCTGCTGACGATGATCTTTCTCGTCCTTTCTTACTGGTCGCTCGAGGGGCGGGCGATATACGGCGTGTTGAACCTCGTTCCAGTCTTGCTCGCTGTCGCATTGTTGGTTGGCTCGATGCGGTACTTCGACGTGCCGTTGACGCCGATCAACGCACCGATACTCTCGGTTTCGATCGGTCTTGGGGTGGACTACACCGTCCACTTCATGCATCGGTTCGTCGACGAGTACGAGAACGGCAGCGACGTCCACGAGTCGCTGTCCGTGACCGTCCGTGGGACAGGCGGCGCGCTGACTGGAAGCATGCTGACGACGGTCACTGGGCTCGGCGTGCTCTACGTCGCGTTGATCCCGCTTATCATGGAGTTTGGACTCCTGCTCGCACTCGGCGTCTTCTACGCCTGGCTCACGTCGATCGTCGTCCTCCCGTCGGTGATCGTCGTCTGGGATCGCTTCGAGTGAAGATTGTCGATCGTTCGCACCCCGTGATTCTTTCTTTTCTTTCACACCATACCAGAACGGTTATAGGGTGCCGTCCCCGGATACCGGCACGTGAAACTATATCGACGATCGATGCTACGGCTCACTGGAGCGACTGCCGTCGCGGCGGTCGGAACGGCCGGCTGCCTGGGTACCGTCGGCCTGACGGACGACGGCGCGCCGTCTTACAGCCCGTGGCTCGGCCACACCGGCGACCAGGGGCTGTTCTACGCGTCCGTCGACTGGGCGGCATTCGAGCGCTTCGACGACCTCGCCGAAGAGTTCGAGTCCGCGGCGGACGACCCCAGCGAGACCCCCGCCGACCGGGACGATCCGATGCTCGCGCTCCCGACTGTCGGCGTCGTCGCGGTCGGATTCGGCGCATCGCTTACACTGCTGGGGACCGGTCTCGGCGACCTCGTCACGTTCGACGGCGAAAGAGAGTTCGAGACGGCCGTCGACGAGATCACCATCGTCAACGACGTCCTCGTACTGGCCGGAGACATCGACCGCGACGAAATCGACGAGGTACTGACTGCAGCGTCTGCGGACGACCCTGACACGAATACGGCCTACGAGCAAACCACGGAGATAGCCGGGTTCGACGTCTACGAACCCCTCGAGGAGGACGGACTCGACTTTTCGCTCACCGACGAGAAGACGGTCGCCGTCGGCGACGACGCGGTCCTCCTCGCACCCAACTCGGAAGGCGACGGGATCGACCGACTTCGAGGGCCGATCGAGGCCTACGCCGACGACGGGCAACCGTACGCCGACACGAACGACGACCTCGAGTGGCTCCTGTCGACGGCCGGAAGCGGCCACGTCGCGATCGGTAGCTACGGGATCACAGACCGTGAATCCGAGTCCGATCGCGACCTCGAACACGACGTCGACGAGACAGGGACGCCCCTCGACGACGCTGCCGGCGTCGTCGCCTCGCTGACGATCGAGGGCGAATCACAGGCCAGCGTCGAACTCGCAGCGACCTTCGACGAACTGGACACTGACGCCGAAGCGACTCTCGAGTCACGCCTCGGCTCGAGCGCCGCGGAGATCGAGTACGAGGTCGACGACGACCGACTCACCGCGTCGGGGACCTGGGACGAAGACGTGACAGAGACGTAGCAACCCATCTCATGCCTCCCGAGAACGCATCTGAGTCGGCTACTCGCTTCGGATCTCGAGTGCCCCTGCCATGTCGCTGCCGTGCGTCTCACAGAGGTAAGCAGCCATCTTCTCGGTCGCCTCGACGGTGACCGTCTGTTCGTCGCCTTCCTCGTCGACGAACGGCGAGGAACTGAGCCGAGAGCCGTCGGCGTCCCAGAACGCGAGGTTGTGAACGTCGCCGTCGACGTTCGTCCAGCGGAACTCGTACTCCCGGTCCTCGTAGAGCGCCAGGTCTGGGTTCTCGAGTCCGTCGACGACGGCCGGCCGACGACCCGTCCAGCCGTCGTCGGTGTCGGCCTCGAGTTCGATCAGATCGACGTCTTCCCACTCGCCGTCGGCCTCGAGTTCGGGATCGTCGAGGTCTTCGGCGACCGCCTCGAGATCCTCGGCGGGTTCGGCTCG
The DNA here is from genome assembly GCF_000230715.2 of Natronobacterium gregoryi SP2. Taxonomy (GTDB): domain Archaea; phylum Halobacteriota; class Halobacteria; order Halobacteriales; family Natrialbaceae; genus Natronobacterium; species Natronobacterium gregoryi. Next base: position 2,675,010 of record NC_019792.1, read on the forward strand.
TTCCTCTCTCCCCTCTTCGTCCACGTCTTCGCCTTCGCCCGTGCCGTCGGTACAGCCTGCAAGCAGCCCGAGGGTCACGGTGCTGCCGGTCGCTGAGAGCTCTAGGACGGCGCGTCGACTGTACTGATCGGCGGCGTATCGGGTCATCGACAGTGGTAGGCCGTTCGGCGAGAAGAGATGCCGGCCGACACTTGCGGGCACGGCGTTCGACCTGGTCGTGACGAAAACGGGGCGATCTCAGAACGGGAACAGCGACTCCGCCTCGAGATCGCGCTCTAACAGTTCGATCTCGTGACCGTCTTGGTCTTTCGTGAACGCGTACATGTTGTCGTTGCTCTCGGGAGCACGGTAGTCTGGTGCCTCGCGTTCCACAAGTTGGTCCCAGTCGCCCTCGAGGTCGTCGACGCGGAGACAGAGGTGGCCCCAGGCGTCGCCCTGATCGTACGTGCGGCCGTCGTAGTTGTAGGTGAGCTCGAGCGACATCGCCTCGTCGGCTGCGTCTGCGGGTTCGACGAAGTAGTTCGCGAAGGTGTCGGCCTCCCAGCGGCCGACCTCGTCGTACTCGAACTTGCGGGTCCAGAAGCCAAGCGCTTCGTCCGCGTCCTCGACGCGGATCATCGTGTGGTCGAGCGACCAGGTTTCGCCGACATCGCGCTGGACGATTTCGACCTCGTGCCCGTCGGGGTCTCTCACGAACGCGTAGCGGCCGCCACAGGACTCGGGGTCGCGGTAGTCCTCGACACCCTCGTCCATCAACTGCTCGTAATGTTCCTCGAGTTCGCCTTCCGGAACGCGGACCGCAACGTGTCCCCAGGCGTCGCCGAGTTCGACGTCCTCGCCCTCGTTGTGGGTAATCTCGAGCATCGCGCCCTCCTCGTGCATCTCCTCGGGGCCGAGATAGACGATGGTGAAGCCGTCGCCCTCGTAGCGGTCTTTCTCCTCGTACTCGAGGTGAGTCTGGTACCAGTCGAGTGACTTCTCGAGGTCCGAGACGCGAATCATCGTGTGATCGAGCGTGCCGTTCATACCCGTGGAATGGCACGCCTCCTGCAAAAGACTGTGGAACCCGGTCGAGTGGGGAGCCGTTTGGACGGCAAGCGGTATCGGGGATGGAGACGGAGACGGTCCGATGTGATACGGTTTACTGCCGGTTATCTCCGGTGGAAGCGCTTCGGGGCGCGTCCGCCCGGTACATCGGTACGGCAATCCGTCTGAGTCCCATCGGGGAAGGTTACGTCCGCGGGCTCCCCCCTACTCGGTTCGTTCCGTCGGTTCGTCGGGTCCCGCGCTGGCTGTGGGCTCTTGGCCACCGAACGCGGCCTCGGCACCGTCGTCCGAGCCGGAGGCGGGTTTCACAGGCTCACCCTGGTGTTTTTGCTCGACGCTGGCGGCGATCGGATCGACACCCTTGCGACGAGCGTCGAGTTCCGAGAGTGCATAGACCAGGACGACCAGCACGATCGCCCCGATCGAGAGCAGCACTAGCGGCGAAATGGCGGTGATACCCCAGACGAGCAACAACGTGATCGCTACGATCCCGACGGTCCCTGCGTAGTAAAACTGCGTCCTGACGTGGTCGATGAGGTCAGCGCCGGTGAACGTCGAGGACAGCACTGATGTGTCCGAGATCGGCGAGGTGTGGTCGCCGAAGATAGCCCCGGAGAAGATGGTGCCGACGACAGCGGCGACCATCGTGTGATCGCCGGTGAGTTGCCAGGCGACGGGGATCGCGATCGGCGTCAGAATTGCCATCGTCCCCCAGGACGTGCCAGTCGAGAACGCGATAAACGCGGCCGTCACCAGGATGACTGCTGGGAGCACCGACGGCGGCAGGTGTTCACCCACGTACTCGGCGACGTACGCACCCGTGTCGAGCGCGGCGACGACTTCACCGATACCCCACGCGAGCACGAGGATCGAGACGGCCGTGAGCATGAGTCCGAAGCCGTCGATCGTCGTGTCCGTCGCCTCGTTGAAACCGAAGATGTCGTAGACTTTCCCGATCACGAATCCCGAGAGAACCATCGCGAACGAGCCGTATATCAACGCCGTGGCGTAGTCGGCGTCGATAACCATGTCGTAGAGGCCGTCACCGGGATCGTACCCCGTTAGCAGGGCCGAGCCGATCGTGACGACAATGAGGACGACGACCGGGACAAAGAAGCTCAACAGCCGCGGGTTCGTGGCCTCTGGGTCGCCGAGATCGGCCTCGACGTCTTGCATCGGCTGGGCGTCCTCGCGGTAGACCTTCCCCGTACGCAAGGACCGATGCTCGGCGTCGAGCATCTCCCCGTAATCCCGTCGCGTGCCCACGATGATCGCGACCATCACGATCGCGAGAATAGCGTACATGTTGAACGGAATCGAACTGATGAAGATCTCGAACGCCGAGGGGTGGTCCTGGAGTCCAAGATCATCGTACGCGTCCCGAATGAGTCCGAGCTGGAACGCGACCCACGACGAGATACCGAGCGTCGCCACCGGCGCTGCGGTCGAGTCGACGATGTACGACAGTTTCTCGCGGGAGATCAACAACTGGTCGGAGACGTCTTTCATCGTACTCCCGACGATTGCTGTATTCGCGTAGTCGTCGAAAAACAGCAACAGACCGAGCAGCCAGGTAACCGCGCCAGCCTCCCGTTGGGTCTCGAGTCGCGACAGCGCCCAGTTGCGGACGGCGTAGGACCCGCCGAGGTTCCAAATCATGGCGACCCCCGAGCCGAGCAGCAAAGTAAACACCAGGATCTGTGCGTGAAAGCCATCGTCGGCGATGATCGCCGCCACGACCCAGTCGAACGTCGGGACGATTCCGAAACCGGACGCGACGACACCTTCGATCCATCCCCACGGATCGGCGAGCGGATTCGGCCCGCCCGCGTACAGAACTCCCCCCGACCAGATTCCCAAGAACAGGGACAGCACGGCCTTACGCGTCACGAGCGCTAGCACGATCGCTAGCAACGGCGGCAGCAGTGACAGTGCCCCGAATTCGGACATACGCTACGATTGAACGAGGGGACAAATAAATATCGGTGAACGTATGTTGCTTCGATACCCCCAACCCGTGATATTAGTCAAATGAAAACCTGTCGAAATGAAACTGTTCTACTCGCTCGAGACGTATTTCGGCTGTCACGAACGGATCGTCCCGCAGGCGGCACAACCGACCCGTGCCTACCGCCGGAGAATCAGTTTCAGGACGTCCTCGTCTTCGAGGACGTGATCCGTCCCGACCTGCTGTTCGTCGTGGGTGGCACTGGGGCCAGTGACGCGGGCAAAGCGGAACCGCTCTTCCATCTCCCCGCCGAGTTTCTCGATCGCCTCACCGACGGTCGTTCCTTCCTCGACGACCAGCGGCTCTTCCCAGTCGATGCCACGGCTGGGCTTGTTCATGTAGACGCGGATAAGGCCAAGACGATCCCAGATACGGTCTTTCAAGGCCTCGAGGCCCCGCTCGGCCTCGGCGCTGATGAAAGTGACTGCCTCGGGATGCAAGTCGCGCTCGCGGAGTTGTGCGTCGACCGTCTCCTTGTAGTCGGGCTCGATCAGGTCGACCTTGTTGACGCAGGTGATCGAGGGAATGTACTCGCGGTTGTCCATCAGCCCGTCGATCAGTCGGTCGATCGTCACCGTCTCCTGGAGGTTCAGATCGGCGTTGACGTAGCCCTGGTCACGCAACACGTCCTTGATCGTCCCTTCGTCTAGCTCCTGGTCGGTGCTCGAGGTGATCTTGATCCCGTCTTTGTGCTTGGGTCGGACGGTCACCCGTGGTGGCTCCTGGTCGACGCGGATGTTGATGTCGTACAGTTCCTCCTGCAGACGGTCGTACTGTTCGATCTCGAACACTGAGAGGACGAACACGATCAGGTCGGCGTTGCGCACGACCGCAAGTACCTGCTGGCCGTCGCCTTTCCCCGACGCCGCCCCCTCGATCAGCCCTGGGACGTCTAACATCTGGATGTTCGCCCCACGGTGGTTCAGCATGCCGGGATTGACATCCAGCGTCGTAAACTCGTAGGAGCCGGTTTCGCTCTCGGCGTTGGTCAGCGAGTTCAGCAGCGACGACTTGCCGACGCTTGGAAACCCGACCAGCGCGACGGTCGCATCGCCGTGTTTCTCGACGGAATACCCGCCGCCACCGCCAGACCCCGATTGCTGTTTCTCGAGTTGCTCTTTCTTGTCCGCGAGCTTCGACTTGAGCCGGCCGATGTGGGCCTCCGTCGACTTGTTGTAGGGCGTGTTGGCGATTTCTTCTTCGATCTCCTTGATCTCCTCCTCGAGCCCCATTTGTCTGCATTCAGCCGGTCGCACCGAAAAACCCTTTCCATGCGCCGCGACGCCGACCGGTTTCAGTCGCCCACTACGAGAGGTCTGAGTAGTTCACCCACTCCCACTCATTACCGTTGCCAACTCGTTTCGACACCTATAACCAACGGAGGTGAGAACGTCTGGACGAATGTCAGATCCGTCACGGCTGCGTGATAGCACGCAGATCGTCGTCAGGCGAGAGACACTGAACGAACTCGAGCCCCCGATCGACGAGGAGTGTACCGTGACGGTCTTCGAAGAAAGCGAGGACTACTACCGAATCATCGGCAGCCCCGTCGAGATCAAGCAGGCAGGTGAGTACCTGGCACGACGTGGAGTCTCTGTGCCCTGATGGGCGACGCCAGCCGAGACGGACGTCGTCCGTCAACGTCTCTCTTCACGAGCGAGGCCGCGATTCCACCGCATCCGTCCAGCAGTAGCAGTCCGTGTGACGATCAAACCAGCACGTCGACCTCGTAGTCAGCGTCCCGAAGATCCGCGAGGAACGCCTCGACGTGGTCGGGACCGCGCATCTCGAGTTCGATTTCGACTTCGGCGTCGTTCAGTTCGACGCCACGCGAGGTCCGGTCGTGGTTGATCGCGTAGATGTTCGCCTGGTGGTCGGTGAAGATATCGAGCAGTTCCTCCAGTGCGCCCGGTTTATCGGGCAAGACCGTCCGGAACTTCAGGTAGCGGCCGGTCTCGACGAGTCCGCGGACGATAACGTTGCTGAGCGTGTTGAGGTCGATGTTGCCGCCACAGAGGGCTGGAACGATCGTCTCGTTTTCGTCGTAGTCGAACTTCTCGAAGAGGACGGCTGCGAGTGACACTGCGCCTGCCCCCTCGACGACCGTCTTCGAACGCTCGAGCAAGTGGACGATCGTCATGGCGATTTCCGGATCGGAGACAGTGACGACCTCGTCCACGCGCTCCTGAATGTGTGGGAACGTCTGTTCACCGACGCTCCGAGTGGCGATCCCGTCTGCGATCGTGTCCACGCCGTCGAGCGAAACGCGCTCACCCTTCTCGAGGGAGGGCACGGCACTGGAGGCACCTTCGGCCTGGACGCCGACGACGCGTGCGTCGGGTTTCTCGCCCTTGATCGCCGTCGCGATGCCGCTGATCAGCCCGCCACCGCCGATCGGAACGACGACGGTCTCGAGATCGGGACAGTCCGCGACGACCTCGAGGCCGATCGTCCCCTGACCGGCCATCACGTCTTCGTCGTCGAACGCGTGGAGGTAGGTCATCCCTTCCTCGCGTTCGATCTCGTGGGCGTACTCGGCGGCTTCGTTGTAGTCGCTGCCCTCGAGGACGACGGTGGCACCGTAGTTTCTGGTCGCTTTCACCTTCGAGATCGGGGCGTGTTTGGGCATGACGATCGTCGAATCGACTCCCGCACGGGTCGCTGCGAGCGCGACGCCCTGGGCGTGGTTGCCCGCGCTCGCAGTGACGACGCCCGCCTCCCGCTGGTCGTCAGAGAGCGTCGCGATCCTGTTTGTCGCACCGCGAATCTTGAACGCACCCGTTCGCTGGTGGTTCTCCAGTTTCAGGTGGACGTCCGCGCCGGTCATCGAAGAGTAAGTGTCGGAGTACTCGAGCGGCGTATGCCGGGCAGTCTCGCGTACCCGCTCGCGCGCCTCGAGAACGTCCGAGAGTTCGAGCATACGTTCGACTATGCGCGGCTCTCGTAATATTGTTGGCACGACATCCGGCGCGCTCGAGCGCCAATCGACACGATCCAGTGCTCGAGTGTCTGGGTCCGTCTCCAACCGGCCCGTCAGAACGGCGACTGCGATCGATTCCGTTCTTGTTCGTCGAGTAGCCGTCTTCGGTCCGGACGACGACGAACTGGACGGATCGGCCCGACACTATCCGCAAAATCGCTACGTGACGCGATTCCCTCCCTGGTGTAAACGCCGGGGTTCTCTCGCTGTCTGAAGATGGGGCGTGACTCCCCGTTCGGCGTCAGAAGGCGTCGCCCTGGAAGTTCGTCTCGGCGTGGAGATCTCCTTTCAACGCGTCGTGGACCTTACAGAGTTCGAACGCACGCTCGATTATCGCCTCACCAGTCTCGTCGTCGACATCGGCCTCGACGCGGACGTCGAACTGGATCGACTCGAGTTTGTCCTCGTCGTCGAGGTGGCCCGTCGCGTCGATTTCGACTTTTCCCAAGTCTTCGACGTCCCGTTGCTGGCCGCCGACACGGAGGGCAGGCACATAACAGGAACCGTACGCAGCGAGTAGAGCCTCGAGGGTGTCGGGTGCAGCGTCACCGTTGGCGTCGATGGCCGTCTCGAACTCGCGTATCTCGTTTGTCGCGCTGAACCCTTCCGCGGAGGTCGTGGTGACTTCTTTCGACATGGCACTCGAGTCGTCCACGGCTGGTGCTGTAAACGTTGTTCTGTCTGGAGCGACGATCCGTTCGGACGACGAGTCTCGAAGAAGCCGTCGCCGCGACGCTGCGAGAAGCGACGACAGCGCCCCTACAGCTCGAACGTCTCGTCGCCCTCGAGGACGTGTACCTCGGCGTCGTCGACGTACTCGGCGAACGCTTCGGGATCGGTTTCGATCGGGGGGAACGTGTCGTAGTGCTGTGGGAGGACGTGATCGACGTCGAGCCAGTCGGCAGCGATCGCGGCTTGCTGGGTCCCCATCGTGAAGTGGTCGCCGATGGGCAAGAGTGCTGCGTCGGGCGCTAAGTGATCGCCGATTACGTCGCGCATCTCGGACATCAACGAGGTGTCGCCGGCGTCGTAGACGGTCGTCGTGTCGGCACCTGCGTCGTGAGGATGGGCGTCGGAGATGACGAACCCAGCAGGCATGCCGGCATCGATGTCGTACTCGGTCATGATTCCGTTCGTGTGATCGGCCCGGACCATGGTGACGAAGGCGTCGCCACACTCGACGGTGCCGCCAAGGTTCATTCCCATGCCGCCGACGGCGTCCTCGAAGCCGAACTCCGCCTCACAGTAGGAGACGAGTTCCGGCGTCGCGACGAGCGTCGCGTCCGAGAACTCGCCTGCGTGGGCGATGTGGTCGGCGTGGCCGTGAGTCAACAGCACGTAATCGGGTGTGTCGATCTCCGACGGCTCCAGGTCGGTCTTTGGGTTGTCGAAAAACGGGTCGACTAGCAGGTCGGTGTCGCCAACCGAGACGTGCCACGTCGAGTGACCGTGCCAGGTGAGCTCCATAGCGTTCGAGCCGTTGGTTCGAGATCCACTTAAATTTAGGCGAGCGAGAGGTCGACGACACCACCTGCAGTAATCGGTGTGTCGTCCCGTTCGGTGGTGTAACGGGCTCTCCTGCCGAATGTACTATCACCAACACTTATCACCCATACCGTCCCCACTTATAGGCGGCCGCAGGCGATCTGACACACCACGCGTGCGGTCCGATCGCGAAGAGCGATCAGTTTTGGACGACACATTGACGCCACGGAGCACGACACCACGAAACACGACGCCGCCGACGCCCGTGGCGACCGTCGTCCCGACGATGCCGTGTCGTTTTCTATACGGGGCCCGTAGCCCGACCATGCTCGCACTCACGCTCGAGGAGTTCATGATAGAGTTGAACGACGGATCGATCAAGAACGTCGGCCCGAAGAACAAGGCAGCGACCGCGAAACTGTTCGATGTCGAGACGGTCGAAGCCCGGGAGTTCGGGGACAAGCGCGTCAAGCTCGTCTTCGAGGACGAGGACGACAACGAGATCCAGGTTTCGTTGTTCCCCGAGGATGTCCGAAAACTCACGAACGACGTCGAAGAACTCGAGGAGGAGTCGCCCGTTTTCGAGTGAGTGTCACGGCTAGCGACTGATAGTCGTCGCGGCGCTGTGACGAACGCATTTCGACAACCGTTTTAGGACGAACCTGCTTCACCCGAGTAGATGGGTAACTGCATCATCTGTGGCACAGTTGTCGACGGAGAAGTCTGCGCGAGTCACGAGGAGGACGTCGCTTTCGAATTTCGAGGCACCTCCCCTTCGCAGCTTTCTCCCGGTCGGTACTACCGGGGGACCGTCGACGGCTATGCCGACTTCGGCGTGTTCGTCGACGTCGGCGACCACGTCACTGGCCTGTTGCACAGAAGCGAACTCGACCAACGCCTCGAGAGTCTCGACTGGGAGCCCGGCGACGAGGTGTTCGTCCAGGTGCTCGACGTTCGGGACAACGGTAATGTCGACCTTGGCTGGTCGATCCGTCAGCGCGGACGCGAGTTCCGCGGCAAGTTGATCGAGACGGCAGACGACGAGCTTCGACCGGAGGAACTCGAAGACGACGACAGCGAGTCCGAAAGCGACGATTCGAACGCTGGCGACGACCGACAGACGGCATCCGCCGACAGCGAGCCGTCTGCTGCAAACAGCGGCGACACCGTCGCCGCGAGCAGTTCCGGCGGGACGAGTACCGTCGCAGCCGAGTCGACCGGATCGACGGCCACGACCGACGACGCAGTCGACACCGAATCGACCGCCGAGGACGAACCCGCGCTCAAACGAACGACGGTCGACGCCATCGACACCCAGGTCGGGAGCGTCGTCCGCCTCGAGGGCGAGATCACTGGCGTCCGCCAGACGAGCGGTCCGACGGTCTTCGAGCTAAGCGACGAGACCGGTGCCGTCGAGTGTGCTGCCTTCGAAGAGGCGGGCGTCCGCGCTTACCCAAGCGTCGAAGTCGAAGCTGTCGTCGCACTCGAGGGCGAAGTCGAACGCCATCACGGCGAACTCCAGATCGAGACAGAGACGCTCGAGGTCCTCGAAGGCGAAAAGAGAGAGACCATCGCCGAGCGCCTCGAGAGTGCGATCGAGCGAGAAGCGACCCCGGCCGAGATCGAGTTCCTCGCCGATCACGACGCCGTCGCTGCCGTCGAAGACGGAGTTGGAGACGCCGCGACCGCGATCCGCCGTGCCGTCATGGAGGCGCGACCGATCGTCGTCCGCCACGGTGCGACCGCCGACGGCTACCTCGCTGGCGCGGCCATCGAGCGCGCAGTGCTCCCGCTGATCCGCGAGAAACACACCCGCGAGGACGCGGAGTACCACTACTTCGAGCGCCGGCCGCTGGACGACCACGTCTACGACATGGACGCCGCGACCGACGACGTCACCTCGATGCTCGAGGCTCGTGACCGACACGGCGAACAGCTTCCGCTGGTCGTACTCGTCGATGTCGGGTCGACGGTCGAGTCGATCGACGGCTACGACCTGCTCTCGCTGTACGACGCGAACGCAGTCGTCGTCGACGACAGCCACGCCGACGAAGCGATCACCGACGCCGTCGAGGTCGCCGTCACGCCGTCACTCGACGGCGCAGATGTCTCCGACGTCACGTCGACGGCGCTCGCTGCCAACGTCGCCGCCCACGTCAACGACGACGTTCGCGACGAGGTCGAACACCTCCCCGCGATCAGCTACTGGGAGGATACCCCCGAGGCGTATCTCGCGCTCGCGACCGAGGCCAACTACGACGAAACCGCGATCGCAGAGCGCCGCGAGGCCGTCGCACTCGAGGCCTACTACCAGTCCTACAAAGACAAGCGCGAACTCGTCTCTGACCTGCTGTTTGGCGATGCGGACGCGCCAGAGGCACGCGACGGCGACCTCGCCGCCCACGTCTCCGAACAGTTCCGTGCGAAACTCGACACGGAACTCGAGACCGCCCGGGAGAACATAGAGATCGAGGAGGTCGACGGCATCACCGTCGCCGTCCTCGACACTGCAGCGTTTACACACCGATACAATTTCCCGACGACGACGCTGTTGCTCGACGAACTCCACCGTCGCCAACACGACGAGGGCCCATTCGTCACCCTCGGTGTCGGCGACGACGAACTGCACGTTCGAGCGACCGAGTCGCTGAACGTTCGCGACCTCGGCGATGCGATCGCCGAAGCAGCTCCCGACGCCGGTGTCCGCGTCGTCGGCGGCCACGACGGCTACGTCGAGTTCCTCCCCGGGGAACGGGCGGCCGTCCGCGAGGCCGCCCTCGAGGCACTCGACGAGACGCTCGCGTAAGCACGGAGTCAACGCGCACCGTCCCGTTCTCCGCGCGCCACGTCCTCGAGTGATGACGCCGTCGAGCCGAGAGTCCGCGTGGCCCGTCGGCCTCTGTGTGACCGTCGCCTGGTTTCGCAGTCGCTCCGACCACCACAACACGGTCGGCAGCTGTGACGACCGTTCGAGCGAGTCATGGAACGTGTGGACGTGGACTCCTCGCCGTCTCATCCGGTTTGCTGTCGGTCATGTCCGGCGCGACCGCGAGCCCGCCTGCGGCCGCAGCCGGTACATCGGTACAGCAGTCCGTCTCACAACTCGGCTCTAGTGGCGGGCCAAGCCTGCACTGATGGGTCGAATCTGGCGGTGTGGCCCGATTCGACCCGTCAGTCGACGGTTGGGACGGTACTAGTATGACGGGTCGGCGTGATGGGAGCTGGCGGGTTACAGGACTGCGCTCTGGCCGTAACTCGAACGGCTTCCTGGACGGCGGTGCCGGCGCACTCTCTCCACCGTCAGTTCCCTGACCCGAAGCGGCTACACCGAGACATCGTGCCAGCAATCCGTATGAACTGGAACTCGAGTGTCGGCGTCGGTTCCGGAACCGAGGGCGAGAACACGCAAACGCCTACCGGTCGCTTTTGCTGTGGGTCCGGAAACCGTCACGCATGAGTGGCAACGACCGGAGCCGCGATCGTACACAGGACCGCGCCGAACAGCGCAACGCCGACCGGGCCGACCGGACCGAGTCGGTCCTCGAAGACATCGAACGATACTTCGGCGAACTCGAGTATCCAGTCATCAGTGAGGGGGTCGCGGCCGAGTACGGAAACGAGTCGCTCGACATGCAAAACGAGACGGAGTCGCTGGGCAGCGTCTTCGTCCGGCTCGTTGGCGAAGAGTTCGACTCCCTCGAGGGGTTTGGGAGGCCGTCTACGGCGAAATAACCGACGAATCGGGGGGTCACCACGAGGCGCATCTGGAGCGGGATCTCGAGCGATTGGACGATCGGAAGGACGGCTCGCTCGGCGAGACCGGAAGTGACGCCCTCTAACCCGCCGCCGGTCGCGTTCCCGGGGTCGCCGCTCGAGGGACGCTTCGTTGCAAAAGACCGCTGTAGCAGCCACGACCGAACCGGTTTCTGTCGGGCGGATCGAGATAGCAGAACGGATTTACGTCCCCGTCGCCTTCGTTCGCGTATGGATTACGAATCGAGTCTCGACCGAGCGATGGAGGACGTTCCCGACATCGGAGGCGACGAACAGCGGTTACAGATTCCGGATGCCACAGCCCAGAAAGACGGTGCGTTCACCCGGTTCAAGAACGTCGACGATATCGCCGACGTGCTCTCCCGGGAGACCGAACACGTTCACCGGTTCATCCAGCGTGAACTGGGGACTAGTGGTAAACTTGAGGACGGTCGTGCCCGGTACAACGGCTCGTTCTCTCAGCAGGACTTCGACGCTGCCGTCGACGCCTACGTCGACGAGTACGTCCTCTGTACGGAGTGTGGCTTGCCGGACACCCGTCTCGTCCGCGAGGATCGCACGCCGATGCTTCGCTGTGACGCCTGTGGTGCGTTCCGTCCCGTCACCAAGCGCTCGACGAGCACCCAGCAGCAACAACAGCAGGAAGCCGTCGAAGAGGGCAAGACCTACACTGTCGAGATCACCGGCACGGGCCGCAAGGGTGACGGTGTCGCGGAAAAAGGCGAGTACACGATCTTCGTCCCCGGTGCAGCCGAAGGTGACGTCGTCGACATCTACATCAAGAACATCTCGGGCAACCTCGCGTTCGCCCGTCTCGACTGAGCCGCTCCTGTTCCCGCGATGTCCCTGCTTCGATCACCACAGAACCGGCAGCGTTCGGCCCCTCCTGAACGTTTTTGTTCCGATCCCGACTGAACTAGCCGTATGTCGACACAGCTTCCTGCCGAGGAGTTCGAACGCCGTCTCGAGGCCGTCCGCGGTCGGCTCGCGGAGACGGACGCGGGCGCTGGCGTCTGGTTCGGCGCGACGAGCATCGAGTATCTCACCGGCTTCGATCACATCCAGACCGAACGGCCGGTCGTGCTCGCAGTAACGGACGAACGCGTCGCGATCACCGTTCCCCGACTCGAGGTCGAACGTGTCGAGTCGAACCCGCGGATCGACGCCGTCTATCACTACCGGGACTATCCCGGCGGCAAATCGATCGAGACCGCAGTCGAGATGCTCGAGGAACTCGGTGTCGACGCCGTCGCCGCCGATGCCGACGGCGCGCCGGGCGTGATGGGCTACCAGGGCCCCGTACTGTCGGAGTTCGTCGACCTCGAGAGCCAGGGCTGGGTCGCGCGACTGCGCTGGGAGAAGTCCGAGGCCGAACTCGAGTTGATCCGTGAGTCTGCCAAGTGGGCGAACCTCGGTCATCGCTATCTCGCGGAGTACACCGAGCCGGGCGCTCACCCGGCGACGGTGAGCCAGCGGGCGTCGCTCGAGGCCTCCCGGGCGATGCTCGATACCCTCGGGGACCAGTATGTCGCCCGCACTCGTGGCGACGGGCCGGTCCACGCGGGCTACATCACGGGCGAACAGACTAGGCTTCCCCACGGCCACACCGCGAATCGCCGACTCGAGGCGGGCGACGTGCTCGTCACGGGCGCGAGCGCAAACGTCGACGGCTACTTCTCAGAACTCGAGCGGACGATGTTCGTCGGTGAGCCCGACGACGAGCAGGTCAACTACTTCGAGATCATGGCAGAGGCCCAGGACATTGCGATCGACGAACTCGGCCCGGGCGTCCCAATCGCGGCAGTCGACCGCGCCGTCGAGGCCTACTTCGAGGAGCAAGGTGTCGCGGACCTCGCACAGCACCACGTCGGCCACAACATCGGCATGGGCGGCCACGAACCGCCGTACATCGACGAGGGGTGGGGAGACCACTGCGAGAGCGAACACACGAACTACGACGAGGACGACGCCGTGATGCAGCCCGGCCACGTCTGGACGATCGAACCCGGCATCTACACCGACACCTACGGCTACCGTCACTCCGATACGATCGCCGTCACCGAGGACGGGATCGAGTGGCTGACCTACTATCCGCGAGACCTCGAGTCGAATATCGTGTCGCTCGAGTGACCTCGATCGACGGAGGTCGACCAGTTTGTGATCGAAAAAGGGATTAGACGCCACGACCGAACGTTTCGGACAGTGAGTGAAACAGAGACGGCACTTGCTCTCAAGCAATCGGTTGCACTGTTGGTGATTCTTCCGACAGCGATCGGTCTCGTCTCTGTTCTCTCCGGTGATCGTCTCGCAACCGGTGTTCGATGGGGGACGCTGATGGCTATCGTCGTCTTACTCTATTACTATTGGAGTGATATACTCGGCAACCCCGAACACGCAGGCTGGTTGGGCAAAAAGTAGTGACTCGTCTCGTCGCCGCTCGTTCGGTATACTGACACCGGTCTCGTCGACGCTTGTCGATGGATTTTATCGTTTCAAAACGTTCAAACAACGGGTTTACGTATCGATGATATGGTCTCCGACAGAGATAGTCGCTCTCGACGGAAGGATAACGACGGGATTAGCGCGGAATCTACGATTTCTCGACGTCACACACTACAGGCTGGAGTCGTCACTGCCGTCTCGCTTTCGGGCTGTCTCGGTGACGGGTTCTCTGTCGGCGACGATACCGCCGACAGTGGCGACGGTGCAGCCGAGGAACCGACCGACGACGCGGATTCGGACGAGGAAGACGACGCGTCTCCGGACGACGACCCGCTGGCCACTGTTTACGCGTACCTGGAGGCGGCCGTCGACGAAGACCTCGAGCGAATGAGCGAACTCTCTCACTCGGACAATCCCGTAGATCCCGCTGCCTGGGTCGAAGAAGGATGGGAGTTCCGCGGCGGCGGCGACGAAGAAGCACTCGAGGCGGTCGAGATGGAAGTGGTCGACGACGACGCCACGCTCGAGGACGTATTCGAGCTAGAGGGTGCAGCGTTCTGGTTCGACGAGGAGGAACTGGCCGAGACACTCGAGGGCGAAGACGTGGCGACGGTCGAGATTGTCGCCGAGGAGCCGACCGAGGACGACATGGTCTGGCTGCTGGCCACCGAGGACGGTGACTGGCGATATCTGTTCGCGGCGGAAATCGACGACACGCCGGACGACCCCGAGGAGGCGTTCGACGAGCAGATCGAGGACGAAGACGACGACGTGGTCGTCGAGATCGACTGGGAGTACGACAGTCCGACGAGTGACGTTCCCCAGGCTGCCGTCGAGATCACGGAGGAACGCGGCGTCGAGGCCAACCGGATCGAGATCGATACCACTATCGAGGGCCGTGGTGAATCGCCATACGGCGCTTGATTTCGCTAGTTGACGGTACGCTTGATGTTGTATACGGCACACATTAGGACGATTTCACGGAACTCACGATACCAGCTTCGCGCACGCACGGCGTCGCCGAGCGTGCGCTTGATCACCGAGAAGACGGTCTCAGACAACGCTCTCTGGCCGTAGAGAGTCCCATCGATCCGCGCGTTATGCGCGTGATCGATGGGACGGAACTCTCGATGCTTGATCAGCGGTCTTACGTCCTCTTCCCGGAGTTTATCACGGAACCGTTGCCAGTCGTAGCCTTTGTCGGCGGCGAGGCTGTGCAACTCGCCAGCGTTGCGGCGGGCGAGTTGCCAGCCGATCTGCGTGTCGTGACGTTTCTTGGTTGTGCAGTGAACGTCGAGGATAGCTTGTGACTCAGTATCGACCAGAGCCGTTGTTTTGAGCGTCTGAACGCGGTAATTCGTCCGTCGGCAGTAGTGTTTGCTCGCGTTTTCGCGGTCGAAAAACGTCGCATCCATCGCCGCATGGCCAGATGGCTCGTGCAGCTGCGCCGACAGGCGCAGCAGCACTCGCCAGACTGCCATCTTGATCCTATCAAATGCTTTCACTAGCGTAGAGTGATCAGGGAGATCGGCCTCCTCAAGGCCGATCTCCGCCAGTATTTGTGGCATCTCGCTCAACAGGTCAAGTGCTTCCCGGTAGGATTTCTCCAAGTAAATCCGCAGACAGTGCAGCGAAACGACGGCGTAGTCGGCGAATCCGCCGCCACCCTGCGGGGCGGCGGATTCGCCTCGGCCACCAACAGCACTTTTAGCCAACGTCACGACCTTCCCAGTGAAGCGGGAAATTTTGGACATAGAGCATCCGCCGTTTCCCGCTTCAACTCCCTAGTTCTGACGGTCGAAGTCTATGCAGTCATGCGATTCACCAGAGCCCTATCGAGGGAGCGTCCACGGGTGCCTACGACCGGGACGACGACGAGTTTACAGCCACCTGGGACGGCGGCAACACGCTTTACGTCCCGTACGACACGGACGGCGATCAGATCGTCGTCA
Organism: Natronobacterium gregoryi SP2; assembly: GCF_000230715.2. Lineage (GTDB taxonomy): Archaea > Halobacteriota > Halobacteria > Halobacteriales > Natrialbaceae > Natronobacterium > Natronobacterium gregoryi. The sequence goes on from NC_019792.1 coordinate 2,690,698, forward strand.
CTGCGATCGACGAGGAGGAAGACGAGTCCTGGGTTGTCCACCGGGAGCACTACCTCCCGTAGATCGATACTGACGTCACCGGAAGGGTCACCACGGACTGTATCTACTGTTTGTCTCTGGCTGGCGACAGACAGAACACGAAACCCCCCGACGATGGGGAAGAGACCGAAGGAAAATATGATGGGCACATCGACCGGATACTGGACGTTTTCAGCATATTGTAGCCAGCACGCTCGTCGAGAACCATCCCTGTACCGAGTGTGGCACCTCTTGGCTCGAGTGTGATATGCAGCTGTTTTCGAGCGTTCAACCCAGAACTTGTGTGACACGATCGCTACGAAAGTACGTTTTAGGCACGCTATCGGTGAGAGGTGAGCCACTGTGTGCGGGGACTCACGCTCGATCTAACCGGCGCTCGAGTGAGCCGCGCGAACCGCGAAACTAAAGTCAGCTTGTCCTAGTTACACGGACGTGGCAGTATCGTTTGACCTCTTTGGAACCCTCGTCTGTGCCGACACGCCCGACGATCCGGCTGCGGCCGTCGCCGCGGAACTCGAGGCCCGTGACGTCTCGGTGCCCGACGACTGGGGCGACGCCTACCGCGGGCCCCACGTCGACGCGCCCGAGGGTGCCGAGGTGCCGTTACACGCACACGTCGCTCGCGCGCTCGCGAGCCGCGGCGTCCATCCGTCGGGAAACGTCTCTCGACGGGCCGTCGTCGCCGCGTTCGATCCCGTCGTCGAGACCAGATCGGGCGCTCGAGAGGCACTCGAGGCCGCCCGCGAGTACGGCCCCGTCGCGCTCTGTTCGAACTGTAGCGTCCCCGAACTCGTGGGTCGGACGCTCGTCAGGTCCGATTTCGAGCGAGAAGACTTCGACGCCATCGTCTCGAGCGTCGGCTGTGGCTGGCGCAAGCCGGCTCCCGATATTTTCACACAGACTGCGGACGAACTCGGCGTCTCACCCGGAGACCTGATCCACGTCGGCGACGACCCGCGGACCGACGGCGGAATCGAAGCGGTCGGCGGGCGGGCGATCCTGCTCGAGGAGACGCCCCTCGAAGACGTACCGGCCGAAATAGAGGCGCTCGAGGGCAAAAGAGAGGAGAGGTGAGTCGGGAGTGGTGGTGGCGACGGCTGCGGTGATCGGGTTCGCGTTCGGCCTCGACCTGCTGGTGGGCGAGCCACGGACTACCGTGCATCCGGTCGCCTGGTTCGGAACGTTCGTCGGCTGGCTGGATCGGGAGTGGACGGACTCCGAGACTGGTCAGCGTCTGGTTGGCGTCATGATCGCTCTGCTCGCGCCGCTGGTTCCTGCCGGGGCCGCCGCCGTCCCGGTCCTCGCTGCAGGCGAGGTTCACGCCGTCGCGGCCGCAATCGTCGCCGGGCTCGTCCTCTTCCTGACCACGAGTCTGCGCTCGCTGCTCGAGTTGACCGAGGCGGTCGTCGACGCGACGGCGGACGACCTCGAGACGGCTCGTGAACGCATCCGTGGCCTCGTCGGTCGGGACGCGTCGACGCTCTCGCCTGCGGAACTCCGAAGCGGTGCGATCGAGAGCACCGCGGAGAACCTCGCGGACGGGCTGGTCGCGACTCTGCTCCCGTTCGCCCTGCTCGCGCCGCTGTCGTTGCCCGCTGCCGCGGCTGCTGCGGCGTGGGTCAAGGGCGTCAACACGCTCGATTCGATGCTGGGCTACCCCTCGAAACCGATCGGCACCGCGAGCGCCGGGCTCGACGACCTCGTGATGTGGCTGCCCGCCAGGATTACGGCTGCCTCCATCGCCGTCGCCGCCGGCGATCCGCTCGCACTCCGGCGAGCCAGCGAGTGGGCACGAGTTCCGGCCTCGCCGAACTCCGGCTGGCCGATGGCGACGCTGGCCTGCGTCCTCTCAGTCCGGCTGCAGAAGCCGGACGCGTACGACCTCAATCCCGACGCCGAGTTGCCGACGGTCGAGGACGCCGACCGTGCAGTCACGCTCGTCGGGCTAGCGGCGGCCGTCGCCGTAATCGTGGCCGTCGGTCTCGCGACCGCGACGACAGTTCTCGCAGCAGGACTCGAGACGCCCGCTGTTGCGGGGGTGGTACCGTGACGGTCGGTCGCTGGCTCCGGGCGATCCGCGGTGCAGTTGGCTTCCTGACGCGGCTGCCGGTCGGCCACCACGACGGCGACTGGGAGGCGTTTCGGACGACGCCGGCGGCGTTCCCGGTCGTCGGCCTCGTGGCTGGCTCGCTCGCGGCAGTTCCATTGCTTGCGGTCGAAACGCTCGCTGCGCCGACCGTCGCACTCGGATACCTGCTCGCCGTCTACGGGGTGATGGGCGTCCACCACGTCGACGGGGTCGCGGATCTGGGTGACGCGCTGGTCGTCCACGGCGACCGCGAGCGCCGCCGCGAAGTGTTAAAAGACACCACGACCGGTGTTGGGGCCGTCCTCGCGGTGTCGGTCACCGTTGCTGCCCTCGCGCTCGGTGCACTCGGCCTCGCCGGGCTTCCGGCACTCGCGGCCGTCGGAATCGCGGTCGCGGCCGAAGTCGGGACGAAACTCGGGATGGCCGCGATGGCCTGTCTCGGGACGGCAAGCTACGAGGGGATGGGGCGACAGTTCACGGAGCGGTCGACGCCTCGAGCGTTCGTCCCCCTTGCGGTCGTCGTCCTCGCGGCGATGGGGCTCACGTGGCCACGTCCGGCCGCGGTCGCCCTGCCCGGGGCCGTCGCCGGTATCGTCCTCCCCTGGTACTGGTCGAATCGCCACCTCGGCGGGATCAACGGCGACATTTTCGGTGCAGCAAACGAGATCGGTCGGGTCGCGGGCATCCACGTGGGGGTGATCGCGTGGACGCTGTTGTGATGTGTGGCGGTGAGGGGACGCGTCTCGAGAGCACCCGCGAGAAGCCACGCTACCCGATCGCAGGGGACGCGATGGTCGATCGGGTCGTGACGGCACTCGACGGCAGCGCGATCGAGACGATCTACGCTGCAGTCTCGCCGAACGCACCCGATACCTGGAGTCACCTCGAGGAGACCGGCCGCGTCCAGACGATCGAGACCGCCGGCGACGGCTACGTCGCCGACCTGCTCGCGGTCCTCGATTCGTCGGCAGTCTCGCCGCCGATACTGACTGTCGCGGCCGATCTCCCGCTACTCGAGGGACCAGTCGTCGATCGAATACTCGCGGTCCACGGCGATGACGACGGCTCCCGAACGGTCTGTGTCCCAGTAACGCTCAAGCGCCGGCTAGGTGTCAGCGTCGACTCGCGACTCGAGCCGGCCGACCACCTCGCGCCGACCGGGGTCAACGTCGTCGGCACCGAACACGATACCATGTACGTCAGCTACGACTCGCGACTCGCAGTCAACGTGAATCGACTCGAAGACGCACAGATTGCCACGGAACTGGAGGAGAACGGATGCGAGTGATCCTCCCCGCAGGAACGACCGAGACGGCGCTGATCGACGGGATTAGCGCCGCTGGCGCGGCGCCCGACCTGATGGAGCATACGCCCTCGGCCGACGTCGAGATACTCGAGTACGGCCGTCCGACGGCTGCACCCGTCACGCCCGTCAGTCCGACGGGCTGTCCGACGCCGGCGGCGATTACCCGGGCTGTCCGCGAAGTCGTCGGGTTCGATCTCGTCGTCGTCGACGCCGGTCTCGCCCAGCCGACGAACGCGGCGACCGTCGATCTAGGGATCGAGCCCGGGAACGACATCCGCGAAGCCGAGGCCGTCCCGGACGCGGCGGCGATCTACGATCGGGCACACGGCTTCGGTGCGAGCCTGCCCGACGAGGAGGTCGTGATCGGCGAGACGGTCCCCGGCGGGACGACGACCGCACTCGGGGTGGTGACCGCACTCGGCGAGTCGGCAGGGGTCTCCTCCTCGCTGCCGGACAACCCGATCGAGCGCAAACAGCAGGTCGTCGACGAGGCACTCGCCGCGAGCGACCTCGAGAAGGGCGACTGTGCGGACGAACCACTTTCGGCGATCCAGGCCGCCGGCGATCCGGTCCAGCCGACCGTCGCCGGCATCGCCGCGGGCGCGCTCGAGTCGGGAGCCGAAGTGACGCTCGCTGGCGGCACCCAGATGGTCGCCGTCGCTGCCGTCCTCCGTCACGCCGGAATCGACGCGCCGCTGTCGATCGCGACGACGTCGTTCGTCGCCGACGGCCAGGACGACCTCGAAGAGACCTGCGAACACCTGAACTGCGCTCTGACGGTGACCGACCCTGGCTTTGATCGGCGCGACCACTGCGCGATGGAGCGGTACTGTGCTGGCGAGGCCAAGGAAGGCGTCGCGATGGGCGGTGCGCTCTCGCTCGTGCCCGACGGCCGGATGGACGAGGTCAGAGACCGGGTCGAGACGGTGTGTGCGCGACTCGGGATCGACGACGATGGAGTGATAGACGGTGCTCCCTGACGCAGTCAGACGAGGCGAACGGGTCCCCCACGGTGGTGAACCCGACAGGGACGTCCTCGACTTCTCGGCGAATACGAACCCCGAGACGCCAGACGGGGTCGAGGAGGTGTACACAGGCGCACTCGAGCAATCCCGACGCTACCCCGACGACGACTACCCCGAGTTCCGGACAGCCGCGGCCGAGTTCGTCGGCTGCGAGCCGGACCGGGTGATCCCGACATCCGGCGGACTGGCTGCTATCAGGCTCGCGATCGAGGTCACGCTCGAGGAAGACGAGACGGCGCTCGTCCCGTATCCGAGTTTCGGCGAGTACGCCCGCGAGGTTCGACTACAGGGCGCGACGCCGCAGTTCGTCCGTCACGACGACCTGCTCGAGGTCGGGGTCGACCTGCTCGCGGATGTCGACCTCGCGGTCGTCTGCACGCCGAACAACCCGACAGGCACAGCAGCCGATCCCGACGCGCTCGAGGCGTTCGCAGTCCGCTGTGCCGAGGCTGGAACGACGCTGCTGGTCGACGAGGCGTTTCTCGGGTTCACGGACCTGCGGTCGGCGGCGACCTTCGATCACGAGAACGTTATCGTTGCCCGCTCGCTCACGAAACTGTTCGGCCTGCCTGGACTCCGGGCCGGCTTCGCCGTCGCAAGCGGTGAGCGCCGAGACGCACTCGAGACGGCCCGCCGTGCGTGGTCGCTCGGGACGCCGGCCACACGGGTCGGCACGTACTGCCTGCGGCAGGAGGCGTTCGTTCGGGAGACGCGGGAACGCGTCGCGAGCGAACGGGAACGAATGCGTCGCGCCCTCGAGCGACGGTTCGATGTCTCTCACTCCGATGCACCGTACCTGGTGTGTGACGTTGGCGACCGTTCCGTGTCGGGGGTCCTCGAGTCGGCCCGCGAAGATGGCGTCGCCGTCCGTGACGCAACGACCTTCCGCGGGCTCGACTCTCACGTCCGGGTCGCTGTCAAGGACCGCGAGTCGAACGAGCGACTGCTCGCTGCGCTCGACGCTCCCGTAAACGGAGAAACGACGGACAGATGACCGACGAGCCACCGTACGACGCGATCCGTCGCGACGGTGTCCTCCGGGTTACACGCCCTGGAACCGAGTGGCTCTCGACTGGCTGGGGCGGCGGCCGCGAACGAGCCGACTGTGCGTACAACGTCTCGGTGCCCGACGACTGGGAGCGGACGGACCTTGAGCGTTACGTCGACGAACGACTCGAGCGCGCGGAGTTCGTCGCGGACGGAGAGCGCCCGGTCTTGCTCACGGGTGTCGATGTCGAGGACGCTCGTGGCGCTCGCTGTGGGCCGGTTAGCGCCTACGCGACCGCCGGCATCTCGAACCCCGCGGCGTTGCCCGCTGACCCCGACGGCGAACCCGACGCCGAAGGTGTCTCCCTGCCCGAAACGCCCTCGAGTCCCGAACCTGGGACCGTCAACGTCGTCGTCGGAACGACGCGGTCGCTCGCTCCCGGTGCGCTCGCGAATCTGATTGCGGTAGCCGCGGAGACGAAGGCAGCGACGCTTCTCGCGGAGACCGGCTTCCCAGGCACGACCACGGACGCCGTCGTCGCCGGCCACGACCCCTCGGGAACGCCGGTCGACTTCTCCGGGAGCGCGACCGAAGTCGGGGCGGCGGCGCGAGCCTGCGTCCGCGAGGCGGTTCGGGCGTCGCTGCGGGCACATTATGCCGACTACGAGTCGTCTTTGCCAGAATCTGCAGACGACGCCTCGTATGGCGTCTCGACCGACGTTCGGGCAGCCGTCGTCGAGCCGTCGCTCGAGGAAGTCCCGGACGAACGCTGACGCGTTGTCCGTCGTGTGAGTACGAGGTGGGCGCGGATTCCGACGCGGTCATCAGACTACGTCTGATGGGCAGCAAACGCGAAGCGTCTGCGACGGCGACGAACGTCGCCAACCGATACTGTGGGTATAGTCATCGCGGGCAGACGTTTTGCGGTGGATGAACCACCAGTCAGCTGGCTGTACAGGCGGGAGCACTGAACGAGAGCGGCGAGTACACGCCTCCCGAGTCACTCGCTTAGAGGCCTCGCGGTCGTTCAGAAGAACGTCGACCTTCCGTGACTGAGACGGACTGCTGTACCGATGTCCCGGCGCGACCGCGCGCTCTTGCGGTCGCGCCGGAAATAACTGACAGCAAACCGGATGAGTGAATCGGAGCCAAGTGGGAGACGCTCCTGCGAGGTCAGCGGGACGGAGTCTCGCCAGAGTTTGCGAGGTCCGCGAAACCGTCGGTGGTGCCCGATGACGAGACGCCTTCGGCGTCTCGAACCACTTGACCTCGAGACGGGTGGCTGCACAACGCAATATTTCCGTTCGGCGCACGTCTTCGAACGCGAATGGTCGACAGTCGATCGAAGACGACCGTCAGCGTGCAGCCAAGCGGCAGCAGCCGGTGTAGTCAGTCGACAGCAACCAACGCCGGGCGCGGTCGACGCGAGGTGAGCTGACGTGCCAACCTCTCTGGTCGACGCCCTCGAGGCCGACAGCGGCGTGACCTGCGTCGTCGGTGCAGGCGGCAAGAAGTCGACGTTGTATGCGCTTGCGGACCGTCTCGAGCGGGCTATCGTGACCGCAACGGTACGTATCCCGCCGTTCGCAGACCGAATGGCCAAACTTGCGGTGACGAAACGACCGGACGACGTCGTCCGGTCGACTGAGACGTGGCCGCTCGGGCTCGTCCCTGCCCGCGAAGGTGACGACCGGTATCTCGGCTACGAGCCGGCGACGATAGACGAACTCACAGGCCACGGTGGCGTTCCGATACTCGTAAAAGCCGATGGTGCACGGACTCGTTGGCTCAAGGCACCGGCGGAAAACGAGCCACAGCTCCCTTCGAGTGCCGATATCGTCGTCCCAATCGCGAGCGTCCGCATCGTCGGGAAACGACTCGGGGAAGAACACGTGCACAGACCCGAGCGGGTCGCCGCGGTCGCGGATCTCGAGGTGGGCGACCGAATCTCGCCGGCGGACGTCGCGACGGTCCTGACGAGTGAGGCGGGCGGGTACAAAGACGTTCCCGACGGCGCGACGGTCGTTCCGCTGCTCAACATGGCGGATACGCCGGAACTCGAGGCGACCGCCCGCGAGATCGCGACCGAGATACGCGAGCGACGCGACGTTCCCAGAGTGGTCGTGACGCGGCTGCTCGAGGAGGAGTCGATCGTCGCCGTCGTCTGATCAGTTGCGGTCGTTTTCCGGGAGAACGCGCCGAAGTGACTCCAGCGAGAGACCTAGTGTGCCGATCGCACCGGCGGCGGTTAGCGAGATGACGATCTCACTGCCCAGGTCCCAGCGGTGTGCGATCTCCTGAACTGCCAGCGGCAGTACCGCACCTGCAGTCAGAACGCCGACCCCGGTGATCGTCCCGACGACGATCCGCCGATCAGCAGGAACGGAGTAGACGAGCGTGACGCCGACGAGGGCGACTGCTCCGAGTGCGATCACGAAAACGAGCATGATTGGACCCGTCAGCACGTAAAACGCCAGCAGGCCGGTGGCGATTATACACCAGAGCGACAGTTCGTTCAGGGTATCCATACTGTAATTGTGCGATTGACAGTTAATAATCCTGATTACTCAGCGGAGATCTATGCCCAAATCAAGCGATCTGGCGGCTCTTCTCCTCGACCGTTTCCGCGAGCGCGTCGAGTCGCTCGAGCATGTCGATGTCTGGGTCGTAGGCCGCAAGCGGGACGCCGCTACGGTAGGCTCGGCGAAACGCTACCCGTTCCCGGATACCGGGCCCGAGCGCGACGTCGTCCTCGAGCAGATCGGAGCGAGCGAACGGCGGGAGATAGCTCTCGAACTGGCTGTCCTCGAGTGCTCGGAGGACGCGTTTTTCCTCGTTGTCGCCGCTGACGCGGTTGGGGACGAGTGCGAGAATTTCGATCGGTTCCCGTTCTGGGAGTCGGTCGTTGAGCGCGAACAGTTGATTGGTGACGGTCCGGGTCAGCGCGTCGGCGCTCGGTTTCGAGAGTTGGAGTGGGACGACTGCTTGGCGAGTCGCGACGATGGCTGCGTTCGAGAGCGGGCCGATCGTCGGCGGCGAGTCGAAGACGACCCAATCGTAGCGGTCGGCGAGCGGGCGAACGAGCTTCCGGTAGAGTTGAGCCTCGCCGTTCTCTGTGTCTCGGATCTCCGCTGCAACCCGATCCAGCGTCGCGTGTGAGGGGACGAGGTCGAACTCGACGTCGGAACCGGCAGACCGGACCAGATCGACGGGCGTCGTCGGCCGCTCTGGATCGAGTACGTGTCCCAGATGCGTGTCGGCGGTGTAGGTATCGCCACGCCCGACACCTTCGGTCGCGCTTCCCTGTGGATCGACGTCGATTAAGAGGACGTCGTGCCCTCGCGCTGCGAGCCGTTCGGCCAGATTGATCGAAACTGTCGTCTTCCCGACGCCACCTTTCTGCAGTGTAACTGTGATCCCCCTCATACTACTCCCACGTTCGACCCCACCCTTGCGAGCCCCAGTACTGTCACTGTTAGAGCTCACTCACTGCAGAGAACATAAATCTCATCGCCAACCTGACGTTTCCCGCTAGAGAACCGCAGTCACGGCAAGCACGAGAGCAAGCCCTAGCACGGGCACGTCGGACCGCGTGAACGAGAGGTGTGGAAGCGTCGGGTTCCAGGCGAAACACCGTGCCTGGAGAGCAAGCGAGAGTCGATCCGCGCGATCGAACGTCCGGTCGAGACTCGAGAGGCCGAGATGAGTCGCCCGATCGACCACACCGCGTTCGGTCCCGAGACGGGCGGCCGACGCCTGCCGGATCGAGCGGACGTCTGCCTGCAAGACGGGAAGAAACCGGAAGACGAGCGCGATTCCGATGCCCAGTAGCTGGCCGGGTTTCCCTGGGATCGTCCGCTGGATCGCACCACGAGACTCCCGAACAGGGGTCGAACGAACGTAGGCCGCGCTGACGAGCAGGATGAGCAAGACGCGGTAGCTCGCGCGAGCGGATGCCAGGCCATCGGAGAGGTCGAACCACGGCGACCCGAGCGTCGCGCCCGCGACGAGCGGTGCCATCGCGAGGATCACCAGCGCGAATTGGTAGGCGTACAGCGTCCGCACGAGCGACACACCCGCGACCGCCAGCATGCCTGCAGTCACGGCCGACAGCGCGAACAACGCCGGCACGCTCGTGTGCGCCAGCGCCGTCGCGGTGAAGCCGATCTGGACCGCGAGCTTCGATCGCGGATCGAGCCGGTGGGCCAGTGTGTCGTCGGGTTCGTAACTCAACATTGTGGGACGCGAACTGGGACTCCCGCTAACTGCTCTCCGGCTTGTGCCGGCGGCGCGTCGACGACGACGTCGCCGTCTGCCATCGCGATCACCCGGTCCGCGAGTCCGAAGACGTCCCGGAGGTCGTGCGTCGCGAGCAAGATGCCGGTTCCGTCGGCCGACAGCGCCTCGAGTCGCTCGAGCACCGACTCCCGGGCGGGTTCGTCGAGGCCAGTAAACGGCTCGTCGAGGACGAGGTGGGTTGGCTCCATCGCCAGCGCGCCGGCGATGGCCACGCGAGCCTGTTCGCCACCGGAGAGGCTGTCGATTCGCTCGTCCTCGCGGCCCGTGAGGTTGACCCCCTCGAGTGCGTTCTCGACCCGGCGGTCGATCTCCCCGCGCTCGAGACCGAGGTTCTCGGGGCCGAAGGCAACGTCGGCACCGATGGTGGCGGCGACGAACTGGTCGCGTGGGTGCTGGAAGACCATGCCGACGCTGGCACGAGCTGCGACGACGTTTTCCTCGACAGGCGTGCCGTCGACGCGGACCGTCCCCGAGTCGGGAGAGAGCAAGCCGTTGCAGTGGCGCAACAGGGTGGTCTTCCCGCTGCCGTTCGCGCCCGCAAAGAGGACGAACTCGCCGTCGTCGATCGAAAGCGAGAGTTCCTCGAGGACGGGAACATCCTCGAAGGCGTAGGTAACCGAGCGAAACTCGATCACGGTCTCACCCCCGAAACGAGACGCGGCGTCACGTGCCGGCTGGCCTGATCCGGCCGGTCTTGACGATCGCGATTGCGGCCGCCATCTTGAGGAGTTCGAAAGGGAGAAACGGCAGCGCGCTCGCGACGACTGCCTCGCGGATGCTCAACTCGAAGAGCCAGGCAGTGTATCCCGCCCCCATAGCGTAGATGATCGCTGTGGCGGCGACCAGAACCGCGCCGAGCGCGGGGACCGAGACCGTCGCCGGATCGCGGAGATCGGTCCCACGGTGGACGAGGAGGCCGATCAGTGCCGCGGCGATCGGATACGACAGGAGGAAGCCGCCGGTCTCGCCGACCAGGACGCCGGGGCCACCGGTCATTCCGGCGAAGATCGGTGCGCCGACCGTTCCGGCCGCGAGATAGAGTACCATCGAGAGCCCACCCCAGACTGGTCCGAGAACGATACCGGCCAGAAAGACGAACAACACCTGTAACGTGAGCGGAATCGACGTGAACGGGATCGGGATCGTGATCTGTGCTGCGGCACCGATCAGCGCGGCGAACAGCGCCGCCCGTGCGAACTGACGGACGACGCCGTCGTCGACCGGTTGTACTGACCCGTGTTCGGTTTCCATGCACCTCGCTCTCTCGTAAACCCAGTTCAAAACTTCGGTTTCCGAGATCGATCTCGCTCGAGCAACGTCGACCGTTCGGTCTCACTCGTCGCCAGAAACAGGCCGCTTCCTGTCGGTGCCGGTGAACGTCGATCCGGCCGTTCGAGACTTACAGAGCGCGTCCCCGCCGGCCAGGGAATCGATCACTCGATCGCGGTAATAGCATATTGCATCGGATTCCGTACCGAAACGACCGGCGCGTTTATGCGCCGATTCGCTCGGGTATCGAGAAAATGCGCTTCGATCGGACGCGGAACGGCCATCGAGGGTATCGAACGGGCAGCAGGGAAGCGTCGCAGGTCTTCGGGGACGCGTCCGGGCGAGTTGAGCGAGGAGGACTGCAATGAGACGGCTGCGGCCGCGGGCGCGAGAGATTTCCGTCACGGTGACTATCGTCTTCGTGGTGACAAGCGTCGTCGCACTGCCGTTGCTCGGCGGCGGTCTGGTAGGGGCCAGTGAGGACGCCACCGTCGACGACAGCATCTCCGGCGGACAGGTCGGCGAGATGACCGGCGACGGTCTCGAGTTGCTCTCTTTCGAGTCGACCGATGCAGCCGCGATACAGCTCCAGGCGGACCGCGAGGAGACCGTCGAGGCCGGCGTCGACGAGGGGATCGATCTCGCCGAACAACAGGGCGTCGAGGTGACAGACGAGCAACGCGAGGCCGCCCTCGAGGGGGCAAGTGAGTTCGTCCCCGAGCACGAGGGGGCCGACGACGATCAGGTGCAAGAGGCGACGAAGGGTGCCGTCCACGGCTCGCTCGTCGCGACACAGGAGGCAAACGTCACGGCGATCCAGTACGCCGTCGGCGGCGCAGTCGACGGGGCGCTCGCCCAGCACGCGACCGTCGAGGCGACACAGCTACAGCGAGCGGCCAAAGGTGCTGCGTACGGGGCGATCGCACAGGAACAGCGCGTGACCGTCGAACAGATCCAGGTTGCGACGCGAGGTGGCGCGGCCGGTGCCGCGAGCGAAGCCGGCGAGCGCGGCTTCGAGAACGGCACCGAGATCGAAGAAGCCGCTAACGGTGCCAGCTACGGCGTCCTCGAGCAGTACCAGACGATCACGGTCGAGCAACGCCAGCAGGTCACCCTCGAGCACGTCCAGCACGCGGCCACGGGTGCAAGCGCCGGTGCGATCGAAGGTGTGACGACCGACCAGGAACTCGAGGTCGAAGGCGAGCAGTCCCAGCGGGCCGACGTCAAACAGGTCCAGAAAGCAGCGACGGGAGCCGCGAAAGGGGCGCTCGTTCACCGACAGACAGTAACGGTCGAACAGACCCAGTCCGCAGCCTGGGGTGCCAGTGCAGGGGCACTGAAAGGCATCCAGTCGGTGACGGTCGAACAGGTCCAGCAGGTCACGATCACTGGCCTCCAGGAAGCGTCGTTCGGAGCGGCGACGGGTGCTATCGAGCAGAGCCAGGAGGCGACCGTCGAACAGATTCAGGCCGCAGCCGATGGGGGTGCACACGGCGTGCTGGTCCAGCAGCAGGAGGTGACGGTGACGCAGAAACAGTACGCGGCGGCCGGCGCGGCCAAAGGTGCCGTCGAGTCGGCAATCCAGTACCAGGTCGTCGAGATCGAACAGATCCAGAGTGCTGCCTTCGGGGCCGGCGAAGGAGCGGTGACCCAGCAACAACTCGTCGACGTCACGCAGATTCAGCAACTCGCCCGGGGGAGTGCGGATGGCGCGCTCTCGCAACACCAGGAGGCGACTGTCGAACAGATTCAGGCCGGAGCGACGAGTGCGAGCCAGGAAACCGCTCGCGCCGTCCAGTACCAGCGGATCAGCGTCACCCAACTGCAGACGCTGACGGCAGACCTCGCGGCCAACGCGACGGCGTACGCGGTCGACGAGGGGATCGACGACGTCGTCGAGGTAACCCAGTACGTCGAGATCGAGATTGGCCAGCGGATCGAGGAGATCGACGAACTCGAGGGCGAGGCGACGATCGTCTTCGGCGATCAGGAGTCTGAGGGTGACGCCGTCACCATCGACGCGGTCGACCTCTCCGAAGGTGGGTTCGTGGCGATCTACGACGACCTGGCGGTCGACGCCGATCCCGAAGCCGTGCTCGGCTCTTCGGCGTATCTCGAGCCTGGGGCCTACGACGACGTGACCGTCGAACTCGAGGCGTCACTCGAGGAGAGCCAGCCCCTTACTGCGGTCGTCCACCACGACACGACCGGCGACGAGACGTTCCAGTACGTCGAGACCGACGGCCAGGAGGACGAGCCGTACGTCTCCGAGGGCGGTGCACCGATACTCGACAGTGCGTTCGTGACTGTCGACGAGGAACCAGCACCTGCCCCAGACGGGACGCTCGAGGTTTCGGACCAGGTCGGTGACGGCGAGACGCTGACGGTCGAGGCGGCGAACGCTTCGGTCGAGTACACGGTGTCGGCCGAGTACGACGACGAGCGCGTAGATAGCGAACCGTTCGATGCAGATACGGGAGTCGAGAACCTGGATCTGGCACTCGAGCCGCCGATCGAAGACGACACGACCGTCGACGTCTCTGTCCGCGACGCCGAAGACGATGCAACGCTCGCGAGCGAGACGATCGAATACGAACTCGAGGACGACCCCGGGCCAGTGCCCGAAGCGGAGCTCGAGGTCGCAGACCAGCGTGGTGACGGCGAGAGCGTGACGGTCGCCGAGGCGAACGCGACGGTCGACTACGCAGTCACCGTCGCCCAGGAGGACGCGGACGACCGCCTCGTCGAAACCGAGCCGTTCCCCGCAGGTGAGGGGGTCGAAAACGAATCGATCGATCTCGTCGACCCGCTCGAGGACGACGCGACGCTCGAGGTTTCGGTTCTCGACGCGGGAGACGGCGAGACACTGGCGATCGACACTCTCGAGTACACGCTCGACGAGGAGTTCGAAGTCGAGTTCGTCGACTGCACCCGTGCCGAGGTCACCGACTCGCTCGAGGACGGTGACACGGTCGCGGCCAGCACCGGGTTCTACACCGCCGGCGGGTTCGGGAACACGATTGCCGAGGACTTCGTGACGATCGGCGAGGACGTGGACGCACCGTTTACGGGAACGATCGTCTTCGAGGTCGGCGACGGCGAGGGCGTCGTCGAGGCCGACGAGGAGGAAGTAGTCGTCGACGTCGGCGACTACGGGGACTACGGAACGACTATCACGGGCATCAGTTCGCCCGAGGCGTTCCCGTTCGCGAGTATCGATCACCCCCACCCCGAGGCCGAGGCGTGTCTCGAAGAGACGCGACCGGAACTGCCGTCGATCTCCGTCGAGGAGACGTCGGTCGTCGACGCGGGCAACGACGACCCGCCGACGATCGACGTCACATTCGGCTACGAGAACCCCAACGACGCGAGCGTCTTCGTCGGAACGGAACTCGAGGGGACGACCGCCGACGAACCGACCGACGAACTCGAACCCGGCGACAACGCGTTCACCGTCGAGTGGACGCCCGAGACCGACGACGAGCGACTCGCCTGGATCGTCGACATGACGATCTACGACTACGACGAGGTGCTCACGGCCGAGACCGCTCTCGCCGGCGACATCGTCGCCGTCCCCGAGGAACCCGCGACGTTCCTGATCGACGACGTAACGACGAACTCGCCCGTTCAGCAGGGAGAAGAACTCGAGGTCGATGCGGCCATTACGAACGTCGGCGACGAGGCTGGGACACAAGACGTGGAACTGTCGCTCGACGGCGAAGCCGACTCGAGCACGCTCGATCTCGAAGCCGACGAGTCGACGACAACGTCGCTGTCGGTAGCGACCGACGATTTCGAGTCTGGCGAGTCCACTGCGACGATTTCGACCGCCAACGACAGTGTCGACACACCGGTAACAGTCGAGGAGCCGGAAGAGCCTGCGACGTTCCTGATCGACGACATAACGACGAACTCGCCCGTTCAGCAGGGAGAAGAACTCGAGGTCGACGCGACGATAACCAACGTGGGCGAGGAGACCGGCATGCAGGACGTGGCACTGGCGATCGACGGCGAGCTGGTCGACGACGCCGAACTGACGCTCGAGCCCGACGAGTCGGGGACGGTTGCGCTGACGACAGCGACCGACGGCCTCGAGCCCGGCGAGTACGATATGACGGTCTCGACCGACGACGACACCGTGGCGGGAACCGCGATCGTCGACACACCAGCCACCGACGACGGCGTCGAAACCGGCACAGAGCCCGAAGCGCCCGACGACGGCGTCGAAACCGGCACAGAGCCCGAAGCGCCCGACGACGGCGTCGAAACCGGCACAGAGCCCGAAGCGCCCGACGACGGCGTCGAAACCGGCACAGAGCCCGAAGCACTAGACGACGGCACCGAGATACCGGGGCCGGGCGAGAACGGTGCGGATGGGACGGACACGGGAACCGAAACTGGCGACGACACCGGCGCGGTAGGAGCGAATTCCATCGAACGAGAGTCTGAACAACCCGAAACCGGAGACGATTCGGAGGCAACCGATGAATCGGTCGGCCCAGAGGCCGAACCGGCACAGACAGAATTAAGCGACGACGGCCCACAGATCAAGGCCGACTCGACGGCCACCCACTCGCTCGAGACGGCAGCGGGGGTAGTGTAGCCTTCCGGCTCTCGAAGTATTTTGTGCTGGCAGAGAAGCGTTCCCTCGCGGTCAGTGCTGGTGACCGGTCGCCTCGCCGAACGTGACCCCGAACCGTTCTTCGAACAGTTCCATGATGCGTTCCTCCTGGGCTTCGAGGTCCTCGTCAGCGCCGTCGCCGTGGTGGACGACGTGGTGAGCGCGACTGGCGAACGACAGTAGCGTGACGTCGCCAACGGTCTCGGCGGCCGTCTGGTCGCCTTCCGCGACGAGGTCCATCAGGCCGGCCGGCAGCGTAACTTCGTCGGTCGAGTCGTCGGCGTCGATCGAGACAGTGACAGTTTCTACGTCGGACATACAGTGACGGTCGGGGACCGTGCCTAAAGGTGCTGTGACTTGCAAGTGCGAGGCGACTCGGACTGGTCTGGCACCAGGTCGTACAATCACCACTCCAACTCATACGGCTTATGTCGTCACTTCCCGGCGATCGCCAGAACGGGCCGGCGATCGGCGAGAACTAGTGGCGGGCCAAGCCTGAACTGATGGGTCGAATCTGGCGGTGTGGCTCGATTCGACCCGTCAGTCGACGGTTGGGACGGTACTAGTTCCAGCAATCCGTATCAGTGGCACTTGATCGCACGAGAGTCGTCTGAGTTGGCACGAACTGGGTGAGAGCCGCGAACGGTGTGTTCGGTGTAGAGACCGTTCCAGTCGTCACTACGTCGTCATGGCGCTTTTGACCGTCGATGTCGAATCTCGAGGTATGGCCACCGTCGAACTCGAAACGGAGACGATCGAACGGCTGGACGACCTGCGAATCGACGACGAACTAATCAACGAACTCATCAACATTTACGAGGCCAGCGAGTACACGCTGTTTCGCGCTGGCGACTAATACCGATCGAGTCACTCGCGTTCGGCAACCGCCTCACGGACCGAATCCCAGCGGCCGTTCTCCTCGAGGTGAGTCTGTAACTCCCGAGCGTACTCTTCGGTGAGTCGCTCGGCAGTCTCGAGTTTCTCGTCGTGGTCGCCTCCGTCACCACCGAGCCCGAGTGCGCCCTTGATCGAGTCGACGAGCCCGCCAGAGCCACTCGAGCCACCGCCTCGAGCGCCAGGGCCGCCCATCGCTCCCATCCCGGAGTCGACGTTCTCGAGTTCCGGAATGATCTGTTCGACTTGCTCCGTGTTCGCGACGATCCGGGCGCGGTCGGGATCGTCGGGGCGTTCGATCTCGAATTCGGTCGCCGTCATAATCAGACTCCACTGCTGGTTCGACAACTCCGACGACGCGATGCGGGACGAAAACTCCTGATCGACAGTCATCCGCTCGCCGACGATCCGGTCCGTCCACGACCTCTCGCTCATGGCCGTCGATTCGGCCGGTGGCTGCATCAGCGTTTCCCCATCGCTCGAGCCACAGCCTCGAGCGTCAGCCGAGCCGCTCCGACGTTTCCTCGTGGTCGGTCGAGAGCTGTACGTACCGTTCTGCGGTCGCCTCGAGTCGCGGGTCGTCCACGTCGGCTTTGGGTTCGGCCGGCGAGCCGGCGACGAGCGTCCCCGGCGGCACCTCGGTTTCCTCGGTGACGACGCTGCCTGCCGCGACGACTGCCTTCTCGCCGACGTGAGCACCGTCGAGGACGACCGCGTTCATCCCGACCAACGCGCGCTCGGCGACGGTGGCGTCGTGGACGATCGCGCTGTGGCCGACCGTCGCGTACGGCTCGAGTTCGGCCGCCTCGTGGAGGACGGCGTTGTCCTGGACGTTCGCGCCCTCGCCGACGACGATCCGTCCGTGGTCGCCACGGATCGTCGTGTTCGGCCAGACGCTCGCGTTGGCTCCGACGACTACGTCGCCGATGACGACGGCCGTCTCGTCGACGTACGCGGAGTCGGCGACGTCGGGTTCGACCCCATCGAACGAGCGTAACATGGTGGCTCCTGTCTCGAGTAGCGTCTTGAAGCTGCCTATCGCTCGAGGTCGACAGGGACAGGCGACCCCAACGTGATTTGGCATCAGGTCTAATATCGGCGTCGTCACACGGATTGTTGCAGCGGACGTCACGGCCGGTTCCCAGCCTGGCGTTCCGCTGACCACTGTCCACCGACTCATACGGATTACTGTAACGATTTACCGGTGCAACCGCCGCCCGGGTCGCGGTTGTACCGGAAATGACTTACAGTAAACCGTATCACCCCACTCGGCGACCGAGGCACTCTTCCCATCCCCTCTTCCGTCGCTCCCGATACCCTCCCCTCTTCCGTCTCGAGTTCCCGACTCGCACGGGTTTGTACTGACCCAGACAGTTTCCCGTCCGTTGTTGGCGGCGCACTCGCGACCCGAAGCCGTGACACGGGAACGTCGGTGAGACACTCCAGCTCATACGGTTTGCTGTCCATCATTTTCGGCGCGACAGCGAGCACTCCTGCGGTCGCGCCGGGACATCGGTACAGCAGTCCGTCTCAGTTGCGGCGTTGTTTGCTGGTGCGTCGATGGCTGACAGCGGTCGGGCGCAGACCCAAGCGATCGACGCGCGTCGGACTGCCGTCCCTTCGAACGAGCGCAGTTTCGAGTCGGCGTTTTCCGAGGTGTTTTCCTCGTTTGGTCTGCTACGCGCCGCAGTCGCGGGTTGAGACAGCTGACACAGCCTGGCGTCGAAGACGACACGACCAGCCGCTTCGCTCTTGGTTCTAGTACAACGGATCGGTCGCGGCAAAAAAGTGCTGCCGGGTGCAGGCAGCACGACAGGGAATACACGGCGTGTGACGTGCGACTGTAGACGGGGACGGAAAGACCATAAAACCCACCCCTCCGGACCGAAAGTGAAAGTGCAAGACTGCGACGGGGTGGGCCACTCGTCAGACGAATGGCAGACGATCGACTGACGGTTGTCATTCGTGGCTTTGTACCACGATTTCGTCCTCACGAAGCACGCGACGAACTCGCCCGAGGAACGGACCGTCCTCCGGCCAGTCGACTCGCTCGGCCACTGCGAGACGGACCGGATCGCGGACGTAGACGAAGACGTCGGAGTCACGATCGACGTGAGAAACTGCGACCGGGACGTACAGCCCGTCGTCGACGCCCTCGTATCGATCCAGACAGTCGAGGGCAGTTCGATCACCCGCGAGAAGTCGGCCGTCGACGCTCCCGCCAGGTGCCAGCGTCGGATAGCGGCCGTCGATGCGGTGGAGTCCCTCGAGCGTGGCTGGACCTTCGACGGCGTACGCCGTGGATGGAGTGTCTTCGCGGACGCTCTCGACTCGGGCGGGATCGGTCAGGGTCCCGTAGACGAAGGCGTACACGCCAGTTCGTCTAACAGCGGATTATTTCTGTCCGACGATGTCGTCACCCCACTATCGATCGACAGCCGTTTAACTCACTCCTGTAGAGGCGGTGGTGCAGAAGTCTTCACAAGGAAGTGGTAGGACGAAATTGATGTGTCCAGCAGCAAGTCTATCCGACCGAGTAACGATACGGTCGAATAGGTTTTCAAAGCACTGGAGACGGAGACAGCAGCGCTTTTCGACTATCTTGATCTCTCGTTTCTCATGGACGATTCCGTGTTCGCCCCCAATCCGAGGAGGCGAACACGGGTTCACAGACCACCGGAACTGTTGAAAAGCGTCTTTCACTGCTTTTGCGACGACATCGACGGACCTCGTCCAATGGTGCGAAAACTCCGCAACGAGGATGTCTGGCGACAGTGCGGCTTCGATAGTCCGCCGTCCCGGCGGACTCTCGCGATTCATCACTGACTTCGAACTCGTCGCAGAGGACGTGTTCATCCAATTAGTTCACGAACTTGTCGAGCAAGTCCTGCTCGGCAAGCTCTTTCGCATCGACGGGACAGATATCCAGGTGGATCACCGTGACGATGACGCGCGGTGGAACTACGATCACGCCGAAGACGACTTCTACTACGGCTAGGGCTGCTGTGTTGTAACCGCGGCGAACAACATACCGGTCGCAGCATCATTCACTCCAGCGAAAAGTCGATGAGGAGACGGCGATGCGCGTGACGCGCTCGCCGTCAAGACTCCACGCTGGTTTCTTGGCGACACAGCGTTTGACATGCTGAAGTGGCACGACTGGCTGCTGGAGCCGTCAGTCGTGCCGATTGCGCCGTCCAACCCACGAAACACGAATGAGCCACTCGATATAGACTACCGCGTCGAGGACCGAGTCAAAGAATACAGTGACACGGTGTGTCTCTGGCAAAATCAACTCGAAAAGACGTACACAAAACGCTCACGGGTCGAAACAGCGATTGGTGTCTGCAAGGATCTCGGCCTCGAGACCCTGGGGCCCGAGGCCGAGTGAGAGCCAAGTCACACGTCTTGATCGCTCTCTGCCTTCGCTTGGCCGTTGCACTTGCCAATCACCACCGAGGAAACGATATTGCCAGTCCAACAATCACGCTGTGAAAACAGTTCTCCACTGCCGCGAGAAATACATGAAGTTTTAGCCACCAGCATGAGTCTGGTTGTGGTCAGGCGCTTACCGAAGATGGTTAGAATCCACCACCGGTGATAAGTTCAATGAAGTCCTGAATCGATAGGGCCGCCAAGATGACCGCGAGTATCACAAGCAATGCATTGACGGCGTTTAGTGCACTGGTGTTGCAGTATTCACCCATCATCTCGCGGTCATTAACTGCCCAGAGCAGCAGTGTAGCTGCGACCGGGAGTGCGAAGATTCCGTTGTACATCGGAAATAGGATGACCATATCGACGACCGACAGATCCAGCCACCAGCTCACCAGCGGTGAAAAAATGCCGATGCCAGTTAGTGCTGCGAACAGCACGTTGAACAGCCGATCACCCTTCTGAACTGTGTATCCTGCGGCTTGTGGAATAATATAGGCCGGCGTCCACATAATCGGGATAATGCTGTTGAACGCCGCGGCGATCACGCCGCCGATGAACAACACCATCGCCCAGGTCCCAAGTACCTCGACCATTGCTTCGCCCGGCGTAATGAACGACTCAAGTTCGGTAAAGCCCATCGGTCGCAGCAGCGCCGCCGCAGCGATTAGAATCACGATGGTCGTGATCCCACCGACGGCATAGCCGATTGCCAGGTCCGTCCGGGCCTTCGACAGGTCGCTCTCGCTGGTCCAGCCCTTGGTATGGACAAGAATCGACTCGAGGAAGAAGTTCGGCCACAGTGCGGTTGTACCGAGCAAACCTGCTGCCATCGCTAACGCACCCAGCGTGTCAGTCCCCGGTACGAATCCGGTCGCAACACTGCTCGGGTCGGCACCGCTTGGCAGGGCGACGATCACGTAAATGACCATCAATGAAAACATCATTCCGATCATCACGTTCTCGACGGTGTCATAATGTAGTAGTCCGACGCCGATCGCAGCGAACGTTGTGAGTACCGCGATGGGCTGCCACGCCACAGCCCCACCGAGCAGGAACGAAATGCCGGCACCGACCGCAGCGACCAGTCCAAGTGTCCAAGCGATGCAACCGATCGACAGAAAGACCGCAATCGTCGTTGCCAGTGGCCGGCCCAATTTCTCGCGGGTGAACACCATCAGCGACTCTCCGTGGATGCCCAACCGAGCACTCATATCCTGAGCAATAAACCCGAGGAACGCGGCCCCGACGACAGCCCACAGCAGCGTGTATCCGTGCATGACGCCTGCCTGGCTGGCGATGAATACCGACCCAGAGCCGAAGTAACTGGCAACCATCACGAACGCTAACCCGTACTTCTGTGAGAACGCGGTCAGATCTTGAAGCGGAGAGAAGTGTTTCGTGCTCATACGCTGCTGGTGGTGCTTCGACGGTCGATACGCAACAGTGACTGGAATCCGATACATCTCCACGTCCTTTCTCGAAACGATACGTTAGTTGTTATAGTATTGATTGACACAATTATTGGAATTAGTCGAATCTCCGCGTGGATTGGTTTGCTCTGGGACAATTTCTGTCCCATCTGTGAATCTGATTGAAAGACGTCAGGGACCTACTCTACGTACGTCTGGCACCAGACTACCCAACTCAATCGAACAGAATGGGGTCGGAATATATTACTAATTATCCCCGAAGAGGGATAAGTTGCATGAATGTGCCTATGGAGATAATATTTCACTAGTTACATAAACGCTTCCGTTGGATAAACGAGTAATCCGCCCTGCTGAACTCACGCTCTCCAGGTTTCTGATGGATTCAATATCGGTTGTCGCTCGTCACGGTACGTCTATACCCTCTACGCTCTTCGGAAGCAGATTGTTGGTCGAACAGAGCTGGCGCTGTGAAAGCGTAGCGGGCAAGGGTGATGCGTCAGCATCACCCGACTATGTTCCCAGTTGAAGTGTTTCGCTCAGAGGCGAGCGCCGCGAACCTGCTGGAGCAGGTTCGCTGGCGCGAGGGCCTCCAGTGCCCGCGCTGCCAGTCTGAATCGGTGATCAAGTACGGCAGCTATCGAGAGTATCAGCGGTATCGCTGTAAAAATTGTGGACGCACGTTCAACGACAAGACCGGCACGATCTTCGCGCACGCGAAGATCGGCCTTGACAAGCTGTTGTTCGCGTTCTACTCGTTGCTCCGATTCAACACGAGTATCCGCCAGTTAGACGCTGAAATCGACGTCTCCTACCGATCGCTTCACCGGCGCGTCGAGCGTTTCGCCAGAACGCTCGACGCGCCTCAGCTCGATCTCGTTGGCCCCGTCGAGATCGATGAGTTCTACGTTTCTGCCGGAAAGAAAGGCCGCGAGCGCGACCAGGAGTCGCGCTCGCGTGGCCTGTCCACGCGTGGGCGAGGAACGTACGAGCAGGACAAACCGCCGGTGTTTACGATCGTCGATCGTGGCACCGGCGACCGATACGTGATCCCAGCGAAATCAGCCGACGAATCGACGATTCGGCTCCTTCTCGAAAACCGTCAGAAGGAGCCACTGACCGTCTACACTGACGGATTTCGTGCCTACGATCCACTGGCCGAGGACGACGCATTCGACCGCGAATACGTCGTCCACGGCGACGGCGAATACGCCAACGAAAACGTACACGTCAACACCTGCGAGAGCCACGGATCGCTGCTGCGACCGTGGCTCTCGCCTCATCGAGGCATCTCAAAAGACAAGCTCACACAGTATCTCCGAGCGTTCCAACTTCGACGAAAGCTACTGCGGAAACCAGGGAGAGAAGCGCTCAAACACGCTATCAAAGCGACGCTATGAGATCAACAAAGTGCTACACAAGAGCGTTAATATTCATTCGGCGAAATAGTTGAATATGGATCATACCGCTCGTGGAGGGTTAATTGGCCAGATAGGGGGAGGGCTGTCATTCGGTTTGCTTGGTGTTGCAAATGTTCTAAAATATAATCCAATCGCTGCCAGTGTTTTCTTTTTACTTTCCTTATTTGTCGTGACACCAGTCGTCTCGGAGACATTCAATGAGTGGGTGTCTCAAAATAGAATACCGTACGTGGGCATCATAGCAATTTGTGGGTTCATTGGATTTTTCGATTGGGTAGTTTGATGACTCCTTCGAATTGGCTGCCTAATCGCTGTAATAATCTCTTTCGGTTCCCGAGACACTCGTGCGTTGTATCTTGCACGAGGGTCTTGACAAGACTTGGATAAGAAGAGCGTGCGAATCTTTCTATGACACGCTCACCCCTGATACGGACTGCTGTACCGATGTCCCGGCGCGACCGCAGTGGGCTCGCGGTTGCGCTGGAAATAACGTACAACAAACCGTATGAAACCCAGGGTGTTGAACGTGAACAGCGACTACACGCCTGCCGAGTTACTCGGTTAGAACCGGAGTCCACTGACAAGCCTCGAGATCGTCCGAGACGGCAAAGCAGTTGACGTACCCGCTCGAGCGACGCACCCGCCGAAAACTGCGCTATCGGTTCGAATCCGAGGGCGGGTAGATGATCACGTCGCCGTTCGCGTACACGTAGACTTCGTGCTCGAGGGCGGTAAACGCGATGTGGCCGTTCGTTCGATCGTCTCCGTCAGCTTTCGGGCGGAAGATTCGGTCGAGTGCATCGGGGTCGACGCTATCGTAGAGAGAGAACTCTCCCTGCGAGACGTCGACGTCGGTGATCGACGACAGGGCGTGGACGATCGTCGTCGTAAGCGTCGCGCTCCCGTCGGTGTCGTGGTGGAAGACGTATCGGTCGTTCGTCTGATCGTACTGGAGGTCCGTGCCGTCCGCGGGTGGCTTTTCCGTTTGCATTGCTACACCAGGATACTCAATCGTCTACTATCCCGTAGTCATCTGCGGCATAAAAGCAACTCGCCTGCAGAATCAGTAGGTGCTCGTGAACTAATGTGCGCGTTATTAGTACAGATTTTGAATATACTGCTCTGTTGAATAGCGGCGTCGTCGTGGATCGTCGTCATATGCGCCGCTCACGGAAGTGGTCTCAAAATCGGCGTCGCTTCGCTTGGCTCGTACGGACTGCTGTACCGACCTACCGGCGCGACCGCAGGAGGGCTCGTGGTTGCGCCGGAAATGACTTATACGGTTTGCTGTATTCAATTACCGCCGATCGCTGACCCCGTTCTGGCAATCGGCAGTAACTAGTTACAGCAATCCGTATTACAGCAAACCGTATCAGAGGCTGCTATTCAACACGGTAAGTTGAGTCCAGTCAATACTATCCCTAACCTGGAGATTCGCTGTGCGGAAGTGAGGAGGGGGCTGTGATTTTTGCGCTGTCGCCTTGACGACACACCTCCATCACCCCGTACCTGCCTCGAGCGCCGATTGCGGCCACTCCATCACTTCCCGGGACACCACACCACGAACGTCGCCCTCGAGTCGGCTGTGAACCTCGAGACTGCCCGGCTGTCGGATACCTCGATCGGGCGGGGAAGATTAACCGCTGTGACTGCTGTAACACGTGTCTCCGGCTGAACAACCGTGTTGAACTCCGGGTGACGATCACCGACACCGAGGTCGACGTGGCGGCGACCCGCTATGGCTGTACGCTAGCGACGAACTGGCCGACAGCACCGACGATCTCACCCACTAGCCTCCCGGAAGATCGCGCCCAGCGCCGACGATACCCGCCGATGTCTGCGACGACGCCCTCGGATCGCGGTTACACCGGGACATCGATACAGCACCCGTCTCAGACGGGTCCGTCACCAACTCTCTCGAAGTTCCGCTGGGCGCGATACTGGTCGACGAACTCGCTCACGTCGAACTCGAGCATCTGGGATTCGAACTCGCTGATCGCCGAATCGTCGTCGGCGTGGCTGACGGCGTGGTCCATCAGTTCGACGACGAGTTCGACGACGATCTCGTGGAGCCGTCGGGAATCGAAGTCGGTGAGCCACACCATTGCGTAGCCGACCGCGCCGTCGTCGCTGCCGTCGTAGGTGACGACTTCCTCGGGGAACTCTTCTAGGACGACACCCATCAGGTGGGGTGTGCCGAACTCGTCGAACTCGTCGTCGGTCTCGATCGTCTCCTGAAGGACGGCGACCAGCGACTCCGGGAAGAACCGCGACGGCGGATGGACGTCGGTGACGGCTGCGTGAGATTCCCCGCAGGGACAGGCGTACTCGCGCATTCCGAGGTCGATGTCGTGCGGATCGATCGTCTGCCCACAGGGTAACTCGAGATGTCGCTCCGGATCTGAGCCCGGGATGCGCGGCTCTGCCATTGGACGCCGTTCGGTCGGACGAGACATAAGGGCGACGACTTTCGGCGTCTTACCCGCGATGGCCGTAGCCGCGAGCGAACAGTTTCGTCACGTAGCTCAGGAGCAACAGCGTGACGACCAGCGCGCCGAGTGCGTACGGCTGGAAGCCGTAGATCGCTTCTCTGATCGCGTAGACGACGACGAGCAACCCCATGAGGATCGCCGTGCCGCCGGCCCACCGCGAGACGTATGCGGGATCGACGCTACTCTCCTCGTCGTAGTTCGAGTGCAGGTCTGCTCGGCCTCGGACGCCGATGAGGTAACCGAGATACAAGATTGCGAGCCCACAGAGAAACCAGACGGCACCGCTTACGTAGTTCGGATCGACCATCCCTCCGTGAAAGTCGGCAGGGCGGCCGAATAAGTCCGGCGGTGGCCGCCCAGACGCCGGTCCGTCTGGTAACCTACCGATAGGAGATCCTACCTTTTCGTATACAAAAGATATTTTCCTGCCGGAGCAAAACACTCTCTCATGAGTACCCAGGCGACGGAAGATCGCATCCTCGAAGTTCTCGAAGAGGATGCCCAGGCATCGTACGCCGAGATAGCCGAACAGGCAGGCGTCTCGAAGCCGACGGTTCGCAAGTACATCAATCAACTCGAGGAAGAGGGTGTCATCGTCGGCTACTCCGCCGAGATCGACCCGAAAAAACTCTCGAGCAAGACGATTGCGTTGGTCGGCCTCGACGTCGCCAGCGAACGCTACGTCGAGGCGACGAAGACCCTGAAGAATCTCGAGGAGATCGAAGCGCTGTACAGTTCCAGCGGCGACCACATGCTGATGGCCGAAGTGCGTGCCGAAGACGGCGACGAACTCGGCGAATTCATCTCGGAAGAACTACTCGAGATCGAGGGCGTCACTGCAGCACACCCGTCGTTCCTGCAGGAACGGCTGAAGTGAACTACGACGCGAGCAGTGGCCGCGACGTTCCGTAGCCGCTGGTGGCTGAACAGAGTCGAGCCCACGCTTACTCGAGTCCGAACCGTTCCACCACGTGTCGAGGCGGCAGGACGGAGGCCCACTCGAGAGAGAAGAGATGGAGTCCGCTATCTCGCCTGGGGTCGTACTGACTCGACCGGAACGCCGGTTGTCAAGAGGCTGCACTACTGGGCCCGCGAATCGCTCTGCTGTGAGCCCCGTCTGTGATGGGAGCGTCGTGAGCGAGTCGGCGACTGTGAGTATCAACTGTCCGGTCAGAATTTCGTCGAAAGGTCGAAAACCGGCGCTGGTAGCAGTTACAGGTGCTCGAGTAACTCCTCGAGCGACTCGATCTCGAGATGGTTGTCGATCGACGGCTCGAGTGTCTCGTTGTGCGGTCGTCGGATCAGAACCGGGACGAGTCCTGCGTTCTGGGCGGCGAGCAGGTCCGTCTCGCGGTCGCCGACGTACATCCCGTCGTCGAGTCCGAGGGCGTCGAGGGCTGTCTCGATGTAGTACGGCTCCGGTTTCCGTCGCCGGAAACCTTCGACGCCGAGGTCTCGGCCACGGACGAACGAGAACGCCTCGAGGTCGAAATGGTCGACGACGAACGAGACCGTCGGATCGTAGTTGTTGCTCACGAGTCCGACCGGGTGCGATCGGTCGAGTTCGTCGAGAACGTCGACATCGTCGTAGAGTCCGCGAGCACCCCTTTTGATGCGGTCGATCGACCGCTTGGCGCTGTACTCCTCGCGGAGCGCGTAAAACTCCGCCGGGTCGAGGCCGAGTTCCTGGCAGGTCCTCGCGAACGTCTCGGTGTATTCGTCGGTCTCCAGTGCAGGCAACGACTCGAGGGGGACTTCGGGGTCGAAATCGAGGTCGTCGACTGCATCGCGGAACGCGCAGGCGTGTACGTCG
The DNA here is from genome assembly GCF_000230715.2 of Natronobacterium gregoryi SP2. Lineage (GTDB taxonomy): Archaea > Halobacteriota > Halobacteria > Halobacteriales > Natrialbaceae > Natronobacterium > Natronobacterium gregoryi. Next base: position 2,717,819 of record NC_019792.1, read on the forward strand.
GGATCGGTTCCGTACCCCTCGAGGATGACGCCGTCCATGTCGAACAGCAGCGCCTGTTTGCCGTCCGGTTCGATCGTCGCATTGTGTGTGAGTCTCGTGGTCATCGTTGTGACGTGAGTGAGTCGTCGTGATCGTGATCTTAGCCGTGACAGCCGCAGTCGCCTTCGTCGTCCGTTGCATCTGTAATCGCTCCCGTCGCGCTGGGATCGTCTCGCTCGTCCGACGTCGCCGTCCGGGTGGGTTCCGTGGCTGGGTCGTCCGCGCGGTCGTTCTTCCGTGTGCTTCTGTAACCAGTCGCACCGAGCGCGAGCGCGGAGCCGATCGTCACAATCACTGTTCGTTTCGAGGTGGGTCGGTTGCTCGATGCCATGGTCAGCGCACCATCGCTCGAGCGCGGGCGGAGATCGTCTCGCTCAGGAGGACGATGCCGAGGATAGCGATCAGTATCGTCAGGACGGCCGACCACCGGAACGCGTCGACGGAGTTGAACAGCTGGACGCCGATCCCGCCGGCACCGACCGCGCCGAGGATCGTCGCGCTACGGACGTTGATGTCCCACCGATAGACGCCGATCCCGACGAGTGCGGGCTTGATCTGGGGGATGACGCTGTAGAGCAGGACCTGGGACGAAGAGGCTCCGGTCGCACGGATCGCCTCGACCTGATCGAACCCGATCTCTTCGATCTCTTCGCCGAGCAGTTTGGCGACGAATCCGACCGATCGGACGGCAATCGCGACCATCCCGGCGAACGCGCCGGGGCCGAACATGACGACGAACACCATCGCCCAGATAACGACGTGAACCGATCGGGAGACAGTGACGATCAGCTTGCCGATCGCGTACGTAATCCGGTTTGGCGTCGTGTTTTTGGCTGCCAGGAAGGCGACTGGGACCGACGCAGTGAGGGCGATGATCGTCCCAACGACGGCGATGTGTACCGTCTCGAGCAGCGGCACGACGATTTCGGGCGCATACCCCCAGTCCGGCGGGAACATCCGGACCGCGAGGTCCAGTAGTTCGGCTGGCGCTGTTCGGATGTACTGGACGTCGAGCCCCATGTGGAGCCACGAGACGACGACTGTCCCCATGGCCACGAAAAACGCGGCGACCCGTTTCATTCGCTCTCGGGATTCGAAGCGTCGCCAGCGAGGACCGGAGTTCGTGGCCATCACTGAACCCTCCGTCGAACGTACGCGCTGAACAGTTCGCCAGCGAGGACGACGGCGATGATAGCGAGCAGGATCAGCGCTGCGAAGTCGTACTCGTACCGTTCGAACGATCGCAACAGCAACGTCCCGATGCCACCAGCGCCGACGATTCCGATGATAGTAGACGAGCGGATGTTGATGTCCCAGCGGTAGACGGTCAAGCCGACGAATCGTGGCGCGACCTGCGGGACGACCGCGTAGACGAGCGTCTGGAAACGCGAGGCACCGGTAGCGTCGATCGCCGCTTTCGCCCCCATGTCGATGTCCTCGATATCCTCGGCGAACAGCTTCGAAAAGAAGCCGATCGTCAAATAGCTGATCGCGACGATACCGGCCAGCGGCCCGACCCCGACGGCTTTCACCGCGATGATGGCAACGATGAGTTCGTCGATCGCCCGCGTGATGCTAATGATCCCTCGACTGAGATAGTAGATCGGTCGGGGCGCAATGTTCTCTGCAGCACCGAACGCGATCGGGAGCGAGATCAACACGCCGGTAAACGTCGCGACGAACGCCATCGCGATCGTCTCCCCCATGTAGCCGACGACCCGATCGACGTTTTCGCTCGCCGTGTTCGGCGGCACCATCGCCTCGAGGAGCAATAGGCCGTTGTTCACGCCGGTAAGCAGCCGTCCGAGGCTAACGTCCGCCAGCAGGGAGACGAGCGACCAGAGGACGAACAACGTCGCTCCGACGTAAACGGCCCACTTTACACGATGATTCCCGAACGTAGTCGGCCGCCGCCAGGTACGATCCGGCGGAAACTCCGAGTGTCCCTCTTCTGTCGCCATCTCAGTCCCCCGTGATTGTGGATTTGTCGGTGGGTTCTGTCTCGCCGGTGACGGTGTCGGAGCCCTCGACGTAGTTGCTCGAGGACTCGCCTGCGAGCGCTTTGCCGCGGTAGATGACATCTTTCGCGTTCTCGTCGAGGTCCGCCGTCGGGCCATCGAAGACGAGTTCCCCCTCGTGCAAGCCGAGAATGCGATCGGCGTACTCGACGGCCAGGTGGACTTCGTGGATGTTGATCAGGACGGGAATGTTCCGTTCGGCTGCGATCTCGGTGAGCAGTTCCATCACGGCGTGTGAGGTGTCCGGATCGAGGCTGCTGGTCGGTTCGTCGGCGAGCAGGATTTTCGGTTCCTGGACGACAGCACGGGCGATCCCGACGCGCTGGCGTTGCCCACCGGACAGTTCGTCCGCGCGTTTGTTCTCCATCCCACCGAGACCGACCGTCTCGAGGATATCGTAGGCCATTTCGACGTCTTCCTGGGGGAAGTTCCGACGCAAGGCCGCCCAGTTCGAGACGTAGCCGAGTCGGCCGGAGAGTACGTTCTCCATGACGGTGAGCCGTTCGACGAGGTTGTACTCCTGAAAGACCATCCCGACGTTTCGCCGTGCAGTTTTCATCTCGCCGCTGTCGAGTGCGGTGAGTTCAGTTCCGTCGAGGGTGACTTCGCCTTCGGTCGGATCGGTCAATCGGTTGATACACCGGATGAACGTCGACTTTCCGGCACCGCTCGGTCCGATCATCGCGACGATCTCGTTCCCCTCGATAGTGGTTGAGACGCCGGTTAGCGCTTCGTCGCCGGTCGGGTACACCTTCCGTAAGTTCGTAACTTCGAGCATTGATAGAGATGGACGTGTGATCTAGAGGTTCGCTTCGTCGTACTCGACCCCGTTGTACTGTTGATTGAGCATCACGTCGTGCCAGTGATTCACGTAGTCGACCTCCACGTAGGTCGGATAGCCCGCCTCTTCACCGAAGACGGTTCCCGACCAGTCCGTGTTCAGGAAGGTCTCTCGAGCGCCCTCGATGATCTCTTCGTGGAGGTTGTACCGGTACCCAACCGGGCCCGACGGGAATGGGTCGGCTGCCCAGACGACTTTGAAGTCGTCCCAGCTAATGTCGTCGACCGCGTCGATGGTCCGTTCGATACACGTACTACAGATCGGGCCACAGTCGTAGTCCCCGTATGCGATTCCGCGAGCGGACTGTTCGTGTCCGCCCGACATCTCGGGGTCGTAGTTCTCGCCTCTGGTGAGCCCGAAGTGTTCGTCGAACAGCGCGGACGGAGCCTGGTTCCCCGAGTTCGACGACTCTTCGGTATGTGCGGCCCGGAAGTCGTTGAAGTCCTCGACGCTCTGTATGTCGTCCAGCCCCGCGCGGGTGATCGCCAGCAGTCGGTACCCGAACTCGCCGTCCCCCTCGATCCCCATCGCCAGGGGAACCATCCCAGCCATGTTCACGCCGAACGGCGTGTTGCCGGTCGCGAAGTTCGCGATGTGGATTCGCTCGGAGCGCATCCCCTCGACGACCGCCGCATAACTCTCGATCGTCTGAAACTCGACGCTTCGACCCGTTTCCGCCTCGAGTTTCTCGATCATCGGCTCCAGCTGATCGGCGTAGGCCTGTTCGCTGTCTTCCCGGGGTAGATCAGCGTACACGATCGGGTCCGGGTCGATCCACGCCGACGGATCGTCCGGGTGGTCGCGCGGTTCGGTACCGTAGACGGCCTCGGTACGGCCACGGTCACCCATGTTCTCGAGGTCGAACTCGGTCCCACGAACGAAGTCGTTCTCGTCGATGAGCCCCCCGAGGTAGTTGTTGTTCTCCCAGTCCGGGTTCTCCGGGTCGAAGTCCGTCGAGAGCATCGGGTCTCGCGGTTCGCCGCTATCACTGCCGCTGTCACCGCCGAGACCAGCCCCGGCCTGCCCTCCACCGTCGTCCCCGTCCAGACAGCCGGCGAGAAGCGACGTGGCGATTGTGCCGGTCGCCAGTACGAAAGTTCGTCTCGAGGACCGTCCGCTCTGAGTCGCGTGTCTGTCTGCCATCACTCATGGATCGAAAGGCCTCGACAAATACTCCTTATATTTCTTATATGTCTGGACAGGGAACTGAACGTACCGGGAACGGGAGTGTGGGTGACACACCAAACACACAGTCGACTCCGTTCCGCTACGTACTGCTCGGTACGTCGACGGACCCTCAGGGAGCGATCCACTCGCGTACACACCCCAAATACTCGCGTTCAAGAGCCTACACGCCGGAGACCCGTTCGTGATTCGGAATCAGCTCTTTCGACACGGCCCTGCCGAGCCACCGGGCTTCGATCCGTCGGCAGTGCCGAATGAGCCAATCGACGAGACCCGGCAGGTCGACGGGCAGGAGTACTACTGTCGAACCGTCGAATCGCCGACTGGCACCTGGACGCTCGCGTTCGGTCGTCCTACGAGCGGTTCCGAGTCCCGTCTGTTTCGAATCCAGAACGGACGGATCGTCGACGACCGACCGGTTACTCGTCCCACCAACGGCGCGATCGCCGACGACGGCACGGTCGCCGTCGTCAGCGGCACCGACTCGACGGAGATTGGTTCGACACTCGAGGTGTTCGGCTCGGGTGAACCGATGTTCTCACGGCGATTCGACGCGACGCTGGGTCGTCCCGCGATTCGTCCAGACGGTGACTTGGTCGCGATTGCCACCCGGCCGCCGGCGTCGACGATGTCTCTGCTCGACGTGTTCTCGAGTGAGCTACGAGCCACGCACGCAGTACGCGGACGCACACCCCGCGTCCTCGGGTTCCACGGCGACGATCGATATCTCTACGTCGGGATTGGGTCGGGCAAGGAACCCTATTTCGGAATCGATGCCGACGGCGACGTCGTCTGGGGTTGCGACCGGTATCAGGCGACGAGACCACTACGGGACCGGGTCGAATCGGCGTTCGAGACGCTTCGCTCTTGATACCGTCTCGATGGAAAAGCCCTCTCGACCGCTCCGTTTCGGATTTACGTTCCGGCCTGTGCCTCGAGTTCGTCGAACAACGCTTCGACACGAGTACGAATCTCATCGCGGAGTTCGCGAACCGCCGCGAGCGACCGGCCGTGTGGATCGGTCAGCTCCCAGTCCCGGGCATCGCCGCGCCAGGTAGCAGGACAGATGCCATCGGCAGAGCATCCCATCGTGATGACGATGTCACTGGTTTCGATCCCCTCGGGTGTGATTTCTCGTGGCTGCCGGTCGGAGAGATCGGCACCAACCTCGTTCATTGCCGTCAGTACGACGTCGTGAACGCTGTTAGCGGGAGCAGTCCCGCCTGTCCGGATACGAACGTCGTCTTCGAGCCCCCGTTTCGACCGTTCCCGTTCAGCGAACGCGGTCGCCATCTGACTCCGGCCAGCGTTTTGCACGCAAACGAAACTGAGTGTCGTTGGATTCATAGCTGTGATCGTCGGTTGCTCGTGTCTCGGTCGGTGAGCATCGGTTCGGTCATCGTGTCGGCGATCAGACGACTGTCCGTCGTCGTTTGTCGTAGTCGTCCGATAACCACACCGTACTGGTACGCATTTGTCTCTGCCCCGTCGTAGGGATACTGATCGAACTCGTCTAGGCGCTGTTCGACAGCGCCTGCCCTCTCGTACGCTGTCTCGGCGTCTCCCTCGAGTGCCGACTCGAGAACCTCACGGACGGCAGCAGCGATCGGCTCGAGGCGATCGGCAACCGGTCCGTCGGGGGGCGCTGTTTGTCGTGTCGCGATCGTCGCGATACGTGCCGCGTGGTCAGCGATTCGCTCCAGACTCTGGGCAACTCGGTACTCGCGGAACGCCGCGACCCGGTCGGTACCGAGTTGTTCTATCTCGTGTACGTTTTCGAGACCACGGTGAAACCCTCGGGAAACGAACGTAGACAGGCGATCGATGTCGTCGTCGCGGGCGATCACACGTTCGGCGAGCTCTTCGTCGCCGGTTACGAAAGCTGTGATCGCGTCGGTATACATTTCGGCGAGGAGTTGCCGTTCCTGGGCGATCGTTTGCGGGAGCGACACGTCACTGGCAGCTAGCACGTTCGCGATTGTCAGACACTCACCGCTTGCTTCCTGGACGGTGAGCCCGATACGTCGGCTCGTCGTCCGGTCGATAGCACGTCTACACCCCGAATCAGTCCCCTCGAGGTTCGTAACCGTGATTCGGTCGAAGCCAGCCTCGTACGCAGCGTCGATCCGGCACAACACGACTTCGTCAGTCACGGTGCTCGCGTCGATCGTCACGGTCCGGTCCTGGGCGGAGACGGTATCGGGCGCAGCGACCAGTCGATCTTCGTGGGGATAGAGGTACATCGACATCCCCGGCTCGAGGTCCTGCTCGACCGCCCACGATTTCGGCAGTGAAACGGCGAACGTCGAGTCACCAACTAGCTGGACCGTCCGTTCGACAGGGCCGTCGGAACCGTTCGTTAGCGCTTCGTGTCCCATCAGTAGAGGAGTGTCTCGTCGTTGTCGACCATATACAGCGTTCGTGCAGCGACGTTGACCGCGTGGTCACCGACCCGTTCCAGATCGCGGATCGTCAGCAGCATCCGCGAGACGTCCTCGAGCAGTTGCTCGTCCGAGGGGTCGGCCGCCAGTAGCTCCCGGACGACGGTCCGACTTGCTCGTTCACAGAGCACATCGATCTCGTCGTCCGTCGCAGCGATTTCGTGGGTCGCCGCCGCATCGTCTGTCGCGTACGCCTGCATCGCAGCCTCGAGCAGCAGGATCGTCTCGGTGCCGATGTGGACGACGTCGACCTCCGGGTAGCGCTCGCGGCCGGACTGTGTCGCGTACGCTGCGAGGTTCACGGCGAGGTCGCCGACCCGTTCGAGGTCCGTGATGATCTTGAACGACGAGGCGACGAATCGCAAGTCGCTCGCAACGGGCTGTTGGAGTGCGAGCAATTCGACGCAGTCGCCCTCAAGGTCGAGGTACAGCTGATTAATTTCGTGGTCTCCCTCGATCACGCTCTCGGCGAGCGCCTCGTCGCCCGTCTCGTAGGCCTCGAGTGCACGCCGAAACCGTTGACAGACGACGTCGCTCATCTCGAGGACGTCCTCCTGCAGTTCGTAGAGTTGCTCCTGGTAGGTATCTCTCGACATGGTTATCCAAACTTGCCGGTGATGTAGTCCTCGACGCGATCGTCATCGGGGTTCTCGAAGATCCTCGCGGTGTCGTCGAACTCGACGAGTTCGCCGCCGGTGAGGAAGACGGCCGTTTTGTCGGAGATACGGGCCGCCTGTTGCATGTTGTGGGTGACGATGATAACCGTATACTCCTCGACGAGTTCGTCGATGAGGTCCTCGATCTTCGAGGCGGCGACGGGGTCGAGTGCGGAGGTCGGTTCGTCCATCAGGATAACCTCGGGATCGGTCGCGATGGCGCGAGCGATGCAAAGACGCTGTTGCTGGCCGCCCGAGAGGTCGAGACCCGACTCCCCGAGTTGATCGTGTACTTCGTCCCACAGCGCGGCCCCGCGAAGTGCGCGTTCGACCGCTTCGTCGAGGTCAACGTCGTCGGCTTTTCCCTGGACGCGAAGGCCGTAGGCGACGTTGTCGTAGATCGACTTCGGGAACGGGTTCGGCGACTGGAACACCTGGCCGATCTTCCGGCGCAAGGCGACGGGATCGACGTCCTCGTCGTAGACGTTCTTCCCGCGGAAGTAGAGGTCGCCCTCTACGCGTGCGGCTGCGATCCGGTCGTTCATCCGGTTGATCGAGCGAAGGAACGTCGACTTCCCACAACCCGAGGGACCGATCATCGCCGTTACGCGGTTTTCGGGGATCTCGATCGTGACATCCGAGAGCGCGCGGTCGTCGCCGTAGTAGACAGCTAGGTTCTCCGCCCGGACGATCGTATCGGGGCAGCCGGTGGTACGACTCGAGTCCGGGCCGACGCTGATGTCGGTCTCGATGATCGTGTCGTCCGGCGGGCCCTCCGTTTCGCTCGTCGATTCGCCAGTCGTCCGTTCGTTCGTGGTGTTGCTAGACATTGCTGATCGATCCGCCGTCGGTTTCGTATCGGTTCCGCAGATAGCCCGCGAGGGCGTACATTGCGACCAGGAACAACAGTAAGACGACGATGCCGAGTGCCGCCAGCCCGTTGAACATCCGGTCGGCCTGGTAGGTCCAGTTGTAGATCTGGGTCGGCATCGCGCTGAACGACGAGAGTGGCCCCGACGGGTACCGCGTCGCGTGCAGCATGGTTCCGACCATGATCAGCGGGGCCGTCTCGCCGATGGCGCGGGCGAGCGCCAGAATCGTGCCGGTGAGGATACCGGGCATCGCCTGTGGGAGGACGACACGGCGGATCGTCTGCCACTTCGTCGCGCCCATGGCGTAGGAGCCGTCGCGGACGCTGCTTGGCACGGCCCGGATCGATTCGATCGTGGCGACGATGATGATCGGGACGATCAACAGCGCGAGGGCGATCGCTCCCGCGAGGATGACCGAACCCAATCCAGCGTCGTTGACGATCAACGCCAGAACGAGCAGTCCGTAGACGATCGACGGGACACCAGCGAGGTTTGCGAGATTTGCCTCGATCAGCCGGGTGGTGCGGTTTTCCGGGGCGTACTCGACCAGGTAGATCGCGCAACCGACGGCGATAAAGAAGGCTAGTACGGCCGTCAGTCCGATCAGCCAGAGCGAGGCGAGTATCGACGCCCCGAAGCCAGCGCGTTCCGGACGCGACGAGGACGTGGCCGTGAGGAACGTACCGATGTCGATGTCGAACGTCGATAGCGCCTGGCCGGCCTCCCAGATTACGTCCGCGATCAACAGCACCAGCATGACGAGTCCGAACAGCGATGCGACGACGAGCGTGCCGTAGAACAGCCGGTTAACCAACTTTTCCCGCGTCAGGTCGACGTCAGCGAGGAATCCAGGTTCGCGTTTCGTACTCATCGGTACTCCTCCTGGAATCGCTGTTTCAATCGGTCGTTGAGCAAGTTCATCGTAAGCGTCAGCAGGAACAACAGCAGGCCAACAGCGAACAGGCTCTGGTACTCCACGGTCCCGACCGCGGACGTCCCGCGGGCCATCGAGACCAGATAGGCGGTCATCGTCATAATTTCGTCGAAGGGGTTCACCGTGAGGGTCGGATTGAACCCCGCGGCGAGCGTGACTGCCATCGTCTCTCCGATCGCTCGTGAGAGCGCAAGGATGTACGACGCGAAGATCCCCGATACCGCCGCTGGAAGGACGATTCGGGTCGACACCTGATACTTCGTCGCCCCGAGAGCGTACGCCCCGTCTCTGAGATCGTCGGGCACTGCCTGCATCGCGTCTTCACTGATCGACGACACCATCGGAATCGTCATCGTGCCGACGACGACGATCCCGGCAAGCATACTGTATCGGCCGACGCTAGCCCCCAGCATCCAGGCCGAAACCGGCTCGAGGAGGAACGGTGCGAGGTGACTGATCGAGTCGAGTCCCGAACCGATCGGGTTCAGGATGTCGGTCGCGATCCCGTCGACCAGTATGGGCGTAACGAACGAAATCGCGAAGTAGCCGTAGACGATCGTCGGGATGCCGGCGAGCACCTCGAGGATCGGCTTGAGCTTGTTTCGCGTTCCAGTCGAGGCATACTCGGAGAGGTACAGTGCCGTCGCGGTTCCGATGGGAATCGAGACCAGCCCGGCACCGATCGTGATCGCGAGCGTCCCCCAGACGATGGGTAAGACGCCGTGTGCAGGCGTGGCATGAGCGGGTGCCCACCGGGTCCCGGTGAAGAACTCGACGAACGAGACCGTCCGTTCGACGGCTTCGCCCGCAAAGAGCATCTCGCTGATCCGGGCACCGAAGAAGTAACTCGCCGCGTTGTCGAACAGGACCAGGAAGATGGCGACCGTCGTCACGACGGTGACCGCCGCACAGCCGAAAAGGAGCCGACGAATCCGCCGGTTCCGTTCGTGGGCAGCCTCGAGGCTGTCGTCGCCCGAGATTCCCGGTCCCGATTGTGGTTCGGTACTCATGGGTACGTAAGCGTCAGTCGGCTCAGGGGTCCTGTCGCTCGACCGTGATCTCGTCGGGGTCTTCGCCGATCTCCTCGAGCACGCTGTCGAGTTGGTCGTGGTTGTCGACGATGTCCTGGTCGGTCGCTCGGTAGAAGTCGACTGTCGTGGCGAACTCGTGCTGGTTGTTGATGTAGAAGCGGGCAAACGACGCGATCAGGTCCGGTCGCTCCTCGAGTTCGGCGTGGTTGAAGTAGAAGAACAGCGGCCGAGCGAGCGGGGAGTACTGGCCCTCTTCGATGTATTGTTCTTCTGGCGGGTAGAACTCGCCGTCGGTCTCGCTCTCGACCGCGACGGTTTTCAGAGTCCCACCCTGTTCTTGGAGGCTTCTGAGGTGGCCGACGCCACCCCAGCCGAGGGCGTACTCGTTGTCCGCGACCGCGTCCCAGATCTCGTCGGTCTGGCTCGTCGGGGAGTAGTCGTCCCGAATGTCCCCCATTTCGCCGTTGATGTTCTCGGTGAAGTAATCGAACGTGCCGGAGGCGGAGTCGCGTCCGTGGAGTGCGATGTCTTCGTCCGGCCACTCGTCACGAACGTCGCTCCACTGTTGAACGTCGGATTCGAACTCCCAGATTTCCCGAAGCTCGTCCAGGGTGATCTGCTCACACCAGTCGTTGTCCTCGTTGACGCCGACCGCGAGCGTATCCTGTCCAACCGTGTAGTGGCTGTACTCGACGTCGTTCCCGCCACAGAGATCGACCTCCTCGTCAGTGATTTCACGGCTCGCACTCTGGAACGCCGAGTTCGCGCGGCAAAATTCCTGAAACCCAGCCCCGGTTCCCTCTGGTTCGACGTTCACGCCGACGCCGGAGAATTCCGCCTCGAAGTCCTCGGCGGCCACCTGTGTGATCGGTGCCACGGTGTTGGAACCGGAGGCCTGGATCGTTCCAGAGAGTCCGTCTTCGTCTCCACCCATGCAACCGGCCAGTGCCAGTGCACCGACACTACCGATAGTGGCGATCGCCGATCGTCGACTCAGTCCGCTTCCTCGTACGTTCTGGCTTGGTGCCATCGACCGTTGTTTCCGAGGATTGGTATAAAAACCGTGCTAATACCTATATATTCGATTTAGTAATTATATACTCACCTCGAGAGCCGTTCGTACCGGTACGGACGACTCTATAGCCGAACGTACGCCAGAAACGCGACGACTGGTGAGCATGGCGAGTCCACGGTGCCTGGAAGATAGCGCTGGATGTCCTGTGTCCGTTAGGACTCACGTGTCGCGTTGGCGCTCGAGAATCGGCCAAGTAGCAGCCCTGCGGCCACGTCGAAACAGCCGAAGGCGACTGCAAGCGTTGCAAACGCCACGGGATCGAGTCCCAGACCGATCCCGGAAAGCGCCTCTAAAAGCCCGATGAGGCCGACGGCGAGGACGCCGACCGAGCCCTGAAACGCATCGGTCCCATCATCGACGATCATCCAGATACCGCCACAAACGATTACGAGTACTGCGGCGAGCCAGAACGAAACAATCACGGTTGCTCCGGCGAGAAGCACACCGCCGGCAACGACTCCCACACCCGACATTCGTAGCCGCATCGGCCCGGTCGAAGACTCCTCAGCCATACACCAGCATCCGACCGAATAAATAAAACGGTTCCCTTCCCGAACAGCTATATAGCTATATCAAATTCGCAATAGTGGTCGGGATATTCATAGGCAGATAGGTTCCGATACGTGCAGATACAGTCGACCATCAATCCCTCTAAAGCCATATATTGACCATCTCTATAGATAGAGGTAAATTTATAGTCTTTCTATCGGCAACTCGTACCATGGAGACGCGGAAAGTCCAGGTGACCGGCGGCTCGACGTACACCGTTTCGCTTCCGAAGACGTGGGCGACCGAAAACGACGTTACCAGCGGCGATACTGTCGAACTGTACGCCGACGACGAGACGCTCCTCGTAACACCCCGAACCGACACCGACCACCAGGAGGGGACACTCGAGGTGTCGACCCTCGAGGACGCGGAACTCGTTCGAGCGGTCTTTACGATGTACGTCAGCGGGTTCGACGTCATCCGACTCGAGGCGAGTCGCCTCACGACCGACCAGCGGCGGGTGATCCGCAGTGCCATACAGGGTCTCGTCGGCGTCGAAGTCGTCGAGGAAGGAGCTGACCACGTCGTCGTCCAGGATCTGCTCGATTCCGCGGAACTCTCGATCGTCAACGCCGTCACCCGGATGCGGCTGATCGCGACCGCGATGCTCGAAGATGCGGTCACGGCGTTGGTAGAGAACGACGACGACATCGCCCGAGACGTCATCGACCGGGACGACGATATCGATCGCCTGTGGCTCGTCGTCTCCCGGATATTCCGTGCGACGCTCCGATCACCCGGTGCCACGGAAGAACTCGGCGTGTCCCAAGAGGACTGTTTCGACTACCACTCGAGCGCCCGCCAACTCGAGCGGATCGCCGACCACGCGGTCAAGATCAGCCAACTGGCGCTCAAACTCGACGCTATCCCGGCAGACGTCGCAGACGCACTGGGAGAACTACACGAATCGACGACAGACATTCTCGAGACCGCCATGGACGCGCTGTTTGTCGAGGACAGCGACGAGGCGACCGAACTGAGCCACGATGTCCTCGAGTCAGTGCGCGGAATCGACGGACACACGCGCCGTATCGACGACCTGCTGCGAGAGCTCGACTCCGTGCAGGCACAGTCGCTCGGGCTCGTCCTCGACTCGCTCTCCCGGAGCGCGGACTACGGCGGCAACGTCGCCGAGACGGCGCTCCAGAACGCCACACCGAGTCCCTGATACGGACTGCTGTCACGATGTCTCGGCGCGACCACAGGAGCGCTCGCGGTCGCGCCGGCACTGACTGATAGGGAGTATCGTCGGAGTTCATAGTTTTCCCGTGACGAACCACGACACAGCATCGAAGGACGGGCTTTGAAACCTCCGGTTGGCTACGATAATCCCTATGACAGCAAACCGTATGACACACCGACGTTTTGCGGCTGGCCGTGATACAACCTGCTATGCCGACCTACGAACGCCGAACGACAGTTCAGGCTTCGCTCGAGGACGTCTGGGACTTTCACTCGCGAACCGCGGGACTCGAGGAACTCACCCCGGACTGGATGCACCTTCGGATCGAGGCCGTAATGGGGTCCGACGGCGAGGCCGACCCCGACGTTCTCGAGGAGGAAGCAGAAGTCGCCATGTCGATCCGTCCGTTCGGCGTCGGGCCCCGGCAGCACTGGACGTCCGTCATCACGGACCGCGACCGGGACGACGGGACCGCGTACTTCCGCGACGAAATGGTCCACGGACCCTTCGATCGCTGGGTGCACACTCACGCTTTCTACGCCGACGGCGACCAGACAGTTCTCCGGGATCGCGTCGAGTACGACCTCCCGCTGGGGCCGCTGGGAGACGCCGCGTCGCCGTTCTCGTCACTCGGATTCGAGGCTATGTTCCGCGACCGACACCGCAGGACGAAGGAGCGACTCGAGTAACGCGTTCCGGAACACGTTTGCCCGTTCGCTCGAGTGTTCCAGTAACGCGTGCGACCCGACTTCGAGACGGAGACGACACCGTACGTCGCGCTCGTCTTTGCGATCTTTGCGGCGAGTACGAGCGCCATTCTCGTTCGTTGGAGTCAGGCCCCGAGTTCGGTGGCGGCGTTCTACCGCGTCCTCTTTACGACGGCGCTCGTCGCGCCCGTCGCCGTCCTTCGGTACCGCGAGGAGTTCGCCCGCCTCTCGAGTCGTGATGTCGTCGTCGCCATCGCCGCGGGAGTCGCGCTCGCGGTTCACTTCGCGGCCTGGTTCGAGAGCCTGAACCACACGAGCGTCGCGGCGAGCGTGACGCTGGTCCAGACCCAGCCGATCTTCGTCGCACTCGGTGCCACGCTCTTGCTCGGCGAGCGAGTGTCCGCCGAAACGGTCGCCGGCATCGCCGTTGCGATCGTCGGTGCCACTGCGATGTCGTTCGGCGACGCGGGCCAGGCACCGCTGTCGGACGCGACGACGTACGGCAACGCGCTCGCGTTGCTTGGCGCGGTGACCGTCGCGGGCTACGTGCTCGCCGGCCGGTCGATCCGACAACGCGTCTCCCTGTTTCCCTACGTTACCGTCGTCTACACGGCCTGTGTGGTGGCACTCGGCGTCCTCGTCACCGCTCAGGGTCACGGGTTCGTCGCCTACCCGGCCCGCGAGTGGCTGCTCTTCCTGGGGATGGCCGTCGGCCCAGGCGTCTTCGGCCACACCGTCGTCAACTGGGTGTTGAAACACCTCGAGTCGGTCGTGGTCAGTGTCTCCTGGCTCGGCGAGCCCGTGGGTGCAACGTTGCTCGCGCTGGTCTTGCTCGCCGAGGTGCCCGATGCGATCACCGTCGCCGGTGGATTCGTGGTGCTCGCGGGAATTTACGTGACGACGATCGAACGCGAGCGGCGAAACGGGGTCGACACGGAGCACGCCGACCTCGAGGTCGACCCTGAAGAATCCAGTACCGAGGGCTAGCGAGTCGCCGAACTGTCGACGACCGAGCCGTCGTCCCGGGTCCGGCCGAGAGCGCCGGGGTCTTCCCGATCGTCGTCGAGTTCGGACTCGACTTTCTCGATCAGAAGCGCCAGCGCAGAGCGGTTCGCACCCTCCGGAATGATTACGTCGGCTTCCTTCTTCGTCGGTTCGACGAACTGCTCGTGCATCGGCTTGACCGTCTCGAGGTACTGGTCGATGACTTCCTCGAGATCACGGCCGCGGTCGACGACGTCGCGGTCGATTCGACGCAGGATGCGGACGTCGGCGTCGGTCAACACGTAGATCCGCAGATCGAGCATGTCGAGGATCTCCTCGTCGTACAGCGAGAAGATGCCCTCGAGGACGATCACGTCCGTCGGCTCGACGGGCACGCGTTCGTCCTTGCGATTGTGGGCCTCGAAGTCGTACTGGGGCATCTCGATCGACTGCCCCAGCAACAGCGTCTCGAGGTGCTCCCGCAGCAGTTCCCACTCGAACGCGGACGGATGGTCGTAGTTGACCGACTCGCGTTCCTCGTACTCGAGGTGTGAGAGGTCCTCGTAGTAGTTGTCCAGCGGAATGCGCGTGACTGGTTCGCCCACTGCCTCGGCGAGTCGCCGCGCGACGGTGGTCTTCCCGGCCCCCGTCCCCCCGGCGATCCCGATGACGAACGACGGGATATTCATCACTCGAGGCTGGGTGCCGTCCGTAATCAAATCCCTGATACGGATCGAGCAGACGCTGGCTTCTTTACGATCCACCCAGCAGAACCGGTATGCACGTCGTCGTCAACGCCGCCACGAGCGCGGACGGCAAACTCTCCTCGAGACGCCGCGAACAGATCGCGATCAGCGGCGAAGACGATTTCGACCGAGTGGACAGATTGCGGGCCGACAGCGACGCCGTCGTCGTCGGCGTCGGCACCGTCCTCGCGGACGACCCCCGTCTCACCGTCAAAGACGCCGAACGCAGAGACCGGCGACTCGAGGACGGCAATCCCGGGAATCCCGCTCGAGTCGTCGTCGACTCGAAGGCCCGGACGCCGCTGGACGCAGATATCGTCGACGACGCGGCGACGACCTACGTCTGCGTGAGCGAGGCCGCGCCGGTCGACCGTCGAATGGCACTGGCCGACCAGTCCGACACTGAACTCGTGACCGCGGGCGAGGATCGGGTCGACCTCCTGCGGGCGTTCGCGGCGTTGCAAGAAGACGGCCTCGAGCGAGTCATGGTCGAGGGCGGGGGCGAACTCATCTTCTCGCTGTTCGAGGTCGGCCTGGTCGACGAACTTCGAGTCTTCGTGGGGCCGACCGTGATCGGCGGCCGCGACGCACCGACGCTGGCCGACGGCGAGGGGTTCGTCGAAGACTTTCCGACGCTCGACCTCGAGGGCGTCGAGCGAATCGGCGACGGCGTCTTGCTGACCTGGACGGCAACTACTGGGGAGTGAGACGGTGTCAGGGTGGAAAAGACGGCCAGTAGCTGTATGATTTAACAGAGCCGTTCAAAGAGAGACGTGAACCCGTCACATCTTTCCTCTCGTGGCCCGTCCAGTCACGTATGGACCGTGCGACATTCGGTGGCGGCTGTTTCTGGTGTGTCGAGGCGGCCGTCGAAGAACTCGAGGGCGTCGAATCTGTCACCTCCGGCTACGCGGGCGGCCACGCGGAGGACCCAACGTACGAGGAGGTCTGTACTGGAAAAACGGGCCACACCGAGGTCGTCCAACTCGAGTACGACCCCGACGTCGTGGTCTTCGAGGACCTGCTCGAGGTCTTCTTTACGATTCACGATCCGACGACGAAAGACCGCGAGGGGCCAGACGTCGGCTCGCAGTACCGATCGGCGATCTACGCCCACGACGACGAGCAACTCGAGACAGCCCGGAAATTCGCCGAAGAACTCGAGGCCGAGGGGCTGTACGACGGGATCGTAACGGAGATCGAACCGCTCGATACGTTCTACGAGGCCGCGGCGTATCACCAGAACTACTTCGAGAAGAACCCGAACGACGCCTACTGTACGATGCACGCGGCGCCGAAAGTCGAGAAAGTCCGCGAGAAATTCGAGACGAAAGCGTCGGCAGCCGACGACTGACGTTCACTTCCCACGTAACTGCCCGCCGAGCACTTTCGCCGCGACCAGCACGGGGTCCCACGTCGTGTTGAACGGCGGTGCGTACGCGAGGTCGTAGTTCTCGAGGTCGAAAACCGTCGCATCCTCCTCGAGAGCGGCGACGATTGCGTGGCTGCGGTGGACCGCACCTTCCCCGTACTCGCTGACGAGGCTTGCACCTAGCAGACGACTGGTCTCGCGGTCGGCTGTCAGGGTAACCGTCACGTCGCTGCCTTCGGGGTAGTAGCCGGCACGCGATTTCGCTGTGATCGTCTCGGTGACAGGCTCGAATCCAGCCGCTCGAGCGCGTTCGTGGTCGACGATTCCGGTCCGTGCGGCCTCGGCGTCGAAGGCTTTGACGGCGGCCGTCCCCGCTACGCCACCGCCTTCCGTCGGTGTTCCGGTGACGGTCTGGCCGACCGCGCGGCCGTGACGATTCGCGGTCAACGCCAGTGGAACGTAGGTCGGCTTCCCGGTGACGACGTGGGTCGCTTCGGCACAGTCGCCGGCCGCGTAGACATCCGGGACGTTCGTCTCGCGGTAGGCGTCGGTCGCGATCGCCCCGGTCGGTCCGCGTTCGATCCCTGCGTCTGCGGCGAGTTCGGTCCGTGGGCTGACGCCAGTTCCGAGCAGGACCATCTCGACCGGAATCCGGGCTGTCGCGGTGACGACGGCGTCGACGGCGTCTCTGCTGCCCGACAGCTTCTGTACCTCGGCCTGGAGTCTGACGTCGACGCCCTGTTCGCGGAGGTGGTCGATAACGTGCTCGCTCGTCGCCTCGCTGAATCCTGCCAGCAGCCGGTCACCACGCTGGAACAGCGTCACCTCGAAGTCGTTCGCTGCCAGTGCCTCGGCCATCTCGATCCCGATGTACCCTCCGCCGACGACCGCGACGCGCCCGACACAGTCCTCGAGGTGCCGACAGGCAGGCCCACGATCGGGTTGCTGGAACGACGCGCTGCTGCGGGCTCGGGCGACGTACTCCCGAAGTTCGTTCCCGTCGCTCATCGACCCGAGTGTGTAGACGCCGTCCAGGTCGGTTCCCTCGATTGGCGGGACGACGGCTTCGGCACCGGTCGCGACCAGCAGGTGATCGTAGGACTGAACGACCGCTGCAGCGTCGCTTTCGGCAGTCACCGTCCGTTCGTCGGGGTCGATTGCGACGACTTCGTGGCCGGTCCGCAGGTCGATGTCGCGTTCCTCGCGGAACGATTCGGGCGTCACCGAGACGAGCGACTCCAGCGACTGGATCTCGCCTTTCACGTAGTAGGGGAGTCCGCAGGCCCCGTAGGAGACCCACTCTCCCCTCTCGAAGACGACGACCTCGAGGTTGGGGTCGTCGCGTTTCGCCTTGCTCGCCGCGGACATGCCTGCCGCGTCGCCACCGACGATCACGAACGTCTCGCTCATAGACACACGGACGATACGTGGGCCCGTAAATCGCGTCCCCGGCCGGTGAGCAGTGCGGTATCGCCACGAGGCAACGACTTTATTACTGCTCGGGCCCACCGTCTGACGGGTTATGAACGACATACGGACGGGACTCAGTTACGGGGACGTGTTGCTGGTCCCACAGCGATCGTCCGTCGACAGCCGTAGCGATGTCGATCTATCGACACATCTCACGCCGAATCTCGAGCTCGAGACGCCGCTCGTCTCGGCCGCGATGGACACGGTCACGGAATCGGAACTCGCCATCGCGCTCGCCGAGGCCGGCGGCGTCGGGACGATCCACCGGTTCTTGACTATCGAGGAACAGGCTGAGGAGGTTGCCGCCGTCACCGACGCTGGACAGCCAGTCACTGCTGCTGTCGGGATCAACGAGGACTACCTCGCGCGGACCGGGGCGTTGCTCGAGGCTGGCGCGACGGCGATCGTCGTCGACGTTGCACACGGCCACATGGAACGGACTCTCGAAGCGACCAAGGAACTTCGGTCGACGTTTCCCGACATCAACCTGATCGTGGGGAACGTGGCGACGGCAGAAGGCGTCGAGGATCTCGCCGAGGCAGGAGCCGACTGCGTCAAGGTCGGCGTCGGCCCGGGCTCTCACTGTACGACGCGGAAAGTCGCCGGTGCTGGTGTGCCACAGTTGACGGCAGTCGACGACTGTGCCGACGTCGCTCGAGAACGTGGTGTCACTGTCGTCGCGGACGGCGGCATCCGGACCTCGGGAGATGCGGTGAAGGCGCTGATGGCCGGTGCGGATACCGTGATGCTCGGGAGCCTCTTTGCCGGAACGGCAGAGGCACCGAGCGAGATCATCGAACTCGATGGCGTTCGATACAAGCGCTCCCGTGGCATGGCTACGACGACGGCGGCGAGCGAACGGAACGACAAGGCAGAGAACGTCCGCGCCGACGAGGGCGTCGAAGGGCTGACGCCGTACAAGGGGCTGGTCGAGGACGTTGCGGCGGAGTTCTGTGCTGGCATCCGGTCCGGGATCTCTTACTGTGGCGGCCACACGATTCCGGAGGCACGGGAAAACGCAGCGTTCATCCGCGTTGCAGCAAGCGCCAGGGAGCGAGAAGGCGCTCACACCGACGACGAGTGGGAAACCGTCAGTGTCGACAGCATGGACACCGCAACGGCCGACGACTGATACGGTTTGCTGTAAGTCATTTCCGTCCGATCGGAGCCCGAAGCCGTTCCACCAGGATGGCTACAGCAACCCGTACGAGACGCGAGTTCGGCGTCCTCCGCGATCCACGCTCTCGGTCGACAGTTCGGGTCGAAACCGTGTTATCGACTTCGTCGACGACCTCACCCTCGAGGCCGTCGGTTCCTTGTTTGACGCCGTTCGCGCTCGCTGCCCACGAAGCCAAGACACGAATAACTAGATTATATTACTGTGTAATCCGTACCGTTTGTCGATGGCGTTCAGCGATCAACTCCTCGAGGACGGCGAATCGGTCTGGGAAGCACAGAAGCGACATCCCTTCGTCCGGGAACTCGCGGCGGGAAGCTTAGACGAGGAGGCGTTTCTCACCTGGGTGCGACAGGACTACCGGTACCTGCTTGATTACGCTCGCGTCTTCGCCATCGGCGGCGCGAAGGCCCGCGACGAGGAGACGATGACACACCTGCTGGGCGTCGCCCACGAGATACTCGACTTCGAAATGGATCTCCACCGCGAGTTCGCCGCCGACTACGGGATCGAACCCACCGACCTCGAGACCGTCCAGAAGTCGCCGACCTGTGTCGCCTACACGAACTTCCTCGTGCGGACGGCACACGAGGGCTCGCTCGCCGAGATCGCGGCGGCGATCTACCCCTGTGGGCAGGGATATCTCGACATCGCCGAGCACATCGCCGACAACCTCGAGGAGGAAGACAATCCCTACCTGCCGTTCGTCGAGAAGTACACCAGCGACGAGTTCCACGAGGCCGTCGACTGGATGCGCTCGTTCGTCGACCGCTGTGGCGAACGCTACCCCGGCGAACACGAGGCCATGCGCGAGGCGTTCCTGACGAGTGCCCGACTCGAGCACCAGTTCTGGGAGATGGCGTACACGAAAGAAGGGTGGGAGACGACGGCAATCGAGACGTAGCCGCGATTTCGACCAGCGAAAGCTAGTCGTGACCGGAAACCGGAACCGGCTCGTACGGCTCCTCGAGGTAGGCCACATCAGAGGCCGACAGCGAAATCTCGAGGGCTTCGACGGCTTGCTCCAGGTGCTCAACGCTCGTGGTCCCGATAATCGGCGCGTCGATCCACTCCTTGTGGAGTAGCCAGGCCAGCGCGATTTGGGCCATCGTCACGCCCTTCTGGGCGGCGAGTTCGGCGACGCGTTCGTTGATCTCCCGGCCGCCGCCCTCGCGGTAGGGGTGTTCGTACATGTTCTCCTCGGCCTCGCCACGGGCCGTCGCGTCGATCTCCTCGTATGGCCGGGTGAGATACCCCCGTGCCAGCGGTGACCACGGGAGGACGCCGACGTTTTCGTTCTCACACAGCGGGAGCATCTCGCGTTCCTCCTCGCGGTAGACGAGGTTGTAGTGGTTTTGCATCGTGACGAACCGCTCGAGGCCGAGCTTGTCGCTCGTATAGAGCGACTCGGCGAACTGGTGGACCCACATCGAGGAGGCACCGACGTACCGGACGTGGCCTCGGCGGACGGCGTCGTCTAACGCTTTCAGCGTCGTCTCGATCGGCGTGTCGTAATCCCAGCGGTGGATCTGGTAGAGGTCGATCGTCTCCATCCCCAGCCGGTCGCGGCTGGCCGCGAGTTCCTGCTCGAGTGCCTTCCGGGAGAGCCCACCCGAGTTGGGGTCGTCCTCGCGCATCTGGAAGTAGCCCTTGGTTGCGACGACCGACTCCTCGCGATGGCCCTCGAGGGCGTCGCCGAGGATGCGCTCGGATTCGCCCTTCGAGTACATGTCCGCGGTGTCGAAGAAGTTGATCCCGAGGTCGATCGCTCGCTCGATGATCTCCTTGCTCTCTTCCGCTTCGAGGACCCACTCGCGCCAGTCGCTCGAGCCGAAGCTCATACAGCCCAGACAGAGCCGACTGACCTCCATACCGGTCGAACCGAGCGTCGTGTACTCCATGTGCCGGCCTAGGGGACGAGAGGCAAAACAGTACGTGGCCTGGAAATCCACGAAGATACGACCAGCAGGTAGCGCAGACATTCTCTAGAGCCATCATTTTTTAGGGGGATGATTCGCTAGTACCACGTGCTATGGCGGACGAACACGACCACGACGAGCAGCAAAACGACGAAGATGGCATCGTGTCGAAAATAAAGAGCGTCTTCGACCGCGACTAACGCAGTCCGCTACGCAGTCGACCGTCGGTTCGTTAGTGTAGTAGTCTGGCCAGCGACCCGAACGCTGGCAGTCCGATCGCAGCCGCGAGAGCGACGGAGACGATCGGTGTCGTCCCGGCGACGACCAGCGCCGCCTCGCCAAGCACCAGCGCGAAGGCGACGAGAACGATCACTCCGAAGCCGACGCCACCCAGCAGCGCCCGGGGAAGCGTCGGCGAGAGGAAACCGACGAGTGCGCCGCCGAAGACGAGTCCGACCCAGTGGAGCCACGAGAAAGCGAGACCGACGATCACCGCTCCAGTGACCGCGACCGCGTGTGCTCGTGGGTCGGTCCTGGCTCTCTCGAGGGGCGTCTCGAGTCGATCGCTGACGCTTCGGTCGGGGTCTGACTCGTCGCCGCTGTTCGCTGGCGTCCGGTCCGTGCGTCCGTCCTCGGCCGGTTCCGCCCGAGTGTCGCTCGTCATTCGGGTTCCTCCCGTTGTTCGAACGAGATGTCGACCTCGCCGTCGGCCGCTCGATCCATCGGTCGCTGTTCTCCCTCGAGCCACAGTTCGAACTGGTCGTCGTAGTGGGCAGAGAAGTAGTCTCCCGAGTTGCCACCGGGGAGGACTGCCTGCGCGTCGCCGTCGGGATCGACGACCATCCGCCAGCTCGCCCCGACCGCGGAGTCGACGCGGTAGTTCTTGACTGTCGCCGCCGAACCGTCGGCTGGCCGTTCCGCGTAGTCGAGAAACGGCGCTTCGACGCCGAAGGGGTGTTCGATCGGGCCGGTCGTGTTCCAGTCGCCGTACCGCTGCCAGCCTTCGTCGTTGATCTCCTCGAGCCCCGTCTCGAGCGCGGCGACCATCCGTTCGTCCCGTGAGCCGTCGAACCAGTCGCTATCCTCGGGAAGCGTCGCGAGTACCCAGTCGTTCGGGTAGTAGGAGTCGTCCAGGTCGGCCTCCTCGAACTCGGGTTCGAAGACCTCCCGTCGGTAGTGCTCGAGCCAGCGGGCGAACAGCAGGGCCGGGTACGAGTCCCGGTCCACGTGGTAGTCCCAGTCGGCAAGCGTCGCGGCGGCGTCGTCGAGAACGTCCGAGATCGCCCTGTGGTCCTCGACGGCCGCGACGAGCTCCGGCACCAGTTGGGCCGCCCGGCCGTCGTAGGTATCGTTCTGTAGTTCCTGGTGGAACTCGAGGTCGGTCGGTTCGCCGTTCTCGAGTCGGTCGTCGAGCCGAGCGTAGATCCGTCCACCGCGGTAGGGCGTCGCGTAGTCGACGCCGACGTAGGGGGTGGTGTCGTCTGTCACCCGCTGGTTCGCGGTCGCGAGGACGTCGGGGTCGATCGCGTGTGGCTTCTCCGCGAAGGGGACGAATCCTGCATCCGCCTCGTCCCAGGCGGACTCACCGAAGGGCGTGAAGCCAGCCCACTCGCCGTCGCCTTCGGAGCCGTCGAAGATTCGGTTGCCCGAGACCACCTCGCCGTCGACCGTCCGGACGGGAAGCTTCCCGGTGACGAAGTACAGCGTCCGGCCGTCGGTGTCGGCGTAGACTAAGTTCTGGGTCGGCAGGTCGAACCGTCGGGTCGCCTCGAGAACGTCCGCTACCCCACTGCTGCGCTCGAACTCGTAGATCGCTTCCGTCGTCCGCGTCGCGGTGTGGCCCGTCCAGGCGACGCCGACCGTCTGTCCCTCGCGCTCGAGGACGGGGCCGTGGACGGTCTTTGTGATCGTGAACGTTCGGTCTGGGCCGTCGGCGACGGGAATCGTCCGCTCTTCGGTCTCGAACTCGCGCCACTCGTCGCCGTAGCGGTACTCGTCCGCGTCGGTGCTCGAGAAGTGGTAGTCGCCGCCGTCGCCGGTCTCGTCCTCGTCGCTCGAGTCGCCGTTCGACTCCCGCAGGTCGTACTCGTAACAGTCCAGTACGTCCGCGCCGACGTTGGTGAACGACCACGTCCCCGTCTCGTTCGCGCCGGTGATGATAAACGGAACGCCCGGAAACGTCGCACCTCGAACCGATGTCTCGGGCGTCTCGACGTGCTGTTCGTACCACAGCGGCGGCGTCATCAGCGAAAGATGGGGGTCGTAGGCGACGATGGGCGACCCGCTCTCGGTGTGTTCGCCGGAGACGACCCAACTGTTCGAGCCGACGCCCGTGGGCGACTCGAACCGGGAGAGCCAACTCGCCAGTTCCCCGCCGACGGCGTCGGTCTCGAGGCCGAGAAACGCCGAGTTCTCGTCGGTTTCGTCGTCCTCGTTGTCGCCGTTTTCGTCCTCCTCGGCCGTCTCTCGGAGGATCGGCACGTCGTGATCCATCCGTTCGGGGTACAGCTCCTCGAGAACGTCCTCGCCAAGCCGCTCGGCGATCACCGCGCGCCGAAGTTCGTCGAAACTTCCCGTCAGGTCCCAGGAGATCTGTTTCTCCATCAGCATCGAGTCGACCGGCGTCCACTCGCGGGGTTCGTAGTCGAGCAGTTCGAACTCGAGTGGTAGCTGTTCCCGTTCTATCGCCGCGTTGACCCCGTCGGCGTAGGCCTCGACCAGCGGCCCCGCAGGGGTGTCGGCGACGTACTCCCACGTGGCTGCCGCAGCGCCGACGAAGTCCATCGCGACGTGGAACTCGTCGTCCTCGAGTGTTGCCTCGCCGACAAGCTCGGAGACGTGGCCGCGCATGACTCGTCGCTGGAGGTCGAGCTGGAACAGCCGGTCGTAGGCCTGGACGTAGCCGACGGCGAAGTACGCGGCTTCCTCGTCGTCGGCTTCGATCGTCGGGACGCCGTACTCGTCGTAGCTGACGCTTGCATCGCCGTACGGGTTCTCGACTGACTCCGGGAGCTCTCTGTCGGCGGCGTTCCAGGCGCGACCCGACAGCGGTGCAAAGGAGTCGAGCAGTTCCCCCGCGCCGCTCACGGTGAGCCCACCGAGGCCGGCGGCGAGTGCCCCCGCGAAGAGCCCACGACGTGTGGTCTCACGTTTCACGGTTACTCGTACGTCCTGCCGAATCCACATAACTGTCATGTCTCTCGGACTCCCTAGCACGGAGTAAGGGAGGCCTACAACTCGGCGGGGTCGATCCGTTCGATGGTCGCTCTGACGGCGAGGACGGCACCGACGGCGAGCAGACAATAGAGACCAACGAGTAGCCAACTCGTCGCAGTTGAGCTTCCGAGTGCGAACTTCGCCACCGTGTTCGCCGGATGCTCGGGAAGGAGGGTAGTGACTACGAGCGCACCGACGATCGCAACCGAGTACAGCAACTGTGCCTGTCGCCTGTCGGGCGCGAGGAGCGCGACGACTGTCCCGAACCCGACGACAAGCAGCGACAGCGCCGCGACCAGGGCGATCAGGACGCCCGGTCGGGCGACGGCCGCCCCGTTGACGGCGAGCAGGACCAGCCAGACGACTGCCTGGACAGGCGCAAGCGCTGCCGTCGCGACGAGTTTCGCGTCGACGATATCGGTAAGCGACAGCGGCGTCACCCGGAGTAACTCGAGGGTCCCGCGTTCGCGTTCCTCCGACAGCGAGTCGACGACGATCGAGCCGCTGATGAAGGCAGGCAGGAACAGCAACAGCGGGATCAGGATCGTGTAGGTGAACGCGACGTACGGACTGGCGTCGCCCTCGTTCGGGACCGACACCGGCGTCGACTCGAGTCGGTCGACGTTGCCGGCGCGTTCGGCGTGTTCGACCGCCTCGAGCGTGTCCCGAAGTTGAGCGACCAGCAGCGTCGTCTCGATCCCCTCCTCGGGTGCGGTCACGTCGACCACGAGCCGGTCGTGGTCGGTCCGGGTGGTCTCGAGGACGGCGGCCACGTCACCCCCGTCGAAGGCCGCGTAGGCTGCGTCGGAATCGTCGTAGTAGACCGTCGACAGCCCGCCCTGTTCGTCGGCCGCGGCCTCGAGGTCGGCGCGGTCGTCGCCGGTGATCGCGACATCGATCTCGTAGCCGCCGAGGCCGTCGGGATCGTACATGGAGACGAAGCCGACGACGAGAAACGAGGAGAACGCGGCGATAAACAGTTGAATGGCGATTGCGAGGACGATCGTCTTCTCGGAGCGCAGCGACCGGAGTTCACGTCGGACGACGGCCCAGCGGGGGCCGAACCGTGACGGTCGCTCGCTCGTCTCCGAATCTGTCTGCTTCGGTGGGTTCGGTCCCGGCCGCTCTCGCTCGTCGACGTCGACTGTCGGCTCTCGATCCGAGTCGCGGTCACGCGACAAGGGAGATCACCCCTGCGTTGTAGCAGACGTGAACGACGGTCGCGACGACGAGCGCCCCGACGTAACTGGCTCGCCCTCGCGTCGCGCCGAGAGCCGAAACGATGGCCGTCACGACGTGGAGAACGAGCGGCGCGAACAACAGGCCGACGAACGTCAGCGGGCCGGTCGCGACGTCGGCCGCAACCGTCTCGGGACCGAACGCCGCGACGGCGCTCTCGAACTCGTGAAGGCCGACGAACTGGACGACCTGT
This sequence comes from Natronobacterium gregoryi SP2, assembly GCF_000230715.2. Classification (GTDB taxonomy): domain Archaea; phylum Halobacteriota; class Halobacteria; order Halobacteriales; family Natrialbaceae; genus Natronobacterium; species Natronobacterium gregoryi. Next base: position 2,743,666 of record NC_019792.1, read on the forward strand.
GTCACCTTCTCGGCGACGAAGAACGCGGCACCCGAGAGGGCTCCGACGACGACGGCGACGGCAACCGTCGACTCGAGGCGCGACCGGCTGAACCCGGCGTAGACGTGGATGCTCTTGGCGACTTCTTCGACGGCTGCGGCGAAGACGAAGATGAGCACGAGCGTCGGCACCGGCGGCGCGGCGAAAAGCAGTGCGATCGCGAGCAACTGGGCGGCGAAGACGAACGGAACGAACACGACCGAGAGGATCGGAACGCTTCGTTTGCCGTGGACTCGAGTCGCGACGGCGTCGATCGCCTTCGTCGGCACCGGCTTCTGGGCGAACATGTCTTCCTCGCGGTAGGTACCGAGCCCGAGCAGGAAGAGCACGGCCGCGGTGAGAGAGGCGGGGCCGGTCGAAACTAGGTACGCACCGAGGGTCGCGCTCTCACCTTGCAGATCCATCACGACCAGCGTCAGTGGCGAGATCAGCGCGATCGGCGTCACGTCGGTGAAGATCGCCGGGATGAACGTGTAGGTCGTCAGGACGACGCTTATCGTGACCGTGACGAAGGTCAGTTCCTTGAACGAACGAGCGAACATCGCGCCCGCGAAGGTGGCGGCCAGAAACAGTAACGCGATGGGGAGGGCCGCCGCGACCGACAGCACGCCGCCGCGGATCGCGACCGTAATCGCGGCGACGATACCGACGAGGCCGACCAGGTACGGCAGGGTCTTGCCTGCGACGATCTCGTGGCGTGAGGCCGGCGAGACGAGCAAGAGTTCTCCGCGGCGGTTGATTCGCTCGTCCATGATCGTGCTCCCGTAGGCCTGAATGACGAAGTTCATCGGCACGATAAACAGGAACGCGAGGATGAGCGACTGGAACGGAAACGGTGGCGAGAGCGTGCTCGGCGATCCGTGGGCCGCCGACTCGTCTATTCCGTCGACTTCGGCCGCCTCGCCCGCTGTGCTCTCGTCGTCTTCGTCGGCGACTGCATCCGTTTCGGTCTCGAGATCGATCCCGTCGTCGGCCTCGGTGGCGGCTCCCGTCGACTCGGCGTCTCCGGACGCACCGCCGTCCGGTGTTTTCAACTCGTCGTCCTCGAGTGTGGCGCTGTCGGTCGACGATTCGTCCGCCTGAATCGATTCGTCGTCCCCCGTACCGGGTGGAGCGACCGTTCCCTCGTAGCTGCGGTCCTCGTAGTCGATCGTGACGAGTACGGGATAGGCGGCTGCCTCGTCGTCTTCTTGCGCCATCAGGCCCTCGTTGTAGCGCTGAACGGCGTCGTGGAACGCGTCGTAGGCGGCTGGTCCGTTGTCCCCGGCGTGGCCGATCCGGCCGTTCTCTATCGCGAGGTCGACGACCGGGTCGTCATTCTGGAGAACGCCCGCGAGACCACCCTCCGGCAGTGGTGTCGTTCTGAACTGGTCGCTTGCAGCCGCAACATCGTAGTAGGGGTCTGTCTCGTCGACCCCGACGACGTAGATTTCGTCCTCGAGACCGAGCCCGTCGTCGGCGGTCGAGAGGCCGACGACGCCGACGGCGACAATTACCGCGGCCAGCACGAAGACGGTCTTCCGGTCGACGGTACCGGTACTCCGGGCGATCTCCCAGCGGGCGACGCGACCGATTCTCGAGAGCGACGCCAGGAGCCTGCCGACCGTCCCCTCACACTCCTCTCGGTCACGGTCGTCGGTCACGTATCGACCACCTGTTCGCGTTTTTCGCCCTCGCTGTCCTGTCGTCGCTCGGCGTCTTCTTCCGTGCTACTGGCTACCTCGAGGAATATCTCTTCGAGGCTCGGCGTCTTCGTCTGGATATCGGTCAACTGGCCGCCGGCGTCCGCGACGGCCTCCCGGATCGTCTCGACGGCCTCCATCTCCTCGGCGACGTGGCGAATCTCGTCGTCGACGGGGACACTCGAGACGTCTTCGAGGGCTTCGGCGGCATCGACGGTGGCGTAGACGTGGTATTCGGTGCCGCCGTGGTCGTCGCGGATCTCCTCGACGCTGCCCCGGGCGACGATTCGGCCGTCGTTCATGATGACGACGCGGTCGCAGACGCTCTCGACGTGAAAGAGGTTGTGTGCGCTGAAGACGACCGTCTTCCCCTCCTCGCTGAGTTCCTCGGTGAACTCGATGACGTGGTTGGTCGTCAGCGGGTCCAGTCCCGACGCGGGTTCGTCGAAGATCAGTACCTCGGGGTCGTTGATCAGGGCGCGAGCGATCGCGACCTTGCGTTTCATCCCCTTCGACATGTTGCCGATCCGGCGGTCGCGGTGTTCGAGGTCGAGTCGGTCCAGCGAGGACGCGATACGTTCGCTTGCGACCTCTCCCGGCACGTCGTAGAGGTCCGCGAAGAACTCGAGGTAGTCGGTGGCAGTCATCTCCTCGTACAGCGGCGACTCCTCGGGAAGGAAGCCCAGTTTTCGCTGCATCGCCCGATCGCCGGGCGTGTAACCGGCGACGACGGCCGTGCCGTCGGTCGGTTCCACGAGTCCAGCGAGCATCTTCAGCGTCGTCGTCTTGCCCGCGCCGTTGGGGCCGACGACGCCGAACACCTCACCACGGTCGATCGAGAAGGTACTCCCCTCGACCGCGGTGAATCCGCCGTACTCCTTGCGGAGCCGTTCGACTTCGAGTATCGCCATTCGTTGCCTCGTTGGTGGCAGCCACCCCAGTAAAGTCTAGCGTCGAGCGACAGTCTTTCGTGTCGCCAACGGGCCCCAACCAGACTGTCACGAACGCAAACTGACTTCGCGTTACCAGGTTCGGTTCCGAACCACTATAGTCGTCGAGTGCCAACCCTCTCCGATGTCACAGCCCCGGGCCCGCGAGAAGGCGACCGACGCCTGTCCCGTCATCGAATCCCTCGAACAGATCGGCTCCCAGTGGCGACTTGCAGTACTACACGAGTTGCAAGACGGCGAACAGCGGTTCAACGAACTCAAGCGATCGACCGGGGCAAACGCCCGGACGCTCTCGCGCGTGCTGGACGATCTCGGCGAGACAGGGTTCGTCGAACGCCGCATGGAAGAAGAGGCCCCGATCGCGACCTACTACAGTCTCACCCAAAAAGGCGAGTCACTCGAACCAGTCTTCGACGAGATCGAGTGCTGGGCGAGTCGGTGGCTCGAGTTCGAGGACGCGTAAGACTACTCGTCGCCCTCGAGTTCGACCAGTTCCAGCGACCGGTCGAGGTGACAGATCTCGTGTGGCGGGTCGCCGACGATTTCCCGGATGCGATACTCCTCGTCGAACTCGAGGCCGTCGGGTTCGCAGTACTCGTGGCTCGGGCACGCGACGTACGGGCAGGGGCCGGGGAGGCTCGTTTTGCTGCCGGCGTAGGCACCTTTGGAGGTGACGGTGGCCTCGACGGTGACGGGCTCGACTTCGACGGCTCGGACACCACCGTCGTGCATCGCACACTCCAGGGTCTGGGCGTTCTCGCGGACGGCGGTGACGCGATACCGCGTCCCAGTAGAGAGATTGAGACACTGGCTGCGGTAGGGACAGCCCGCACAGCCGTCGGCTTCGCCCTCGTAGACGAACTCGGTGCCCGGTTCGGCCAGCCGAGTCCCGACGAGCGTGACAGTCGACATAGCACCGGATACACGCTACACCGGGTTAAGGCTCACGTCCCCGTGAGTTCGTCGAGCCGATCGAGGTACCGCTCCCTGGGCACCTGGTAACAGCCCCGGTAGTCGACTCCGCCGGCATCGAACGCACTGGTGAGATCGATCGTCGCCTCGAGTGCCGCCGCTCGCGTCGAAAACCGGCGGCTGCCCTCGAGCGTGACGTCGGGCTCGAGGTAGAGGGTGACGAACCAGTCGTCGGAGTCGGCAGTGTCGCCGGGATGCATTCCAGGGCGGCGCGTTCGCTTGCCGTGTGTCAGGTACAGCGTCGGGAGACAGGGCGCGGGAAACTCCTCGCCGTCGAAGACGTCCGGTCGGTAGGCGAGGACGAGGCGGCCTTTCTCCTCGTCGGACCAGACGACCCAGGCGTCGGGGAGTTCCGTCAGGTCGGTCATACCTCGGGGTAGGACTGGCCATCCTAAATCACCGTCGTCGTCTCCCTGTTGGCCTATCACGCAGTGAAGAGCAGAACCGAGTATAAATTTCCGAACCTGTAACGATCGATCGACGAGCGCGCACGAGCGAGCCAGGCAGTCGCAGGCAGTTCGTTCATACCGCCGGTCGCCCAACGTGAGGTGAGACACCAATTGACAGTCCGCTGTATTGCCAGTATTCACCGGCAATTAGTTCGTGATGAATACGTTTTGGGGCCAAGGTTAAGTACCTGGATTACTCACTCATTAAATACTATCGGTATCCGATCACCGGACCGATCCACTTTGTGCCCGCCCCCGGCGCAGACACTGCGAGACCGACGACCGGGTCGTCACGCGACGACAAGTGGGCACAGGTCACACATGACACGGAAAACGAAGCCCCCTCGGCGGAATGCACGCTTCGAGAGTTCACGCACCACCGATCGTGACAGCACGGCGGGTCACAGTCCGGCCTCGAGACGGAACTGCCGGTCACCGACGACCGCGATTTGCGCGTCCCACCCCAGCAGGACATCGACGGACAGTGGCACGGTCGACGGCGTCGATCACACGAGCAACCGAACGCAGGAAAGACAACGACAATGATACCATGAACGGCGATATCGAAACGCTCGAGAAGCTCAGCACGGAGTACAAAGAATCGATGCCCGCGGACCTGCGGGAGACGAAGTCCTTCGACTGGTACCTGGAGGAACTGTACGAGGACTCGACGGTCGCACGCAACGCCCACCAGCGTGTCGCGGACATGTTCGACTACTACGGGACGACCTACGACGAGACCGAGGGCGTCGTCGAGTACCAACTGGCCAGCGAAGATCCCCTCAACGACGGCGAAAACACCTTCTACGGACGGGTGATTCATCAGTCGATTCACGAGTTCGTCAACAAGGTCAAATCGGGTGCGAGACGGCTCGGCCCCGAACGTCGTATCAAGTTGCTGCTCGGCCCGGTCGGCTCCGGGAAGTCCCACTTCGACAAGCAGGTCCGCCAGTACTTCGAGGACTACACGATGCGCGAAGAGGGCCGGATGTACACGTTCAAGTGGACGAACCTCTGTGATGTCGTCCAGGATCAGGACCCGGCGGACGATACCGTCCGGTCCCCGATGAACCAGGACCCGCTCGTGTTGCTCCCACAGGAACAGCGCCAGCGAGTCATCGACGACCTGAACGAGCGGCTCGACGCCCCCTACACGATCCAGAACGAGCAGGCACTCGACCCAGAAAGCGAGTTCTACATGGACAAACTGCTGGCGTACTACGACGACGACCTCCAGCAGGTACTCGAGAACCACGTCGAGATCGTCCGCTTTATCGCCGACGAGAACAAGCGTCAGGGCCTCGAGACGTTCGAGCCCAAGGACAAGAAGAACCAGGACGAGACCGAGTTGACGGGCGACGTCAACTACTCGAAGATCGCCATCTACGGCGAGAGCGACCCGCGTGCGTTCGACTACTCCGGAGCGTTCTGTAACGCCAACCGCGGTATCTTCTCCGGCGAGGAGCTACTGAAACTCCAGCGGGAGTTTCTCTACGACTTCTTACACGCCACCCAGGAACAGACGATCAAACCCAAGAACAACCCACGGATCGACATCGACCAGGTGATCGTCGGCCGCACCAACATGCCGGAGTACAAGGACAAGAAAGGCGACGAGAAGATGGAGGCGTTCAACGACCGCACGAAGCGGATCGACTTCCCCTACGTCTTGAGCTACGAAGACGAGTCCCAGATCTACTGGAAGATGCTGAACAACGCCGACGTCCCCGACATCAACGTCGAGCCACACACCTTGGAGATGGCGGGTCTGTTCGGCGTCCTGACCCGCATCGAGGAACCCGACGCCGAGACGGTCGATCTGCTCTCGAAGGCCAAAGCCTACAACGGCGAGATCGACGAAGGCGACGAAATCGACGTCAAGAAGCTCCGTGAAGAGGCCGAAGGGAAAGCCGAGGTCGGTGAAGGCATGGTCGGTGTCTCGCCCCGCTTCATCGGCGACGAGATCGCCGAGGCGATCATGGACTCGAAACACCGCTCTCGGGGCTTTCTCTCGCCGCTGACGGTGTTCAACTTCTTCGAGGAGAACCTAGAGCACCACGGCTCGATCCCCGAAGACCAGTTCCAGACCTACTACCGCTACCTCGAGACGGTCCGCGAGGAGTACAAGGAGCGAGCGATCGAGGACGTCCGCCACGCGCTGGCCTACGACGTCGACGAGATCCAGCGCCAGGGCGAGAAGTACATGGATCACGTCATGGCCTACATCGACGACGACACGATCGAGGACGAGCTCACGGGCCGCGAGCAAGAACCCGACGAGACGTTCCTGCGCTCGGTCGAGGAGAAACTCGCCATCCCGGAAGACCGCAAGGACGACTTCCGCCAGGAAGTGTCGAACTGGGTCAGTCGTCGCGCCCGCGAGGGAGAAGCCTTCAACCCGCAGGATAACGAGCGCCTGCGCCGTGCGCTGGAACGCAAACTCTGGGAGGACAAGAAACACAACATCAACTTCTCCGCACTCGTGTCGGCAAACGAGTTCGACGACGACGAACGGTCCTCGTGGATCGACGCCCTGATCGAACAGGGCTACTCCGAAGGTGGCGCGAAGGAAGTACTCGAGTTCGCTGGCGCGGAGGTCGCCAAAGCGGAGATCGAAGAGTAACATGACCGGCAACGACTACGTCACCGAGGCCGACCGCGAACTCGAGGCGACCTACGAGGAGCCAATGCGCCTCGCGGCGTACGTCGACCGGCTCTTCGAGAACCCGACGATCGCCTCCCACGCCTCGAAGTACTTGCTCGAGGCGATCGAGGCTGCGGGAACCCGAACCGTCGTCGAAGAAGGCGAGGAGAAGGACCGATACCGTTTCTTCGACGATCCGCACAACGGCGGCGAACACGCCATCCTCGGCAACACAGAGGTCCTGAACGGGTTCGTCGACGATCTCCGGTCGATCGCCGCCGGGCGGGCGAAAGACGAGAAGATAATCTGGTTCGAAGGCCCCACGGCGACGGGCAAGTCGGAACTCAAGCGCTGTCTGGTCAACGGGCTCCGCGAGTACTCGAAGACGCCCGAAGGCCGACGCTACACCCTCGAGTGGAACGTCGCGACCGCCCAGTCGGGCGAGCGCGGCCTGAGCTACGGGAGCGACCCGACCGCTGGCGACGAGCAGAACTGGTACGAGAGCCCCGTCCAGACCCACCCGCTGTCGGTGTTCCCCGAGGAAGTCCGTGAACGCATCCTCGAGGACGTAAACGGCGAACTCGAGGATCACGTCCCCGTTCGGGTCGACGCCGAACTCGACCCGTTCTCGCGGGAGGCCTACGACTACCTCGAGGAGCGGTACCGTCGGAACGGTGAGAAGGAACTGTTCTCGGCGATCGCCGACGAGAGCCATCTTCGCGTGAAAAACTACGTCGTCGACGTCGGACAGGGCGTCGGCGTCCTCCACAGCGAGGACGAAGGTCGACCGAAAGAACGGCTCGTCGGCTCGTGGATGCACGGGATGCTCCAGGAACTAGACTCCCGCGGCCGGAAGAACCCCCAGGCGTTTAGCTACGACGGCGTGCTCTCGCAGGGCAACGGCGTCCTCACGATCGTCGAGGACGCGGCCCAGCACGCCGACTTGCTCCAGAAGTTGCTGAACGTTCCCGACGAGCAATCCGTCAAGCTGGACAAGGGAATCGGAATGGACGTCGATACCCAGATGCTGATTATCTCGAACCCCGACCTCGAGGCGCAGTTGAACCAGCACGCCGACCGCAACGGGACGGACCCACTGAAGGCGCTCAAGCGCCGACTCGACAAGCACCGTTTTGGCTATCTGACGAACCTCAGCCTCGAATCGGAGCTCATCCGGCGCGAGCTAACGAACGAGACCGAGGTCTGGGAGGCAAACGGCTACGACGAACTCGAGGAACGGATTCGGGAGCCGGTGACGGTGACGATCAAAGATCAGGACGGCGACGTCCGGACCCAGGAGTTTGCCCCACACGTCATCGAGGCCGCCGCGCTGTACGCGGTCGTCACGCGGCTGGACGAGGAGGATTTGCCCAACGGTCTCGATCTGGTCGACAAGGCCCACATCTACGACCAGGGCTACCTCCAGGAGGGAGACAGCCGCCGTGAAAAAGACGACTTCGACTTCGACGACGACGGGGCCGATGGGGAACACGGTATTCCGGTCACCTACACTCGGGATACGCTGGCGGAACTGCTCCAGATCGATCGCGATCGCCATCATCCAGAACTGCCCGTCGAGGATGTCGTCATGCCGCGGGATGTCTTGAACGCGATGGCGGAAGGGCTTGCGAACGCGCCAGTGTTCTCGGCCGGCGAGCGCTCCGAGTTCGAGAACCGGGTCGTCCCCGTCAAGAACTACGTCTACGATCGACAGGAAGCCGACGTCGTCGAGGCGATCATGTACGACAAACGCGTCGACGAGGAGACCGTCGCGGAGTACGTCGAACACGTTTACGCCTGGGAGACCGACGAACCGCTGTACAACGACCGCGGCGAGCGGGTCGAACCGGACCCGCTGAAGATGAAACTGTTCGAGGTAGAACACCTCGGACGGTTCTCCGAGGGCGACTACGAGGGGGACCGCCCTCGAGAGAGCGTCCGTCACTTCCGGCGCGAGAAGGTGATCACGTCGCTGAACCGCCACGCCTGGGAGCACCGCGACGAGGACTTCGCCGTCGAGGACGTCGACCTGGCGGCGATCCCGGTCATCAAGTCGGTCCTCGAGAGTCACGACTGGGACGACGTCCGGCGAACCTTCGAGGACCTCGATCCCCGGCAGTGGGACGACCCGCCCAGCGGAACCGAGACGGAGACCGTCAAGGAAGACACGATCGAGACGATGGTCGCGGCGTTCGACTACTCCGAGGCCTCGGCCGAACTGACCAGCAGACACGTCATGGGACAGGTGAGCTACAGATGGGACTGAGAGACGACTTAGAGCGATTCCGTGAAGTGGGTGAAAAGCGCCGCGAGGACCTGGCCGACTTCATCCAGTACGGCGAACTCGGCGGGAGCAGACCGGGCCAGATCAACATCCCGGTCAAGATCGTCTCTTTACCGGAGTTCGAGTACGACCAGCGCGATCAGGGTGGCGTCGGACAGGGCGACGACGGAACGCCCGACACCGGCCAGCCGGTCGGTCAGCCCCAGCCCCAGTCCGGCGACGAGGACAGCGACGGCGACGAACCCGGCGAAGAGGGCGGTGAACACGAGTACTACGAGATGGACCCCGAGGAGTTTGCCGAAGAACTCGACGAGGAACTCGGGCTGGACCTCGAGCCGAAAGGCAAGAAAGTCATCGAGGAGAAAGAAGGACCGTTTACGGACCTCACCCGGACGGGCCCCGACAGCACGCTCGATTTCGAGCGGATGTTCAAGGAGGGCCTCAAGCGGAAACTCGCGATGGACTTCGACGAGGAGTTTCTGACGGAAGTCTGTAAAGTCGACGACTTCGGTCCGCGGGATGTCTTCGAGTGGGCTCGCGGCGAGAACATCCCCGTCTCGATGGCCTGGATCGAAGAGGCCTACGACGAGATTCCCGAAGGCGAACGCGACGAGTGGCGTTCGATCGACGAACTCGAGGACACCCTCGAGCGCGAGTCGGTCCAGCACAAGATCCGCCGGGAAGGGATCGATCACGTTCCATTCCGTCGCGAGGACGAACGCTACCGCTATCCCGAGATCGTCGAGGAGAGAGAGAAGAACGTCGTCGTCGTCAACATTCGTGACGTCTCCGGGTCGATGCGTGAGAAGAAACGCGAACTCGTCGAGCGTACCTTTACGCCACTGGACTGGTACCTCCAGGGGAAATACGACAACGCCGAGTTCGTCTACATCGCTCACGACGCCGAGGCCTGGCGAGTCGAACGCGACGACTTCTTCGGCATCCGTAGCGGCGGTGGGACGAAGATCTCGAGCGCCTACGAACTGGCTGCCGAGTTACTCGAGGAGTACCCCTGGGCGGACTGGAACCGGTACGTCTTCGCCGCGGGCGACTCCGAGAACTCGAGCAACGACACCGAAGAGCGCGTGATCCCGCTGATGGAGCAGATTCCGGCGAACCTCCACGCCTACGTGGAGACCCAACCCAGCGGCAACGCGATCAACGCGACCCACGCCGAGGAACTCGAGCGACAGTTCGGGACCGACGCCGACGACGTCGCGGTCGCGTACGTCAACAGCAAGGAAGACGTGACCGACGCGATCTACGAGATTCTCAGCACGGAGGGTGAGACTGATGAGTAACGGAGCGAAAGCCGGTGGTTTTCATGAGTAAACGCAACTCTAACGCGGACAGGTTCCACAAACAGGCGATTGCAAGCGATCTGAAAGAGCCGGTCGAGGAGGCTCGCAACCTGGCCGAGAAACTGGGGCTCGAGCCCTACCCGGTCAAGTACTGGATCATCGACTACGACGAGATGAACGAACTCATCGCCTACGGCGGCTTCCAGAGCCGCTACCCACACTGGCGGTGGGGGATGCAGTACGACAAGCAACGCAAGCAGGGCCAGTACGGCGGCGGGAAGGCCTTCGAGATCGTCAACAACGACAATCCGGCCCACGCGTTCCTGCAGGAGTCGAACGCGCTGGCCGACCAGAAGGCGGTCATCACCCACGTCGAGGCCCACTCCGATTTCTTCTCGGAGAACGAGTGGTTCGGCCTCTTCACGAGCGGTCGCGCCGACGAGGAGCAGGTCAACGCCGCCGCGATGTTAGAGCGCCACGCCAGAGCGATCGACGACTACATGTCCGATCCCGACGTCGACCGAGCGGCGGTCGAGAAGTGGATCGATCACTGTCTCTCGCTCGAGGACAACATCGACCAGCACCGTGTTTTCGAGCGACGGCTGGACGTCGACGGTCCGAGCGAAGAACTCGACGCCGACCTCGCGGAGAAACTGGACGAACTCGAGCTCTCCGACGAGATCAAAGGTGAGGTCTTCGACGACGCGTGGGTCGAAAAACTCGAGGAGGCGGACGGGTCGATCACGTTCCCCGAAGAGCCACAGAAGGACATCCTGGCGTTCGTCCGCGAACACGGCAAACAGTACGACGACGAGGCCGGTCGCGCCGTCGAGATGGAAGAGTGGCAACGCGACGTGCTCGACATGATGCGGGCGGAGGCGTACTACTTCGCCGCCCAGAAGATGACGAAGGTGATGAACGAGGGGTGGGCCGCCTACTGGGAGTCGACGATGATGACCGACGAGCGGTTCGCCGGCGACGACGAGTTCCTCAACTACGCCGATCATATGGCGAAAGTGCTCGCCTCCGGCGGGCTGAATCCGTACAGTCTCGGCATGGAGCTGTGGGAGTACGTCGAGAACACCACCAACCGACAGGAAGTCCTCGAGCGCCTGCTTCGCGTCGAGGGAATCTCCTGGCGCAACCTCACCGACGTCGTCGACTTCGACGACGTCCTCGAGACGCTCGAACCACCGGAACCGCTCGACCGGATCTCCCCGGAGACGCTGGACGACCTAGAGGAGTTGCCCGACGAATGGATCGCCGACGAGAACCTCGAGGCGGCCCGCGAGGGGAAGATAGACGTCGAGACGTATCCCTGGAAGGTGCTCACCCACGAGGGACTGGCCCGGCGACACTACTCGCTGGTCAAACGCCAGAACCGCGGGTTCCTCTCGCGGGTCAACCAGAACGAACTCGAGCGGATCGGCCGTTATCTGTTCGACGACGCCCGCTACTCGTCGGTCGAGGAGGCACTCGAAGACGTAGACGTTTCGGCTGGCTGGGAGCGGATGTTCGACGTTCGGGAGAGCCACAACGACGTCACGTTCCTAGACGAGTTCCTCACGGAGGAGTTCATCACGGAGAACAACTACTTCACCTACGAGCACTCGAAAGCGACGGGCCAGTTCCACGTGGCAAGCGACGCCGCGGAAGATGTCAAAAAGAAACTTCTGTTGCAGTTTACCAACTTTGGGAAACCGACGATTGCGGTCTACGACGGCAACTACAACAACGCCAACGAGTTACTGCTGGGACACCAGTACAACGGCGTCATGCTAGACCTGGGCCAGGCCAGAGAGACGCTCAAGCGCATCTTCGAACTCTGGGGTCGGCCCGTGAACCTACTGACGATCGTCAAGGAAGTCGACGAACACGACGTCGAGGTCGCGAAACGCCGTAACCGAGAACCAGAAGCCGAGGAACGCGGGAAACTGATCCGGTTCGACGGCGAGGCGGTAACGACCGAGACCATCCCCTGGGAGGACGTCGAACATCTGGCCGCCGACGACGTCGACTACGACACGAAACCCGACGACTGGCTCGCCTAACCCGTCTCGACAGCACGACTCGAGACGGCGTCCGATTTCCCCACCAAGATATGTTTCTCTAGCACAACATCTAACTAAATTCCAGAAGGTTTTTATTTACGACTGGAAACAAAGCGGATGATATGGATGGGAGTGGGGGGCAGACCGTCGGACGGTGCCGGAAACGAGAATCCGGCGTCGAACTCGACCTGCCGGCAGTGCTCGCACGGCTCGACGAACCCGACCCGGAGGCACAGCAAACGGCTCTCGAGCAGATTCAGGAGACGCTCGAAGACGAGCCGACGCGGTGTCTCCCAACCGTCCCGAAACTGCGAGCGTTGCTCCGACAGCCCGATCGGGCGTTTCTCGACCAGGTCGCGTACTGTCTCGCCGAACTCGCAGCAGCGTCGCCGACAGACGTCGCGCCGTCGGCCGACGCTATCGCGTCGTTCGCCGCCGCCCACGAGTCACACGAGGCGACGCCGGACCTGCTTCGCTGTCTCGCCGCCGTCGCAGCCGAACGACCTGCCGCGCTCGCAGCACACGTCGATGCACTCGCCAGCGGCCTCGAGCGCGACGAGCCAGCAGCACGCGCCGACGCCGCGAAGGCGATTGCCCGTGTCGCGGCCGACCAGAACTCGCTTTCTCTTCCACGGAACCGGCTGCTCACCGCACTCGAGGACGAAAACCCACGTGTTCGAGCGAACGCGTGTGCGGCACTCGGTCACGGCAACGCGACCGACACACGAGAGTCACTCGAGGTGCTCGTGGACGACGACCCGGAGTCGTCGGTCCGTGAGCGTGCGAAGTGGGCACTCGAGCGGCTCGCATGCCGCTCCGTTGACGGCTCGGTCGATACGGACGGCTAACAGCAGCCGCGTCAGCGGTCCCGAATCGCGGGCCTGTCGTCGGATACGTGTCTCGTCTCCCATCACCAGCTATCGGGGGATTCGGTGTCGGTCTCGTCGTGTCTGAGTACGATGTCGGAGTCTCCTGACTCACGCTCGTTCGCGTCCGCGTCGACTTGGAAGGCCGCAAGCGAGTGCCGGAGGTCGTCCGCTCGTTCGGTCAACGAGTTCGCTCCCGAGGCGACTTCCGATATCGTCGCGGTCTGTTCTTCGACGGCGGCGGCGACGGTTTCGGTTTCGTCTTTGGTCTCTTCGCTGATGGTGGTCGCTTCGTCGACCATGTCGACGACGCGTTCGCTCGCACGGGCCTGGTCGTCGGTGGCGTCGTTGATCGACTGGATACTCTCGTTTGCCGTCTCGACCTGGTCTGCGATCCCGTCGATGGCGTCGATCCCTTTGTCGACCACTTCAGTGCCGTCGTCGACGCGGTCGCGCATCTGTTCGATCTCGTCGACGGTGTCGTCGACCGACGCCTGGACGTCGGTGATCAGATCGTCGACCCGCTGAGTCGCTTCGCCGGTCTCTTCGGCAAGCGACTTGACCTCGTCGGCGACGACCGCGAAGCCGTCGCCGTCCTCACCCGCAGCAGCCGCCTCGATCGAAGCGTTCAACGCCAGCAGGTTCGTCTGGCCGGCGATGTCGTCGATGAGATCGACGATCTCGCTAATCTCTCCCATCTCGTCGTCGAGTTGCCGAATTTGATCCGTGATCTCGTCGGCCTGGCGCTCGAGGGCGTTCATCTGTGTCCGGATCGCACTGGCGGCGTCGCCTGCGACGTCGGCACGATTTGCGGCCTCTTCGGAGACGGTGGCGACGTTGTCGGCGGTCGAAGCGATCTCTTCGATCGTCGCGGAGAGATCGTTCATCTCGCCGTAGACCGCCTGGAAGCGGTCGCTTTGGTCGGCCGTCGCGGTGGCGATCTCCTCGGTAGAGTGGCTGACTTCGTCGCTTGCCCGCTCGATCTCCTTGACTCGGTGGGTCACGTCCGCACTGATGTCGTCGACGTCTTCCGCGAGTGCCTGAACGTCGACGATCGTCCGCTCTAAGTCCTCGAGCATCGCGTTGAAGGCGGTGGCGATCTCGACGAGCGCCTCGTTGTCGACGTCCGCGTCGAGCCGCCGGGTGAAATCACCCTCGGCAGCGTCGGCCATACCGTCAGCGAACTCGGCTGCCTTCCGCTCGAGATGGTCGGCGAGGTCTTCGGCCTCCTGGCGCGCCTCGGCAGCCTCCTCCTGGGCAGCCTCGGCTTCCGCCTTGGACTGCTCTAACTCCTCGATCGACTGCTCTAGATCCTGGTGCATCGTCTCGAGTGAGTCGCCGAGGCGGCCGGGAACGTCTTCTTCGAGGACGGCAGCGTCGAACTCCTGGCCGGCGATCGCGTCGGCCTGATCTGCTGCCGTCTCGAGGTAGTTCCGGATGTCGGCAAACGAGTTTCTGACCTGTCCGACTTCGTCGATGCGGTTATCGTTCTCTATCTCGCTCGAGAGGTCTCCTCTCTCGATAGCCTTGGCCTGCGCGGACAGTTTCCGAAGGGAACGCATCGGCCCCCTCGCAGTGACGATACTCAGTACGATGAGACCGAGCAAAGAGCTACCAACGAGAAGCGTCAAACCAGTTCGAACTTCGTCTTGTAAGGCGAGAGCTGTAGACTCTGGAGCCTCTTTGACGACGACCCAGTCCGTTCCAGGAACCGACGCGTACCCGACAATATTACCGTGCTCGATAAGTGAGCCGGTGTTGCTTACGTCTGGATCGAGTACGCGTTGTTCTAGTCCTGTCTCCTCCCCACTCCCGTAAGGCATCAATGCGTTCTCTCTGTCCTCTGCAAAGAGTACGAGTCCGGTCGAGCCTCCCATGACGACTGTGTTTGTGCCCTCGATGGAACTACTGAACTCTTCGGCATGCACGTGCGTCCGGATTACCGTGACTACCACCGCCTCGGAGTCAGGCACAGGAGAAGCGAGTGCAACCGTCGGCTGATCTCTCTCGGCGTAGACCCACGACTCGAGTACGTCGTCATCGTCTTCGAAGGAGAACCCATCGTCAGGTGGCCAAAATGCTTCTCCCGGGTCTAAGGATTCTTCGACATCTTTGTCAGTTGTGATAGAACTCCCCTCTACTGTCTGGTCCGTACTGACAGCAATTGTCTCGGTCTCTTGATCCACATAGTGGATCGCCGCTACTGCGTCTGGCATCGTCTCGAGTTCGCGGTCTAGCGTGGCCCGGACCGTATCTGCATCGTCTCTCCGAATATCGCCGTGAGCGGAAAGCATCTGAATCTGTCGTTCTTGGCCAGTTATCCACTGTCCAAGCTGTTGTGCTTCCAGTTCTGCGTTCGTTTGGACTGCGTTCGATTGCTCTTCTGTGAGTGAATCGGAGATACCGACGCCCGTGAGAACGCCCATCGCCCCGACTAGTAGAATTATCCCGAAAGCGATAAGTAAAAACTTCCTTATATAACGTCGTCGAATGAAGTTGGGAACGTATCTTCGCATACGTACTAAAGTCTCCACGTTCTGTGACTGGCTTCGGTTTCGCGTTCCCTCCGTTCTCTGTGGCTCTGTCTGCCAGCAGGAATTTCACACCCGCGCCGTAATCTCGTCTGTCCCATATTAGATCCATGATATTTAAACAGGATAAGTACTTTCCTTTATTTATAAGGTAGAAGGTATTACATTTGGCCCTCTTTACACCATTTTTGATGGTTATTGCTATCTGTTGCACTCTGTTATGCAAGAGACCAATGACCACAAACGACGACACAGTGGCACGCGTAAGTCGCGTATGACGTTTCCAGTCGAAACCGATTCGCGACTGACGACCGTCGACGTCACCGACCGCGTCGCCAAGGCCGTTCCAGACGACCTCGAGTCGGGGACCTGCACCGCGTTCGTCGGTCACACCACGGCCGGCCTCGCCGTCCAGGAGACCGAGCCGCGACTGCGCGAAGACCTCGAGTCGTTTCTCTCGGAACTCGTCCCCGACGAGGGACACGCCCACGACCAGCTAGACGGCAACGCCGACTCGCATCTGCGTGCGACGCTGCTGGGCCCGGACGTGACGGTTCCCGTCGAGGACGGCCGACTCGCGCTCGGGACCTGGCAATCGATCCTGCTCGTCGAGTGTGACGGGCCGCGAACGCGGACCGTGTCGGTGACGGTCGCGGAAGGCATAGACCCGTGACGCTCAAACCTGGAGCGGCCGATCCGCCGACACGCAGTCGACACCACGATATTCGAGCAGTGTCGCCGTGAGACGGCGCTCGATCGACCAGGCGTGGACCTCGAGTCCGACCCGCTTCGCGCGTGGGACGAGTCGCGTCGACAGGCACCGCCAGTAGTTCGCGCCGATGACGTCGCAGTCGAGTTCGACGGCCGTCGTCACCGGCCGCTTCGTGTGGCGACTGACCAGGAGTCCGGTTGGCTGATCGGGATCGAGCTCGCGGATCGCCCGGAGTTCGGACTCGAGAAACGAGGTCGTCACCACTCGGTTCTCGAGGTCGGCTGCTTCGAGTGCCGCGAGGACGTCCACCGCGATCCCGAGCGTTTTCAACTCGAGGTTGACCTCGGCGGCTCGTGGCACGGCCTCGAGCAACTCGGGGAGCGTGGGGATTCGTTCGTCCGACTCGAGGACGGTGTAGCGCTCGAGTTCCGCGAGCGTCGTGTCGGCGACATGGCCGGCCCCGTCGGTGATGCGATCGATCGTCTCGTCGTGGATGACGACGAGTTCGCCGGACCCACAGCGTCGGACATCGAACTCGACGGCGTCCGCACGGTCCGTGGCCGACCGGATCGCACTGATCGTGTTCTCGGGTGCCGTCGACGCGAACCCGCGATGAGCGATCAGTCGCATTCGTCTCCAGTACGGCTGTGGTGGGTTTACGTTACTCGCCGGAACGGTGTTTTCGGTGGTCTGGTCGATGTCGGTACATGGCCTCGAGTTCCCGACAATCGGTCGTTTCATACGGTTTGCTGTCAGTCAGTTCCGGCGCGACCGCGAGTCCGCCTGCGGTCGCGGCCGGTACATCGGGACAGCAGTCCGTATCACTGGGCCGGCTGTCGTTCGACCAGGTCGTTCCAAATCTTATAGGAAATACTCTTAACCGAGTAGAATACTGAGCCGAGTTCACCGCTTCCATGTCTGTGCGACACCTCCCACACCATCGCCGCACAGTGACGATCGATCGATGACGAGTGTCGAGGACTCGTTCGAAATACTGCTCGTCGAGGACGAGACGAGCGACGTGCGACTCGTTCGGGGAGCGTTCGGTGAACTCTCGGTCGACGTCACGTTGACCGTGATCGGCGACGGTGCCGACGCCGTCGACGTTCTTCGCCACCGGCGCGACACAGACCGCGCGGCCGTTCCCCACCTGGTTCTTCTCGGTCTCGATCTTCGCCGGATGGACGGATTCGAGTTCCTCGAGACGCTCCGGGCCGACGACGGCCTCGCACGGCTGCCGGTGCTCGTCCTTGCCGAATCGAGCGCCTGCGACGACGTCCGCGAGAGTTACGACCTCGCGGCCAACGCCTATCTGACCAAACCGACCGACCCCGACGAGTATACCGCGATGGTAGCGGCGATCGCGGAGTTCTGGTTCGAACAGGCCGTGCTCCCGCGGAGGTCGCCGTAGGATTGGGGCCTGCCCATGCCCATGGATTGATGCGTTCGGCCGTGGTAGTTGGTGTATGACGTCGAGTACCGTCGAGTTCGACTTCGAGGGAACCGTCGCCGTCGTCACGGGTGCAAGCGGTGCGCTGGGAAGCGCAGTCGTCGATCGCTTTCGCGACGCGGGTGCAACCGTCTGTGCCGTCGACGTCGTCGCACCGGACGAAGAAGAGAGTCTGCTCGAGCCAGACGATCGAACCGAGTTCTACGAGACGGACCTGACCGACGAAGACGATGTCGCAGACCTCGTCGACCGGGTCGTCGACGACCACGGTCGTATCGATCACTTGCTGAACGTTGCCGGAACGTGGCGCGGCGGCGATCCGATCGGGGAGACCGACATCGCGGAGTTCGAGTTCTTGCTGGACGTCAACCTGAAAACGGCGTTTCTCACGTCGAAACACGCCTTGCCACAGCTCGAGGAGTCGGAGGGAGCGATCGTCAGCGTCAGTGCTCGTTCCTCGCTCGAGGGTGGTGAGGGTGACGGCCCGTATCGGATCTCGAAGGCAGGCATCCGGCTGCTGACCGAGACGCTCGCCGAAGAAAACGCGGGAGCCGTCCGGGCCAACTGCGTGATGCCGAGTGTGATCGACACGCCGATGAACCGTGAAATGATGCCAGACGCGGCTCACGATTCGTGGGTTGAGCCGGCGGAAATCGCGGACGTGATGGTCTTTCTCTGTAGCGACGCCGCGGCAGTGACCAGCGGTGCAGCAGTTCCAGTCTACGGCGAGGCCTGATACGGATTTCCCACCACGTTTCTGAGAAGAGCACGGTTGCATCGTCATCGACGGACAGCAGTCCGTACGAGACGTTCGCCGACGGCCGTCAGTGACCGACTCTGGGCGGACTCGAGTGGCCGCCTTTCACACACCCAGGCGACCGTCCACGAGGTCCCGAGTCTCGAAAGAGCCTGGAAGCGTCCCCGTGACAACTGCCAGCAACCGCATCGTCGACCCCGAAACGGACCGCCACCACTCGCCACGTGACGTCGATCGACGAACGTGACGGATTGTCCACCCAACCGTCCGATGAGACCTGTGCTCTTGCTCGGAGACGTGGACTCGAGACGGCAGGCACTATGGATAGGGATGGAACGGCCGATCGAGTCGAGGTTCGAACCCAAGCTCTGCGGGTACTGTCCGCGCCCTGTCGCCGAAAGACGGCTCGCCGGTAAACAGCGGCTGTGCGCCGGGGACGACCACGCGGACCGCCTCGAAGCCCAGTTGCTCGACGTCTCTGGTGGTCAGCCGTACCGCGTACGGCGTCAGTCCAGCGTCGACCGTCCGCTCGACGACCGCCTCGAGGCGATCAGCTCCCGACGGGACGGAGTCGGGACCGACGCTCTCGGCGGGAACCGTCCGATCCACGGCGACGAACTCCTGGACGGGGCCGGGGAATGCGGCGTACTCGTCGATCGCACCCGACGCTTCCGCGGCGTCAGCCGGGCCGAGGTTCCGTAGCTCCATCCAGTTCTGGAGTGCTTCCTCGAGCGCCGAGACCGCGGCGTCGATGGGGTCGAGTCCGGCCGCGGAGCCAGTCGCGAAGGCGGGCCAGTCGGCTTCGTCTGCCTCGACGGGTGCGTCGTCCAGCTCACGGTGGACGGCGACAGCTACGACTGGCACGTCGACATCCTGCGTGACGAGCAGCGGCGTCACCGACAGTCCCTCGCTCGCGGCGCGTTTCTCGAGAGTTTCGAACCGGTCGTCAGACACGGACAGCCCTAGCGGCTCGAACGTCGAGTACCAGGCGAGCATCGTCGCGTCGCGTTCGATCACCTCGGTCAGCCCCGACAGCAGGGCGTCGACCGTCGACGAGCCTAGCCCGAGCCCTGTCGTAATCGCGGGGACGAGACGCGTGTCGGGCTGTGGGAACTGGACCGCCGCAGCCGGCACGTGCACCTCCTCGCCCGTCTCGAGGTTCTCGCCGGGCACCCACCGACAGTCGTCGGCAGGATCGTACTCGGGAGCGCTCTCGGGTCGTACCATATCCGTCGGCGACAGTGCGTTCTCGAGGACGGCTTCGCACTCGTGGACGAACTCCGACTCCCGGTAGACCCCCGAACAGTACCGCTCGAGGGCTTCGCCGACGGCTTTCATCAGTGCCTCGTTCCAGTCGTCGGCGACGCCAGCGGCCTGGCTGGGTGCGCTGGCGTCACTGTATGCGGTCGTGTCCGCGTTCGTCGCGAGATAGTACGGCACCGGGAACGACTCTATCTCGCCGATGCTCTCGATCAGGCCGGCCCGCTCGTCGATCGCCACGTCGGCGTGTTCGACCGCACCCTCGAGCGGCACCGCCTCGTCGTCGCGCTCGAGTCCTCGTTCGCGGTCGCTCTCGTCGCACGCACAGCCCGGGACGGGGAAGAAACGTCGACGTCGATGCGGGAGTTCGACGACCCGCCCGATGATCGAGTCGTCGGTCCCCGAGAAGACGCGCACACACTCCCGGCCTGCGATAGCACCGGCAAGTCGTGCAGCGCTTCGATCGGCCTGTGGGTCGTCGACCTGACTCTTGGTGTGGGAGGCGACTCGTGCACGGAGACAGTCGAAGCAGCCGGCTCCAGCACCCGGTGCGAATCCCGAGACGGCCGCGTCGACGTCCGAAAGCGGGTGGCCGCCGACGCCGCCGATTTCGACGGCGATCCACGGGGTCGACCCCGCTCGCGTGGCCTCGTTCGCTCGTTCGAACGTCTCGGCACCGGTAACGTCGCTGACAACGGCAAACCGGGCGTCAGCGAGTTCGTCCGGCGTTGCCTCCTCGACTGCGACGTCGACGTCACTGAGTGCGGCGACGAGAGCCGACCTGACCGGATCGTCACCGACGACGTGGACTTGCATACTCGATCCGTCTCGCGCAGGGGAGAAAAGAGCCGCGCTCGTTCCGGACGACTGATACGGACTGCTGTCCCGATGTACCGATGCGACCGCGAGCCCTCCTGCGGTCGCGCCAGAATTGACTGACAGTAAGCCGTCTAATTCACCGGCCGGGGTGGATCGGAAACTACGTGTCGCCCGGTAACGGCCCCACGACGCCGTACCACAGCCGATAGACGATCACGCCGAGAGAATGACCCGCAATCGTACTCCAGGCAGCACGATTCGATTCCGTCGGACTAACTCCCTCGAGGACGCCCACAAGCGCCGCTGCACCGAGCCACCGCAGCCGACGGTCTGGGCCGAGTAGTTCCCGGTCGGCGACGGCACGCGAGAGAGACCCCTGGACGAATCCGGCCGCGAACCAGGTACGAGACTGTGCTGTCTCGTCGGATCGAGCGTATCTGACGACCGCCAGAAACGTCGCGACGTTCACAACGAGATCGACGATCGCCCCGGTTCTCTGTGAGACCATACGATCAGTGCTGGCTTCTCGGCCGTAACTCGTCCGGTGACCGTCAATTCGTGCGAACGACTCGAGCGCTCAGGAGCCGTCGCCGTCCTGTTGTGTCTCTGGCACGTCGATGACGTCGCCGCCGTCTGTGGGCATATCTTCTCCTTCCTTGATCGCTTCGGCCTCCTGTTCCATCGCCTCGACGTCCACATCGGTGTCCTCGATTTCGCCGATGATCTCGGCGATGTCGTCGAGTCCGATCAGTTCGCGGGTCTCTTCGTCGAACTCGAGGCTCTCGAGTTTGCCGTCCTGTTCTTCGACATCGCTGCCCGTGAGGTGTTTGCCGTACCGGCCGACCATCGAGGACAGTTCTTGCGGAAGGACAAACGTCGTCGACTCGCTCTGGCCGATCTCGGTCAGCGCGTCCATCCCCTTGTCGATGACCGCGCGTTCGCCCATCGACTTGGCCGAGCGAGCGCGCAGGACCGTCGAAATCGCGTCACCCTGTGCCTCGAGGATCTGGCTCTGTTTCTCACCCTGGGCACGGATGATGTTCGATTGTTTCTGCCCCTCAGCTTTCTCGATGGCACTGCGGCGTTCACCCTGTGCCTCGAGAATCATCGCACGGCGCTTTCGCTCCGCGGAGGTCTGCTGTTCCATTGCGCCCTTGACGTCCCGCGAAGGCGTCACTTCGCGGACTTCGACGCTCTCGACGCGGATGCCCCACTCGTCTGTGGGTTCGTCGAGTTCGGTACGGATTCGCTCGTTGATCATCTCCCGACGGGAGAGGGTGTCGTCGAGTTCCATGTCGCCGATCACCGCACGCAGGGTGGTCTGGGCGAGGTTCGACACCGCCCGCTGGTAGTCGTCGACCTCGAGGAACGCCCGTTTGGCGTTCATTACGCGGATGTAGACGACGGCGTCTGCGGTCACGGGCGAGTTGTCCCGCGTGATCGCCTCCTGGCTCGGCACGTCGATCGTCTGTGTCCGCATGTCGAACGTATAGACCCGAGAGACGAACGGTGGGATGATGTTCAGCCCTGGCTCGAGCAGTTTGCGGTACTCGCCGAAGACGGTGAGCGCGCCCCTGTTGTAGGCGTCGACGATCTCGACCATCGAGTAGACGGTCGTGACAACGAGCAAAATGGCTAATCCGCCGACGACCAACAGGGGATCGCCGACGTCTACCTGCAGGGGAACGAGTGAGAGGTGTGTCATCGTGTATGATACGGTCTCAGAACGAATAACTCTTGGCCGTAACGACGTCGGATCTTGTCGGAAAACCGAACAGTGAGTTCGATTACCAGACCGTGCCGATAGTAACGACGAGATAGAGCGATCGGCCCAGTTATCGACTGCTCGAGACAGAAACTATCACAGAAGAGCAAAGAGACGTTCGACGATTGCGACCGCGAGTATACCGATCCCGACCTGTTTGGCGGCTCTGAGACGGAGTTTTCTGACTGTCTTTGCGACGTTTTCCCCGGCGACGATCGACGGGTCGTCGTCGAGTTGAAACATCGGATCGGACGCGGTCTCGGTCAGGGTCCCTTCGATCGCGATTTCGTCACCCTCCGAGACGTAGACGGCCTGATACCGATCGGGTGTTAGCGTCTACCGTCCGATACTGATCGAGACGTCGACGTTGCGTAGCAGTCCGTCCGTACCGAGGAGTCCGATACGCTCCAGAAGGTTCGGCACGGGGTCGGGATCACCAAGACGAGCGTCGATCTCCGGATCACCGAGGGAGAGGTTCGACGCGTCGAACGGGTCGACGGTTTCGTCCTCGTCCGTGGTCAGTTCGTCACCCGGTACGCGTACGTACCGGCCGTCCTGCAGAACGGAAAAGTCACCGGCTGCAAGACCCCCTTCGACGGTTCGCCATCGAGACGACGTCCGTTTCCCGCCCGTTCGAATTTTCCGCCGAATCCGCCACGGGACGAGCGCAGGTCGTCCGCTGTCGACGACCGCTTCGGACGGTGGTTCCCGCGGTACTGTCGCCGGATCGGTGACGCTAACTGCCCCACGCACGGTCGTCTTTCCGCCGCTTCCCGGATTCGATTCCGTATTCGAGACGACCGAGGCGATCCATCGAGACCGTCTATACGACCTGACTGCCCGATAGAACGCGACCAGTGCGAATAGAAGGAGAAAGATCGAGAGTGCGGAGCTACCGGTCACCGACATACACTCGACAACTAGTGGCGGGCCAAGCCTGAACTGATGGGTCGAATCTGGCGGTGTGGCTCGATTCGACCCGTCAGTCGACGGTTGGGACGCTACTAGCTGATCAGAAAAGTAGATGCTGGTCTCGACGGATACTGCTGCCGAAAGCTACTCCTCGTCTCGCAGTCGCTCGAGAACTTCCTCCGCGTTCTCGACTGCCTGCTCTTTTTTCGCGGGGTAGGCTTCGACTTTCCCGCGGAACGTGATTCCCTCGCCGAGCCGGACGTTGCCCTCGAAGGCGGCCTGCTTGTCGAGACGCAAGAACAGTTCGGTGTTCTCGGTGACCCGTTCGTCCAGTTCGTCGATCAATCGGTCGAACTCCTCGAGGTCGGCGAGTCTCGAAAGGACGTGCCTGACCTCGTCGGCGTTCTCGACGCGGGCCGAGAAGACGAGAATTCGGTCGCCGTAGTGGCCCTCGCTCTCGGTGCGCTCGAGTTCGAACGGCTCGTCGTCTTCGCTCTCGGGGAGAAAGGTTCGGAGCGCCTCCTCGACGCGTTTCTCGTCCTCGGTGGCGTAACAGAACGTCCGTAAGTCGACGTAGTGAAGCGGTATCTGTGGCATTACAGTAAGCGGTGGCGACTCGAGTACGGGCGTCTGTCCGACTATTCCTCGTCGTCCTCGTCGCCGTCGGCCGCCTCGAGAGCGTCCTCGGGGACGCCGGCCTCTTGGCCGTCCTCGAAGCTGACGGTGTAGGTGACGTCGCCGAACATCGATTCCATCGTCTGGGTGATCGTGCCGGTCTCTCCGTCGAACTCGCTGTGTTCGTCGTGCAGGACGACCTGGTCGTCTTCCTCGAAGCTCATAGTGGTCGTTCCCCGGCAGTCGGTAAAAATGGACTGATTCGCGAATCGGCGACCGTGACCGACGCCGTTCCGACGAAACTATTATCAGATTCGACCAGTTAGTTCCGTATCATGTTCACAATTCTGACCCCCCTGTTGACGCTTCTGGGCGCGTATGCAGTCTACGCCGACGCGGTCGCCCGCGATACCGACAGCCCAATCGGCTGGGCACTCTGTACGGCTGCGGTCGGCTTCCTCCTCGGACCACTGTTCCTGGGTGGGTTTCTCGTAGTGTATCTCTTCTTGCACGCACTCGAGAGATGGTGGGGAGCCCGGAAAACGGGCGCTTGAGCTACCCACCGTAGCAGTGGGAGTCAGCGTGGACTCCCGATCTAATGCTTTGGCAAGCCTGAACAGATGAGTGAAACCGAATGCAGTCGTCTGGTTTCACTCATCAGTCGACGCTTGGCGGAGTACTAGCCACAGTCGAACCAGGAGCATAGCCTCCGTTCACGTTCAACATCCCGCTGGTTGAGCGCACGTTCAAGAGTGTGCCGCCGTCGCCACCAGTTTGGTTCCGACAGAGCCACCACAAGCCGCTGTTTTACAGTTCGTCGTCTGCCACTTACTCGAAATAGAGTTGGTAGTTAAGAGGGCGTATAAAGATGACACTGGGACAGGCGAACAGCTATCCCTCCGACCCCATCAGACCCGAGCAAGATGGCACTCGAGCAGTCTGCTGGGGAGTCGAAAACGGTCTGGAGTGGGACAGTACCGACCGCGTGGGACCTACGCGTGGTCGGTCTGGTCGTCGCAGTCGCGGCGCTTGCAGCGTCGGTGAACGTCCCCTACGGCGGGGTTCCCGTGGCGGCCGTCGCGTTTCTCGTCCTGACGGCCGGCGGATTCGTCGTCCACTTGCTGGGTGAACGACAACTACGGCGTCTCACCGACGGTCTCGTCGAACGGTGGGCAGACGCTGGCGGCACGATCGAAGACGTCACCCGCAGTGCGGAAGGGTCGAGAACGGAGTGGACCGTCCATACGCCCGACGGTGACGTTACCATCGGCGGTGTTCCCGTCATCCCGATGACGCAACTTTCCATCGAGTGGCAGGGCGTCAGCGATACGATGGACGCGGGCGAGGCAGAAGAGAACCTGGATCGGCTCGCGGCGTCGCTGTACGAGGAAATCTTCGAGATTCAGGCCTCCCCCGACCAGACCCATCACTCCCCGAACAGTGCTTCGTGACGCTGAGCGAGGTTCGTGTACTCCCCCGAGGAGTACTCCTCGAAGACCGCCTCGGCGTCGATGCCCGTCTCCTCGAGCGGCGTGATCTCTGCCGGGACGCCACGAACGAACGATTCCGGCGGGACGTCATAGCCATCGGGAACGACCGTTCCTGCAGCGACGATGCTCCCGGTGCCGATCGTCGCAGCCGTGTTTATCGTCGCGTTGAACCCGATCAATGCACTCTCATCGACGGTTGCCTCGTTGAGCACCGCCCCGTGGCCGACCATCACGCGGTCCTCGAGTACGGCGGCGTGTAACGTGGCGTTGTCGCCGACGTGGGCTTGGCGACCGATCCGAACCGGCCCGACGTCGCCCCGGAGAACGACGCCCGGCCAGACGCTCGCGTCGGCACCGACCGTGACGTCTCCGACGACGGTCGCCTCGGCTCTGGTGAATCGCATGACTGCATAGACTTCGACCGTCAGAACTAGGGAGTTGAAGCGGGAAACGGCGGATGCTCTATGTCCAAAATTTCCCGCTTCACTGGGAAGGTCGTGACGTTGGCTAAAAGTGCTGTTGGTGGCCGAGGCGAATCCGCCGCCCCGCAGGGTGGCGGCGGATTCGCCGACTACGCCGTCGTTTCGCTGCACTGTCTGCGGATTTACTTGGAGAAATCCTACCGGGAAGCACTTGACCTGTTGAGCGAGATGCCACAAATACTGGCGGAGATCGGCCTTGAGGAGGCCGATCTCCCTGATCACTCTACGCTAGTGAAAGCATTTGATAGGATCAAGATGGCAGTCTGGCGAGTGCTGCTGCGCCTGTCGGCGCAGCTGCACGAGCCATCTGGCCATGCGGCGATGGATGCGACGTTTTTCGACCGCGAAAACGCGAGCAAACACTACTGCCGACGGACGAATTACCGCGTTCAGACGCTCAAAACAACGGCTCTGGTCGATACTGAGTCACAAGCTATCCTCGACGTTCACTGCACAACCAAGAAACGTCACGACACGCAGATCGGCTGGCAACTCGCCCGCCGCAACGCTGGCGAGTTGCACAGCCTCGCCGCCGACAAAGGCTACGACTGGCAACGGTTCCGTGATAAACTCCGGGAAGAGGACGTAAGACCGCTGATCAAGCATCGAGAGTTCCGTCCCATCGATCACGCGCATAACGCGCGGATCGATGGGACTCTCTACGGCCAGAGAGCGTTGTCTGAGACCGTCTTCTCGGTGATCAAGCGCACGCTCGGCGACGCCGTGCGTGCGCGAAGCTGGTATCGTGAGTTCCGTGAAATCGTCCTAATGTGTGCCGTATACAACATCAAGCGTACCGTCAACTAGCGAAATCAAGCGCCGTATGGCGATTCACCACGGCCAAGTAGTTCATCGCGAAGTCGGTAAACCCCAGCGCCTTCGATATGGGGCGTCTGACCGAGTGGACCTCGTCGGGACTCAACTCGAGTTCGATGTCGTCGATGGCGCGTTTCTCCATGGGGGCCGTTTGCGAACGGAAAACATAAGTGTCATGCTATTACGCCTCGACAGAAGCGACGCTATATGCGACCGGTGGGAAAAGTAACGCCTACGGTCGTTCGGTCCCGACTGTCGGCCGTGAACCGCCGCACGGTACTCCAGTCGGCCGGCGTCGTCGCGATGACCGGACTCGCAGGCTGTCTCGACGGCGTCCAGGAACACTTCGGGCTCCAGGGAGTCGTCCCGATCGAGATCGAGAACGAAGCCGACAACCCGTACAACCTCCAACTCGAGGCCTACGACACCGAGTCGGGACGGCAAACGTACGAGGAGAGTTTCTCCGTCACCCCGCAGGTCCGGACGTCGCCTCAGCATCTCGAGCGGACCCACCAGCGGTTCCGTATCGTCAGGTTCGATCTCGACGACGAACCGATGGAGGTCAGGGAAGTCTCGATCACGTCGGAGACGCAACTCGTGACGATCCTTCTCTCCGAAGACGACCTCGTCGTCGACGTCGATCGTGGCGAGGCTCCCGGAAACGAGACCGTTACGGCTCCCGAGTCCCCTGTGGCCGACGAACGCGACGAGGACGACGTTGTCGACGAGGAAATCGACGCAACGAACGCGAGAGGCTACTGATACGAATTGCTGTAACTGTTTCCCGCAACTCACCAGAGCGGGGTCGGCGATCGGCGGTAAGTGACGACAGTAAACCGTACGACAGCCAGTACACACCCGATCGCACGATGGAAGCGCGCCAGCGAGCGACGAGAGCGGAAACCCCGGACAACGGACGGCACGGACGGGACAGTTCGACTGACGGGTCGAATCGAGCGACACCGCCAGATTCGCTCCCGCAGTGCGGGCGTGGCCCGCCACAGCCGCCACACTCGAGTGGCGTCCACTCGCGTTTGTCCGCGACGCACCGCGACGTAGCCCGCGCTACCAGCGTCACCGGTACGCTCTCGGTATGCGGAATAGCAACCTTTTCGACCGTCGCCGATTCACTCGCTGTCATGAACTTCTTCGATCGATTGCACGACCGCATCCGGACGGTCGACAGCGTCGTCAGCATCGGGCTCGACCCCGACCTCGACCGGATTCCCGACCACCTCGAGGACCACGACCTGCCCCGCTGGGCGTTTAACCGGCGGATCATAGACGCCACTCACGAACACGCCGCCGCCTACAAGCCCAACGCTGCCTTCTACGAGGACCCCGACGGCTGGCGTGCCCTCGAGGAGACCATCGCCTACGCACACGGGAAAAACGTTCCCGTCCTGCTGGATGCAAAGCGGGCCGACATCGGGAATACGACGCGCCAGTACGCTCAACTGCTCGAGAAAGCCGACGCGATCACGGTCAACCCCTACATGGGTCGCGATTCGCTCCAGCCGTTCCTGGCCGACGAGGAGTCGGGCGTGTTCGTCCTCTGTCGCACCTCGAACCCGGGCGGCGAGGATCTTCAGGATCTGGAACTCGAGACGGGCGAACCCGTCTACGAACGCGTCGCCGCGCTCGCGGATCTGTGGAACGAGAACGACAACGTCGGTCTCGTGGTGGGGGCGACGAAACCCGAGGAACTCGAGGAACTGCGCGAGCAGGTGCCCGCCCTCCCCTTCCTCGTTCCCGGCGTCGGCGCACAGGGTGGCGACGCCGAGGCTGCAGTCGAGTACGGCCTGGCCGACGGTGTCGGCTTGGTCAACTCCTCTCGCGGGATCATCTTCGCGGGAGAAGACAGCGAAGCGTTCGCGACGGCGAGCAAGCAGGCTGCGAACCGTCTCAAGAAGCGTTTGAACCAGTATCGGTAGCTTCCTTCTCCACTTGCTTTTGGCGACGGTCAGCCGGAAGACTTATTCCCATTAGTTGAAATTTTTCGCATACCCAACTCGAGTCGACGAACCGAGAGCGGGGGCGTGCCGGCGTGCCGGCGTCGTCTCCGTGGATCGGAGAGCAACCGACGACGCGAACAAAATACTATAGATATATGACATCCTCCACTTTGCTTCGTGTGAAGGGGCGTGCCGCGTTCCTGACGGTGATCCTCGTTTTGATCGGTCTCACCACGGTCGCGGTCGTTGCGGGTAGCGCGGCAGCCGATCCGGGTCACGAACGCGTCGGGCCGGAGACCGACGGGGGGCTGCCGTCACTCGACCTGGCCGATGGCGCGGCCGAATCGAACGCGACCGAGAACGCGTCCATCGAGTTCGTCGAGGACGCGTCCGGCGAAAGCGGTGACGTGATCGACGTTCCGATTTCGCTCGAGCATGCCGACGCCGGCTACGTCCAGCTCGTCGACTACGACGGCGGGCAGTTCAAAGCCGTCACTGGGTTCGAGACCGATGGTAACTCCGTTGGCGAGGCCATCCTGCAGTTCAACACCTACGCGCCGGCCGACGAGGCGTCGTGGAACGTCCACGGCGACTACGAGGACGACGTTTCGCTCACGGAGACTCGATACGCGACCGCACCAGCGGACGAACGGCTCGCAGCCGACGAGTACGGAATGGTCGCCGGTCTCCAACTCGACGACACGTACGAGACGCCGGTCATCGAATCCGGCTACGACACCGACACGTCGACGGTTACTGTCGACGAGCCGACGCCGCCGACGAACATCACTACCTCGATTGCGCCGATCGACGCCGACCTCGAAGGGAAAGACGAGTACCGAGACGCGACGATCACCAACCGGTCGGCGGTCGCAGCCGGCGACTCGCTGCTGGTGACCGTCGAGGACTTCGGCTACTCCGGGCTCGTCCGGGAGTTCGACGGAGGCGAATCGCTCGACGAAGAACTCGGCGGCGAGATGGTCGAACTGACGATCGTCGAACAGGTGGGCTGGTGGTACGTCGAATCCCGTGTCTGGTCGACGGACAGCGACGTTTCGGCGCCAGACGACGACGTGTATCACGTCGACGCGACCGTCGTCTCTACCGACTACGAACGGTACGACGGGGATTTGATGCTGGAACTCGAGTACGACGACACCGAACACCCCCTCGATGTCGGTGGCTACGACCTGCAGTACGCGGTCGACGAAAACAGCTCGCTCGTCGACAACGAGGTCGAACTCGAGACCGAGTTCGAGGTCGTCGAGCCGACGCTCGAGTGGACCGAGGACGCGAAAGCAGTGTCGAACGACGCCAACGCGACGGTAACTGGAACGACAAACATCGCCCCTGGAAGCTCGATTACCACCAGTGCGCGGGCAGCAGACGCGTTTACAGCCGCTGCCGACGCCGTCGTCGAAGCTGACGGGAGCTTCACTGCCGGTTACGACTTCAGCGAGTACGAGCACGGCCTCGAGTTCGAACTCCAGGCGTATCCGGACGCGCAGACCGCCTACGAGGCTGACGGTGCACTGATGGACGAGGTCAGTTCCGTTCTTGCGAGTGTTCTTTCCGCGTCGATCGATCTCGACGTCGACGCACCCGCCGAAGTCGAAGCCGGCGACGCGGCCTCGCTCGGCGTTACCGTCGAAAACGAGGGCAACGAATCCGTGGACGTCGACATTACTGTCGTCATCGACGACGAGGAGGTTGAAGACACGACAGTCTCTCTCGAGGCGGGCGAGCGGTGGCTCGACCGGTTCGTCGTCGACACTGACGGCGGAAGCGACGTCGAGTGGCTCGTCGCTGCCGGCGATGTCTCCGATAGCGACACTCTGCAGATCGTCGGCGAGGACGACGACGAGCCACTCGACGTCGACGCCGACGAAGCCACCGAAGCCGATACCGCCGATGTCGACGACGAGTGGTCCGACCCAGCCGAAGACGAAGACGAGGATGAGATGCCTGGATTCGGCGCTGCAGTCGCCGTCCTCGCCCTGCTCGTCACGGCCGGAGCGGCGCTGTTCGGTCGAAGCTAGGACGAGTCACTCGAGCAGTCCTCGTACGGCGGCTCCCGGTAGAAGTAGTTCGGCGTTTCGACTCTGTTTTCGTACTTCTTGTGGAAAATGTGCGTCGACGCTGGCGACACCGGTGGGATGAGCCACGACCAGTCGCCGGTTACTTCGCGGTCGGCTTGCTCTTCTCGTTGTTCGAACGCCTCGAACTGTTCTGCGGCCGTGTGGTGGTCGACGATTCTTACTCCTGTCCGATCGTAGGAGTGTAACACTGCACGGTTCAGTTCGACGATCGCCTCGTCTTTCCACAGGTCTCGGTTCCGAGAGGTGTCCAGGCCGAGTCCGTCTGCCACCGCGGGGAGTACGTCGTACCGGTCTTCGTCGGCGAAGTTCCGCGCGGCGATCTCGGTCGCCATGTACCAGCCATTGAACGGCGCGGCCGTATACTGGAGGCCGCCGATCTCGAGTCGCATGTTCGAGATGACGGGGACGGCGTACCATTGGAGGTCGAGATCGGCGATCCAGTCGTGGTCGGGGTGGTGGATCGGCACCTCGAGGGCGAGATCGTCAGGGACCTCGAACAGTTCCGGTTCGTTGTCTCGGAGCTGGACGACGAGTGGCAAGACGTCGTAGTCGGTCTCGTCACCCTCCCACCCGCGAGACTGACAGTACTCGGTGAACTCGACTTCGGCAGGGTCGCCGACGATGCCGTCGTCGGTCTCGTAGCCAGCGTAGCGAACGAGCTGGTGATTCCAGATCTGGACCTGCTGTTTGCCACGGACCATCGGTTCGAACACGGTGATCGTCGGCCGAATGTCGCCGTCGTTAGTCGCGTACTCGAGGTGGTGACAGAGAGCGTCGTAGACACTCTCGGCGTCGTCTGCGTCGCGAGCGTCGATCACGTCGAGCGTCTCCCAGAAGAGGCGGCCGATACAGCGGTTGCTGTTTCGCCAGGCCATCCTCGCACCGTGTTCGAGTTCTTCGGGCGTGTGCTCGTAGTGTCCCGACTCGGCGATCGAGGCGCGGATCTCGGCGAGACGGGGTTCGATCTCGTCTTCGTTCTCGAGTTCGGCGTAACACTGCCGGACGAACGCTTCGGCCTCGGCGTACAAGTCCTCCGGGTCGTGCTCCGGCACGGGCGCGTGCATGTTTTGATCGCAGGAGTGAACGAGTTTAGCGTCGTCGGTTCAACCCATTCCTGTTGGTTCGAAGCGACGCTCGGCCGAAAGCAGCGACGTTCTCGGCTACCGATCACTTCGTCCCGGGTTCGGACGCACCGTCGACTTCGAGGACCCGCCCGACCACACGGCCGTCCGCTATTCGATCGACGATTTCGACCGCAACTGGTTCGTCTGGCGGCCGTTCCTCGAGCTGATCCACACCCTCGACGACGGCGACGGCGACGGGGCTGGCCTCGTTCGGGTGGTCGGCGACCAGTCGGCCGTCGCGTTCCTCGAGATGGAGACGGAACGTCTCGCCGACGCCGAGGGACTCTCCAAGCAGGTCGCGGATGGAGGTCATCAGAAGCGGTGAATGTCGGTCTCGTCGGTCTCTCGTCCCGGCCGTGCCTGAGAAGCACAGTCGGCACAGAGTCCGAGACGCCGCTCGTAGTGTTGTGCGCAGGCGAGCGTCCCGCAGTTCCCGCATCGCTCCTGTGCCGGGCGCGATTCACAGATCTGGCAGAGGCCGCTGACGCTCATACCCACTGTACGGACTCGAGCGTCTTGAAACCGGGCCCGGCGGCCGTGTCGTCGGTGCAGTCGAAGAGTTCGCCGACGACCTCGAGAGAGCGGTGAGCGAACTGATCGACGCCCTCGCGGACGACCACGTCGCAGAAAGTGACTTCGGCGAATCGTTGGCAGTCGGACGCGAAACGCGTTCTCCGGGCCGAATCGTCTCGATAAATGTTGGCATTCTACGGGAAGGCTTTTGCACTGTGAGTCTCTATCACTCCCTATGAGCCGTGACCGGGTCCTCCTCGAGCGGGCCCTGGAACGTGGCGAACAGGACGGTGGCAACGTCGAGTTCAAGGAACGACTCTCACGGGACGTCCACCTCGAGGGTGGTCGGCGGGAAAGCCTGGCAGCACAGCTTCGACACCGCCTGCTGTCGGGCGACGGCGAGGCGACCTACGTGGTCGGCGTCACCGACGACGGCGGCCTGGCGGGGATCGATCCGGACACCTTCTCCGAGACGATGGACGTGCTCTCTTTGCTCGCCGAAGAGGCCGACGCACACATCGACGACGTCCAGACGTGGGGCATCGAGGGCGGAATCGTCGGCGTCGCACTCATTCAGGAAGGGGGCGTCCTCGAGACCGACGACGAGCACGTCGTGGTCGGCACGGCCGGCCACGTCGACCACGGAAAGAGTACGCTCGTGGGGTCGCTCGTGACGGGCAAGCCGGACGACGGGGACGGGGCGACTCGAGCTTACCTCGACGTCCAGCCACACGAGGTCGAACGTGGGCTCTCGGCGGATCTTTCGTATTCGGTCTACGGCTTCGACGACGACGGTCCCGTTCGGGTCCGAAACCCGAACCGCAAGTCCGATCGGGCGGCGGTCGTCGAAGAGGCGGATCGGCTGGTCTCGTTCGTCGACACCGTCGGCCACGAGCCCTGGCTGCGGACGACGATCCGCGGACTCGTCGGGCAGAAACTCGACTACGGGCTGCTCGTGGTCGCTGCCGACGACGGGCCAACCCGCACCACGCGCGAGCACCTCGGCGTCCTGCTGGCGACCGACCTCCCCACTATCGTCGCGATCACGAAGACCGACGCGGTCAGCGACGAACGCGTCGAAGAAGTAGAACGCGAGGTCGAGAGTCTGTTGCGCGAGGTCGACAAATCGCCGCTGCGGGTCTCTCGCCACGGTGTCGACGCCGCCGTCGAAGAGATCAACGAGCGCGTCGTCCCTATCGTCGAGACGAGCGCGATCACGATGGAGGGGCTCGACACCCTAGACGTCCTGTTCGACCGGCTCCCGAAGACCTCCCAGGACGACGGCAAGTTCCGGATGTACGTCGATCGCAGCTACTCGGTTACCGGCGTCGGTGCGGTCGCCTCCGGCACTGTCATGTCCGGCGAGGTCGAGGCCGGCGACGAACTCCTGATCGGGCCGACCTCCGACGGCCGTTTCCGGGAGGTCGAGGTGCGCTCGATCGAGATGCACTACCACCGCGTCGACCAGGCCCAGGCCGGCCGCATCGTCGGTATCGCCCTGAAAGGGATCAACGAAACCGCCATCGAACGAGGCATGGTCCTCCTCCCACGAGATGCCGAGCCCGACCCCGTCCGCGAGTTCGAGGCCGAAGTGATGGTGCTCAACCACCCCACCCGGATCGGCGACGGCTACGAACCCGTCGTCCACCTCGAGACGATCGGCGAAGCCGCCGCCTTCTACCCCGAAGACGGTCGACTGCTGCCCGGTGACACTGGGAAGACCACCGTCGAGTTCAAGTTCCGACCGTACCTCGTCGAGGAGGGCCAGAAGTTCGTCTTCCGCGAGGGACGAAGTAAAGGGGTCGGTACGGTGACGGACGTTCACCCGATGGACTGACGTTACAACTGACACTCCCGCCCGATCTCTCGTTCGTACGCCGATTTGATCCGTTCGAACGCCGCTTTGCCGAACGCCGTTCGCAGCCGTGGGGCCGCCGTCGCGAAGAACTCGTCCAGCCCGTCGTACTCCTCGAAGTGCTCGTTCGTCCCGTCCGTCTCGTAGCGCCCCTCTCGCTCGTACTTCAGCGCCTGCAGGCAGTTCTCGAGCAGGTCCACGTCCTTGACGAAACAAGCGGTCGGCGTCTCGCGGGCCTCGTACTCCGCCCAACGCGATCGTAACTGTGACTCGAGTCCGAACGGCGCGAGCAGGTCGTCTATCGCCTCGCGCTCGGTCCGTTCTTTCTCGGCCTCGGAGATCCGATCCCGCCCCTGCCCCGCTCGAGTCGGGACGTCGCCGGTGCGGGCCTCCGCGAGGTCGTGAACGAGTGCCATCTCGACGGCCCGCTGGCGGTCGACGGCGTCGTCGACTGCCTCGTGGTCGGCGTAGAGCAGACAGAGCGTGGCCGTCCCCCAGGTGTGGCCGGCGACGGACTCGGGCTCGTCGACGTCGCGCAACTGCCAGCCCGTCCGGCGTTCGTCTTTTAGCTCGAGAAACTCGAGGACGGACGCGAGTTCGGCAGCCTCCATCAGAGATCGAACGACTCGAGCAAGACGTCCTCGTCGGTCTCGCCGTGGACGTACGTCGGACCGCCGATCACGTCGACGGTTACCTTCGCGGGCGCAAACAGGTCGGCGGGAACCTCTTCGAACTCCCACTCGAGGTCGTCGAACACCGCTTCGAACGGGCGACCGTGGTCTTCGGCGGCCGTCGACGGGATCGAGTCGAAAACGTCGTCGTCCTCACGGACCGTGAGGTGTGCGGTGCCACCGTAGGCGATCGCGTCGTTCGTGCGTGCGATAGCTGTCCGCTCGTCGTCGGCGACTGGTGCGACCGGCGCACGACCGGTCGCGGAGACGATGTCGAGCGGACCGTACCCCAGTTCGGTGAGTCGAAACGTCGCGAGTTCGGCCGCGCGCGCAGCGTTCGTGATGCTTCCGGCGATGCTCGCCGTCGGATAGGCAAGCAAGAAGACGCTGCTCGTCTCGACCTCGGCGAGTTCGGCAACCTGCTCGGCGGCCGATTCGGGCGGTAGCTCGTCGGTCTCGACGGCCAGTGCCGTCAAGTCGAACGCGTCGGTGTAGCCGATCCGGCGGAACTCGTCTTCCTCGGCCACAAGCGCGCGTGCGGGACCGCTGCCCAACCCCTCGAAGTCCTCCGTCGCCAGTTCCCAGCCGGCTTTCTGGGAACACAGCAACGAGAGAGCAGGCTGGTCGGTCGTCAGTTCCACGTACGGAACCGGTGCGTCGCCGACCGACCCCAGCTCGTGACTCGGCGTCGCCATCCCCGCCGTCTGGATCTCGGTCAGTAACAGTCCGGCCTCCACACCGCCGTCGAACTCGATCCCGAAGTCCAGTACCGTCGCCTCGTTCTCGAGATCGTAGCCGCCGACGTTGAGCTCCTCGGCATAGTCGAGCGCTTCGTCGACGAGTTCGATCGCCATTCGGTTCAGGCTCTCCATGGGCTCACTTTAGCCTCCCGCGTAAAACCGTTTGCCAGTTCGCGTCCGACCAGCGTCGGACTCGTGTCAGACCGCCGGCTCGTAGCCGGCGTCCTCGATCGTTCCACTGATCGTTCCCTCGTCGACGGTCTCCTCGTCGTGTTCGACGCGAACCTCGCCCGACTCGTGGTCTGCAGTCACCGACGAAACGCCAGACAGCGCCTCGAGCGCGTCGACGACGCTCTCTTCGCAGCCGTCACAGGCCATGCCATCGACCTCGAGTGTGGTCTGTTCCATACGCGAGCAGACGGCAGGAAGCGGGTTGAGTGTTCCCCTTTCGGGACGCTACTCGTCCATACTCGTCGGTGGCCGACCGAGTTTCTCTTCGACGGCCTCGACTTTTGCCGCCGCAGTCGTCTCGCTCGTGCGCTTGTCGTCGATTTTCAACACTGTACTGACGCGGTCGCCGTCGACGGCCTCGTGGGCTGCCTGGGCTGCCGCGAACAGTTCGCCGATATCGTCCGTCTCGATCACTGTTCCCATCGGATTCGTCTCGTACTCGACGTTGTACTCCTCCAGGGCAGCGACCGCCTCCGCGACCTCGTCGCTCATACTGTCCTCGATCACTGGTGCGACGCTCAGTAGTGCAACGACTGTCATACTCGACCCTCGGACCGGCGGACAATAAAAACGGTTCACAGGCGGTACCAGGCAGATGCCACGAGGCTTGAGCCCGTGGAGTACAAGATCGAATCCACTGAGTTGTTCGTGGAGACGCCGAACCCTGCGTACACGAGTCAGGTATTCGTGTTGTGGGTTTACCACGAGGATAACCCAACGACAAGGAGTTCGATTGCGTGGATTGCAGGTAGAAGATGAACGCTGATTACAATGTGGTCATCAGACTCGTCTGATGAGCAGCAAACGCAAAGCGTTTGCGACGGCGAAGAACATCCCAACCGATACTGCGGGTATATCCATCGCGGGCAGACGTCTCGCGGTGGATGGGCTACTAGTCAACTAACCCGAGCATGTCATAGAATCGTTCGCAGCGATCAGTAGAGATGCCTATTGATACTGATGGATAAAACTTCATGTATCTCTAGATGCGGGGGAATAGTATGGCGACGTTGGAGAACGTCTCTGTCGAAGACCTCCGCCAGATCTTGGCGGAGGTCGATGATGCCGATGCAACAAAGCGGCTCATGGCCGCGATCACCTACAAAGAGATAGAAGATCTAACGCAAGCAGAAGCCGCCGCACTCTATGGATTTTCCAGCAGTTGGGCCTCGAAATGGTTCAATCGACTCGAACGGCTCGCCGACGAGCCGTTCGAGGAGGTCGTCTACGACAAACCACGAGAGGGCAGACCATCCGAACTCTCTGACGACGAGCACGAGCAGTTTGTTGAGGTACTTCACGAGTCTCCCGAAGACGTTGGATACAACGCGCCCGCGTGGTCTGTTTCACTAGCGCGTCACTATCTCTCCGAAGAATTCGGTGTTGAGTACTGCGAACGTCACGTCCGACGACTGATGTCCGAGGCCGGGCTGTCCTGGAAGACAGCCCGGCCGGAGTTCCACAAGTCCGACGAACGAGCCCAAGAGGCCTGGGAAGAAGGGTTCAAAAAAAGCGCGACAACTTGGACGATGAATACACGATCCTGACCATCGATCAGACGCGACAGGTTCTCTCGACGCTGATCTACGCGTGGTTTCCAGAAGGGGAGCGCCCGTCACTCCCGGTGACGGGCGCGTGGGACAGCATCAAACTCCTCGGGGCAGTCAGCAATAGCGGCGAGACGTTCTTTCTCCCGTGTGAGGAGAATTTCAACAGCGACACCACAATCCGGTTGCTCGACGCTCTCCAAACCGAGTTCGGCGAGAAAATCTACGTTGTCTTAGATAATGCCTCCTATTTTACGGCGAACAAGGTGCAGGCATTCGCCGAAGGAACTCCGATCGAACTGTGTTACCTTCCACGGGGTTCACCAGAGCTGAACCCCGTGGAAGAGTGCTGGCGACGACTCAATCAAGCACTCGGCAACCGCTTGTTCAACACACTGGATGAACTTCAAGAGGCTGCACTGACCGCGCTTGACGACATCGAACCGCCGAATGTCTTTACGTACTTATGTCCTTGAGTATCAATCGTCTCATCAGTGGCGTTGTGGAGCAGGTGGAGCTTCGCTCCAGCCTGCTCCTCGTGACGGGCTTGGAACTCGTCGGAGAGGAACTCGTGCAACCGCAACACCGTTCCGTCTGCGATCATCACGTCTCTGAAGCGGTCGATGTCAGCGTCAACAGCGTTGGGAACAGCGACCTCGTCGAGCGCGGTCTCGACGAGGTCGCGGAGATATTCGGCGAGTGACGGCGTCAGTCGCTGATAGAAGCCGCCGGGAGAGATCGTCTCGTCGGCTGTAGAGTTGTAGCTACGTCTGAAGCCAGCGAGTGTTCGGCTCTCGTCTGCGGCGAAGCCGAACACGAACGCCCACGCGAGGACGGGGATCTGGAGCTTTCCGTCTCGTTCGACCACGCCGAGTTCCTCGGCGTGCTCTTCGAGGAACTCAGAGGGAAACAGTGTAGTGAGCCGACGCATAATTCGAGATGAGGAGCCGGAGTTGTACACAGACTCGGCTTCCTCATTCCTTTCAAAAAGTAGCCTCGATAAGCCGCTGCTGTCACGCGGTTTCTGACTTAGCTAAAGACGGATGAGAGAAACGGGTAATGGGAGGAGACCGGCGAGGCGAGTTCGTTCGTCATCTGAGCGAGGAGGAGTTGGACCGTCTGCTTCGTCCAGCAGACGATCCAAAGGTCGTCAAGCGGCTCACCTTTGTCAAGCGTCTCTACAAGGGTGCAACGTACGAAGAAGCAGCTGACGACGTGGGGAAATCTGCGTCGACTGGAAGTCGCTGGGCACGTCGATGGAACGATGGCGGGCTGGGTCAGTTGACACCGAACTTCGGGGGCGGAAGGCCCCCGAAGCTCGGTGACGAGGAACAAGAGCGTCTTCTAGAACTTCTCGAGAGGGACAACCCTGGAAAGCACAAGAAGTTCATCAACTCTTGGACAGAGTTCGATGTTGAGTACCACCCGGATTATCTCGGCCGATTCCTCCGGAATCTCGGACTCTCCTACGCTAAACCACGTCCCAAACGACCCTCCCGGCCAGAAAACGCCGATGAAATCCTCGAAGAACGCGTCGCAGACGCGTTCGACGAGGAACCAGAGACAGCACATAACAAGCGTCCTGATGCTGAGGACGAAGGCTGGGTCCTCGACGACGATATTTGTACAGATGGGGGAACTGTCGTCGGTTTCTGTGACGCTTCTCACCCGCAACCATACGACAATTCGCATCGACTGTGGTACGTCGATGGTCCGACACTGGAACGACCGCTGGTGAAGCTTGACGAACCAGCGGTCGGGTGCTATACGCTTACCGGCGAAAGTGTCCTGACCTTTCCTGCAGATCAATCGAAAGAGACCATCTGTGCC
Organism: Natronobacterium gregoryi SP2; assembly: GCF_000230715.2. Lineage (GTDB taxonomy): Archaea > Halobacteriota > Halobacteria > Halobacteriales > Natrialbaceae > Natronobacterium > Natronobacterium gregoryi. Next base: position 2,783,078 of record NC_019792.1, read on the forward strand.
CTACTGGAGGAGGTCCGCGAGCAGAATCCGAGAACGCGGATTCTGCTCGTCTTGGACGACTTCTCGTCTCATACGGATTACTGTAACGATTTACCGGCGCAACCGCCGCCCGGGTCGCGGTTGTGCCGAAAATGACTTACAGTAAACCGTCTCACATCTGTGAACACACGCGCAAGCGCGCACATCAACTCGGTATCGATCTCGTCTTTCTTCCGGTCGGTTCACCGCATCTCAATCCAATCGAGCAGGTCTGGAAAGTGCTCAAACGGAATGCTTCACCAATCGTCGTGGCGAGCGAGAGCGCGTTCCGCACTCTCGCTCGCCGTCTCTTCAACACCCTCACCGATCGACTTGGATTCGCCAAGTCTTGGATCGGCCAGTTCCTCAGTCCATATTTGCAAAAGTTATCTTGATCATTAGTCCGACGTTCTCGGTGTGGCAGTTCTACTTCTTGTTCGCGGTTTCGATGTACAATCTGTGGATCCTCGCAAATGTGCTTGTCTCAGCTGGTGCTATACCGGAGAAACCGCCAATCTCGACACGTGTATTCAGGGAATTTGTTGTTGTGACTGGTTACGGATAGGGGGAGACCAGTCCGACCAAGATGATCGGTCAAAACGCCGTAACCGAGTGGAAACGCTCAGAAACGCCGCTATCGGCGGCGTTTCTTCGCTCTGTTCCTCGCTGTGTCGCATAGATCGTTGGAGCGCTGTAATCCAAATCGGCTGTTCGACCAATTTCGTTCAGCAGACCGCGTTGAATCGGCAACTACTGTGAACGGTGGGATTTTCTCCTTGAAGAAAGATAGATTGCTGGCCGGCAAGTGTCGACGCACCCGCGACTCGAGACGGTTGCATCGGGACATCGGTACAGCAATTCGTCTCAACTGCACTAGTGATCGCACTACTGTCGCGTAATCGGGTGTGCTGACCGATGGGCGCTACGTCGCTGGCCCCGCAATGCAGTGTTTCCGGTGTCGAGTGCGACCACGTGCCCGTCCCGAGCGGGAAAGACGGGAGCCCCGCCTTAAGAGGCTGGATAATCGGCAGGAAGCATATAGAGACTTCCGTTTCTATCGTCCCGTACTCTCCCCATGACAACTCACGAAATGGATCTGCGAGGACTCGACTGCCCACAGCCGACGTTAGAAATCGGCGTGAAAGCGTCAGAGCTCGACGACGGGGAAGTGATCGTCGCCGAAGCCGATTGCTCGACGTTTCCGGACGACGTGCGAGACTGGTGTGAGAAGACCGACTCGACGCTGATCTCGCTCGTCGAGCCCGAACCGGGCGTCTACGAGGCAGAGATTCAGCTCTGACGATGATATCCGATCTCGAGGTAGCCGTCTACCTCTGTGAAAGTCGTGGCCACGTGAGCGACGAACTCGAGTTGGACGCCGTCGTCGAAACGATTTCCGAACACCCGAACGTCACCGACGTCCGGACGCACGAACTGTTGTGTGGTCCGGACGGGCACGACCTGCTCCGGTCGGAGATCCGCGAGAACGAACCGGACAGGATCGTTGTCGGGGGCGGCTCCCTGAAGGACAAACGACCCGGCTTCGAAACGGTCCTCGAGTCGGCGGGGATGAACCCGTTTCTCTTGCAGATGGTCGACCTGCGCGAGCAGTGCAGTTGGGTCACGGACGACCCCGAAGCCACCACCGAAAAAGCCTGCAGGCTGCTTCGCGGTGGCGTCGAACGGGCGTTACACCTCGAGCCACTCGCTCGGGAGACTGTCGCCTACGATACCGGCGTGCTGGTCTATGGGGAGTCGATTGCCGCAATCGACGCCGCGTTGCAACTCGCGGTCGCCGATCGACAGGTGTACCTCGTCACCGAAGCGGATAGTCCTGGGGGGTTACTCGTCCAGAAGGAGTTTCTCTACCCGAAAGATCAGTGTGCACCGTGCCGGGCAGCACCGAAACTCAAGGAGCTCGACCAGAGCGACGACGTCGAACTGATCGCGCCGGGCCAGGTGACGTCGGTGCGTGGCGTCGCCGGGAATTTCGAGATCACTATCGAATCGGAGCCACGGTACGTCGACTCCGAGGCGTGTATCCCGTGTGACAGGTGCGTCGACGCCTGTCCCGTCTCCGTCCCCGACGAATTCGAGTTCGAACTCACAGACCGAGCGGCGATCTACGAGCCGTTCTCCGGCTCGATCCCGGGCGGCTACGTCATCGACGAGGAGAACTGCGTCAGGTTCGACGAGTCGCCGACCGACTGCACGGAGTGTGCCGACGCCTGTCCGATGGACGCAGTCCAGTACGAGGAGACGGGAACGACCCGCGAAGTGACCGTCGGTAGCGCGATCGTGGCACCCGAAGCCCAGCCCTACGATGCCGACCGCGTCCACCCAACGGCCAGGGACGGCCAGACGGATGTCTACTCGAACCTCGAGTTCGAACGGTTCTTCACCGAATCCGGGCCGACGAACGGAGCCGTCGAACTCCGCGACGGCACGGAACCGGACTCGGTGGCGATCGTTCACTGTGCCGGTTCCCGGTGTGAAGACCATCTGTCGTACTGTTCGGGAACCTGCTGTCTCGACGCGCTCAAGCTCTCGCGGGCACTCCTCGAGGCGGTGCCCGACTGCGACGTCTATCAGGTGTTCGACGACCTCGTCGTCCCGGGACGAGAGGGGGAGGCGTACGCCCAGGAGACGTTCGAGATGGGAGCGACGCCAGTCCGCTGGGATCTCGACCACGGTGACTGGATCGATCTGACGGTGACCGACGACGGAGTCACGGTCGCCGGGACGAACCGGGACGGAAATCCGGCCGAACTCGAGGTCGACGCGGTCGTCCTCGCGGTCGGTCTCGAGCCGGGGGTGGTCGTCGACGACCTCGCGGAGACGTTCGACCTCGAGCGCGACGAGCGGGGCTTTCTCACGGCCGAGCAGCCGATCACCTCGACGGCGGTCGCACGCGACGGCATCTACGTTGCCGGGCCGTCGGCTGGACCGGACGGCGAACACGCGACACTCACCCAAGGGATCAGCGCCGTCGGCGAGGTACTCTCGAGGGCAGTGCCGGGCCGTGACGTAGAACTCGAGCCTCGGCGTGCGGTCATCGACGACGAACTGTGTACTGGCTGTCGGATCTGTCTCGAGACGTGTCCGTTCGACGCGATCGATCGGGACGACGAACGCGGGGTCGCACAGCTCCGCGACGAGGTGTGTCAGGGCTGTGGAGCCTGTGTTAGTGCTTGTCCGGCAGACGCGATCGACCAGCGCGGCTTCACGACGGCACAACTCGAGGCCGAAATCGACGGAGTGATCGAAGGATGACGGACGTACTCGAAGACCCCGACCGCGAGACGCTCGAATCGGTGATCGAAAGCGAGGCGACCGATCCGGCGACCGAGGAGTGGACGCCGCTGGTGGTCGCGTTCCTGTGTAACTGGTGTTCGTACGAGGGAGCGCAAACAGCCGGCGGTGCCCGCAAGACCGTCCCGGCCAACGTCTTTCCCGTGCGCGTGATGTGTTCGGGCCGCGTCGACTACGATCTCGTCGCGAAGACGCTGACGGACGGAGCCGACGGCATCCTCGTGCTTGGCTGTCACGAGGGCGACTGCCACTACAAGACCGGGAACTACCTCACCCGGAAGCGACACGCACTCTTCACTGCCGTCTTACAGGGGCTCGGCGTCCACGAGGACAGGGTCCGACTGGACTGGGTCTCTGCGGACGAGGGAGAGCGGTACGCGACGGTCACCCGGGAGATGGCAGCGAGAGTCCGAGAGCTCGGTCCGCTCGCCGACGGGAATTCCGGACCCACGACGGAGGTGACTGCCGATGGCGACTGAACTCGACCGCTCGGACCGCGGACTCGCCGAGTACGTCGACGAACGCCTGGCACAACTGGACGACCCGCCCGCTGCCCCGCTTACTCTCGGTATCTACTGGACCGGTAGCTGTGGCGGCTGTGACGCCAACGTCGCCGACCTCGGGGAGGCGCTGCTGGCGCTTTCTTCCCACGTCGACGTCGCGATCTGGCCCCTCGCGACCGATTTCAAGCCTGCGGACGTCGAGCGCCTCGAGACCGACGAGATCGACATTTGTCTGTTCAACGGGGCGATCCGCCTGGACGACCACGAGGAGATGGCACACCTCCTCCGGGACCGGTCTCGCACGCTGGTCGCGTACGGCGCTTGCGCCCACCTGGGCGGGATACCTGGGCTCGCCGAGTTCTCGTCACCGGACGACCTCGTGCGAACGAAGTACGAAGACGTGCCGACGGTGACTGGTGGTGAGTCGCCACGAGGAGAGACGGACGTCGAGAGCGGCCGACTCGAGCTCCCGACGCTTCGGGACGGCGTCGACCGACTCGAGGACGTCGTCGACGTCGAGTACACGGTCCCGGGGTGTCCGCCGTCGCGGCGGTTCACGGCGGACTTGCTGCTCTCCGCCCTCGAGGAGGACCTCCCCGAACCTGGAACCGTTCTCGCGGGGGACGGCCACGTCTGTCGGGAGTGCCCCCGCGAGGTCGACGAGCGCCACCTCGAGTCGCTCGAGCGAGTCCACGAGGTCGAACCGGCCGACGGCGAGTGTCTCCTGAACGAAGGGCTCGTCTGTCTCGGACCGCTGACCGCGGCAGGCTGTAACGCGCGGTGTCTGGAAGCGAACGTCCCGTGTCGGGGCTGTTTCGGTCCGGCCGAATCGACGTGTGACGTCGGTGCGCAGCTTGCCTCTAGCCTGGGGCCGCTGGTCGAACCGGACGGCGACGACGAGGTCGCGGCGATCGTCGACGAGGTCGAGGACTGGGCCGGTCTGACCCATTACTTCACGCTCGCGGACTCGCCGCTCGGGCAGGTGCAAGATCCTGCCGTCGACGACGACAGAGGTGATCGAGATGAGTGACGAAAACCCAGAGACAGAAGCCAGCGACGACGGGACCGACACGGAGACGATCACCATCGAGCAGGCGACGCGACTCGAGGGCCACGCGAAGATCGACATTCATCTCGACGACGACGGCGCGGTCGACCGGGCGTACTTCCAGGCCACGGAGCTACGGGGTTTCGAAGAGTTCGTCCAGGGTCGACAGCTCGAGGAGATTCCGCGTATCGCACCACGGATCTGTGGGGTCTGTCCCTGGCCACACCACCTCGCGTCCACGAAGGCGGTCGAGGACGCCTGGGATGTCCGTCCGACCGAGACGGCCGTCGCCGTCAGGCGGCTCCTCTATTCGGTGGCGAACTTCGCCGACCACCTCGTTCACTTTTACTACCTCGCTGCACCGGACTTCGTGATGGGGCCGGACGCAGCCCCGGACGTGCGCAACGTCCTTGAGTTGGCCGAGATGCTCGACGAGGACCTGGTTACCCGGGTCGCCCGGACGCGCCGGGAGGCCCACGAGTTACTCGAGTCGGTCGCCGGCCGAGCGATCCATCCCGTCTTCGGCGTTCCAGGGGGCGTCTCGAACGGGATCGACGAAGGCCAGCGAGACGAAATCGCCGAGTCGCTCGCGGGGTTCGTCGACCTCGCAGAGCAGTCGCTCGAACTGTTCGAGGACCTCGTTCTGGGAGACGACTCCTACCGGGACCTCGTCACGGGTGAGGATGTCTACTACCTCCGGACGAACTACGTGAGTCTCGTCGACGACGATGGCGTCGTCGACTTCTACGGCGACGACGTTCGCGTGATCGCTCCGGAAGGGACGGTTCGAGACACGAGACCAGCCGACGAATTCGATCGACTCTTCGGTGAACGGGCAGAGCCGTGGTCGTACCCGACGCTGCCGTATCTTCGGTCGGAGGGGTGGTCGGGTCTCGACGCCGCAAACGACGACAGTCTCTATCAGGTCGGCCCGCTTGCTCGGATCAACGTCTCCGACGGGTTCTCGACGCCACGGGCACACTCCTGGTACGAGACGTTCTTCGACGTGCTGCCCCAGCCGTGTCACCACACGCTCGCTGCACACTGGGCACGCCTGATCGAGATGCTGTACCTGGCCGAGCGCGCGGAGGAACTGATCCAGACGCCCGCGGTGGTCGGCGACGACCGCCGACGAATCCCAGCAGACGACGGCGCGGGATCGGGCGTCGGAGCCGTCGAGGCTGCTCGTGGCACGTTGTTCCACTCGTATACGTCTACGGCGGACGGCACGGCCGAAACTGTCAACTGCCTCGTGCCAACAAATCACAACATCCCGTCGATCAACCGCTCTATCGAACGCGCAGCTACAGCGCTCGTCGACGGATCGAACCCCGACGAAGGCACCCTGAATCGCGTCGAGATGGCGTTCCGGGCGTACGATCCGTGTCTGGCCTGTGCGACCCACTCGGTCGTCGGCGAAACGCCACTCGCAGTACGGATTTACGACGCCGACGGGAACCGAAGGGAGGAGTATTCGTGACGACAGCCACGCTCGTTCTCGGGCTGGGAAACCCGACCCGCGGCGACGACCGCGTCGGACTCGAGGTCGTAGCCGAAGTAGAGACTGCACTCGCCGATCTGGACGTCCCGTCGGTAGACGTGCGGCGGACGATTCTCTCGGACGTCAGGCTCCTTGATCTGATCGCCGGATACGACCGTGTCGTCGTGGTCGACGCCGTCCCGGTCGAGCCACGCGCTGCCGGCTCGTGGTGGCACGTCGACGCCGACGAGGTCGCCGCCCTCGAGCAGTCGTCGGCGTTTGCTCACGGGCTCTCGTTCGGTCGGCTCGTCTCGATGGCTCGGGCCGAACCCGACTCGCCGGCGTCCGTCGAAGCGGTTCTCGTCGGGATCGAACGCGAGTCGACCGGCCGAGATACCCTTTCGGAGACACTCTCGCCGGAGATACGGTCCGTCGTCGAGCCGGCTCGTGACGCGGTCCTGTCGACGCTCGAGGGAGTTGCCGACCACCCCCGGCTCGAGACGGAGGGGGAGCGATCAGGAATCGCCAGGAATCACTCAGGAAGTGAACGAACGAACAAATCTTGGAGGGACTCACCATGACACAATCTGTCGACGAGCGAGAACGGACCGAGGGGGAACAGACCGGTGAAGTCGAGACGGTCGAGGTACCGCGATCAGATATCGACGTCATCTTCGAGCACGTCCAGACGATCGCAGGCGGCGAGTTCGACGCGGATTTGGACACCGACCGCGTCGAGAGCGAGGAGCTGTCACAGGTCGCCGAGACGATCACGTACATGCAGATTGCGTTCCAGCAGGTCGTCGACCACTACGAGAAACAACAGGAAGAGACGGCCGAGAAACAGGAACTGCTCGATCAGCAGCGCGAACTCACCGAACAGGTGGAGCGATCGGTCGAGACGCTGACCGACACGACCGAAGATGTCACCGAGCAGGTGGTGGACATCGAGGCACTCGCGGACGAGCAGACGGAGAAAATGCAGGAGGTCTCGAGTGAGGTGTCGGACCTCAGTGCGAGTATCGAAGAGATGGCTTCGACGGCGGAAGACGTTGCCCAGCGCAGCAACGAAGCCGACGAACTCGCTGGCGACGGGAAACGCTCCGCTGAAGAAGCGATCGACGCGATCGAGACCGTCGACACCGCCGCGACGAGCGCGGTCGACGAGATGGAGACGCTGCAGGGGCACGTCGACGAGATCGACGACGCCGTAACCGTAATCGACGACATCGCCGAGCAGACGAACCTGCTGGCGTTGAACGCGTCGATCGAGGCGGCCAGGGCCGGCGAATCCGGCGAAGGCTTCGCCGTCGTCGCCGACGAGGTAAAGTCACTGGCAACCGAGTCACAGCAGCGCGCCGACGAGATCGAGTCGATCACGGCGGACGTCCAGGCCGCCGCCGACCGAACCGTCACGGAGCTGTCCGACACCGTCGACGCGATCGACGAAGGACAGAGACAGATCGAGAAAGCCCGCCAGAACCTCGAGGAGATCGACACCGCCGTCGAATACGCTGCCGATAGCGTAAGCGAGATGGCCCGCGTCACGGACGACCAGGCCTCGAGCGCTCAGGAGGTCGCTGCAGCAGTCGACGACGTCACCGAGTTCGCCGCCGACACCCGTGAACGGATCAAGCACGTCGAACGTGCAAACCAGAACCTCCTCGAGCTAGTCGACGACATCGACGAGATGCTCTCCTCGTTCGAGAGCCGGTAGGCGTGGGGCTGGCTGTGTCCCGTCGGCCACCGGTTCAGTGCTGGTGATCGGCGGGAAGTGACGACGGGAGATCGTCTGCTGGAGCTGTCTTCCTCGTCGCGGGTCGTTGTGTCGGTTCAGTTCGACCGACGCCGTCTGTCGTCGCGTTCTCGTCGACGAAGACGGGTTGGGTACTGGTCTCCGTGGGACGAACCCCGTTCGACGGTCGTCGAAACTTCGAACGACAATACCATATATCTCCTTCCGCATTACTCCGCTATGACAGCAGTCGGTATCGACGCGGTCGAAATCTGGACCGGGAATCTCGAACTCGACTTGCCCGGCACGTTCGCCCCCCAGAAAGGCGAAGACCCGGAAAAGTACACGAAAGGCCTCGGTCTCTACACCAGTTCGTTTCCCGACAGTTACGAGGACATCGTCACGATGGGTGCAAACGCCGCTCATCGCTTGATGGAACGCAAAGGCCTCGAGACCGACGATATCGGCCGTATCGATGTCGCCACCGAGAGCGCGTTCGACAACTCGAAGCCGGTTTCGACGTACGTCGCTGGCTGTCTCGAGCAGGTCTTCGACGGCGACTTTCACCACGCGAACAAAGGCGAGCGGAAGTTCGCCTGTATCGCGGGGACACAGAGCCTGGATGACGCGTACAACTGGATCAAGGCGGGCCGCAATCGTGGTCGTGGCGCGCTCGTGATTGCGACAGACACGGCACTGTACGCTCGCGGCGACGCCGGCGAGGCGACCCAGGGTGCCGGTGCCGTCGCGATGTACATCGCCGAGGACCCCAGCCTGGTCGAACTCTCGGCCGAACAGGGGTACGGGTCGGCCGACGAGACCGACTTCCTCAAACCGAACCAGCAGTTCCCCTCCGTCGACGGCAAACGCTCCGTGCAGGTGTATCTCGCCCGCATGCGCGAGGCACTCGAGGACTTCAAGTCGGTCACTGAACCGCTGCATCCGGACGACTTCGCGTACGTTCCGTTCCACACGCCGTTCCCCGGTATGGTCCGGAAGGCTGCGTTGCTTGGCTACCGGAACATGGTCCGGAACACGAGCATCGAGGACGAACTGGCCGACCAGATCGGTCGCCAGCCACGCCCCGAGGCGTTCGACGACGACGAAGACTACCGCGACGCACTCCGAGAGTACATGGACGAACTCGAGGAGACCGACCGCTACCAGGAGTGGTACGAGGCGACGATAGATCCGACGCTGACGATCTCGCGCAACGTCGGTAACTGGTACACGGGCTCCGTTCACGTCGCTCGCATCAGCGCACTCAAACACGCCTTCGAGGAAGGGCGTGAGATGACCGGCGAGCGGCTACTCGTCGGCTCCTACGGCAGCGGTGCTCAGGCCGAGATTCACGCCGAGACCGTCTGCGACGGCTGGGAAGAAGAGATCGAGGCCCTGAACGTCGACGAGCAACTCGAGGACCGCTACGACCTCGAGTGGGCGGACTACGAGGAGATTCACGACGCCCACAACCACGACGTCGACTCCGACGTCGAGGAGTTGACGACTCCGGACGGCGAGTTCGTCTTCGACGGCTGGGGGCGGATGGGCGAACGGAAGTACCGCTACGTAGAGTAACTCTCTTTCACTTTTCGAGCGGCTGTCTCGAGGCGAAACCCATTAGCGCCTCCAGCAGGTAACTCGATTGACATCGAAGTCTCGAGGTCGACTACGAATGGACCCACTCACTTTCCTCGGTATCGACGTGGCGCTGTTTTTCATCATCGGCTTGCTCGCCGGTGCCCACTGCATCGGGATGTGTGGGCCGCTGGTGACAGTGTACTCCAGCAAGATGGGCGACGATACCGGGGCGGCTGGCGATGGGGGGCGAACGAGCCACCTGACGACCTACGAGGTCCGCCAGCACGCACTGTTCAACCTCGGTCGGATGGCCAGCTACACGCTCCTCGGGGCGGCCTTTGGCGCGCTGGGGAGTGTCCTGTTCGTGACGACCGCAGAGTTGACGTCGATCGTCGACGTCGCCCGCGGCGGCGTCGGCCTCGTCATCGGGAGTTTCGTCATTGCAACCGGCATCTACTACCTGCTCGGGCGGACGACCGGCGGCATCCATCTGCCGGGCCTCCAGCGACTCACCGGCTGGCTCACCGCTCGCGTCGACCGCCTGGCGAACGGCCCCGGAATCGTCGGGCTGGGTGCAGTCCACGGATTACTCCCTTGTCCCGTCCTCTATCCGGCCTTTCTCTACGCGTTCGCGGTCGGTTCGCCAACCGGTGGCGCGCTCGCACTGGCCGCACTGGGTGCCGGGACGATCCCCGCCGTCTTCGCTTACGGCACCGTCCTCGAGACCGTCGACGTCGCCCACCGGCGACGCGTGCACCGGCTGCTCGGGGTCGCGTTCGTCGTGCTTGGCTACGTCTTGTTCGCACACGGATTGATGGCGCTTGGCTATCCCCTCCCGCATCCGGAACTGCCGTTCTACGACGGCATCGACGCGCCAGGGGCTGGACACGACCACCACTAAAACACGATGACCGACGACATCGACACCGGCGATGGCTGTACCCTGTGTGACCTGCCGGTCGAGGGCAGCGGCGTCGTCGCCGACGGCAACGCCTTTTGCTGTGTCGGCTGCCGTGAGGTCTACGACGCCCTCGGCGACGTCGCGGACGTAAACGCCGACGACGTTCGCGAACGACAGGCCGTCGACGAACCAGCGGACGAACCGTCGGTTCCGGTCGACCACGAGGCGACCTATCTCGAGGTCGACGGGATGTACTGTGCGACCTGCGAGGCGTTCATCGAGTCAGTCGCGACCGAGACAGACGGCGTCAGCGCAGCGAGTTCGAGTTACGTGACCGATACGGTCCGGATCGACCACGACCCCGAGACGGTCTCGGTCGACGACCTCCGCGAGGTCATCAGCGGCCTCGGCTACAGCGCGTACGACCGCGACGACGCGTTCAGCCGCCGCCGGGCCGACGACTGGGAGATGGCCCGGATCGCAGTCGGCGTCCTGATGGGGATGATGGTAATGATGCAGTACGTGGTCATCATCTATCCGACCTACTTCGGCGGGCTCTTCTACGACGAACAAACCTACGAGTTCTTCCAGGAAACGCTCGCCAGCGGGCTTGCAACGCCGTTTTACGTCATGATCGCCGCGCTGACGACTGTCATTCTCGGCGTCACCGGGAAGCCGATCCTCCAGGGAGCCTATGTCGCCGTCAAGACGCGAACGCCGAACATGGACCTGCTGGTCTCGATCGCGGCTCTCAGCGCGTACTGCTACAGTACGCTCTCGATCGTCGCCGGCGAACCGGAACTGTACTACGACGTCACCGTCGCGATCATCGTCATCGTCTCCGTCGGCGGCTACTACGAGTCGGAACTCAAACGCGAGGCGACCGAACGACTCTCGAACCTGACGACCGTCCAGGTCGACGACGCCCGCCGCGTCCTCGAGGACGGTGACCACGAAGACGTCGGCGTCGACGAACTGGCGGCGGGCGACCGCGTGCTGGTCCGGGCTGGCGAACGCGTCCCCGTCGACGGCGCGGTCGTCGACGGCGAGGCGGCGGTCGACGAGGCGGTCGTCACCGGCGAATCCCTCCCCGTGACCAAGGAAACGGGGGACGACGTCGTCGGCGGTTCGATGGTCGCCGAGGGTGCCCTGACCGTCCGAGTCGGCGAAGACGCCACGAGCACGCTGGATCGGATCACCGAACTCGTCTGGGACCTCCAGAGCGGGACCCACGGCATCCAGAAACTCGCGGACAAGCTCGCGACGATCTTCGTCCCACTCGTGCTCGTCCTGGCGACCGTCGTCACCGCGATCTACCTCCTGACCGGCGCTGGCGTCGCCACCGCTTTGCTGGTCGGACTCACCGTCTTGATCGTCTCCTGTCCGTGCGCGCTCGGGCTGGCGACACCGCTTGCGGTCGCCGCAGGCATCCGCGACGCCCTGCAACACTCGATCGTCGTCTTCGACGACAGCGTCTTCGAACGCATCCGCGACGCCGACACCGTCGTCTTCGACAAGACCGGCACCCTGACCACCGGCGAGATGTCCGCCGTCGAGACCGACCTCGAGGACCGCCTGCTCGAGCAGGCGGCGGTACTCGAGCGACGTTCGGCCCACCCGGTCGGGACGGCGATTGCGGCCGCGTCGCCGATCGCGGACGGCGGACAGGTGGAGGCGACCGCGAGCGGGACGGGCGACGAGGGAGACGACCGCGTCGACTCCTTCGAGAGCCACCGGAACGGCGTCTCGGGCGTCGTCGACGGCGACGAGGTCGTCGTCGGCCATCCGGACCTGTTCGCCGACCGCGGCTGGGAAGTGCCCGACTCGATCGCGGGACGGATCGACGACGCCCGCGAGACCGGGAACGTGCCGGTCGCAGTCGGCCGAGACGGGACCGCCGAGGGCGTCGTGGTCGTCGGCGACGAACTCCGCGAGGGGTGGGGCGAGACGCTGTCGGCCATCTCGGCAGCCGACGTCGAGGTCGTCGTCCTTACCGGCGACGATCCGCGTGCAGCAACGCTGTTCCGGGAAAACGACGCCGTCGACCGCGTGTTCGCCGGCGTCCCACCCGAAGGCAAAGCCGAGACCGTCGAACGGCTCAAGGGAACCGGACGAACGGTCATGGTCGGCGACGGCACCAACGACGCGCCGGCGCTCGCAGCCGCCGACCTCGGCATCGCGCTTGGCGGCGGCACTGCCATGGCCGCCGACGCTGCAGACGTTGCACTCGTCGACGACGACCTCTCGTCGGTCGACACCGTCTTCGAACTCGCACGTGCGACCGATCGTCGCGTCAAGGGCAACATCGGCTGGGCGTTCTGTTACAACGGGATCGCGATCCCGCTTGCCGTAACCGGACTGCTCAACCCGCTGTTTGCTGCGATCGCGATGGGACTGAGCAGTCTGCTGGTCGTCACCAACTCCTCGCGGTCGCTGCTCGACGACTAATACGAGTCGCTGTACCGATGCCCGGTGCAACCACCTCGAGTCGTGGTTGCACCGAACTGACGCACACAACGGACTCCAACCCGAGATAGCGCGTAGTTACGGCATCTCAGAGACCGTGCAACGGTCAACGGAATCATTGCAGCGTAGCGCGTACGACGGGGTATGGCAGACAGGCCCGACCTGCCTTCGTTGGAGTTCGACCGTCCGGGGCTCGCCGCCCTCGTCGCCATAACAGTCGGACTGGCGGCACTCGTCATCCTCCCGTACGTCCAGTACGTTTTGATCGGGATCGTCCTCGCGTACGTTCTCGTGCCTGCCCAGCGTCACCTCGAGCAGTACGTCGGGTCGATGATCGCTGCCGGTGTCCTCGTCGCAGTCGCGATCCTCGTGATCTTGCTCCCGATCGCATACGTGCTCGCACTCGCGTTCCGCGAAGCACTCCAGATCGTCGACGCGATCCAGGACGGTGATCTCGACGTGGCAGCGATCGAAGAACGACTCGAGACGACCGGGTATACGGTCGACCTCGCTGGCATGTACGACCAGTACCAGGAACCGATCACGACGGGGTTGCAGGGGCTTGCCACGAGCGGTCTCGAGATCGTCGGCGGGCTGCCGGGAATCTTGATCGGCCTCACGGTGGCGCTTTTCGTACTGTTCGCGCTGTTGCGCGACCGTGAGCGGTTGCTCGCGTGGGTACGGGAGGTCACTCCGGTCGAAGACGATCTCCAGCGGGAGTTGCTGACGGGATACGACCAGTTGATGTGGGCCTCCGTCGTCGGTAACGTTGCGGTCGCGATGATCCAGGCGATCGCACTCGGCGTCGGACTCGTCGTCTTAGACGTTCCAGCGGTGATCTTCCTGGTCGTCGCGACGTTCGTCTTCGCGTTGCTCCCACTCGTCGGTGCGTTTGGCGTCTGGGTGCCAGTTTCAGCATACCTGATTGCTGTCGGGCGACCCTTCGCGGGGGCCGGACTCGTCGTCTACGGCTCGATCGTCAGTGCTTCCGACACCTACCTGCGGCCTGCGCTCATCGGTCGAACGAGTGCGTTCAACTCCGCGATCATCGTCGTCGGCATCTTCGGCGGGATCGTCGTCTTCGGCGCAGTTGGCCTGTTCATCGGCCCCGTCGTGATCGGCGGCGCAAAGCTTACGATCGACGTGTACGCTCGAGAGCGCGAGGATCGCGAGACCTCGATCGAGGCTCCATCGGAGACGAAGCAGGCAGAACAGGAACTCGACGAAGTGGCTGACACGGAAAACGACCAGCAATCGGCGACAGACGAGAGCGACGACCAGTCCGACGTTTCAGAGTCAACCGAGGTGACCGACATCGAGGCGGACGCGCCGAACGATCCAGACTCGCCACACTGATCGACTGCCGTCGTCCGAAGTCCCGGTAGTCGTTCTGTCGACCTGTCGTGACACTTGTTCTCATTCGGGTGTTGCCCGTCGAAAAAGGTGCGTTAATTATCCCCTGGGACTTACCACCGTGTATCGTGTCTCGAATCGACACTCGCGTGCTCCACAGGGGGCGGACAGCCGATATTGACAACCTATGACCGGATCACACGCCACGGGGAGTCCGTACGCTCCCCACACGGACGACGACCGCACGGCGATGCTGGAAGCCGTCGGTGCCGAGACAGTCACGGAACTGTTCGACATCCCCGACGGGATCGCGTTCGACGGGGAGTTCGGGATCGACAAACGGACCGAACGGGAAACGCGAGAGCTAGTCCGATCGATACTCGACCGCAACGACGAGCTCACCGAACTGCTCGGCCGCGGTCACTACGGCTACTACGTGCCGTCGATGGTCGACCACCTCGCGGACCGATCGGAGTTTCTGACCTCCTACACGCAGTACCAACCCGAGGTGTCCCAGGGGTTCCTCCAGGTGCTCTTCGAATACCAGTCGCTGCTGGTCGAACTGACCGGCCTCGAGATCGCCAACTGTTCGATGTACGACGCTGCGACGGCACTCGGCGAAGCTGCGACGCTCTCCGAGCGCGTCCGGTCGACAAGCGGGACGCGCGTACTCGTCCCCGACCTCCTGCGGGAAGGACGGAAGAGCACACTCGAGAACTACGTCGCCGGCACCGATCTCGTCGTCGACCAGTATCCGACCGCGGACGGCGGTGTCGACCTCGAGACGCTCGAGGAAGCCGTCGACGACGATGTCGCCATGGTTTACGCCGAGAATCCGACGGTCCGGGGGACGATCGAAGAGCGACTCACCGAGATCGGTGCCCTCGCCGACGAGGCCGATGCCCTGTTCGTCCTCGGCTCGGACCCGGTCGCACTCTCCATGCTCCAGCGACCGGTCGACGTCGGCGCGGACGTCGTCATCGGTGACGCCAGCGTCCTCGGTCTGCCGACGAGCTACGGGATGGGACTGGGGCTGTTCGCCTGTCGCGAAGACTACCTCCGGCAGGTTCCCGGCCGACTCGTCGGGGCGAGCGAGGACGACACCAGTCGACGCGCCTACACGCTAACGTTACAGACCCGCGAACAGCACATCCGACGCGAGCGGGCGACGAGTAACATCTGCACGAACCAGGCGTGGGTCGCCCTCCGAACAGCGATGCACGCTGCCTCCCTCGGACCCAACGGGATGGTCGGTCTCGCGAAACGCGGCGTTCGGCGGGCCGAAGAGCTCGCAGCCCGCGTCGACGACCTCGAGGGCGTCACGGCTCCGGTCCACGACCGCCGGCACTTCCGCGAGTTCGTCGCGGAAGTCGACGAGCCAGCAGCGACAGTCGCCGCGGCTCTCGAAGAGCGTGGCTTTGCAGTCCACGTCGTCGACGACCACGAGATACAACTCTGTACTGCGGGTGCAAGCGACGAAGAGATCGACGCGTTCGTCGAAGCCCTCTCGGAGGTGAAACGATGAGCGACGACAAGGTCCGGTACGATCAGGCTCGCTACGTCGAGGACGGCCAGTACGAACCGCTGCTCTCCGAGAAAGACCAGACTCGTGTCGAGATCGACGACTCACCGTTGCCGAACGAGTTGACTCGTGACTCGATCGAACTCCCCGAACTCTCCGAACCCGAACTCGTTCGCCACTATACCCGCCTCTCCCAGATGATCTACGGGATCGACACCGGTCCGTACCCGTTGGGCTCGTGTACGATGAAGTACAACCCCAAGTTCACCGAGGACGTGGCGGCGCTGCCGTCGGCTGGAGTCCACCCCGACCGCTCGGAGACATCCGTACAGGGCACCCTCGAGCTCATGGCCCGGCTGCAGGACTATCTCGGCCGGATCGGCGGCATGGATGCCGTCACGCTCCAGCCGCCAGCGGGCGCGGCCGGCGAGTTCGTCGGCATCCGCGTCGCCGCAGCCTACCACGAACACAACGGAGAGAGCCACCGGAACGAAGTCATCGTCCCGGAAAGCGCCCACGGAACCAACTTCGCGACCGCCGCGCTCGGTGGCTACGACGTCGTCTCCCTGCCCAGCAACGACGAAGGACGGGTCGACCTCGAGGCCCTCGAGGCTGTACTCTCGGAGAACACGGCCGCACTGATGTTGACGAACCCGAACACGCTCGGTCTGTTCGAGCGCGACATCACCGAGATCGCGGAGTTGGTCCACGACGTGGGCGGGCTACTGTACTACGACGGTGCGAACCTGAACGCCCTGCTCGGCCGTGCACGACCGGGCGACATGGGCTTCGACGTAATGCACTACAACGTTCACAAGACGTTCGCGACGCCACACGGCGGCGGTGGCCCCGGCGCGGGCCCCGTCGGCGTCGTCGAGGACCTCGAGCCGTTCCTGCCAGCACCCCGCGTTCGAGAAGCCGAAGGCGGCGATCTGGACTACGAACTGTTCGATCCCGAACACACGATCGGCAAGGTCCACGGCTACCAGGGCAACTGGCTCGTGCTGATCAAAACCTTCGCCTACATCGCCCGCCTCGGCGACGAGGGGCTTGCGGACGCGAGCGCGAAGGCGGTGCTCAACGCCAACTACCTCGCGAGCCAGATCGACTACGATGTCCCCTACGAGCCGTTCCACCACGAGTTCGTCGCCAGTGCTGGTGACCAGGACGCCGCCGACGTCGCAAAGCGGATGCTCGACTACGGCGTCCACCCGCCGACGACCAAGTGGCCCGAGATCGTCCCCGAGGCGCTGATGACCGAACCGACCGAAGTCGAGAGCAAGGACACGCTGGATCGCCTCGCCGCGGCGTTCGACGCAGTCGCCGAGGAAGACGACGAGACCCTCGAGGCTGCGCCCGAACGGACGACCGCTCGACGGATCGACCAGACGAGCGCAGCCCGAGATCCACAGCTGTCCTGGCACACGATCGAAGACGAAAAGTAACCAACAACACTCGGTTCCTCCGCGAACAACGACAGTGCGAAAACGAGAACTCGAGACGGACGCTACGCTTCGGCGCTCGAGTCGACCGTCGCCCCGTTGTCGGAGATGCGGACGAAGCCGTAGTCACAGTCCGGGCAGTTCCACTTGACTTTCTCCCCGAGGTGCAGCGTCGTACTCGCTGCACGGTAGAACGTCTTCTCTCCCCCACAGTTAGGGCAGTCGTGGTCGAGTTCCAGAGCCATACGTCTGAGTTGCGAACCGAGCGAGTTTATCCTTTCGCCATCGGGTCGACCCATCAGAAGACTACGCTACAGGAGGTATCCGATCGGGTAGCTGTTAAGTAACTGCCCGGCGACGGTCAAGCCATGTCGATCTACACAGGACGTGGCGACGACGGAGAGACCGACCTCCGTGACATGAGTCGGGTGTCAAAAACCAGCTCCCGCATCGAGGCCTATGGTACCGTCGACGAACTCAACGCCCTCCTCGGGACCGTCCGTCCGACCGGGTACGACGACGTCGACGACCAGCTCCGGACGATCCAGAACCACCTCCACGTCGTCCAGGCTGACTTCGCCACTCCCGACCCAGACGACGACGATCCGACGATCAATGCTGAACACGTCGAGACGATCGAAACCTGGATCAACGACTACGACGAGGAACTCGAGCCGCTGACCTCGTTTATCCTCCCGACGGGAGCCGAACACGGCTCACAGCTCCACCACGCTCGTGCAGTCTGTCGACGCGCCGAACGACGGGCCGTCGCCCTCGCAGAAGAAGAGCCGATCAACGAACAGGCCACCCAGTACCTGAACCGGCTCTCGGACGGCCTGTTCACGCTGGCTCGAGTGGTCAACCAGCGCGACGGCGCAACCGAAGAGCAACCACAGTACTGACGGCTAGTACTCCGCCAAGCGTCGACTACTGCGTGAACCCAGACGACCGCATTCGGTTTCACTCATCCGTTCAGGCTTGCCAAAGCACTAGTACCGTCCCAACCGTCGACTGACGGGTCGAATCGAGCCACACCGCCAGATTCGACCCATCAGTTCAGACGTGGCCCGCCACTAGTACCGTCCCAAGCGTTGACCGACTAGTTGAGAGTTGGCCCAAACCGATCACGATTCTCGATCAGAAGTAGAGTGCACTAGTCAGAGTAGACTTGGGACGCTACTAGGAACCGCGGCCGACGACCGTATGCGTCGGACTACGATTTCTGGCGTCGCTTCACGAGTTCGTTCCGTTCGATACTCGGGATCTCGGGAGTGTCGGGCGTCCCGACATCGATTCGACGCTGTTTCTCGAATCCGAGCGTTTCGTAGAAGCCGACGGCGTTCAGGGACGCGGGAACAGTGAATTGCTTTCTGTCCTCGCTCCGGACGATACTCTCGAGTTCCTCGACGAGCGTTCGGCCGATCCCGGCTCCGGTATAGTCGGGATCGACGAAGGTCGCCGCCAGTCTAGCTTCGTCGAGGGGACTCCCCCAGCCGACGGTCGCGCCGTCTCGTTCGGCGACGACGGGGCGGCAGTCGTCGTCGACGAACTCGGTGTCGGGGATCGCGTCGGGGCCCGGCTCGGACGGTGCCAGCTGCTCGAGTTGTTCGTCAGTGGACTCCTCGCGTGCGTTCTGTCGAAGCGACTCGGACTGGATGCGAGCCATTTCGGCGGCGTCCTCCGGTGGTGCTTCTCGATGGGAATTCATCACGAACGTAGCCAGTCGCTGCCCGAAAGAAAGTCCTATCGCACGTTTTACACGTGGTCTTCGAGTTCGGAGTCGACGCTGCCGATCAGATCCGAATTCCACAGTTTGACTCCGGTGATCGCGCCAACAACGGAACGGTCTGTGGATACTGCTGCACCCAGGCCGAGCCGGCCGGGAAACCAAAATTGCAGTTGGCGACGCCAGGGACCGCATCAAGTGCCTCGAGAAGCCAACCCACAGCGAGCCTATTTATTTGCCCATCACGTAAGAAACGCTGTATGCCAGAAGAAGTCCTCTTCGAGACCGAGAGCCGCCAGGACCGCGCTGCAATCGCCGACTACCTTCGCCAGGTCGCCGACAACCTCGAGTCGAGTGCTCCCATCACGCTCACCGCGGGCGACCAGACGGTCACCATGGACCCGCCGTCCCAGCCCACCTTCGAGGTGAAAGCCGAACGCGAGGGGCCGACCGACGGCCAGGGTGAACTGAGTATCGAGTTCGAACTCGAGTGGGACGAGGGGGCTGACGGCGACGGGGATAGCGAGCTCCAGATCGAGTAACAGAGTCGGCTGTCGGTTGCCACCGTTTTTCGCATCCGTGACCGAGACAGAGACGGACTGGTGGAGCAACGCCTGTCACGGCCCAGGCAGATCGCGGGTATGTCAGAAAGCCCATACAGCAGCCGGTCCCGAGGGGTGGACGGGATCGGTGCATCACTCTAGGACCGTCCCAACCGTCGACTGACGGGTCGAATCGAGCCACACCGCCAGATTCGACCCATCAGTTCAGGCTTGGGCCGCCACTAGTACTCCGCCAAGCGTCGACTGCTGAGTGAACCCAGACGACCGCATTCGGTTTCACTCATCCGTTCAGGCTTGCCAAAGCACTAGTACCGTCCCAAGTCTACTCTGGCTAGTGCGCTTTACTCCTGATCGAGAATCGTGATTGGTTTGGGCCAACTCCCAACTAGTCGGTCCACGCTTGGGATGGTACTAGTACCGTCCCAAGCGTCGACTGACTGGTCGAATCGAGCCACACTGCCAGATTCGATCCCGCAGTGCAGGCCTGGCCCGCCACTGTGGCGGGCCACGCCCGCACTGCTGGGTCGGCCCGGTCGTGTCGGCCGCCGACAGTCTGGACGGGACGTAGTTCTCGTTTTCACGGTCACTGGGTTCACGGTCGGGCGGCAGTGTCGGTCAGTGCAGCGTCCCCGCTCGTACTTCGTCGTCGTAGGCGAACAGCGCGTAGCCCACCTCTGCGGCGCTGTAGCCCGTTTCGGCCGCTATCTCACGGATCGGGTGGATCATCGTCACGTAGTCGTCGGCGTCGAAGCTCTCCTTGCGGCCCTCGAGATAGTCCAGGCGCTCGAGCGAGGCCCAGACGCGGGTGTCGACGACGGCGTGGCGGTCGGGATCGGAGGCAGTGAGCACGCAGGAGGCAGTCGGTGCTTTGAATCCGGAGAGGCCGGTCAACAACTGGATCTTCGAGAAGTCGTCTTCGACTGCGAGGGCGTTTGCGGTGACAGTGCGACACCGCTGCTCGGGGTTTTTCTCGACGTGGTAGGCACTGCGGGTCGAAGATTCGTAGGCGATATCGTAGAGTTGGTCGCGGGTGAGATACCCCTGTTCGCGGTACGTCTCGCCGAACTCAGCGAGGCGACTCGGGAGGACGCCCTGCGTTTCGGCGTAGCGCTCGAGGTTGTCGGCGACGAACAATTCCATACCGGATCTAAAGTGTACTGGCACTCGGACGTTTCGTTTCGTCGAACTGCTCTCGCGGTCGGCTGTTCGATCGTGGCGACGAGATGATCGAGCGGAGCGGGCGGATCGAGACGATAGATAAACGGAAGCGACCGTTGGCACACACTGACTCTCATCTCATCTGGGTGGCGGGAAAGGCTACCGGTAGCAAAATTCGTCTATACGTCTTCGTGGTGGGCACTGGTAATGACGACGGTCGTCGAACTCGAGGTCCCGGCCGATCGGCTCGGCCTCGCACAGACGTTCGACCGTGTGCCGACGTTCGAGTTCCAGATCGGTGGGTTGATCGGGGACGTGGCACCGCTGGTTCGAGTGACAGGGCCGGATCGGCGAACGATCGAGGACACGCTCGAGTCGGATTCGTCGGTGGTGGTCGTCGCGAGCGTCGCCAGCGAGTGTAGTGAGTCGGAGCACGAGCAGTGGTTGTTCCGGCTTGACTTCGGCGAGCGCCTGAAACTCTTCCAGCAGATCGTCTCGGCCAACGAGGGAGCAATTCTCGCTGCTCGTGGTCGGGACGGAACGTGGTCGGTGCAGTTGCTGTACCACGATCGGAAATCGGTGTCGACGTGTCACGAGCTGTTCGGACAGTACGACTTCGGCGTCGAGGTGACGCGAATCAACGATCCGACTGACCTCGAACAAGAGCGGACCCCGCTGACGAAGACGCAGTACGAGACGATCGCGGCCGCTCACGAGCTAGGGTATTTCGACGTGCCACGGCGAATTACCTTAGAGGAACTCGCGGCCGAGCTAGATGTTTCTCATCAGGCACTGTCGGAACGGTTACGTCGGTGTCAGTCAGCTCTCGTCAGCGCCGAACTTGCGTCTCGGCTGACGCCGATCGAGATCGATCCCTGATACGGACGCGGCCAGTCATACGGATGCTGTAACTAGTTACCGCCGATCGCCGACCTCGTTCTGGCAATCGGCGGTGATTGACTACAGCAGTCCGTCTCAGTGGCTGTACGATCGCTGGACGGGGAGGTTACGCGACGAGGCCGATACGGCGGACCGTCTGACCGGTGTTCGACAGTTCGACACCGTCCGTGATTCCCGGAGCATGAATCACGGAAATCACTACGAAAGGATTACTTCCGGAAACATGTGTCCACGTTAGATCGATTAAGATCGGAATTGCACCAACAGATAGATTTATTTGTGGACGGACACATACAACTATCGTCGGCAACCCGCCGACCCCCGACGCATCGTGTCTGAACTACTTCAGTGAGTGCCGGTGGTTCACTCGTGTTCGAGCAGGAGGCGATCGTTCGTGGCTGTGCGGTCGCCTCGCTGCTGACTCTTTTTTCCCAGACCGAGCCAGCGGGTTTGACCAAACGTGATCGCGAGCGACGACCCCGGCGACCGTCAGTCGGCACGGGAGCGAAACTCGTCGCTCGCGTCCGCAGTCTCGTCCTCGAGTGCCTCCCGAGCGTAGAGCGCGACCGAGAAGTCCTGGGGGCTGGGGATCGAACAGGCAAGCCAGCCGATGATCGCTGCGGTCGCGATCGAGGAGTCGACGCCCGGTCCGACGACCCCAGCCACGAACGGCGGGGCTGCAAGCAGTGCCGGTGCCAGGGCAGCAACCCGGAGAGTCCAGGAGGGCTCTCGACCCGTCGGGTTCGGTCGGACGACGGCCCATGGACAACTCGAGAGCCGACCGAGCACCCCGCTACCGCCGGGGAAATACGAAATCGAGTAGTCGACTCCGAACAGTCGAAGAACGAACGCGTGTGCCAACTCGTGAGCGACCAGCCCAGTCGCTACCGCACCGACCAGCACACAGCCTGCCATCACCAGTTCGAGCATGTCTCACTGGTGGGAGTCGGCATTACCGTTTGCCGTTCCGGACCGCTCCCACGCAGTCGGATTCACGGACGGAGCCCCCAAAGCCGGCGGGATTTACGTATGCGGTCATTAAGTTCTAGTGTGTTACCCGCTAACGATTAAGTGGCGTGGTCTGGTATCACACACCATGGAAACGTCCGAACGCCTCGAGTTCAGACACGAAGACCGAAAACGGATCTACGAGTACGTCGAACGGCACGGAGCGGTCACGCCGGACGAGGTCCAGGAGCGACTCGGGAGCGACCCCAGCGGCTTCCGCCACCACGTCGCGATTCTCAAGCGCGACGATCGACTCGAGGAAGTCGACGGGCGACTGCGGGTAACGATCGACGCCGGAGCGAAAGCGGAGTACGTCTCTGCGGATCTCGAGTTTTCTATCCGCCCGGCACGGCAGGAAGACCTCGCGGGCATCGTCGGCGCGATCCGGCGAGTCGCAGAGGAGAAAAGCTACATCGTCGCCGAGAGCGTCGCGGACGAAATCGACCACGAAGAGGCGTTGTTACGGTACAACGAACTCGAGTCTCGGATGTTTTTCGTCGCGACCGTCGACGGGGAGGTAGTCGGCTGGGTCCACCTCTATGCGCCGGAACTGGACAAGTTGAGTCACACCGCCGAACTCACGGTCGGCGTCATCGAAGAGTATCGCGGTCACGGGATCGGCTCGCATCTGCTCTCACGTGGTCTCGAGTGGGCTGGCTCGAGCAGCTACGAGAAAGTCTACAACAGCGTTCCCTCGAGCAACGAGGAGGCGATCGCGTTCCTCGAGGCTCACGACTGGAAGACCGAGGCCGTCCGAGAGGACCACTACAAACTCGACGGCCACTACGCCGACGAGGTGATGATGGCAGTCGAACTCTAAGCTCCGGCAGCGCTCGACCGCTCATACGGATTACTGTAACGATTTACCGGCGCAACCGCCGCCCGGGTCGCAGTTGTGCCGGAAATAACTTACAGTAAACCGTATCAGACCAGTCCCACCCAAAACAGTCCGCCAAGCACGACCAGCAGGACCGCGACGACGGCACCGCGGGTCACCCAAGGCTCCCATCGTTCCCGCCAGTTGTTGATCTGGACCGACGGCACCGTCTTTACCTGCTTGACGCCGTCCTCGGAGTGATACGTGAAGATTACCGGAAGCGAGTACTCACCTGCCGGTGCTGTCTCACGCGTATTGATCTCGAAGATGTACGCTGGGTTCTCGTTCGTATTCCCCTCGAGTGACCTCCCCTCGAGTGCGTAGTCAGCCGTCACCTCTCCGTCCTCGTCGGGGAAAACGACGGGGTGGACGTGTTCTGCTCCCCCTAGTCCCGAACTGTTCTGTTCGACGGCCTCGTCGGTGGGTTCGACAACGTCGACGTCCGTGTTCAGGTTCCGACGCACGACGCCGGGATTCGTGACGTCGATCACCTCGTCGTGACCGTGAAAGAGGCTGAGTTCGTTCTCGTCGACGTCGTCGACACCCGAGACGAAGACGCCGAGTTCGATTCGCTCGCCCGGATCGATGCTGTGTTGCTTGAGGAAAACGTCGAGTTCGTTCTCGCTGATCTGGCCGCTCCCCGAGACGAAGATGCTGATCTCGATCCGGCCGTCAGTCTCTATCGTCGACCCCTCGAGAAAGGGTTCGATCGAGTACTCGCTCGAGCGACCGGACGGTCTGCGTGACTTCCCACCCATGAACTGAATACTCGAGTATCGTAGCGCCCCTAGTTCAGCGCTTTGGCCGAACTATCCTAGTACCATCCCAAGCGTGGACCGACTAATTGAGAGTTGGCCCAAACCAATCACGATTCTCGATCAGGAGTAAAGCGCACTAGTCAGAGTAGACTTGGGACGGTACTAGTACCATCCCAAGCGTGGACCGACTAGTTGAGAGTTGGCCCAAACCGATCACGATTCTCGATCAGGAGTAGAGTGCACTAGCCAGAGTAGACTTGGGACGGTACTAGTACTCTGCCAAGCGTCGACTGATGAGTGAACCCAGACGACCGCATTCGGTTTCACTCATCTGTTCAGGCTTGCCAAAGCATTAGCGTACACTCTGTGCTATCCACAATCGTCGCGACCAGTTCGACTCACCGCCGGCCGTCTTCCCGGATGCAGACAGTCCCTTCTTTCTCACCCTCAGTGGCCCGTCCAGTCAGCCGACACAGGTGGGACTGAAAAAGGGGTTTCGTGGTGTTCCTAAGCGAGACGATGCTCAATATTGGTCCTGCTCGACTGGACAGTCGACCGGACCGTTATCGTCCCAATCGTGAACGGAATCGAAAGACAGTTTGAAGCCACGGCGCTACGAGTTCGCATGCTTTCGATCGCGCTTGCCGGGAAGCCAAACGCCGGCAAGTCTACGTTCTATACGGCCGCAACGATGGCCGAGGTCGATGTCGCCAACTACCCGTTCACGACGATCGACGCCAACCGAGGTGTCAGTTACGTTCGGACGGAGTGTCCCTGCCTCGAGCGCGAGACGCGCTGTAACGCCGACGACTGTGAGGACGGGAAACGCTACGTCCCCATCGAACTGCTGGACGTGGCCGGGCTCGTCCCGGGTGCCCACGAGGGGAAAGGCCTTGGTAACCAGTTCCTCGACGAGCTCACGAACGCCGACGTAATCGTCAACGTCGTCGACGCCTCGGGCGGCACCAACGAGAAGGGTGAACCCGTCGATATCGGCGAGCACGATCCCCTCGAGGACATCGACTTCGTCGAGGAGGAGATGGACCTCTGGCTGGCCGACATCGTCGAGCGCAACTGGGAGTCGGTCGAGCGCAAGTCCCGGTCGCCCGATTTCGACGTCGACGACGCGCTCGCGGACATGCTCTCGGGTTTCGGTGCCTCGCCGAAACAGATTGCAACCGTCCTCCGTGAACTCGACTATCCCGAAGACCCCATCCAATGGGAAGACGACCACAAAGAAGAACTCGCTCGACTGGTCCGCGAACGGACCAAACCGATCGTCGTCGCCGCGAACAAGATCGACGTCGCGCCCGAAGAACACGTCGAGAAACTGCTCGACCTCGACAAACCCGTCGTTCCGACCACCGCACAAGGCGAACTCGCCCTGCGCCGGGCGGCCGATAACGACCTTGTCGAGTACGATCCCGGCGACGAAAGCCTCGAGATTGGCGACGAGGTCAGCGACGCCCAGCGGGACGCACTCGAGGATCTCGCGGCGACGATGGGCGAGTGGGACGGCACCGGCGTTCAAGGGGCCCTGGACTACGCTGTCTACGAACTGCTCGAGCACATCACCGCGTATCCGGTCGAGGACGCCTCGAAGTGGTCCGACGGGAGTGGCAACGTGCTTCCCGACGCCCACCTCCTACCGGAGGGATCGACGCCGGTCGACCTGGCCTACGCCGTCCACTCCGACATCGGCGACGGCTACCTCCACGCGGTCAACGCCAAAACGAGTCGGGAGGTCGGCGAGGGCTACGAACTCGAGGAGGGTGACGTGATCAAGATCGTGAGTACTAACTAATTCGGGCACTGCGACGACCTCTCGAACTGACACTCCCGTCGAATGCAGTCACACCCCGAACACCCTGACGGGTGTCGAGGTGCGCTCGTTCTCCCAAACCGCATTACAATCCACATCTACGGTCTCTCTGAGCAGGTTGGCGAGTTGCAGAGGCACTTCTCGCCACTACCGGTCCGTTCCCCAAACTCTCATCTAAACAGTGCCGGCGTGGGATACATATAGGCTCCACGAGAGGAGTTGGACATGGACTGTGAGTTCTGTCGGATTGTCGCCGGCGACGAGCGGGCACACGTCCTCTACGAGAACGACGAGACGATCGCAATACTCGACGAAAACCCTGCTGTCACCGGACACAGCCTCGTTCTCCCTCGCTCACACGACGACGACGTACTGACGAGCACGGACTCGACGACGACCGACGTGTTCCGGACGGCCCGTCTCGTCGCTACCGGACTCGAGGAGGCGCTCGGCCCTGTCGGGTTCAGCGTCTTCCATACGACCGGTTCGCTCGTCGGGACGGTCGATCACGCCCACGTCCACCTCCTGCCGCGGTTCGAGGACGACGACGTGTCGCTGTCGTTGGGACGAGAGACGCTTCCCGACCGGGAGGGCACCGAACTGGCAAGCAAGATCCGAACCGCACTCGAGGAGCAGTCGTAGCTACCTGTGGCCACAGCCATACCGAAAGCCGCCGCCATCGCCGAGTGCCAGGCCACGGAAGAGTCGCGCCCCGACGCTCGGAACCGGGGCGGCCGTCTTCGCCAATCGCATCATCTTCTCGGTCGGTGTCTTCGATCTCGTGGCGGCGTTCCAGCCACTCTCAGCGCTCTGACAGACGGCCTTCGGGGTTGAGCGGTTGTGGCTCTCTGTGCTCTACAAATCTAACTGAATGTCGTTGCCAGGTAGCTCGAGGCGGCTAAATTCGGGCATGTACACTGCGGATTCCACTGCCTCGGTTTGTCAAGCGCTACTCCCAACGGCACCCGTTACAGACGGCGAAAACCGAACACCGATATCCGTTAGGGCCAGAGGCCACGCGAGTCGTGGGCGTCACTGATTCGTGAGAGGGCGACGATATAGGCAGCGTCCCGCCAGGTCACGTCACGGTTCTCGTACTCCGTCTGGATCGCGTTCCACGCCCGGAGCATCTCCGCACGGAGTTCTTCGTTGACTCGTTCGAGACTCCACGAACGGCGGTTGATGTCCTGGAGCCACTCGAAGTACGAGACGGTAACTCCACCGGCGTTGGCGATGATGTCCGGAACGACCGGGATATCGCGTTCCTCGAAGATCCGATCCGCCGTCGAGGTCGTCGGCCCGTTCGCGCCTTCGACGATCATGTCTGCCTGGACGTCGCGGGCGTTCTCGGCGGTGAGGACGTTACCGACCGCGGCGGGGATGAGGACATCGACGTCGAGTTCGAGTAGTGCCTCGTTCGACAGCGACTCTGGCGCGTCGTAACTCGAGACCATTCCCGGCGTCTCGTCGTGGTCCTCGACGTCGTTGGTGTCGAACCCGTCTGGGTCGTAGATCGCACCGTCGACGTCCGAAACGGCGACGATCGAGGCACCGCGGTCGTCGAGGTACCGGGCTGCGTTGGCACCGACGCTCCCGAATCCCTGGACGGCGACTGTCGTCTCCTCGAGGTCCCAGCCGTAGAAGTCGGTTGCCTCCTCGGTGACGATACCGACGCTGCGGCCCGGTGCTCCCTCGCGGCCGTAGGAGCCACCGACGACGGGAGGTTTACCGGTGACGACGCCGGGTTCGGTCTGGCCTTCCTGCATCGAGTAGGCGTCCATGAACCACGCCATCGTCTGTGGATCGGTCCCCATGTCCGGTGCGGGGATGTCTTTCATCGGACCGATAACTGGCCGGAGTTCCTCGGCGAATCGGCGAGTGAGCCGTTCCTTCTCACTTTCGCTCAACTCTTTCGGGTTGGCGACGACGCCACCTTTCGCGCCGCCGAATGGCAGATCCATCACTGCACACTTCCAGGTCATCCACATTGCGAGCCCGACGCACTCGTCTTCGCTGACGTCCGGATGGTAGCGAAGGCCGCCCTTGAACGGGCCACGGACGCTGTCGTGGTGGGCACGATACCCTGTAAACATCTCCGTCGTCCCGTCGTCTCGTTCGACCGGGATCGTCACCCGATAGACGTCTTTCGGGTATCGCAGCCTCTCGACGGTCCCCTCGTTGACCTCGAGGTGGGCAGCGGCCCGCTCGAGTTGACGGCGGGCTGTTTCGACGGCGCTTTCCTCTGCGTTTGGCTTGGACGATGTGTTGGAATCTGTCATGGTCAGTTCCAGGCCCGTTTCGAAGCGACGTGACTGTCGGCACGTGCCACGGCGTCATTAAACGGGCATCCTGTTACTGTTGATAGACGTTTTCGATGCCCGCTCTTAACCCTTGTCAATGCTTCTCGGTTCGCGCAATACTTGCACCAGCCACCGACTCCGGAACCTGGTGGACGAATGGTGACGATACACCAACGAAACGACGATGGAAAGCAATAAGCATCACGCTTTTGTAACGTTTGATCGACTACCAGTGTATGACCGGCCTCTACTACGAGGAGTTCGAAGTCGGCGAAACGATCGAGCACGAACGCAGCCGAACGATCAGCGAGAGTGACAACCAGCGGTTCTGTGACATGACGATGAACCAGCAACCGCTGCATCTCGACGCGGAGTTTGCGGGCCAGACCCAGTTCAACGAACGACTCGTCAACGGGCTCTACACGATGTCACTCGCCGTCGGTATTTCGATCCCCGAGACGACGGACGGGACGATCGTCGGGAACCTCGCATACGACGACGTCGAACACCCGAAGCCGGTATTTCACGGCGACACGATTCACGTCCAGTCGACAGTCACGGACAAACGCAAGACCAGCGACGGCGAACGCGGCATCGTCACGATGCACGTCGAGGTGTTCAACCAGGACGACGAACTCGTCTGTGAGTTCGATCGAACGGTGCTGTCGCTGAAACGCGAACACGCTGCGTAGCTTGTCGGCCATGTGCCACCCGTTGCTCCCGTCTCTGCAATCGGCCCGAACCGGCCTCGGGTCTCGCGACTACGAGCCGGATCGGTACGATCGACAGGATAAATCAAAACATCATTTCTAGCGGTTTGAGAACCCATTTATAACAGTTCGTTGCAGGAAGAGCAATGACAGTAGAAGACGTCCAGACCGGTAGCGGACAGTGTCCGACCGAGACGAACCGACGAAGCGAGACGGCCTGGAGTACGGAACACGTAAACACGCCAGTTTACGCCGTCGTTTCGACGGTCGCAGACGCGACTGAGTCGGCCCCGTGTGACCTGCCGCCGCTCGCTCGCGTGATCGACCCCGACGCGCTCAACGCCCTGTTTGCGTCCGGATCGACGACCGGAGACACGACGGTCCAGTTCCAGTACGTCGGCCACACCGTCGTCGTCACGGGCGAGGGCGACGTCGATGTCTCGCCGACCGACGAGTGAATCGCCTCGGGGTATTCTCCGATACTACTTGATAAAGCCACGCCGCTTCGACCTCCGCGCTACTGCTTTTTGCCAGTCTCGAGGCTTCGAAACGTCTGTTTCGAGCCGTGGTGCTTTTGCGAACACGGACCCCGGTGGCCACCCCGGGAGCGGCGATAGGGGTCTTGTACCAACCGGTCTCGTACGGCTTCCCGTCCGTCAGTGCCGGCACATCCGCGCCCCAAGCGGTTACACTGATACGGATTACTGTAGCGATTTACCGGCGCAACCGCCGCCCGGGTCGCGGTTGTGCCGAAAATGACTTACAGTAAACCGTATGATAGGGATTATCGTAGCCAACCGGAGGTTTCGAAGCCCGTCCTTCGACGCTGTGTCGTGGTTCGTCACGGGAAAACTATGAACTCCTACGATAATCTCTATGATACGGATTGCTGTAACTATTTTCCACCGATCGCCGACCCCGTTCTGGCGATCGGCGGTAATTGAATACAGCAAACCGTATGAGACAGCGACACACCAATCCATCTCAGACGACAGTCGAGATCAGGACGAGATTGTTGCACGTCGCAAGCGTCCACGGAAGCGCGAGCCCCGCAGGAACGACCGCCCGATACGTGCATGGAAGCAGCGGACGACAAGCGAGACCGAGCCCCACCGCAAACGCCTTCAGTCCGAGCATCCCAGCCAATCCGTACCCCGATATCGCACTCCGAGCAACCGGGTTCGACTCTGCCAGACCCAGGTGGAGACCGACGAACGTCGTGACAACGTCACCCAGCAGCGAGAGCGCGACGAGTGCCCAGAGCAACCGCTCGAGTCGAACGGGATCGATGTCGATTGCCTGACCCAGACGGACGGCTGGGTCGTCGAAACTCATACACTCCCCGCCGGAGTCGAACCGGCCCGGGGCGGGCCACTGGGAGCGCGTGCGATTCTGCACGCGACGATTCCAGCGAGTTCGGTATTGTTATGGAAGGGATAGCGACCGCTAACCGGTGACTACTCGAGAGTACGAGCCGCGAATCGAGGACCGTGACCACTTACAGAATCGTGCCGTGTTTCTTGTCTGGAAGAGACTTTTCGACGTCCTCGTAGAACCTGAACCGAGCACCGAGTTCCTCGCGAAGCGTGCTCGGAGGAACGATCTCGTCGATGACGACTTCGCTGGCCATCCGGTGGACGTCGATGTCTTCGCGGTACTCCTCGCGGAGTTGCTGTTCTTTTCGTTCACGTTCTTCTGGGTCGTCGATCTCGGCGAGTTTTCGAGCGTAGACGGCGTTGATCGCCGCCTCGGGGCCCATGATCCCGACCTCGCCGCTGGGGAGACCGATGACACTCTCGGGGTCGTAAGCGGGGCCACCCATCGCGTAGATCCCTGCGCCGTAGGCCTTACGGACGACGACGGTCTGCTGGGGGACCGTCGCAGCCGAAGTCGCGTAGATGAACTTCTTGCCCTGCTCTAAGATGCCCTCTTTCTCGACCTGTGAGCCAGCCATGAAGCCAGGCGTGTCACAGAGATAGAGAATCGGGACGTTGAACGCGTCGGACTTCCAGATGAATTCGGCGGCTTTCTCGGCGGCGTCGGGAAAGATCGCGCCCGCGCGATGGGCGGGCTGGTTGGCGACGATGCCGATCGGACGGCCGCCGATCCGGGCGTAGGCCGTGATGATCTCTTTCCCGTAGTCGGGACGGAGTTCGAAGAACGAACCCTCGTCGACCACCCGGTCGATGACAGCCGTCATGTCGTACCCCTCGTTTGGGTGATCGGGAACGACGGAGTCGATCCCCGCAGGCGAACTCGTCGGCGGACGCGTCTCCACCCGTGGCGGCGTCTCGTCGGCGTTGTCCGGCAGGTACGTGATCAACTGGGCGACGAGTTCGCGGGCGTGTTGCTCGTCCTCGGCGACGAGGTCGGCCGACCCCGATTCTCGGGTGTGGACTGCCGGTCCACCAAGTGCCTCGAGGTCGATCTCTTCGCCCGTCACCATCTGGACCATCCGCGGGGAGGCAATCGCCATCGCGGAGACGTCCTCGACCATAATCGTGAAGTCGGCGAACACTGGCGTGTAGGCTGCACCGGCGATACAGGGGCCGTACAGCACGCAGATCTGTGGAACTCGGCCGGAGAGCATCGAGTGGTTGTAGTAGTATTTGCCGATCCCCTCGCGGTTGGCGAAGAAGCCGGTCTGTTGGTCGATCCGGCCACCCGAGGAGTCCATCAAGTAGAGCACGGGCCGGCCCGTCTTCAGGGCCCGCTGTTGCATCCGCAGGAACTTCTCGACGCCTTTCGCGGCCATACTGCCGCGTTTGACGGTGTAGTCGTTTGCCATGAAATGAACGTCCCGGCCCTCGAACTCCGCAGCACCCGTGATGAGTCCGTCCGCAGGCAGGCGGTCGTCGGTCTCCTCGCCGACGCCGCTCTCGTGCCAGTCGTCGAACCCCGCAAACTTGCCGTCCTCGAAGAGAAAGTCGTTTCCCTCCCCGCCAAACCACAGTTCGAGCCGATCCCGGACGAACAGTTTGTCCGCCAGACCCTCGCGGTACTTCTCGGGACCACCCTCGAGAACGTCGGCAATCTCCTCGCGCAGTTGCCGTTCGCGCTCGGTCGGACCGAGGCCGTCGTGGGCCGCGCCGTCGGCGGCCGCCACGGGGGAGGGCGCGCCCCGCCCCGAGCCGGCAGCGCTTGCGAGCTCGTGGACGGCTTTCGGCTCGTCGTCGTTCCCGACGTACACCGCGACAGTGTCTCCGACGTGTTCGGCCATGGCGGCCGCGATCGCCGAGGCTTCGTCGTCGGTCGCCCCTGGCGCGATACGGACTTTCATGTCACCGTCTGTGTTGGGGCATCTAAAAAATCCAGCGTATTTTACAATTGATCCAGCGAGTCCGAAATCTGATCGCCACTGCTCGAGTTCGACTCCCGAACGAACGGACCACTGGAGTGAGGTATTTCGGGTCAAGTAGTCCGAGACGCGAAGCATCTCGCCATCAAGCGAAATCAGCGGTCTCGCAGACATCGCGGAGCTTTGCTCCGCTCATACGGACTGCTGTCCCGATGTCCCGGCGCGACCGCGAGTCCGCCTGCGGTCGCACTGGAACTGACTGACAGCAAACCGTCCCAGTCACGGAAATCTCTGATTTCCGCCCGACCCCGAGGCCCTCGCCCTGTTCAACCTGTAGACTCGAGTCGGCAGCGGGCTGCGTCGAAAACGGGACGGTCGAAAGCGGCGAGTGGATGCGAAAACGCATCGTTGCCCGCTCCCGTCCGTCGAGAGATGAACGAGGAGTTGCGTTGGGGGATCAACGCGACGCGCCAGGTGTGGTCGTCTCCGCGATCACCAGCACGGAGACGGTCGGTGTTTTCTGACGTGGAGCTACGACCGTTCGCGTTCAATCGGCCACCCATTAAACGGGACCTCGTTCCCGTTCACCTGCAGGCACAATCGCTATTCCCCGTTCCGACGTACGATCCGAGCACAGCCGAATCGCCCTGTGTACGTGAACATTAGCTTTCCCCAGACGGAGCGCAGGAGTCAACGACACCGGTATCGACGACATGTACGACGAACGGAGTGATCGATCCGATCGACGTTTCACGGCGCTTCGGGATCGGATCGAAACGGGGATGGATCGCCGCGAGTTCCTTCGAACCCTCGCCGGTGGTGGGTACGCCCTTGGATTGGCCCACTATCTCGGCGTCGAGGACTTCCTCGGAGCCAGCGACGACGAAATCCCCGCCGTCACCGCATTGGTCCGGTCCGATCCGACCGACCCGTTCTCGCTCGAGGAGCGAGTGCGATACGTCCCGGCAGACTGGTACGCAGCAGTCGAGAAGGCTTTCGAACTGAACGAGTTGCTGGCACAGTACGGGTTCACCGGCTACCTCGGTAGCGCAGTCGTTCCAGGAGCGTACGACAGCGGGACCGCATCGGTCTCGATCGGCGTCTCGAGCGAGGCGTCGACGCTCCCCGAGGCAGTCAGAGAGTTCGCCGACGGCATCTCGATTAGCACGGAGACGATACTCGAGGTCGAGGGTGTCGACGAGGAGTTCGAGTTCGCCGAGCCACGGGTCCTCGAGTCGCTTTCGGGACGGCAGGCTCCGAGTGGCGTCGCCTGCGAGACGCCCTCGAGTCTGGCGACGCTCGGTCCGGCGATGTACGATCCCGAGACGGAGCGGTCGTTTTTCACCACTGCAGAACACGCGTTCGAGGGGGTTACGGACCCGATCGGTGAAACGCTGTCGCTCCCGCTTCGGGCGGACACGCAAGCAGATCTCGGGGTCGTCGACCGGGCCCATCCGGTCGCGGACGTCGCTGCCGTCTCCCCGAACCCATCAGTCGTCCCGTCGAACTGGATCGACGCACCAGAGCCGGTCCGAGTGCGCGGACAGCTCACCCGGTTCGGGCTCGCAGACCTCGTCGCCCGTGGGGAACAACTCGAGAAGGTCGGCGCGTTGACCGGCCACACGAGCGGTCGGGTGCAAGGCGTCGACGCTGTCACCTGTTTTACCGACGACGTCTGTCGACGCGGCCAGATCCGCTGGGGCGGCGAGATGGACCTGACCGACGGCGACAGCGGCTCGGTGAGTTACTACCCCGATCCGGAAGGCGAGGACGAGGACGTCCTCGTCGCGGGATTCAACAACGCCCGGACGTGGTGGCCGGGGCAAAGTTACGTTTGGGGAGTCAGCGCCTACCACCTGACGGCAGCACACGGCTATCACTTCTGAACGTATGACCGACGACGAACGAGCGCGACGAGGTCGGGTCGGTTCCGTCACCAGCGCCGGTGTTCGCGTTCTCACGGATCTGCTTATTCTGACGCTGTGGGTCGTGTTTCTCGCGCTCTTTTTCCTCGCTTTCGCCTGGCCCAGGTGGGCCTTCTACGCGTTACTCCTCGGTGGGGTCGGCGTCTACGTCTCTCTTACCGCGGGCTGGTGGCAGGCAACGGCCGCAGGGAAAGCGGCGAGCGAGTAAACTACTCCACCCTACTCCTTCGGCGCATACGCGCCTCAGTCCTTGAGGGTGGGGCTTTGATGTGGACTCCTGGCAATCAGTCACCAGCAATAGGCTGGTAACTCTCGCCGTTCAACAGCCCACTTGCTCGGAACTCGTAGTCCTCCGAGAGAACGTACTGCTCGTAGGAACTGTCGC
Organism: Natronobacterium gregoryi SP2; assembly: GCF_000230715.2. Classification (GTDB taxonomy): domain Archaea; phylum Halobacteriota; class Halobacteria; order Halobacteriales; family Natrialbaceae; genus Natronobacterium; species Natronobacterium gregoryi. The sequence goes on from NC_019792.1 coordinate 2,817,869, forward strand.
GCGGATTCGTGGAGGTCGTCGCGTCGCTCATCGGGAACGACGAGTTTGACCGGCGCAGTTCGACGCACCTCCATATTTCAGATTACTACTTGACGGTTGTTATACTCTCGGGAGCCGGGTAGCTACCGTCGTGCGGTTGCGTCGCCCTCAGTCGGTTTCCTCTCCGACCTACTCGCTCGCTACACTCGCTCCTCGAGGTCGGAGGCTCCACCTCGAATTATGCTGAGTCAGAACGGCTACCGTTCGTCCGGAAGCCGACTGTACGCGCCGATCAGGGCCCGCTCGAGGTCGAACCCGCTGATCCTCGCTTTCTCGTCGACGATCGAGTCACGTACCGTCGTCGCCTCGAGTTCGACGTCCGGGAAGATCACGGATCGTTCGACGGCGGCGTCGACGATGGTGGCGTCCGCCATCACGTGGACGTCGTCACCGATGTCGCTCTCTCGAATCGTCGCCGACTCGGCGACGGACGAGTCGCCGTCGAGAGACCAGGAGACTGCGTCGAGGTAACTCTCCCTGGTCCCGATGTCGTACCATGCGCCCTTGAACGTGTAGGCGTAGGTCGGCTCCCGGTCCTGGAGCCACTGGACGAACCAGCCAGGCTCGTCCGGGTCGTTCCCTTCCTCGAGGTAGGGACGAAACAGCGACAACGTCTCTCCAGGGAAGGCATAACAGCCGACCGAGACGAGCGAGCTCTCCGGCTCGGTCGGTTTCTCTTCGAAGTCGACGACCCGTTCGCCGTCCAGATCGACCACGCCGTAGGACGTCGCTTGCTCTCTGGAGCCGACGTCGTAGGCCGCGATCGCCGGCCCTTCTCGTCGGTCGAAGTACTCGAGGAACTCCTCGAGTGCGAAGTCGAAGCGGTTGTCACCCGCGATCACCAGCAGATCGTCGTCGATCCCTTCGCGGCCGATCAGTTGGGCGAGTGCGCCGACGACGCCGAGTTTCTCGTCTTCGCGTTCGGTCTCTTCGACGGACAGCCGTGGTTTCTCGTAGGGGCCTTCTTCGAGGTGGGTCTCGAAGTCGGGGGCGAACCGTTCGTTCGTGCTCACGTAGACCTCGTCGATCCGATCGAGGGCCTCGAGTTCGGCGTAGATTCGATCGACGACGGTCGTCTCCCCGAGCGGGAGGAACATTTTGGGACGGTGTCTCGTGATCGGCCACAGGCGAGTCGCGTAGCCGCCGGCCAGAACGACGGCAGTAGTAGTGGTCGTAGTCATCGTTGGAGAGACTCAGTTCGACTGCCGGGACTGTGCTTTGGGTGCTTCGACACCGCCGAGCGGATTGTCGATGGGTCGAAACGTCGACATGGCCGATCAGTGGACGACGGTCCGTCCGGCGTCGATTCGTTCGCTTTCGCTCGCGACGTGTTTCGCGAGCTCGATCATCTGGTTCGAGAAGCCGTACTCGTTGTCGTACCAGGCGAGCACTTTCACGGTGTCGTTGGCCGCGACCATCAGCGACTCGAGGTCGACGTACGAGGCGAACGGCAGCCCGACGATATCCCGCGAGACGATCTCGTCGTCGGTGTAGCCGAGGACGCCGGCCAGCTCGTCGTCGGCCGCCGCCCGGATCGCGTCGATCACTTCCTCGCGCTCGACGTCGTCCTCGATGTTGACGGTGATGTCGGTGATCGAACCGTTCGGAACCGGCACCCGCATCGCCATCCCCTCGAGTTTGCCCTCGAACTCGGGGAGTACCTCGCTGGTCGCGCCAGCCGCGCCGGTCGTCGTCGGGACGATGTTCTCGGCGGCGGCGCGGCCGCGACGGCGCTTGTCCAGGGGGCCGTCGACAAGTGCTTGACTCCCGGTGTAGGCATGGATGGTCGTCAGGAGCCCGGAGATCACGTCGAACTCCTCGTCGAGAACCTGTAGGACTGGCGCGACGGAGTTGGTCGTACAGGAGGCGTTCGAGACGACGTCGGCGCTGTCGTCGTACTCCTCGTGGTTGACGCCGTAAATGAACATCGGGACCGCCGTCTCGCCTTTTGGCGGGGCCGAGATGACGACCTTCTTTGCGCCTGCCTCGAGGTGTTTTGCGGCCTCGTCGTGAGTCCGAAACAGGCCGGTCGCCTCGAACGCGATGTCGACGTCGAAGTCGTCCCACGGGAGTTCCGACGGGTCGCGTTCGGAGAGCAACTGAAACTCCTGGTCGCCGACGGAGAGAACGTCGCCACGCCGGGAGATGTCGTCGAGTCGGCCGTGGACCGAGTCGTACTGAAGCAGGTACGCCATGTCGTCGTCGTCCATCACGTCGTTGATCGCCACGATATCGACGTCGTCGTGCGTCAGCGACGCCCGGAGGAGACACCGTCCGACGCGTCCGAACCCGTTCAGACCGATTCGAAGCGTTTCGCTGGCCCCCGAACCGCCGCTGCTGGGATTCAATCTCATATCCGGAGATCCGCCACCGGCGCGTAAATTTGTTGCCCCAGAACGTCAATTATCCGGATATAAACGCCCTCTAACTGCTATTTCCCGAATAAGCCCCAACTGATACGAGCGTCGTCGTCGTCGTGACGAGTACCGACGATGCATCCGCCCTCGCTCCCGGACCGATCGATCGAGGCATACGCTACCGTGACGGGGACCGACCGCCTCGAGCGACTCCGCGAACTCGCCGAGATACTGTCGGACGTCCGGATTCTCCACGTCAACTCGACTGCGTCAGGAGGCGGCGTCGCGGAACTGCTCCGCTCGATCGTCCCGGTCTGTAACGACCTCGATGTCGACACCGACTGGCTCGTCATGGACGCCGACGACGACTTCTTCGAAGTCACGAAGGCAGTCCACAACGGGCTTCAGGGGGACAGCGAACCGCTGACCGACGAGATGAAAGCAACCTATCGCGAGGTGACTGTGGCCAACGCAACCGAGATAGACGGCGAGTACGACCTCGTGTTGGCTCACGATCCACAGCCGCTGGGCATGCTTGAGCGACTCGAGGAACGGCTGCCAGACGCACCGATCGTCTGGCGGTGTCACGTCGATCTCACCGACCCGGTCGCGGAGTATCTCGCGTTCGTCTCGGAGTACACCGATCCGATCGACCACGCGATCGTCAGCCGTTCCGCGTACGCGGCGATCGACGCCCCGGAGACGAGCATCGTCTATCCGTCGATCGATCCGGTGACGGCAAAGAACCGATCGCTCGATCGCACGGAGCTGGCGGCCGAACGCGACCACCTGGACCCGCTCTTGTTCGACGCGCCAGTGGTGTCGCAAGTGTCTCGTTTCGATCCGTGGAAAGACCAGTTCGGCACTCTCGAGGCGTACAGAGCGGCTAAATCAGCGGTTCCGGACCTCCAGCTAGCACTGGCGGGCGGGATGGCCGGCGACGACCCGGAGGGGCTGGAGCTGTACGAGCAGGTCGCCGACGAAGCGGTCGACGATCCGAACGTCCACGTCCTGACCGATCTCCCGGACATGACGATAAACGCCCTCCAGCGGCTGTCGGATGTCGTCGTCCAGAAGTCCCTGCGCGAGGGGTTCGGGCTCGTCGTCTCGGAGGCGCTCTGGAAGCGCACGCCGGTCGTCGGCTCGACGGTCGGCGGCATTCCGCTCCAGGTCGAGGACGGCCGGAACGGCTACCTCGTCGATCCAGACGACGCCGTCGGTGCCGGCGACCGGATCGTCGACCTCCTCGAGGACGACGAGCGTCGGCGATCCTTCGGCGACAACGCCCGGGAACACGTCCGGGAACAGTTCTTGTTGCCCCGACAGCTCGTGGACCTGCTCGAGATTTTCGTCGACGCGCTGGAACTCGATACCTGACGGCGACGGCGGCCACCCCCACACAGTTATTCATCGAGGCAGTGAAGCAATCCAAGACGCTCCCATGAGCCGGTTTATCGAAACGATACTGATACCGACCGACGGCAGCGACGGGGCACTCGCAGGGGCCAGACGCGGGATCGCACTCGCGTCGCAAATCGACGCGGATGTCCACGTCCTGTCGATCGTCGACTCGCGATTCCAGGCGGCGGACCTCGACGAACTGACCCTCCCGTCGTTCGAAGAGAACGCCGAGAAAGCTGTCGAGGAAATCGCACGGCTGGCGACGGACCACGACGCGGAGAGAGACGTTACGACCGCGGTCAGGACGGGTACTCCGTTCCAGTCGATACGAGAGTACGCCAGTCGACGGGAGGTCGACGTCATCGTCATGGGGACGAAAGGTCGAGCGGAACTCGACAGGGTTCTCCTCGGCGGCGTGACCGAGAACGTCCTCCGGACGGCACGGACGCCCGTACTCGCGGTTCCACCGAACGCCGACGAGCCCGCGATCGCCGACGTCCCGTTCGATCGACTCCTCTTGCCCACGGACGGCAGCGACGGTGCGGCGATCGCGACCGAGTGGGGCATCGAACTCGCGAGTCGGCTCGAGTCGTCGATACACGCACTCTACTCGATCGATACGGCCCCGCTCGACGACGAGCGGCCGACCGACGACCTCCTCGAGGCCCTCGAGCAAAGGGGCAAAGAGGCACTCGACGCGGTTCGAGGGCGCGGCGAGGACGCTGGAGTGAGTGTCTCGGGATCGACCGTGACCGGCTCTCCGGTGCGGGAGATCCCTGCCTACGCGACCGAGAACGACGTCGACTTGATCGTCATGGGAACCCACGGCCGGACGGGGATCGGCCAGTGGTTCCTCGGGAGCGTGACCGAAAACGTCGTTCGCCAGGCAGACGTGCCAGTGTTTTGCGTGCCGGTCAGCGCCGAGCATCCGTGACGGCGCTTTCCGACACTGCCACTCTCCTATCGGTCACTGGCTACGGCGAGTTCCAGGACAAAACTCGAGGAAGAGACGATGTCCCCGATGCCGACCGTCCCCGCCGGTTCGTCGACGACGCGGTTCGGACAGGCGGCGACCGTGGGGGTCTCGAGGACGCCGTCATCGGCCATCTCACCGACGTGATCGGCCAGCAGTTCGATCGCTTCCCGCCCCTTCATAGAGGGGTCGTACCCCAGGCCGGTCTCGAGGTCTTCGGGTTCAGAGATGTGTCCCAGTGCCGCCTTGGTGGCGGCGTTGACGGCGGAAAACTCGAGTCCCCGTCGGAGCGCCTCCGGCGAGTGGTACGACTCCATCACGGCGAGGTGGTACTCCATCGCGTGTAACTGCAGACAGTCGACACTGAGTTCCTCGCGGACCGCCTCGAGCATTCGGTAGTGCTCGAGTATCTCCTCGGGTTCGAACGGCGTCGCCTCCGACGGTGGCTCCTCGACGGCTTCGATCCCCGCGTCGTCGTGCAACATCGTCAGCTCGTGGGTGTCTGCGCCGACGACGTTTGCCTCCGGCAGAATCCACTCGTACATGCTCTCCCTGAGATCGTCGTCGTGGGTGACGGCGTACTCGACGTGGACGTCGACATCGCTTTCCGACCGGAGTCGGCGGATGACCTCGCGTGCGTGTTTGTGAGTCTCCTCGTACCCCTCTTCGACGTGGTCGGGCGTGAGGTTGTGATACCCTGCGAGGAGGGCTCCGTCGACGACCTCGCCGACCTGGTCGATCGCCTCGTCGAGGTCCCCCGCAGAGAGGTCGAACTCCGGCGGCCTCGAGGCGGCAATAAACCGGGTGTCTTCCGGCGCAGTCACGCCGAAAAACTCGTCTCCCTCCCTGAACTCGAACACCCAGTTGATCTTCGTTCGCTCCGTGTTGATGGCCTCGGTGAGGGGGACGTAGCCCACCTCGTCGTCCTCGACGGTCGGGTACTGCACCTCGTCGGGGTGGTCGAACATCGAGAGCTGTCGCTCCGAAATCAGGTAGGTGTACGTGATCGGTGCCGTCCCCAAGGCGGTGAGCAGGTTCGTCATGATCCCTGCCTGGCCGCCCATCTGCTGGCTGTCGGGCTCCAGTTCCGCCTCGAGTGTCGCGGCGAACTCGTCGGCCATCGCAACCTCGTCGCCCCGGCCTGCGGCCATCGTGTGGGCGATCGCCGCTGCGAGTTCTCGTTTCGACGCTAGCGGACTCGAGGGCAGGCCGGAACCGGGCTCGGTCGGTCGCTCGAGGAACGACTCGAGTTCCTCGTCGACCCGAACGATCGCGTCGACGTTGGCGTTGTACGCGATAAAGACCGGCAACTCCTCGAGCGCGGCGACGTCCGCCTCCAGTTGGGCGTGGGCGTCCTCCATAGCAGGGCACCCTCCCAGACGCAGGGGGTTAATCCTGGGGTGGCTGTGCCGTCCGTCGCCACCTGCGAACTTATTGTCGTCCACGTGGTCCGAGTGACAGGCCGATGTCACGAGACTCGTTCGTCCGATCGCTGGAAGCGTTGAGCGGCGACGACACCGACGCCGTCGGCGGCAAGAGCGCGAACCTCGGCGAACTCGCCGACCTCGACGTGCCCGTCCTGCCCGGGTTCACGACGACCGCGTCGGCGTACGACTACTACGTCGAAGAGACCGGCATCCACGCCGAGATCGAGTCACAACTCGAGGGGCTGGACGTCGACGACGTCGCGGACCTCCAGCGACGCGGCGAGCGGATCAGGCACACGATTTCGGAGGCATCGATGCCGCCGGCACTCGAGTCGGCGATCCGCGAGCGATACGCCGAACTGGGCGACGAACTCGGGATCGACGACCCGGAAGTCGCCGTCAGGAGTTCCGCGACCGCGGAGGACCTCCCCGAGGCCTCCTTCGCCGGCCAGCAGGAGACGTTCCTCAACGTCACCGGCGAGACAGAACTGCTCGAGTCAATCAAACACTGTTTCGCGTCGCTGTTTACAGACCGTGCGATCGTCTACCGCGAGAACAACGACTTCGACCACTTCGACGTCAAACTCGCCTGTGCAGTCCAGAAGATGGGTCGTGCGGATCTGGCCTCGTCGGGCGTCCTGTTCACGCTCGACCCCGATACGGGGTTCGACGAAGTCGTCACAATCGAGGCCGCCTACGGCTTCGGCGAACCGATCGTCCAGGGCGTCGTCGATCCCGACCGGTACGTCGTCTTCAAGCCGACGACCGGCATCGTCGAGAAGGAGTGTGGCGGGAAGTCCCAGCAGATGGTCCGCCGAAACGGCGGCACCAAACTCGAGTCGGTCCCGGACGAAAAGCGAGAACAGTTCGCCCTCTCGGACGATCGAATCCGTGAACTGGCACGGTACGCGACCCGGATCGAGGACCACTTCGGGACGCCACAGGACATCGAGTGGCTCGTCGACGGCGACTTAGAGGAACTGTTCGTCGTCCAGACCAGGCCCGAGACGGTCCACGGGGCAGCCGAGGGGAACGTCCTCCGCACGTACAGCCTCGAGGCCGAGGAAACCGACGAACCACTGCTAGCGGGCGTTGCGATCGGGAACGCGATCGGAAGCGGAACCGTTCGCGTCCTCTCGGACCACCGGGAGATGGACCGGGTCGAGGAGGGCGACGTTCTCGTCACCGAGATGACCGATCCCGACTGGGTACCGGTCATGAAGCGCGCGAGCGCCATCGTCACCGACAGAGGTGGCAAGACCTCTCACGCCGCGATCGTTTCCCGCGAACTGGGCATCCCGGCGATCGTTCGCACCGGGGCGGCGACCGAGTCGCTGTCGAACGGCGATCACGTCACCGTCGATTGTTCGGCCGACACCGGCCGGGTCTACGAGGGCGAACTCGAGTACGACGTCACCGAAGAGGTCGTCGACGACCTCCCCGAGACCGACACCGACGTCACACTGATCCTCGGCGATCCCGGGCGGGCGTTCGCGCTCGCGAACCTCCCCGTCGACGGCGTCGGCCTGGCCCGCGAGGAGTTCATCGTCACCTCGCACGTCGGCTCCCACCCACTCGAGTTGCTCGAGCGCGGCGAGGAGAAACAGTTCGTCGACGCCCTCCGGACGGGGATTGCGAAGATCGGTGCCGCGTTCTACCCCGACGAGGTCATCTTCCGGCTCAGCGACTTCAAGACCGACGAGTACCGCAACCTCGAGGGTGGGTGGAAGTACGAACCCGACGAGGCGAACCCGATGCTCGGCTGGCGTGGCGCGTCCCGGTACTACGACGAGGCGTTCCGGGAGGCGTTTCGCCTCGAGTGCGAGGCGCTCCGCCAGGTCCGCGAGGAGGTTGGACTCGACAACGTCATCGTGATGGTCCCGTTCTGTCGGACGCCCGAGGAAGGCGAGCGCGTCCTCGAGATCATGGCCGAGTACGGCCTCTCGAGCGACGAGATGGACGTCTACGTGATGGCGGAACTCCCCGCGAACATCGTCCTCGCTGATCGGTTCGCGGACCTGTTCGATGGGTTCTCGATCGGGTCGAACGACCTCACACAGCTGATGTTGGGGGTGGACCGGAACTCGGAGAAACTCGCGCCGCTTTTCGACGAGACCGACGACTCGGTGACGCGATCGATCAGTTCGCTCATCGAGGAGGCCCACCGTCACGACCGACCGGTCGGCATCTGTGGCGACGCGCCCTCGACGATCCCGGAGTACACCGAGTTCCTGCTCGAGGAAGGCATCGACTCGATTTCGGTTTCGCCGGACGTCGCGGTGGAGACGATCCTGACGGTCGCGGAGTTCGAGTCGGCGGAGTAGTTCCGCGGCTCCGTTTCGGCCGGGTGGCTGCGAGGGGCGCGCCCCCGCCGAAACCGTCTCGAAAACGACCTGCCGGTACGGCCTAGCTGGACCGGAATTCGAGCAAGGGCCGTGAGAACCGGAGCACCAGACGATGCGACGCCAACAACCGCGGGTATCGTCGGTGGCTACGCAACGAGCCCAGTGTCGATTGCGAGGGCGGCAAGAAGGACGAGGGCGACGCCGCCGATTCGAACGGCCCCTGCCAGGGTCGCTCGTTCAGACGGAACCGATTCGGCGACGGCAAGGACGCTGAAAAACCAGCCCGCTGTCATCCAGCCGGAGTAACCGCGAACGAACGACAGCGTGAAGCAGGTAGCTGCCAGCAAAAAGAGGAGCCCGTTGGCCGGCCATCCGGCCGGCCCCTCGAATATCCATGCGAACCAGCGCGACCGTGACTCCGTTTTCGAACTCGGCATTGGCAGGCAATTCGTGTCAGGGATGTATAAGACATAGGTCGTCGAAGAACGACTCCCGGTTCAGCGAGCCGTGCTCGTCACTGGAACTGATCGGGCTGGCTCGTACACGACGCAGCCTCGAGCCGATCGTACTCGAGACAGCCTCGGTAGACATCGTTGGTTCTCGATTCCCCGAACGCGATCCGTCGACGGCGAGCGATGGTCAAAACAGGACGCGTCTAGGCGAGCGCGTCCTCGAGTCGGTCGATCAACTGGGCGTTGCCCACGTGCAGGGGAGTTCTGTCGTGGAGGTCGGTCGGTTCGACCTCGAGGATCGACTGGCTCCCGTCGGAGGAACGGCCGCCAGCCGCTTCGATGAGGTACGCGATCGGGTTACACTCGAACTGCAGGCGAAGTTTGCCGCGAGGACTGCCCTCGAGGGCGGGATAGGCGAAGACCCCGCCGTAAGTCAACACCTGGTTGACGTCGCCGATCATCGCGCCACCGTAGCGGAGCTTGTGGTCCGGGTTCGACTCGATTTCGCGGACGTACTCCCGGAACTCGTCGTGCCAGTGAGGGACGCGGCCGCCGAAGCCGTAGACGAGTGGGTCGTCTGGCAGGGTGATGGCTTCTTCGACGACGGTTCGCTCGCCGCCGGTGAGTTCGTACTTCGTGACCGAGCCGTCGCGGGCGTAGGCCATCGTCGTGATCGGTCCGTAGAGAATCCAACCGGAGGCGACCAGCGCGGTCCCCGGTGCGGGGAGTGGCTTCTCGTAGATGCCAAACACCGTCCCCATCGTGTTGTTCGACTGCAGGTTCGACGACCCATCGAGCGGGTCGACGGCGACGTACACCTGTTCGTCCCCGCCGTCGATGATCTCCGAGCGTTCCTCGCTTGCGTACTGGCCGACGCCGTCGATCGACGTCAACCGGTCGGCGAGCAACTCGTCGGCCCACACGTCTGCCTCGGCCTGGACCTCGCCGCTTGGGTTCTCCTCGTCGGCTTTCCCTCTCCGACCGACCAGTCCCTGGCGGATCTCGGTCGCCGAGCGAGCGATCGTGGCAACGACGTTCTCGACTGGATCGAGGTCGGAATCACTGGCTGACATGCTACTCCGTCGCTTCGAGCGCGGCGTCGGCCGTCTCTTCCTCGTAGATTACCTTCTCGAGCGCGTCGAGAAGCCGGGTTGGATCCTCGCGCTGCCAGACGTTGCGTCCGACGGCGAGTCCCTTCGCGCCGGCGTCGATGGCGGCTTCGACCGTCGAGAGGAACTCGTAGTCCGACGTCTTGGACCCACCGCTCATGACGACTTTCATGTCGCCGGCACACCTGCAGGCGTGTTCCATCGCCTCGGGGCTGCCAGGGTACTTGACCTTCGCGATGTCGGCACCTAGCTCGAGGCCGAGTCTGGTCGCATACGAGATGACCTCGGGCTTGGTGTCGTTTTTGAGCCCCTGGCCGCGGGGGTACGACCACATGACGACCGGCAGGTCGTGATCGCGGGCCGCTTCCTGTACGTCGCGGAACTCTTCGGCCATCTCGACTTCGTGGTTCGAGCCGCCGTAGAGGGTGAAACCGACGGCGTCGGCACCGATCTCGGCGGCGTAGTCGACCGAGCAGTTGATCGCCGAGTCGTACTCGCCCATCCACAGATTCGAGGTGCCGTTTACCTTCAACAGGAGGTTGACGTCGTCCTCGTAGCTGGGATAATACCCCTCGGCGACCCCCTTCTGGACCGCCATACAGGTGACGGCGTCGTGGGTCGCCGTCTCGAACACCGTCGAAGGGTCTAGCTTCTCCGGTACCTCCTCGAAGTCGACAGGACCGTGCTCGAGGCCGTGGTCCATCGCCAAAATCAGTGACTTTCCGTCGCGGACGATCGGTGAATCGTCGATCGGAATCATCTGCTAGATCCTCCAACAGTGCGCTATATATCTCTGATGGTCTCGATTACCTGCATTACGTATTTCTATAGTACGTCGCCGGCCGCCCCTCACGAGAGCAACTCTCGGGCGTTGTGACGCCACGTGCGAACGTGAATTACGTCCAGTTCGAGTGCGTCGGCGACCTCGAACGCGTTGATCGTCGCCAGCCGGTCGGCCGAGACGATGCCAGCCTCCGCCAACTTCTCCGCGTCGTCGGGGCCGACACCGGTGACGGCCGTCACGGGAGTCGGCTTCGGGTACGGCCGTTCGTCCGGCTTCTTCCGGGGCACTACGTCGATGTCCTCGGTCTCGTAGTCGAACGATTGCCAGTCGTCGTCCCCGCTGACGGCGATCCATTTTCGTTCGCTGTCGGCGAGTCCCCGCACCTCGTTCGAGCGCCGGTCGAGATCGCCGTCGCTCTCGTACGACCACGGAAGCGAGAACTGCCTGCGAAGCGCAGCCGCGACCGACTCGTCGACACCCTCGTCTAGCAACGTCCGATAGGAGAACCGTTTCTCCACAACGCCGTCTGGGTCGAGGCCCGCGTCCTCGAGTGCAGCGTGTTCCTCGTCGGTGAGGCTCTCCACCTCCGTTACGTCGTCGACGTATTCTTTTTCCACGCGGTCCACCAGTCATCGGTAGCTCACACTGTTCCATCTTGAATGTTGCCCCGACACCGGCGGTGGTGTTACGTTAGGAACGAGGCAGTCGAAGATTCGGATGCTCATGGCCGAAACCGACCGCCTCGACGAATCTACTGAGTGGATTGACGTGGCGTTTGTGCAGCGAGAACGGACACCTCGTGAGATCATTGAAAAGCATATTCGACACTATCTGGCCAAGTTCTCAGTTTCAAATACAGTTATTCTCTTCGAGAAGTTAGGTGTCGGACGCAGTCGAACAGTAGTTTACAACTGGGTGCAGAAGGCTGCTCTCCAGCCGGAAGGTGGTGCGAATCCGGATCGAGTTGCGGTCGATCAGAAGACAATCCGGATCAACGACAAACAGCACTGGCTGTACGCCGTAGTCGATCCAGAAACCAACCGAAATATGCATTCACGGCTATTTTCGACGTATGCAATTCCAATTGCGCAAGAATCTCTCACTGAACTGTCTGAGAAACACGACATCAGAGACGCCGTGTTTCTCATCGAAGACGCCGACGACCTCATCGGTGGACTCCACTAAGAGGATCTGAGCTACCGTATCCAACCGCACGGCTATAGAAATTGGACCGAGTGTGTCTTTCGTAAGGTAGAACGACGGACCTCTTCGTTTTCAAATTGTTTCAGCCACGCCGATCCAGCCACCGCAGAAACGTGACTACAAGCCTACGCGGTCTGGTGGAAGCATGCCTGACTTATACTGCCGGACAGAACGACGTGACGATCGGTCGCTCTGCTGGGGCCGTCACCGGTGGAGACGGCCACGAATCCGCGACCAACTTCGTATTCACTCCTGTCCGACAGTAGTACCACGGCCCAAACCCGGGATTCCTCCTGCGTGGGAAGCTTCGCCGTTTACAGCGAGGACGTTACTCAACACGGCACTCTGAACGATATCTCCCCACACGTTAGAACATCTTTGTACGTCGTGCCCGAACGACACAGATATGGAGTACAGCTACACCGGCGACGCACACGAGCGGCTTCTCGAGTCCTACGAGGACGACGGCGACCCGTTCCCGACGGGCCCAGCGATGGACTTTCCGACGGTGGAACATCGACGGGCGGAGATGGGGTATCTCAGGCGACTCTTCTTTCCACGATGCTGGAACGCCCCAGCCCTGCTCGAGGAGGCGGCGGCGATACGAGAGTTACTATCCGAACTCGGGAGACTCTACGCTGGCGGGATCGGCCCGTACACCGGGACCGATCCGACCGGGACGGTCGACACCGTTCTCGAGCAGCTCCCGGCGCTGCGGGTGGCACTGAAAAAAGACGTCGAAGCCGCGTACAAGGGTGATCCCGCCGCGAAGTCCTACGTCGAGGTGATTCGGTCGTATCCCGGCATCCAGGCGGTCATGATGCAACGGGTCGCACACGTCCTGTACGAGGCCGGCGAACCGGAGTACGCACGGGAACTGACCGAGTACGCAAAGACCGTCACCGGAATCGACGTCCATCCGGGGGCGGAGATCGGCGACTACTTTTTCATCGATCACGGGACGGGCGTCGTCGTCGGCGAGACCGCGACGATCGGCGACTGGGTGCGGCTCTACCAGGACGTGACACTCGGCGCGCTCCACTTCGAAGAGCAAGAGAACGACGAGCAGATGTTACAGAAGGAATACGAGCGTCACCCGGATATCGGTGACCACGTCGTTATCGGAGCCGGAACGAAAGTCCTGGGTGCGCTTACCGTCGGTAATCACGCCAGCATCGGTGCGAACTCCTGGGTGACCGAGGACGTCCCGCCGAACACGAGCGTGTTCGTCTCCGACCACCCCGAGCAGGAACGGAAATCCAACGAGTGACCGGAGTCGTCACCCGTACTGTGTCAGCGTCTCCGACCGCCACGACTCGAGGTCGGGAACCTGATTGAACGCGTAGACGTGGACTCCGCAAACGTCGTAGTAAGAATCAGTCGCGTACGGTGCGAGCCCCGCGACCAGTTCGTCGGGGACGTACGTGCCCCGAGAGCCGACGAGTTCCTTGAGAAAGCCGAGGACGCCGCTAGTCTTCTGCAGGAACCGAATCGAGTCGCCGACGCCGACCTTCCGCGAAATCTGTAGCAGCCGCTGATACTTCATGACGCCGGGGATACCGACCTCGACCGGCAGGTCGACGCCGCGGCCGCGGATCTCCTCGATCCACTCGAGAATCGTCTGCGGATCGTAACACAACTGCGTCACGATGTAGGTCGCGTACGGTTCCTTTTTCGCCATCGCCTCGGCCAGCACCTCGTCGTCGAGGAAGTCGTGTCCCTCCGGGTAGCCGGTGATCCCGATTCCTTCGAACTCGTACGCGAGGTCCTCGAGTGTCGACAGCAGGTCGTAGGCCGACGTGAACTCGCCGATCGGCTCCTCCCGGTCGCCGCCGGGAACGAAGACATCGGTGACACCTGCGTCCGTGAGCCGTCCCGCGATCTCCGCCAGGTGATCCTCGTCGCGGACGTAGCGTGCTGCGACGTGTGGGACGACCTCGAATCCACGATCTGTGGCGCGTTCGGTCCAGTCGATCGTCGCCTCAAGCCCGAGCGTGGGCGAGGTCGTGATCGCGATCTCTGCCCCGTCAGGGAGGTGTTCGAGTTGGTCGTCCATACTGTCGAACGGCATCAGCTCGAAGCGTGGCTCCTCGAGTAGTGTCACGATCCCGTCTGCCACCTCGCCAGTCCGTATCTCAGACGACATCAGTTCCCTCCGTTATGGGCACAGTCGACGGACGGTCGTTGCTCGAGCCGTACGTACGTGTCGATCGTCCCGGCCGACAGCCGTCGGAGTGTACGCGGCCACGACTCACTCCGAGGCCTCCTCCCTGGCGTCTAGTTTGGCTTTCTCGCGGGCGCTCGGGTTGACCGACGGCTTGAACGGTACCTCCGAGACCTTGGCGTAGACCGGCTCACCTGGCTCTTCGGCGTACTCGTCGGGCAGATGGACCTGGAACTCCGTCTCGATGTTGCCGTCGTAGACGGCCATCGGATCGCCGTCGAGTTTCTCGGCCGGGACGAACGCCAGCGCGAGGTTCGTCTCGAGTTCGGGGTTGTACCACGGCGAGGTGACGTAGCCACACTTCTCGCCGGTGTCGGGATCGGAGACGAGCCAGAAGTCCGGCGCGTAGTCGCGCACCGGCTCGCCGGCCATCTTGAGGCCGACCATCTTGTGGACGAACGGGTAGTCGCCGTTCTCGATCTGTTCTTGCTGGCGCTCGAGTTCTTCCTTGCCGACGTACGCTGTGTCTTTGTCGTCGGGAACCTGGTAGCTGAGGTTGACCTGGAACGGCGAGGTTTCGTGGTCCATGTCTTGGCCCCACGAGAGGATGCCGGCGGCGATCCGGCGGTGATGGGCCGGTGCGACCTGCATCCCGCCGTGATTCCGAACGGACTCGAGGACGGGGTCCCAGACGCGTTCGGCGTTCTTCGAAGCCTCCTTGACGTAGATTTCGAATCCTTTCTCGCCGGAGAAACCGGTCTGGCTCACGAGGACTGGCACGTCGTTTATTTCGGCTTTCATCAGTCCGTAGTAGGGGATTTCCTCGACTTCTTCGCCGACGACTTCGACCATCACGTCGACGGATTTTGGTCCCTGGACTTGCATCGGCGCGACGTCGATTTCGTCGATCTCGACGTCGAACTCTTTGCCGACGTTGACGCCCTGAAGCCACTGCATCAGTGTCGAGTCCGAAATCGAGAACCAGAACTCGTTCTCGTCCGGTCGCAACAGGACGGGATCGTTGAGGATGCCGCCGTCCTCGTTACAGAGGATGACGTACTTCCCGTGCATCGGTTCGATCTCGGTCGCGTCGCGGGTGATGACGTAGTTGGTCAGCGCCTCGGCGTCGGGTCCTTTCACGCGAACCTGCCGTTCGACGGCGACATCCCACAGGGTGACGTGATTGACCAGTGCGTCGTACTCCTCCATCATCCCACCTTCTTCGGGCTCTAGCATCCCGCGTGGGTGATAGATGCGGTTGTAGACCGTCGCTCGCCACGCGTCGTTCTCGACAAACGACTTGTGGAAAAACGGTGACTTGCGAACCCGCGTCGAGACGAGCAGTTCGATCCCCGGATCGCCGGACTGTCGCAGGTTTCTCGGGAGCGTTCTGTCCGACTGGTCGACGCTCGGATAGTTCGGATGATCCGCTCGTTCCGTCTGTGGTGGCCCATTGCCAGACATTACCAGTCAGGTGTCCGGGAACGCCCATAAAAGTAGGAGTCCACCGAGAGCGGGTGGAAACGAATTCGGCCACAAAGACACGGTGTGGTCGTTTAGCGGCAGATTCCTGTCTCGGAACCACGACCGATCGCTCGACTATAGATGACAGTGAGCAGAAGTGTTGTGGGAGTCGTGATGGACGGGAAACAGGTGTAGCCCACTCGGTGGTCGGCAGTGATCATGCCCTTCCTGCGTGCGCTTTCGCAGTGCTTGAAATTGGCAAACAGTAGCTCGTAATTCTTAACTCACCCTGGTTCAAAGTCCAAACTGAATGCGTACAGAAGCAGATTCCACCGATCGATCGAACGACGAATTCGTCAACTACATGCCAGCGATGCCGCCTCTCGAAGACGAACCCGGTCTCCTCGAGCGCGTCCTCGGTACGTTCCGCCGAGGCCGGTAGCGACGCCGACAACCCGGCAGTTCGTTTCACGAAAGCGGCACACACCTTTTTGACAGTTCGTGACGACGGAAGCGTATGCGCCCGTTCGACGGTGAAACGCCCCAGTGTAAACGCTGCGGGTACGAACTCGAGGGGGATGAGGTGGGCTGTCCGGGCTGTGGGTTCAACCCCCGGCAGATGGGGCTTCGCGTCTCTATGGCGTTTTTGCTGCTCGTCGTCGGCTCGATGACGGGCGTCATGTTCACGACGCTCGCCTGGCCGACGTCCGGACCGGTTCTCCTCGGAATTACCGCAGTTTCGTTCGGTCTTGCCGTCGTCACGTTCGTCGTTTCGTTTCTCGCGACACCGTCGCGTCTCGGCTCCGTCTTCGTCCGGTTTTGAACGTCCGCTCTCGCTGTGTGTCTCGCCTCTCGGGTCGCTCTTCGGTACCGATCGCTCTCGGTAAAATAATCAGTCTCTGTACCAAAACTATATACGGAATTGCAAGGTACCGCAGAACTGTGGTTGGGAGGCGATGCCATTCGTGACATGTTTACATGAGGGGCTCTCGTAGGGGGAGGCTGGAGGGCGAACCGACCGACCGGAGTGTCGAAAAAGGCTGGCCACGGATCGAAGGGAGACATCCACACGGAGAGAACCATGGCAGATAAAAGCAAGCAAGGGATACAGGAACAATTGTTCCACGCGGAGACGGATCGAGAACCGGGCGATAACAACTGGCAAGGGTTCGGATTCGACATCAACCCGCCCGTCTTCCTCATTGCGGGCGGCTTGATCGTCGTCTTCGTCGTCCTCTCGCTGGCGTTTCCGGACCAGGCTGGAGCGCTATACCAGGACACGCGAGTTGCGGTTTCTGACTACTTCGACTGGTTGTTCATCCTGGCCGCGAACATATTCATAGTTTTCATGATTTATCTCGCTATCAGTAAGTACGGTGTAATCCGACTCGGCGGCGTCGACGGAGAGAAAGAGTTCAGCGATATTTCCTGGATCGCAATGCTGTTTAGCGCGGGCATGGGAATCGGACTCATGTTTTTCGGTGTCGCCGAACCGGTCTTCCATCTCTTCGATCCACACCTCGGTGCCGAAGCTGGGACCGAAGGTGCCGGCGAAGTGGCGATGGCCGTCTCCCTGTTCCACTGGGGCTTTCACCCGTGGGCCATCTACGCACTGGTCGCTCTCGGGCTGGCGTTCTTCTCGTACAATCGCGGACTGCCGCTGACGTTCCGTTCGATCTTCTACCCGGTGCTCGGCGACCGAATCTACGGCTGGCCGGGACATATCATCGACATCTTCACCATCTTCGCGACACTGTTCGGGTTGGTCACATCCCTCGGACTCGGCGCGTTACAGATCAACGCCGGACTAACGTTCGTCGGCGACGAGGTCGGTGCGTTCCCTGCTGTCCCGGACGCAACCGGGGTAGCCGTCCTGATCATCGGCCTCGTCACGGGCCTTGCAGTTATCTCGGTTTATCTCGGCCTCGACAAAGGTATTCGACGTCTCAGTAACCTGAATCTCACGCTGATGATCGTTCTCCTGTTTTCGGTGTTCGTCCTCGGACCGACGCTTTTCATCCTCGGGGCGCTTCCACAGGGTATCGGCGCCTACATCGGTAACTTCTTCGAACTATCGTTCTTTGGCAACTCGTTCGACAACCACTACTTCCAGGGGTCGGAGTTCTACGGCCCCGGTGGCGAGGGTGAAGGCGCGTTCCTGGTCGACTGGACGGTCTTCTACTGGGCGTGGTGGATCTCCTGGTCGCCGTTCGTCGGGATGTTCATCGCACGCATCTCGAAAGGCCGAACCATTCGTGAATTCGTCGGTGGCGTCCTCCTGATCCCCGTCGTCTTCTCGTTTGCCTGGTTCGCAGCGATGGGTGGAACCGCACTCAACTTCGAGATGGCCGACGACACCGCCGGTGCAGTCAGCGGCCCGATGTTCGACGTCGGCGAAGAACTCGCGATGTTCGCGATGTTCGACCTGATGCCAGGGACAATCATCCTGTCCACGATCGCGATCATACTCGTCACGACGTTCTTCGTGACCTCCTCCGACTCGGGCTCACTCGTCCTCGAGCATCTAAGCACCGGCGGCAAACACGAGACGCCAGCCACCGGCCGCGTCTTCTGGGCGGCCTCCGAAGGACTCGTCGCAGCGGCGCTGTTGATCGCCGGCGGCGACGCCGCTGTCGAGGCACTGCAGGCAGCCGCTATCGCAAGCGGCCTCCCGTTTGCCGTCATCTTACTGTTCATGATCTACGCCGTGTTGCAGGGACTCCAGACGGAGTATGCGATCCTCGAGTCCGACGAGTTTGCCGAGGTTGTCGACGAACTCGAGGAAGACAACGACGTCGTCGTCACGACCCAGCGTGGCGACCTCGTGACAGAGGTCAAGACGAGAGGTGACAGGGTCGTCGACGTCGATGTCGGCGACTGAACGAGCTGTTGTACCTATTTTCACCGGGACGCGGTCGTGACGGAAATGCTATACAGCGGTCTACCGGTCGTTCGGTGACGACACTGTTCGGGAACCGACAGTCCGAGTCCGCGTTTCGATTTCGCACCGCCCATCGGACGTCCTGTCACCGTTTTGCGTTCGGGACGTCGGGCGACGGTGAGGCTGGTCTCGGTTGTCGACTCGCGTGACGTGAGCGTTACACGTTCTTGGACGACCGAACGACGGTGACGGGCTGTGAGCACATTCGGACGACGTTCTCGGCGTTGGAGCCGAGATACTTCTCGACCGTTCCACGGCCTCGTTCGGCGACGACCACGTTGTCGATATCGGTCTCCTGTGCGTAGTCGACGATTTCCTGTGAGATGTTCCCCGTTTTGACCACACCGACGCCGTCTAGTCCTCGCTGTTTGGCCCGTTCGACGATGTCGGTGACGACTTCCTCTCCGAGCTGTCGGTACTCTTTCATCTCGTCGTCGCTTACGCCGATCGTGAGAATGTACGCCGCTTCAGTCTCGACGACGTAAATCACGTGAACCGTCGCCCCGAACACCTCTGCGAGGTCGAGTCCGTGCTCGACCGCTACTGACGCCTCGTCGCTCCCGTCCGTAGCGATCAGGATGTTGTCTAGCATGTCCGTGAGCCCAGAAAAATATTCGAACGACGGTATCATATAGTTTGGGTGGCAGCGACGCTCGTTCCGTGTAGCTCACTCCGTGTTGCTCTCCCGGAAGTAGATCGCGAACGCGACGAACGTAAGCAGCGTTCCGGACAAAAAGTGATTCCCTGCCAAGAGAGCGGCGACACTCCCGACGGCAAACGCTACTGCGAGCACAGTGGCCCCGGTCGCGACGAGGTTCGACATGTTTCAGAAACGACGCCGATGGAACTTATATATGGTGCGAGGCGAAAACCCACGGCTTCAGCCTGGGGAGCCCAAATGTATCGTCAGCTGATAGTTTCGGTCCACTCGGACGCTAGCCCGACACCACCGAGACTCGCTGCAACAGCACCGAGCACGACATTCAGAACGTCACCGCCGAGTGCTCCCGTCACCAGAAAAGCCGTGCCGCCGGTGAGCAAGAACAGCCGAACGATCGTTCGGCCACGCCAATGCATCCGCTTACACCCCCTCGGTCGCCCCGTTCGCTCTCACCACGGCCAGCCTTCCCACGGATCGTCGGCCTCTTCGCTGTCGACGCGCTGTAGGTTCGTCTCGTCCCTGTCGTATCCCAGCCACACTGCCAACAGCATCGAGACGAACACGAGATAGATCGGAAACAAAAGCGCCACGAGAACGACGGTAACTGGCTCGAGAAGCGAGAGTGCGCCCATCCAGTGGAGCGCGACGACCACCGAGAGCCCACCGATCACCGCGAGACGAAAGCCGCTCTCGAATAGTTGGTTCGCGATCGGTCCCGGAGAGACGCTCGAACGAGGCATATCCGGGGTATGGAGCAGACTCGAATAAGCCATGTGATGTCGAGTCGCCGTGGCTGTGGGGCGTGGCACGACCACCGCGTGGGAAGCATGTGAGCGGGGACATACCGGTCGGCGTCAACCCTCGACGACGACAGTCACCGCGTCGTCTACCCTTCGCATGACGTTTTCCGCAGTACTGCCAAGGTGTCTGTCGACCGCACCGTGGCCCTGTTTTCCCATGACGACGGCGTCGACGTCGTTGTCACTCGCGTACTCGGCGATCTCTTCGGACGGACGGCCAGTCTTGACGACACCGTTTGCCTCGAGTCCTCGTTCGACGGCTTCTTCAACGACCTCCGTAACGGTTTCGCGGCCGTACTCCTTGTACTGTTCCAGTTCGGCGTCCGAAAGACCGACCGTCAGAATGTAGGTTGCTTTGGTTTCGACCACGTACACGGCGTGTATCTTTGCAGTCGTTCGTTCGGCGACCTCGAGGCCGTAGTCGACACATCCCTGGGCTGCGTCGCTGCCGTCCGTCGCGATCAAAACGTTGTCGTACATGTGCCCTCGTCCTCGGCTCGTGAGGAGTATCGACGGGACAACACATAACCCTTACTTTTGTTACCATATAACATACCACTGCCGGTTGTCGAGCGGCGGCGCGGTTCCGCCTCCGCCAGTAGTTATATAGCTTGGGCTGGTACCGTCTCGGGTGGCAACCGACTCGCCAGACTCATCGGAGCCGGCGCTCGAGCGACTGTTTTATCACAGCGAGCGGATTCGGCTCGTCCACTGGCAGGAGTTCTCCGGAGCGAAAACGGCCGTCGTACTGACCGGGTTCGTCGCCGTCCTCGCGTTCGTCACCGGCCTCTCGAATCTCAGCCGGCCGGCCGTAACGTACGACGGACCACTGGCGGCCTTGCTTCCGTGGGAACCGGGAGTCGTGCAGTTTACCGGCGTCTTGCTCGCGTTCGTTCTCGGCGCGCTCGTCATCGGGCTACAACGACGCAAGCGATTGGCGTGGTACCTCGGGCTAGTCACACTCCCGCTCGCGACGGTGTTGCCACTGACGACGTTCCAGACGACGGACATTCCCCTCTTGCTCTCGGTGCTCGTGGCACTCCCGCTGTTGCTCGTCAACCGAGACGCGTTCGACCAGCGGATCGAACTCTCGTCGCTCCAGATCGCGTCACTGTCCTCGATCGTCGGCGTCGTCCTGTACGGCACTATCGGCTCGTACGCCCTGCAAGACCAGTTCGCCGGACTCGAGACGTGGGGCGACTCGGTGTACTACGTCGTCGTCACGATCGCAACCGTCGGTTACGGCGACATCACGCCGCTGACGACCGAAGCAAAGTGGTTCTCGCTCTCGGTTATCCTCTTCGGAACGGGGGCGTTCACCGTCGCGATCGGATCACTGATCGTCCCGGCAATCGAGAAACGGATGGCTACTGCGTTCGGAAACATGACACCGTCAGAACTCTCCCTCCTCGAGGACCACGTCCTGGTCCTCGGGCACAGCGACATCACGGAATCGGTACTCGACGAACTCGAGACGGAGATCGACGTCGTGATCGTCACTCGTGACGTCGACGACGCCGCCGAACTGAACGACCGGGACGTCAACGTCCTCACCGACGATCCGACCCACGAAGAGACGTTACAGGACGCCAGGGTCGGCGACGCGTCGGGTGTCGTCGTCGCGACGCGGGACGACGCCAACGATGTCCTGGCCGTCCTCGCCGCACGAAAGGCGAACCCGGAGGTCCGCATCGTCGCCGCAGCAAACGACCGCCAGCACGTTGGCAAACTCGAGCAGGTCGGCGCCGACGAGGTGGTCAGTCCGACGGCGATCGGTGGCCGCCTCCTCGGCCGATCGGTTCTCGCGAACGAATCCGCCGAGTCGCTGTTCGAAGACACGGACGACGCGTGAGACGGACCGCTGTCGAACGAATTGGCGCGGTTACGACCAACCTTCGGTCGCGACGTCATTGACTTTCGACAGCCCGTCCGAGTCGCCGTCACGGTTTCCACGGAGCGAACCACGTTCTATCGAAATACAGACAGGACGTGTTCGGCGACGATCGAAGGCGAGGTCGACTTTCGTCCACCCGGAACCGGAATACCGCTTTCGGTGGTGGGGAACTGATTTAGGACCGGCTGTTGACCGGCCGACATGGGCATCGAGGGCGTCAGCACGGCCGAACGGATGCTCCGGAAGCTGCTGGCCCCGCTCTGTGTTCTCTCGGGAATCGTCGTCGTGTCGGGATTTTTCTTCCCCGAACTCGTCGGCGAGACGATATCCGGTCGCGCCTGGCTCACTATTTCGCTCGTGTTCTTCGCCTCCGGTCTGAGCTACCTTGCAGTGTTACCAACCGCAAGCGACGAGCGCGAACAAGCGTTCGATTCGGACTACCTGCTTCGCGTTCGCCGACTCGAGGTTGGTGACGTTCTCGAGGGGTTTCTCGACCGACAAGATCCGGTTACGGTCGGCGTGCCAGTCCTCGCGTTCGGGCTCTTTTTCCTCGGGCAGTTGTTGCTGCCGTCGACGACGATGGCGGTCGTCGCTGCCACACAGGCGGCCGTCACGACGTATGCAGGCTGGCTGTTCTCCGGAATCGTCTTGCTTGCAGTAGCGTTCTGTCTGGCGCTGCTGGTCGGGCCCTGGGGATCGGTGAGACTTGGTGGATCTGACGTCGAACCGGCCTACACGTATCCGGTCTACTTCACGATGGTCTTCACGGCCGGCATCGCCGCCGGAATCGTCTTCTGGGGGCCGGCGGAAGCGTTGTTTCACTACGAAACGCCGCCGTCGTATTTCGAAGTCGAACCACAGTCAGAGGAGGCGGCGGGAGCGGCGTTGACCTACGCGCTGTTTCACTGGGGATTCTGGGCCTGGAGCGTCTACATCGCCGTCGGCGTGCCGATCGCCTACTACGTGTACCAGCAGGACGCACCGCTTCGGGTATCGACGATACTGACGCCGTTTCTCGGCGTCGACAACCTCGATTCGGTCTGGTGTCGACTCGTCGATCTGCTCGCCGTCTTCGCGACGATCGGCGGCATCGCGACCTCGATCGCACTCGTCGGCGACCAGTTTCTCACGGGGATCGACGTCCAGTGGGGCGTCGGGTTCGGCGTCGCGGAATCGGTCCTGTTCGTCGCCGGATTGACGTTCGTCTTCGTCGTCTCGGCACAGAGCGGCGTCCATCGAGGAATACGGCGGATCGCCGGCGTCAACGTCGTGTTGTTCGGCCTGTTCGCTGCGCTGTTTTTCGCCGTTGCGCCACGAACCGTCGTGGTCGAAAGCAGTGTGCATGCGGTCGGAAGCTACGCGAGACACGCGGTTCCGATGAGTCTCCACCTCGGGAACGGACTGGTCGCCGACCGCTGGGTCGCCGACTGGACGATCTGGAACTGGGCGTGGTGGTTCTCCTGGGCACCGTTTGCCGGCCTCTTTCTGGCGGCGCTCTCCCGAGGTCGGCGCATTCGAACGGTTGTCCTGACGGGATTCGTCGCAACGTCGCTTGCGACGATCGTCTGGTTTCTCCTGCTCGGTTCTACCTCCCTTCACCTCCAGCAGACGAGTACCGTCGACGCGCTCGCGGCGATCGACGCCCACGGTCGGTCCGAAGCCGTCGCAGGCTTTCCGGTCTTCGAGGCGTTCTCGATCGGCCAGTTGCTCGTGTTCGTCTTCCTGGCGCTGATCGTCGTCTTCATGGCGACTTCCGCCGACACGTCGACGCTCGTCGTGGCAGTCCTGGCGACCAGACGCGAGTTCGCCCCGACCACCGGTGCGATCCTCTTCTGGGGCATCTTCCAGGGTGTCGTCGCCATCTCGGTACTTGTCACCGACAGCGCCGAACTCCTGCAGGCAATGGCCGTGTTGACCGGCGCTCCCTTCGCACTCCTCGCCCTGATCGCGCTCGTCGGTCTCGCCGGAACGCTTCGCGAGCGCGAACGCGGACGCCGATCGATCGTCGTTGCCATCCGCTCGAGACTGTCCGAAAACAGAGAAAACGACGAGCGGTGACCTCCTGAGAGAGCCGATCAGTCGTCGGCCGCCGGCTCGAGGCCGACCTCGATCTCTGCGGCTGCGGCCTTGTACTCTGGAATCTTCGCTCGCTCGTCGAGGACGTCGTTCGTCAACTTGTTCGCGGAGGCGGCCGCGAAGTGGGGCGTCGTCCAGACGACGCCTTCCTTGGTGTCCTCGGTGACCTGTGCCTCGACGGTGATCTCGCCGCGGCGCGATTTGAGGCCCACTTTCTCGCCGTCCTCGATGCCGTACCGTTCGGCGTCGTTCGGGTGGACGTCGACGAAGTTCTCCGGCGTCTGGCGGTTCAGCGTCGGCGAGCGGCGACTCATCGTCCCCGTGTTGTAGTGTTCCTCGAGACGCGCGGTCGTCAGGATCAGCGGGTACTCGTCGTCGGGCGTCTCCTTCGGCGGCTGGTGGGTGACGCCCTCGATGTGGCCCTTGCCGCTCTCGGTGTCGAACTCGTGTTCGTAGAGGAATGGATCGCCCTCGTCGCCGGGCTGGTAGCAGGGCCAGTGCAGTCCCTCCTCCCCGAGGTTGTCGTAGGTCATCCCGTGGTAGATCGGACAGACCTCGCGGAGCTCCTCGAACACCTCCTCGGGATCGTCGAAGTCGAAGCCCTCGCCGGACTCCGTCCGGCTCTCCGAGGAACGTGACTCCTCGCCGCCGAATAGCCGAGAGCCGACTTCCGAGAGGATCTCGAGGTCGTGTTTCGTGTTCTCGTGTACTTTGTCGACGCCGCGCATCCGCTGGACGCGCCGGTCGGTGTTCGTGACGGTGCCGTCGCGTTCGGCCCAGGTCGTCGCCGGCAGGACGACGTCGGCGTACTTCGCCGTCTCGGTCATGAAGATGTCCTGAACCACCATGAACTCGAGTTCCTGAATGCGCTCGGCGACGCTGTTGGCGTCGGGTTCGGACATGACGGGGTTTTCGCCCATGACGTACAGACCGTGGACCGAGGTGCCGAACTGGTGGGAGACTTCGACGTTGGTCAGGCCCGGTTCGTCGGGTACCTCGAACCCCCAGACGTCCTCGACGCGGGTGCGGGCCTCGTCGTCGTCGACCAGCTGGTAGCCCGGGAGGACGTTCGGCATCGCGCCGACGTCGCAAGTCCCCTGGACGTTGTTCTGTCCCCGAAGCGGGTTGACGCCCGTCCCCGGCCGGCCGATGTTGCCCGTGATCAACGCGAGGTTGATCTCGTTTTGGACATTGTCGACGCCGCAGGCGTGCTGACTCATCCCCATCCCGGTGAAGATGGCGGCGTTGTCCGCTTTCGCGTACTTCTCGGCGGCCAGTTCGATCGCTTCCAGATCGAGCCCGCACTCCTCGGCGGCGGCCTCCTTGTCGAAGCCCTCGAGGGTCTCTTTCAGATCCTCGAACCCCTCGGTGCGAGTCTCGACGAACTCCTCGTCGATCCAGCCGTCCGCCGGGTGCTCTTCGTGGTGGTCGAGGATCGTCTCGAGGACGATATTCAGTAGCGGAATGTCGGTGCCGGGGTTCAACTGGAGGTGCTGGTGGCGATCCGTCTCGTCGATCTGGAACGAGCGCGTCGTCTTGTTCGCATGCGGGTCGACCTGGATCACCGTCGCGCCCTCGAGGACGGCCTGGCGGAAGTACTGGCTGTTCGCGATCGGATGCTGTTCGCCCGGGTTCGCACCCTGAATCCAGAACAGGTCACACGCCTCCTCTAAGTCGGCCATGCTGTTCGTCATCGCGCCCGCGCCCAGGCTCGTCCGTAGCGCCCAGACCGTCGAAGCGTGACACATCCGCGTACAGTTGTCGACGTTGTTGGTGCCGTACCGGCGAGCGATCTTCTGGAGGAGGTAGTTCTCCTCGTTCATCGTCTTCGAGGAGCCGAAAAAGCCCATCGCGTCCGGACGGTATTCCTCGCGGATGCGCTCGAGTTCCTCGACGACCAGGTCGTAGGCCTCTTCCCAGCTAGCTTCTCGGAACTCGCCGTCCTCTTTGATCAGCGGCTCGGTCAGTCGGTCCTCGTGGTCGACGACCTCCGTCGCCGCGCCGCCCTTGATACAGACTCGACCCTCGTTTACCGGCGCGTCGCCCCACGGCATGAACTGGACGTCGCCCGGTTCCTCCCCCTGCTTGACCTGGATGCCACAGCCGACGCCACAGTACGGACAGATCGTCTTCGTCGGTCCGGACTCGGGGTCGTCAGTCGACATCGGGATCACCTGTGTGAGTGCTGGTCATGGTATACCGTATCGTCTCGGCCGACGGCAATCAAAGTTTCTCCGGGACCGCCGCCGCGCCGCAGTATCGACCGTCGTCGTGACGGAAACGTTCACACGGTCGGCCGTCGTACCCCGCGAGCAGGATGGAACTCACCGCAGACACCGTCGACGCGCTCGCCGACGAGTACGCCGACGCCCACCCGTTCGCGACCGTCGAAGACGAACACCGCGAGATCATGCCGGCGACGCTCGAGAGCGGCGACTACGGCTGGCGCGACGTAGAGTGGGTCGTCCAGTGGTACTATCGGCGACGCCTCGACTACGACAACGCCGCTCGCCGCCGCAGGGAGGCGGCCTTCGGCGACAACGAGTACGAGGCGGTCCACGCCGCCATCGACGACGCGCTCGCGGCCGACGAGACCGAGGCGAAACTCGAGGCCCTGACGACGCTGTCCGGCGTCGATCCCTCCGTCGCAACTGCGTTCCTGCAGTTTCTCGACCCCGGCCGCTATCTCGTGCTGAGCGACCGGGAGTGGGGGGTCCTGCAGGACTGTGGCGAACTCGAGGAGCCGTACCCGGAAGAGCCGTCCCCGGCGGCGTACGAACGATACCTCGAGACGTGTCAAGACGTCGCCGACCGATGTGAGTGTGACCTGCAGACGCTGTACCGGGCGCTGTGGCAGGTCGAAACGAGCGAATAAAGACCGCTCGCTCAGAACAGCCCCGAAATACTCCCGTCGGAGTGCAGTTCCATGCTCTCGGCTGCTGGCTCCGCCGGGAGCCCCGGCAGCGTGAGCACGTCGGCGGTCAACACCACCAGGAAACCCGCTCCTGCCGACGGGTAAATCTCGTTTACCTCGAGCGTCCAGTCCTCGGGGACGCCCTTCTCGCTCGCGTCGTCGCTCAGCGAGTGGAACGTCTTCGAGAGACAGATCGGCACGTCGTCGAACCCCAGTTCTGTCAGCCGGTCGATGTCGTCTCTGGCGTCGCTGTGGAACTCGACGCCGTCGGCACCGTAGATCTCGGTGGCGACGGTCTCGATCTTCTCTTCGATGGAAGCCTCGAGGTCGTACAGCGGTTCGAACTCCGACTCGGCGTCGGCAGCCTCGACGAGGTGTTCGGCGAGTTCGATCCCGCCTTCGCCGCCCTCGGCGAAGACGGTCGACTCTGCGGCCGGCACGCCGAGTTCGTCCTCGCAGTGCTCGACGACGGCCTCGACCTCGGCGTCGGTGTCCTGCGGGAAGCGGTTGACGGCGACGACGACCGGGACGCCGAACTGCTGGAGGTTCCGGACGTGTTTCTCCAGGTTCTCGAGGCCGTCGTAGACGGCGTCGACGTCTTCTTCCTCGAGTGCGTCGACGTCTGGCGGCCACATGTCCTGGCCGTGGTACTTCAGCGCGCGGACGGAGGCGACGAGAGCGACGGCGTCGGGTTCGACGTCGCCGAAGCGGGAGACGATGTTCATGAACTTCTCGGCCCCCAGGTCGGAGCCGAAGCCGGCTTCGGTGACGAGGTACTCCGAGAGGTGGGCGGCGACCTCGTCGGCGATCAGGGAGTTGGTGCCGTGGGCGATATTGGCGAACGGACCGCCGTGGACGAACGCCGGCGTCCCCTCGATCGTCTGGACGACGTTGGGTTTCAGTGCGTCTTTCAAGAGGATCGCGGCGGCGTCGGTCGCGCCGAGGTCGTCGACCGTGACCGGGTCGCCGTCCTCGTCGTAGGCGACGATGATCCGTGCGATGCGTTCTTTGAGGTCCTCGAGTCCGTCGGCGAGACAGAGCACGGCCATCAGTTCCGAGGCAGCGGTCAGGATGAACCCGTCCTCGCGGGGGATGCCGGTCACGTCGCCGCCCAGGCCGACGACCGTCTCGCGGAGGACCCGATCGTTCATGTCGATCGCACGCGGCCAGTTGATCCAGTTGACCGCGATGTCGAGTTCGTTGCCCTGCTTGATGTGGTTGTCCAGTATCGTCGCGATGAGGTTGTGTGCGGAGGTCAACGCGTGCAGGTCGCCCGTGAAGTGGAGGTTGATGTCCTCCATCGGGAGCACCTGCGAGTAGCCACCGCCCGCGGCCCCGCCTTTGACGCCGAAGACGGGGCCAAGCGACGGTTCCCGGATCGCGACGAGCGCGTCTTCCCCGAGTTGGTTCAACGCCTGCCCGAGTCCGACCGTCGTCACCGTCTTCCCCTCGCCTAGCGGCGTCGGCGTCATCCCGGTGACGAGGATCGTCTTGCCCGCGGGGTCGCCCTCCTCGCGGAGCCGCTCGATGGCCTCGAGTTCGACCTTCGCTGTCTCCTCGCCGAGCAGTTGGAGGTCGTCCGCCTCGAGGCCGTAGGGTTCGACGACGTCGGTGATGTGTTTCGTGGTTACTGACTGTGCGATTTCGTAGTCCGACGGTATCGATCCGCCTTCGTCTGCACTCATATCGGTCCCTTTTCCCGATCGCTTCATAAGTGTTGACGCCACGCATAGCGTTCCGGATACGACGAGGTTCCGTTCGCGCTCGTCGCCGGGAACGAGATCTGACACACGGAAGCGAACGACCGAAACACGACCCATAACCGACCTGATTGCTTGTGGTGTGGGCTACCGACCGATTCGTTTCGTTCCATCGCCACTCTACGCTCCGAGCAAGATTCGTCCTCGGGCCCTACGACCTCGTCCCTCGTCACGTAACCTGCGTGTCAGATGTACGTCCATTTAATAGCGTGTGGGATGATCACTAGCGACGAAGATGACACTGTACGGAAAGCGCCCGTGGACAGCGGACGGACGACCACGCCGGACGGGTGGTGAGCGACGATGAGCAGCGACTTTCCCTCGAGTGCGGGGACGGTAATCATCGGTGCCGGAATCGTCGGCAACAGCCTCGCGTACCACCTCTCGAAACAGGGTCGAGACGATATCCTCCTGATGGACAAGGGACCGCTCCCGGACCCAGGCGGGTCGACGGGACACGCGTCGAACTTCCTGATGCCGGTCGAGCACTCGAAGGAGATGACCCACCTCACCCGCCGCTCGATCGAGCAGTACGAGGACATGGACACGTTCACGAACAGCGGCGGAATCGAGGTCGCCCGAACCGACGAGCGGATGGCGGAACTAAAACGGCGCGTCCAGTCGGCCAAAGCCTGGGGTGAGCCCGGCGAGTTGCTCTCCGTCGAGGAGGTCGAGGAGATGGTGCCCTACGTCAATACCGACATCATCGAGGGCGGGTTCTACAGCCCGGGCGCCGGCACCTGCGACCCGCTGCGGGCCGGCGAAGTGATGCGGGCACGAGCCGATCACGAAACTGACGGCGGACTCACCGTCTCGCCGAACACGGAGGTGCTCGACTTACACGTCGAGGACGACGCGATACAGGCCGTCGAGACTGACCGTGGCACTGTCGAGGCAGGCGAGGTCGTCATCGCCGCGGGGCTGTGGAGCCCCAAGATTGCACAGATGGCAGGCGTCGAGATCCCGCTGACGCCCGCCGTCCACCAGATGGTCAGCGTCGGACCGATCTCCTTCTTCGAGGACTACGACGGCGAAATCTCGTTCCCCGTCGTCCGGGACATGGACACCCAGATGTACGAGCGCCAGCACGGGAACGACTTGGAGGTCGGCTCCTACCAGCACCGACCGATCCTCTGGGACGTCGACGACGTGCCGTCGATCGACGAGGCACCGCTGTCGCCGACCCAGCCGCCGCTGACCGACGACGCCTTCGAGCAGTCGATGGCAGACGCACTCGAGATCGTCCCCGAACTGCTCGACGACCCGCAGGCGGGCGTTCGCCACGAAATCGACGGTTTGCTGTCGGTGACGCCGGACGGCGCGCCCCTGCTCGGCCCGCTGCAAGACGTCGAGGGGCTGTGGTCGTGTGCCGCGGTCTGGATCAAGGAAGCGCCCGCGATCGGCGAGGCCGTCGCCCAGTGGATGACGCGTGGCTGGTCGGACATCGACCTCCATGGCTCCGACGTCAACCGGTTCTACGAGTACGGCACCTCCCAGGAGTTCGTCGAGAACCGAGGCCACGAGGGGTTCCAGAAGATCTACGGGATCGTCCACCCCGCAGAGCAGTGGCAGAGTTCGCGGCCGCTCCGACAGAGTCCGTTCTACGACCGCCAGGAGGACCTCGGCGCACGATTCTTCGAGGCCGCCGGCTGGGAACGACCCCAGTGGTACAGCTCCAACGAGGACCTCGTCCGGACGTACAACGAAGAACTCGAGGGACTACTCCGGGGCAACGAGTGGGACTCGCGGTGGTGGTCGCCGATCATCCTCGGCGAACACCTCCACATGCGCGACCACGTCGCCATGGTCGGCGACATGGGCTTCGGGAAGTTCGACTTCGTCGGCTCGGACGTCGTCGAGTACGTGGAGCAGATGGCCGTCGGGCGGACGGACGTCGACATCGGGAAGACGGTCTACACGCCGATCCTCGCGGAGAACGGCGGCTTCGTCTCCGACCTGACGATCGCCCGTCTTGGGCCGGAACACTACAGAGTTATCACCGGCGGTGCAGCAGCAGGCTCCGACCGCGCGTGGTTCGAGCGCCACCTCCCCGAGGACGGCGACGTCACGATGATCGACCGCTCGGAGTCGCTGTGTACGCTCGGCGTCTGGGGGCCCGACGCCCGCGAGGTCGTCCAGTCCGTCACCGAGGAGGACATGTCCCACGAGGCGTTTCCGCCGTACACCGCCCAGGAGATCACCGTCGGCGAGGTCGACGCCTGGGCGATGCGACTCTCCTACGTCGGCGAACTCGGCTGGGAGATCTACGCTCCCGCAGCCACGGGCGGCCGCCTCTGGGACACCATCGCCGCGGCCGGCGAGGAGTACGACATCCGGCCCGTCGGGATGGGCGTCTACGGAACGACCGGGCGCATGGAGAAAGGCTACCGGCTCTTCGGCCACGAACTCGAACTCGAGTACGACCCGGCCGAAGCCGGACTGACCTTCCACGGCGTCAAAGAGGCCGACTTCATCGGGAAGGAGGCCTACGCCGAGGCGATCGACGAGGAGAACGCGGCTACGCTCTGTACGCTCTCGGTCGACGACCACACCTCGGAGTCGGGCGAGCGCCGGTTCATGCTGGGGAACGAACCGGTCCTCGACGACGGCGAGGTGATCGTCGACGAGGAAGGCCGAGAGTCGTACGTCACGAGCGCGGGGACCGGCCCGAGCGTCGGCAAACACCTGCTGCTGGCGTACCTTCCGCCCGAACACGCCGAGGAAGGACGGCAACTGCAGGTCGAGTACATGGGCGAGCAGTACCCGGTGACCGTCGAGGTCGTCGGCAGCCGACCGCTGTTCGACCCCGAGAACGACCGCATCCGCAGCTAGCATTACGCATGAACGTTCTTTCCTGTATCAAACGCGTCCCGAACACTGGCGCGAAGATCGTACTGACGGAGGACAGGCAACGAATCGACACGAGTAACCTGGGCTTTACCATGAGCCCCCACGAGGAGTGTGCCATCGAGGAAGCGATCCAGCTGATCGAGGACCACGGCGGCACGGCACACGTCCTCACGCTCGGCCCCGAGGAAGCGGACGAACAGCTCCGGACGGGACTCGCCATGCAGGCCGACGAGGCGACCCTGCTCGAGACTGACGGCGAAGAGTGGAGCCCCCGCGAGACGGCCGACGCGATCGCGAACGCGATCCAGGAACTGGAAGACGACGGCGCGTTCGACCTCTTACTGTTCGGCAACGAGTCCGCCGACGCGGGCAACTACCAGGTCGGCGTCCGCGTCGCCCGCACACTCGGACTCCCCTGTGTGACCGGGATCAAGTCCCTCGACGTAGAGGATGGGACCGCGATCGCCAAACGCGAAGTTGCCGGCGGCGAGGAAGTCTACGAGATCGACTTACCGGCCGTCGTCGCGGTCAAGGAGGGGATCAACGAACCTCGCTACGCCTCCATGCGTGCCAAGATGCAGGCCCGAAAACAGGAGGTCCCACGGCTCGAGCCCGAGGGCACCGCGGGCGCGGGAACCTTCGAGAAGGTCCGGCTGGAGGCACCCGAGACGGACGATTCGGAGGCCGAGATACTCGGCGACAGCCCCGACGCCGTACCGAACGTCGTCGACGTCCTCGAGGAGGAGGTGGAAGTGCTATGATCCTCGCGTTCGTCGAACACGAGAGCGCCGTTCCGGACGAGACGTCGCTGGGGGCGTTGACGATGGCCCGCGACCTGGCAGCGAACGAGGGGGTGGACCTCGCTGCCGTCGCCTTCGGTGACGAAGCGGCCGGGCTGACCGACGAACTGGGAGAGTACGGCGTCGACGAACTCCACCACGTCATCGACGACCGACTCGAGGGCTACGCGCCCGAGGCGTGGGGTGAGAGTCTGGCACAGCTGGCCCGCGAGGTCGACGTGAGCACGATCACAGTCCCCGGAACAGACCGTGGCCACGAGGTGCTGGCCCACGCCGGCACGACCCTCGACGCGCCGATGGCGACGAACTGCCTCGAGATCGAGGCCGACGGCGACGCGTACGAACTGCGTCGCCAGCGGTGGGGTGGCAGCCTGCTCGAACACTCCCGGCTCGAGGGCGAGACGACGCTGGTGAGCGCTGCCGAACACGAGCACCCGATCGAGGAGGCCGAGACGGCCACGGAGCCCGCCGTCACGGAATTTTCGCCGTCGCTCGAGGATGCCCACTTCCGTGTGCAGGTCGACCGCGTCGAGACGACCGACGAGGAGGGCGTCCCGCTCGGCGAGGCACGCGTCGTCGTCGGCGGCGGCCGGGGCGTCGGCGGCCCCGAGGACTACGACAAACTCGAGGAACTGGCCGACCTGCTGGGCGGGACCGTCGGTGCTTCCCGCGCCGCGGTCAACGAGGGGTGGCGGCCACACGACGACCAGATCGGCCAGACCGGTGCGAAGATCAGTCCCGGTATCTACATCGCCTGCGGGATCAGCGGCGCAGTCCAGCACATGGTCGGCTGCAAGGGGGCCGAGAACATTCTCGCGATCAACACGGACCCCGAGGCGGCGATCGTCCAGAAGGCCGACTACGCCGTCACCAGTGACCTCCACGAGGTCGTGCCGGAACTGAACGACGCGATCCGCGAGGAGATCTAATTACTCTCCGCGGAGGTGAGCCACGACCTCCGCCGGATCGGCCTGGAGCCCGCCACCTTGTGCGGCCGTCGGACTGCCGCCGCCACCGCCGCCGAAGGCGTCCGTCACACCGTCGATCACCTCGCCGGCGTCTACCTCGCCCGTCGAGGCCACGACGACCGAGGGTGCACCGTTACCGTCACCGTCGACGACTGCAACCACGTCCGGTTCGTCCGGTTCTTCGCCGACGACCGCTCGTGCACCCTCGGTGACGACGTTCGACTCGAGTCCCTCGAGCGCGCCGACGGCCCACGTCGCGCCGTCGCGTTCGACAGTCGAGAGTTCCGAGAGGCGACTCACCACGACCTCCGCTTTCAGTTCCTCGAGTTCGGACTCGAGTTGCGCTTTCTCTTCCTGCAAGCGAGCGACCGCCTCGGGCAGTTCGTCGACGGGAACGCCACCGATTCGACTCGCCTCGCGTACTGCGGCTCGTACGTCTGCGGCGTGGTCGACTCCCGTCGGCCCGACCGCGAACTCGACGCGTGTCACTCCTTCACCGGGATTCGATCGGTCGAGTACTTCGATCGGACCGATCTGGCGAGTGTTGTCGACGTGCGTACCACCACAGGCCGCTACGTCCCACGGTTTGCCGTCGCTCTCGTCGCCGATCGTCGACTCGCCGACCGTCACCACGCGGACGCGTTGGTCCGACTCGGCCTGTCCCTCTGCCATCGCGCCCGCCTCGGTCTTCTCGTTGAACGAGATCTCCTCGAGTGCGCGGGCCTTCGCTTCCGGTAGTCGCTCCCACGTGACCGATCGTGCGTCCCAGACGGCCCGGTTCGAGCGCCGCCCGAGTTCGACGAGATCGGCGTCGTCGATCGGCTCAGCCGTCGTCAGGTCGATCCGTACTTTCTCCTCGCCGATGTCGAACCCGGCGTAGCCGAGGCCGTCGAACAGCCGTCGGCCGGCCCCGTAGACGACGTGGCTCGCGGTGTGGGCGCGCATGCAGTAGGTTCGGAACGCATCGTCGACCGTGCAGTCGACCTCGCTGCCGGGCTCGAGTGACGGCTCGGATGCGAGCGTGTGAACGACCGCGCCGTCGCGTTTCTGGACTGTCTCGGTCCCGATCCCGCCGATCGTGCCGCGGTCGGCCGGCTGACCGCCGCCTTCGGGATAGAAGTACGTCTCCTCGAGTTCCACGTCGCGGCCGTCGACTGCCGCGATCGTCGTCTCGAACTCCCGAACGGTGGGTGACTTCGATGCGCGTGACAGCGTCATGCACACGAGTCGGTTACGGCGACATAAAAACCTCTCCGGTTCCGGACCGACCGTGCTGGTACGAGGAAACTATTCCAGTCTCATCCCCGAGAGGTTGTGATCGCGGCGTTTACACATGTACTCCTGTAATACTGGGTGTCGGGCCTGTACGGGAGAGGCCGACGACAAGTGGCGATATAGCTAGTACAAAATAAGTTTGATATGACATTCTAATGTTATTTTTACTCGATTTGTGGACACGATCGAATAAAGAATATACTTGCTTTACTCTGCATACTGAATGTATAATCACAGATACGCGCTATATATTTGGTTTTTCGTATTTTGTAGAATGATAGACATACTAATACAATTCTATATACTTGTCTGCATAGCGTACGGAAATGAATCGTGTCGGGAAAATACTATTCGATCGATCGGTCGAACACCGTCCCCACTGGCGTCGCTTCGTCGCGGACGGCCGCGAGCGCGAGTCGCTCGAGTGTGTCCTCGGTCGGTCGTCCGTCGGTCCCCCAGCCGCGCGTCCGGTAGTAGGCGTCGAGGAGTCGCTCGAAGGCGTCCGGATCGACTCTGTCGTCGATGCCGAGCAGCGACTCGGGAAGCCGATCGTCGCTCCGATCGACTCCCTCACGGACGTTGAACAGTCTGACGAGCGTCCAGATCCGTTCGCCGGTCCGATATAGCCTCAAGGCGTCGGTCGGGTACGACAGGTCACTGGCTTCGTCCAGTGCCTCGAGAAAAGTCGCACCACAGTCGTGCCACATCGTCTCGCCAGCGAAGTCGTCGGCGACGAGGCTCCACAGCACGGAGCGGACATCCTGGGCGGTTTTGACGGCCGTGATCCGTTCGTCGCGGTCCCACGCCTCGAAGACCTCCGCTTCGATGGGGCGGGCACGGCGATGACAGCCACCCCGGTCGCTGGTCGCGTACGCAAGCGCCATCCCGGCCGCACCACGAGGGTCGTACGCCGGCAGTTCCATCGACTTTACCGTAGGGATCTGTTCCGTCCCAAACCGGGCCGCAGCCGCGTCGACACCCTCCCGGAGCGTCTCGACGACTTCCTGGTCGCAGGGTGGGTCGGCTCCCACCGCGATCGCCTCGACGAGCGCCCGCGCCGCGTCGCCATCACCGAACTCGAGATCGGCGTCGATCGCATCCGTCTGACTCGCGCGGACGGCCCACGCGACGACGTTACCTGCGGAGATCACGTCGACGCCGAGTCTGTCACAGCGTTCGCCAAGCATCGCGACGACATCGAAGTCGTCGATGCCGAGCCCCGCGCCCAGGCTCATCTGGGTCGCTCCACGTGGGACGGTCTCGCCGCCCTCGGTCTCGACGCGAAAGCCGCCCGGAACCGACTCGTCGGGGTACTCGCGGCCACTCGCGGCCTCCCGGACGGCGTCGACGCCGATTTCCGGGGTTCCCTCGAACGCGCTTTCCTGCCAGCCTTCCGTCGCGAGGGCGTCGACTTCGTCGGCGAAGTCGACCGACTCGAGGGTCCCACTGGCGGCCTGCCAGATCCCGGTGTCGTCGCTCGCGTATCGCTCGGTGTACTCCTCGCGGAGTCGGGCCAGTTCGGCCGTCGGTGGTTCGGCTGGTGGCCCTGCCGCGACCACAGCCTTGAGCCGTTTCGAACCCATGACCGCGCCGGCACCGCCGCGTCCGGCGTGGTGGTCGCCAGCGTCGGAAGCGATCGTCGCGTACCGGACCTCGTTCTCTCCAGCGGGGCCGATGCACGCGATAGCCGCGTCGGAGTACGCTTCGGCCGTCTCGACGGTATCGTGACTCCACGTCTCCGCGGGCTCGATCGCGGCCGTCCCACCCTCGAGGACGACGTGAACTGGTTCGTCGCTCTCGCCAGTTACGAGCAGGGCCAGACAGTCCTCGAGCGAGCCGGCGAGCCGTTCGGCGAACGTGCCGCCAGCATAGGAGTCGAGAAACAGTCCCGTCAGCGGCGACTTCGTCACTGCCGCGTATCGGGACTCGCCAGGGAGCGTCCCGGCAAGCGGTCCGACACAGAACGCGAGCACGTTCTCCGGTCCCAGCGGATCGACACCCGCGTCTAGCTCTGCATAGAGGTACCGGCCACCGATCCCCTTCCCGCCGAGAAACTGGCGTCGCCACCGTTCGGGAACCCGTTCTTTCCGGACGGTTCCCGCAGTGAGATCCACACGTAGGACGTAAGAGCGGCCGACCATCGTCCACTCTTACTGGCTCGAGAGTCATATGTGTGCCTGTGAGTGACGGACATCCGATCCGACGTGGTTCGTGGCTGGCTCGTCGCGAGACGATAGTTTTCTTCGTCGCTCGAGCGACTCGATAGCCGGGCCCGATTCCCGTCGGCGTGTAATCGGCGGAGGATCTTTCGAGGAGGAGATGCTAGAACTGGTATGGCTCGCCTCAGCTACTACGACAAGCTGCTGGTCGCTATCGCGGGCAGCCTCGCGCTCGGGATGGCGATCGGACTCGCGACGCCGGTCGCGTTCCTGTCGGGGCTCGCGGCAGGTGCGATCGTCGCGACGATCTTCGTCTACGAGGCGATGTTCCGGAATCCACCAATCCCGACGGAATCGGTACAGTACAAAGCAGCGGCGATCGCTTGGCACGCGTTTCTCGGACTGACGATCGTCGCAGCCGCTGTCTGAGTGACGTTCACTTCGGTAGCCAAACCCTCTTACGCGCACGCTCCCCAGACGACGACAATGGACGGGATCGCGGATCTCGAGTTGTCCACCGACGGCGAGTTGCCGTTCGATCCAGACGCCGTCACGATCGAAGACGGTGACGTCTTCGAACTCCTCGAGCCCGCAGTACAGGAGTGGTGGCTCGAGGAGTTCGGCGAGTACGTCCCCGAAAACGAGGGGTTCTTCACACCGCCACAGCGGGGGGCCATCCCAAACGTCCACGACGGCGAGAACACGCTGATCTGTGCGCCGACGGGCAGTGGGAAGACGCAAGCCAGTTTCTGTGCGATCATCGACGAACTCTACAGGCGTGATCGAGAGTCGGCGAGCGGCGACGGACAGCGCCCGTCTGCCCGGGAGACGGACCCTTCCACTGGCCTGGAAAACTCCGTCTACTGTCTCTACGTCTCCCCGCTGAAATCGCTCGCCAACGACATCCACCGCAACCTCGCGGTCCCACTCGAAGGCATCGACGAAATCGCCGAGCGTCGCGGTGAAAAACTGGGCGAGATCCGTCACGCCATCCGCCACGGCGACACCTCCTCGAGCGACCGCCAGCAGATGCTCGAAGAGACACCCCACATCCTGAACACGACGCCCGAGACGCTGGCCATCCTGCTGAACGCACCGAAGTTCCGCGAGAAGCTCCGGACGGTAGAGTACGTCATCGTCGACGAGATCCACTCGCTTGCCGCCGGCAAGCGCGGCACCCACCTCTCGGTGAGTCTCGAGCGACTCGAGGCGATGACCGACCACGAAATCACGCGGATCGGCTGTTCGGCGACGATCGAACCGGTCGAGGACGTAGCGGAGTTTCTGGTGGGGCGCGAGACGCCACGCGTCTCGGAACGGTCGACCGGGGAGCGAAGCGACACGGGAGGCGGCGACGAACCAGGCGGGAAACCGCGCGAGTACGACATCGTCGACGCCCGCTTTGCCCGCGAGTTCGACCTCGAACTCGAGTGTCCGACCGACGACCTGATCAACACGTCCCGCGAGGTCGTCCAGGAGCGATTCTACCGGATGCTCCACGAGCACGTCCAGGAGCACACGAACACGCTCGTGTTCACCAACACTCGATCGGGAGCAGAACGCGTCCTGCACAACCTCCGCGAGCGGTTCGACGACTACGACGAGGAAAACTCCGCCTGCCACCACGGCAGCCTCTCGAAGGAGGTCCGCCAGGACGTCGAGGCACGGCTCAAGGAGGGGAGTCTCGACGTGGTGACCTCTTCTACCTCGCTGGAACTGGGTATCGACATGCCCCACGTCGACCTGGTCGTGCAGGTCGGTTCGCCCAAATCCGTCGCCGCGCTCCTCCAGCGGGTCGGCCGTGCAGGACATCGCGTCGGCCAGACCGTCACTGGGCGAGTAATCGCGCTCGACCGGGACGAACTGCTCGAGTGTGCCGTGATGCTGCAGAAGGCCGCAGACGGGTTCGTCGACTCGGTGTCGATCCCCGAGAACGCCCAGGATGTCGCAGCCCAGCACGTCTACGGGATGGCGATCGCCGAGATTCGGCCGGAATCGGCGGTCAAACAAATTCTGCGACGAGCCTACCCCTACCGGAACTACTCCGAAGCGGAGTGGGAGTCACTCGTGCGCTATCTCACCGCCGACTACGCCGGTTTAGAGGACAAGAACGTCTACGCGAAGATCTGGTGTGACGAGAACGATCCGCCGGACGGCCAGCACCACCACGAGGAGTACCCCGTCGGCCAGCCCCTGATCGGCAAACGGGGACGGCTGGCGCGGGTGATCTACATGACGAACATCGGCACCATCCCTGACTCCTTTACCTGCGACGTCTACACCCGCGCGAGCGACGAGTGGGTCGGCCAGTTAGACGAAAGCTACCTCGACACCTTAGAGAAAGGCGACGTCTTCGTCCTCGGGGGCGACCACTTCGAGTACCAGTACCGCCGGGGCTCGAAGGTCTACGTCGACCGGACGAGCGCGCGGCCGACCGTCCCCTCGTGGTACTCCGAACGGCTGCCGCTGTCGTACGACCTCGGCTGCGAGATGCTGGCCTTCCAACAGCAACTGCTCGAACACTACGCGGAGGGTGGGCCGCCGCGAGTTCGCGCCTGGCTCCGGGAGTTTCCGCTGGACGACGACAGCGTGCGCGCCATCGCACGTCTGTTCGACCACCAGCTACGGTATGCAGGCACAGAGAGCGTGAGCACGCCGAATCGGCTCACGATCGAGGTCGAACGCGACCGCGACGAGTACGAACGCCACTACTACGTCCACTCGGCGTACGGCCGGCAGTTCAACGACGGCCTCTCGCGGCTGCTTGCCTACCACTGTGCACAGGAGGCCACCGCCAACGTCCGCGTCGCCGTCGCCGACAACGGCTTCGTCCTCTCGATGCCGCTGAACCGCAAAGTCGACCTTGCGGGGATCGTCGAGGACCTCGACCCCGATCAGGTACGAGCGGACCTGCGCGCGGCACTCGACGGCACCGACCTCCTGCAGCGGTACTTCCGGATCAACGCTACCCGGTCGCTGCTGATCCTCAAACGCTACAAGGGCTACGAGAAATCCGCGAGCGAACAGCAAGTCTCGAGCGAGATGCTGCTTGGGTTCGCGGAAGACCTCGAGAACTTCGCCGTCATCGAGGAAACCTACCGCGAAATTCTCGAGGACAAACTCAACGTCGAGGAGATCGGGGAGGTCGTCGCCGGCCTCGAGTCGGGCGAGATCGACCTCGAGCGCCAACTCGTCGACTCGCCGACGCCGCGTGCGTTCGGTCTCGCGACGCTGTCGGCAAGCGACGTCGTCCTCGCGGAAGACGAGAGTGCAGCCCTGCAGGCGTTTCACGACCATGTGTTAGAGGAGATCGGCGACGAGTCGCTGCGAGGCCTTTCCTCTGGAGAGTAACGTTCGAACTCGAGCAGTCGGCCAGTACGGCTGGGCAGACAGTTTCTAGTAGCGTCCCAAGTCTACTCTGACTAGTGCGCTCTACTCCTGATCGAGAATCGTGATTGGTTTGGGCCAACTCTCAACTAGTCGGTCCACGCTTGGGATGGTACTAGTACTGTCCCAACCGTCGACCGACGAGTCGAACCGGCCCACGTGGCCGGGTTCGACTCATCAGTGCAGGCTTGGCCCGCCACTAGAGTGAGGGCGACGAGTGATGGCCCCAACAGCCGTCATCCCACAACAGAGCTTACGCGATTCACTCCCGCCCTGTTCGCTCCTCGGTTCCGACTGATACTGCCGGACAGAACGACGTGACGATCGGTCGATCTGCTGGGGCCGTCACTGGTGGAGACGGCCGCGAATCTGCGACCGACTTCGTATTGACTTCTGTCCGACAGTATGAGCGTCGGAACACTCGTCACTCACGGGAAAGGCGGGATTCTCTCGCTGAAGCAGGATAGTGGCGGGCAGCCCGTTCACTGGGGGATGCAACTCGTGTGACAGACCGCACGCGAGGCGTAACGCTTGCATAGGCCCACGAGAGTTTTCGTAGTATGACCACCGGCGATCCACCGAACTGGGACTTCAAAGATCGTGACATCGCGATCCTCTGTGAACTCTCGAACGACCCACAGCTATCCTCTCGCGAGCTAACGGACATTCTGGCGGACCAGTACGACATCGACGTCTCTCACGTCACCGTCAGCGAGTCGATCAGACGGATGCGAGACGAGGGCGTCTTCCGTGAAGCGATCATTCCCAACGAAGAGTACTACACGTTCGCACTGTTCGAGTTCAAGTTCAACCCCGAGAACTTCGCCGACAGCTGGCGCGAGGCGATGGAACACGTCCAGTCGGACAAACACACGCTGTTTTTCTTCCTCTCTGATGGGGAGTACCAGTGGAAGACCGTGATGATGTTCCGAAACGCCGAGGAGATTTCGAAGTGGATTCACGACTGCTACAAGGAATACGGCGACGTTATCGCGAATATTCGCAACTCTGCGGTCCACAACGTCCTCAAATTCCGAACCGATCCCGAGATCTACGGCGATCTGCGCGATGAGACCGACCGCGAGTGAGACGGATTGCTGTAACGATTTACCGGCGCAACCGCCGCCCGGGTCGCGGTTGTGCCGGAAATGACTTACAGTAAACCGTCTGAGACGGATTGCTGTACCTAGTACCGTCCCAACCGTCGACCGTCTAGTTGAGAGTTGGTCAAAACCGATCACGACTCTCGATCAGAAGTACAGCGCACTAGTCAGAGTTGACGGTTGGGCCGGTACTGTTCCCGTAGATCGCCAGAACGGGGTCAGCGATCGGCGGTGATTGACTACAGGAAACTGCCTCAGACGGTTTCCTGTCCGTCAGCTTCGATGTAATCGCGCCCCGAAGCGGTTGCACCGGGACAGCGGTACGGCAATCCGTCCGAGGCCGGACCCGGGCTCCTGTGGCGACGGCATCACACCCCGTAGGAGCACTGCATTTCGACGACCGATCGGACTGTCGCCGCGCGGGCGGTGGCAGGTACGGGAAAAGCAGGTCCGTGACGGCTGTCCGCCTGCAACTACTGTCGACCCTCTGTTCGTCGATCATCGACATTCCCGACAAATGAAGACGAGTTATTAGTCGGGAGGTCTGTGGGTGTGATAGCGACTCGAAGATAACCATGTCTGGAAAGTACGACCTCGTCATCGTCGGCGGCGGGATCAGTGGCGCGTCCCTGCTGTATACGACCGCGACGTTTACTGATCTCGACTCGATCGCGCTGATCGAAAAAGAATCGGAGATCGCAGCGATCAACTCACACTGCACGAACAACTCACAAACGCTTCACTTCGGCGACATCGAGACCAACTACACCCTCGAGAAAGCCGAAGACGTAAAAGAGGGGGCGGAACTGCTTGCGGGCTATCTCGAGCACTACGACCCGGACCGCGAGATGCACGACAAGCGCAGCAAGATGGTTCTCGGGGTCGGCGAGGAGGAAGTCACACAACTCGAGCACCGATACGAAGCGGAAGGGTTCGGCGATCTCTTCCCGAAACTCGAGCCGATCGATCGCGAGGAGATCGCCGAACTCGAGCCGAAGGTCGTCGAGGGACGCGATCCGGGGACGGAGATGCTCGCGCTTCAGACGCCCGACGGCTACGTCGTCGACTACGGCGAGGTGGCGAAGTCACTCGTCGACCGCGCCAGCGAAGAAGACGGCGTCGACATCTACACTGGGACGGAAGTCGAGGATATCACGGAGACGACCGATGGGTACACGCTCTCGACGGACGACGGGCCGTTCGATTGTGCTGCCACCGTCGTCGCCGCCGGTTCACACAGCCTCCAGATGGCGAAGGAACTCGGCTACGGCGAGGACAAGGTGTTGCTCCCCGTCGCCGGGAGTTTCTTCCTTGCGGAGGACTTCCTGAACGGGAAGGTGTACACCCTCCAGATGAAGAAACTCCCGTTCGCCGCGGTCCACGGCGACGCGGACGTTCACGACGCCGGGAGTACGCGGTTCGGACCGACCGCAAAACTCGTGCCGACTCTCGAGCGTGGTCGTCTCTCGACCGTAAGCGATTTCTTCGACGTGTTCGGCCTGAACCCGTCCGCGTTTCTCAGCTACGCCAACATCCTGGCTGACCGCATCCTCCTGCCGTACGTGCTGAAGAACCTCGTCTACGATCTTCCCGCGGTCGGGCCACGAGCGTTCCTCCCGCACGTCCAGAAAGTCGTCCCGAGCGCAACCCTCGAGGACATCGAACGGGCGAACGGGTACGGTGGCGTTCGCCCACAGATCGTCGACACCGAGAACCGCTCGCTCGACATGGGTGAGGCGAAGATCGTCGGCGACGACATCATCTTCAACATCACGCCCTCACCGGGTGCCTCGACGTGTCTCAAAAACGCCATGCAGGACACGCACACGTTACTCGAGTTCTTCGACGAAGAGTACGCGTTCGACGAGGCGGCGTTCCGCGAGGACACTATCGAGAACTTCCCGCGGGCAAACGACGACGGCGTCGAGACGACGGCTGCCGATGCCGTCGCCACAGACGACTGATACGGATTACTGTAACGATTTACCGGCGCAACCGCCGCCCGGGTCGCGGTTGTGCCGGAAATGACTTACAGGAAACCGTCTGAGACGGTTTGCTGTAACTAGTTATCGCCGGTCGCCGACTCCGGGCGGCGGTCATTGACGACAGGAAACCGTCTGAGACGGGGTGGTGCGTCGTTTCCGGTGCAACCGCGACCAGTGCTGTTGCGGCGTCACCGACACACAGTCGTTCGTGTGAGTTACAACCGAAACGCACGGACGGTATCGCGTTTCCCGGACTCGACTGTGACCTGGTCGAACCCTGTTTCCGTGAAGACGCGGCCCCAGTCGCGGTAGTAGAGGGGGAGGCCGTCGTCGACGTAGGTCTCGTCCGTCTGCTTTTCGTCTCCCTCGTTTTCGACAGTAACGAGGAGGTCAGCCGTGACGCGGGAGAGTTCGTCGAACAACCACTCTACCTCCGGATGGAGGTGTTGCAGCGTCTCGACCGAATAGATCGCGTCGAACCGATCCTCGTCGAACTCCGTGACGACGTCTTCGATCGCCCGGGCGTAGAACGTACCTTCGGCGGCGAGGTCCGGGTACGTCCGTTCCATGACGTCGAACGCGTCGTCGTTGATCTCGATTCCCGCCAACTCGTCGAACCCGTGGTCACAGAGGTGCGCGAGGTGTCGGCCCGAGCTACAGCCCAGTTCCAGAACCGCGGCATCTCGCCCGACGAACCGCTCGAGGAGTCGTCGCACCGTCTCGCTCGTCTCGTCGGGACCGTAGT
Source organism: Natronobacterium gregoryi SP2 (assembly GCF_000230715.2). GTDB lineage: Archaea > Halobacteriota > Halobacteria > Halobacteriales > Natrialbaceae > Natronobacterium > Natronobacterium gregoryi. The sequence goes on from NC_019792.1 coordinate 2,861,905, forward strand.
AGGCGTAGTACTCCGGCGAGTACTCCCCCGACCGCTTTGCCCACTCGTGGCGGGTGTCAGTAGAATCCACGTTCGTCGTCGACCGCGGAACCGTAAAGTATCGCTGGTTCCGTCCCCGGACCCGGGTTACTCTCGAGCGGCCACCGACCGCGAGCCGCGATCGGAATGTATAATCCTGCCGTTAATTACGCTCTCGTGCAAATAAACGATATTATATCCACCAAAACAGGTTTTGTGGGCGGCATCTCGAGAAATCTACTATCGGAAGACAGGTATCGAACAAAACACACGGCAGATATAAATTCGAAATGCTTAATGGTGTGGTGGCTCTCGGAAGAGATACAATGGCAACCGGAACGGTTGACTTCTTCAACGACACGGGCGGTTACGGATTCATCGACACCGAGGACGCGGACGAGGACGTTTTCTTCCACATGGAAGACGTTGGCGGCGAGGACCTCACCGAGGGAACCGAGATCGAGTTCGAAATCGAAGAGGCCGAGAAAGGACCACGAGCGACGAACGTCGTTCGTCTGTAAACGCACATCTCGCCACGCGGCGAGTCACAACCGGCTTTTCTGACAGTTCACTCGAGAGCGACAGCAAGACGCCAACCGATCACACCGGCGGCGAGATTTCCGCCGGGTCGTGGTCGCCACAGCCGTGTTCGTAAACCCGCTCTACGTCTCTGCTTCGGTCGGACGGTTCGTCGATCGTCTCGAGTGTGACGTCCTCGACGACGTAGTATACGTTGACGTGGGTGATCGTGGCGTCGCGGTCGTTCTCCCAGTTCGAACAGAGGTGTTCGGCCAGCGACGCTGCGACGGTGTCGCTGCTTCGGACGCTACTCATGTAGAACCGCTCTCTGTACGTGTCGAACTGTTTTTGTAACTCTTCGTACGGTCTATCGTAGGACAGTTCCCGATCGTTGTAGACGTCGATCCGTTCGCCGTCCCGGGTCTCCGCGGGGAAGACGTAGTACTGGTCCGATGTCCGGGGATGCGGAGCGAAGACGCTCCAGTCAGGTTGATCGACGGAGACGACTTCGGCTCGCTGTTCGATCCGGTCGGCGGGACCGTCTTCCTCGTCGACGAAGTCGGCGAGTGGCACGTACGTGAGAGCGGGAACGATCAGAATCGAAACGACTGCGATAGCCAGGGCGACGCTGTAGACACTCCTCGTGAGCCAGTTTGGGACCGCAGGGGCCGAACGCTCGAGTCGGAACGACGGGAACAGGCGGGCAACTTGCTCCAGTCTGGGGCGGACCTCGGTGGACTGGATCTGCTCGAGCGACGCGGACCGTGCGATCGTCTTCGCGTCCGCCCAGAACGACGCTTGCAGGAACAAGAGCAGGCCCGCAATCGCGACGTAGGGGAACGCGCCGATCCGGACGGTGATCGCGAAGGAGGCGTGGCCGCCGACGAACATCGCGACCAGCGCCGTCCGCGCTCTCCCCCGAAGCAAAAAGAGCAGCCAGGAGAAAAGCAGCATATAGTACCACGTTAGGCCGCCGTACTGGAGCATCGTGGGGAAGTTCCGCATGACGTCTCCGAGGAGGAACGTCGTGTTGTCGAGCCCCATGATGAGCGGCGTCGCCTCCCCGCCGATCCACAGCTCGGATTCGGTCTTGTGGTAGCCGTTGAGGAAGTACATGAACACGATCTGTGCCAGTATCGCGGCGGAGGCGACGCTCGTGATGCTCTCTCGAGGAGCGCGGTCGGCGTGGACGGCGTCGACCGACCACCGTTCCCCGAGCGGGAGGAAGATGGCCCAGAACAGCAAGAGCCGAAAGAGGACGTCCGCGTAGCTCAACACCAGCGGGTTGTGGTGGTCCAGCGAGACGACCAGCAGGAAAGCGAGTATCGTCGCAACTCGCGTTCGGTAGCCGACGGCGAGCTGGAAGCCCACTAGCGCGGTGAGGGCGAAGAGTGCCGCGATGGCAGTCGAACTCGTCGTGAAATAGTAAATCGAGAACGCGCCGTCGGCCGACGCCTCCATCGCCAGCGACTGTGGGACGACACCGTCTTCGGTGTACATGAACTCGAAATTTCGGGCACGAAGCAACACGTCGGCGGCGACGAGGAGCCCGGCACCGATCCGAAAGGCCGCGAGCGAACGCGTATCGATCCGTACCGACGCAGGATCGAGGTGTGTCGGGTTCGCCGTGCGCTCTCTGACTCGTGTCGGTAGTGTCGTGAGATAGTGGCTGATCAGGCCCATTATGTTGCGGTCCGTCGATCGGTCGTCCTCGTAGCAGTCTCAGCTTGCTGGCGCGTGTGCGTTCCCGTCACGAACGAGTACAGCGCTACGTGACGCTCCAACGTAGCTGTTCGGATCGCCACAGTAGCTCATACGAGTAATCCGACGGGTTCCTCGAGAGCCGGCGGATCGAAACCGGTACGCGTCGACGCTCGATCGCTCGAATTTCACAGCCGAATACCGTCCCAACTGTCGACCACTGGGTCGAACCCGGTCGTGTGTGCCGGTTCGACCCCTCAGTCGACGGTTGGGACGGTACTGGATCGGAAGCGCCGTCTGCAGCAATAAACGCAGAACGGGACCGACGCGGCCGACCGTCACTCAGGCGGGTTGCTGTCATACGGATTACTGTAACGATTTACCGGCGCAACCGCCGCCCGGGTCGCGGTTGTGCCGAAAATGACTTACAGTAAACCGTATCAGTCAGTTCCGGCGCGACCGCAGGAGCGCGCGGTCGCGCCGGGACATCGGGACAGCATTCCGTATCAGTGGTGCCGTGAGAGTCCTCGCCATCTACAGCCGAATCAGAACGAGTGTCCCCGGATCGGAGGGAATAGTGCTTTTCGCCCAAGAAAGTCACCACCGACACTTTTGCCGCTAGAACGTGATGACCTCGCATGCTCCGTTCGCTGCTCGACCGGCTCCGAAAGTGGTGGTCGGTCGACGACCCCGAGGAACGAATCGAGGGTTCCGGCGAACCGATCGTCTCCCCGAAACACCGGCGAGCACCCGAAGCCGAACAGGCGCTCGATCCCGAAAATCACCAGGGGGAAGACGACCGGAACCCGTAGCCGACCCAAAGGAGGGCGTTGCGACTACCGGGGCTCCCGATCGTTCTCGAGGAAAGTGCGGAGAAACGAACTCCAGTTACGCTTCGGCCAGGGTGTCGTCGAACTCGCCGTCGTCGACCATCTGTTTGAACTCGCGCGCGTCCTCACCTTCGATGGTAACGCCGAGCGAGGCACAGGTTCCGACGACCTCTTTTGCGGCGTTTTTGGTGTCGTAGGCGAGCAGATCGGGCTTTTTCTGTTCGGCGATCTGTTTGACCTGGTCGATCGAGAGGTCAGCGACGAAATCGTCCTGGGGTTCGCCGCTGCCAGTCTCGAAGCCAGCCTCGTCTTTGATCAGTTCCGCCGTCGGCGGGACGCCGACGTCGATTTCGAAGGACCCGTCGTCTTCGTACTCGACCGTGATGGGGACTTCGGTTCCGTCGAAGGCCTCGGTCTGATCGTTGATCTCCTGTACGACTGCCTGCACGTCCACGGGCGTCGGTCCGAGCTCGGGACCGAGCGGCGGGCCAGGATCAGCCTGGCCACCCGGAACGAGCACTTCGATGGTTCCAGCCATATCCGTCACAACCCGTGCGCGAGTTTTAAGGGTTGCTTTTTCGGGCAGTCATCGTCTGTGACCGACTGACGTATGCGAGCAGTTACTCCGCCGAGATGCTTTCCGCCCGCCACTCCACGAACGACTCGAGGACGTGACTCTCGTCGAACCGTTCGAGACACGGAACGTCGTAGGGATGGATTTCTTCGACGAAATCGACGAGGTCGGCATAGGCGTCATCGGTCGTCTTCACCAGCAGTGCGACTTCCTCGTCGTGGTGGACCTCACCCTCCCAGCGGTAGGTCGAGGTGATCGGGAACCGGTTGACGCAGGCCGCGAGTCGTTCCTCGACGAGTCGTTCGGCGATGGCGTCCGCTTCGTCGGCCGGTGCAGTGATGTAGGCGGTTGGCATCGATGGGATAGTTCGACCGACGAGGCAAAAGAGCCATGCACTCCGGGCACGGCGGTAGAACGTCCCAGGATCGTACAGCAGTCCGTATCAGGCGTCGTCTTCCACCACAGGGTTGAACGTCCCGTTGATGTCCCACTCGTGGAGGCAATGCGGGTTGCCGACCCGTTTCTCGGTACCGTCGCGATCGAGTTGCCACGTCTCGCAGTCGTCGTCCCACCGTTCGGCCCGGCCGCAGCGTTCACAACTGCGGGCGGTCGGCGTTCGTACCTGTGCAGCCATTGCCGGACGTGTGCACTGGACACACATAACGGTGTCTCCTGCGGCAGACGCTGGCTTTCGTCACGAGAGCGACAAGACCACGGCTCGGAAGCAACAGCCGTTGTGAGTGCCACGGCTACGATCATACAGCCATCGTCGCCGCCGTTCGAAAGACGAGACAGACGACGACCGATCAGTACACCGCGTTTCTGATCTCCTCGCGGAGGTCGTCGAACTCTTCGAGATACTCGCGACGCTCTGCGCGAAGGTCGGCGACGGCCTCGTCGTACTCCGCGACGTGATCAGGCGGGTAATAGTCGTCTATCGAGAGGCCAGGGACGATCTCGGGGATCGTCAGCCCGACCCGATCGTCGTCGGTCCACTCGATCCGGCCGCGAGCGGTTTCGGTGAGAATCGTCACCGATTCCTCGACGCCGACGTCTTTGGACTTCTCACCGAGAGAACCCGTGTTGATGACGTAACAGTCGACCTCGAGCGACGAGACGAGGTCGTAGAAGAGATTCCCTTCTTCGCCCTCGGGGCCGACGATGAAGGGATTCGTCCCGACCACGCGGATAGATTCGCCCGCACGCGAGGGATCGCCAGCGCTGGTCTCGATCGACTCGCCGAGCATGAATGCGACGGCAGCCTGTTCGTCGGTGAGTTTCGCGATCGGCGGCATCAACGGGTTGCGCGTGATGAAAAAGACTTGATCAATCCGCTCGAGGTCGATGTCTTTGCCGGCACTTGCCAGTTGTTCGCGCTGAACGATCGCCCTCGAGTTTGCGGTGTGGCGGTCGTCGTCGAAGTCGACGGTGCCGTCGTCGTCGTCGACGGCGACGTTTTCCAGGATTGCCGACTCGTGGGTCGCGGCCTCGTAGAGTTCCGGCTGTTCGTCGGCGTCGAGGCCGATGGTCTTGATGAATAGTCCCTCACCTTCGCTGCCAGCGACGGCACCGTCAGGCAAGAGCCCACAGACATCGTCCTGTAACATCGTGGCGTCTTCGGGCTCCTCGAGCCAGCAACCGTGGGAGGTAAGTGTCGACTTTCCGGTCGCGGACAGCCCCATGAACACCTGCCCGACTGTGTGCAGTTTGCCGTCCCCATCGCGGACGCGAACGCGTTTGCTACCGGCGTGGAGGCCGAGACCACCCTGTTCTTTGAGTCGGTACATGAACAGCCGGAGAAACGACTTCTTCGCTTCTCCGGTGTAGTCACTCCCGAGGACGGCGGTAAAGCCCTCGTCGGGACGGACCCGGATCTCGGTTTCGTCGTGGTCGGGTAACTGGACGGTGTACAGATCGGGCTTGCGGCCGTCGGTGGGCTCGAACAGGTTTGCCCAGGCCAGCGCGATCCGGGCGTGCTCCGCCGGGACGAACAGCCGACAGCACAACGTCGCGTCCGAGTGTCGTCCCAGCAACCGATCGAGACAGAGCATCTCGCGGTCGTCGTCGCCGGCCGCTGCGATAGCCTCGTCGACGAGGTCGTGATCGCGGGTGTTGAACCCGTGATCGACGGCGTTTTTCGTCCGGTCGGCGCTTCGCGATCGGAACTCACTGACGTAGGAGGGAGAACCGAACTCGGTGGTCGTCTCTTCGTGAGCGGCGAGATCGCGAAGTTCCTCGAGTGAAGGATTGTACTGAACGTGTGACGCGGCTTCGGGGTCGGGAAGAGTCCGGACGAGCGGACGTGGCTCCGTCCCGGTTTCGGACATACACGTAAACGCCATCTCCCTGCTGTATAAAGACAGAGGTTTCCCCTCAGTACGTGTCATTACCTATCCGAGACTTACTCGAGTACCAGTATTCTCCTCTGTTGTCCTAAAGCATACCAACACGTTCGCCGTTCGACCACTCTCCGACACCGGAAAGCAACTGCGACGGGACCTGCTGGACAGTTTCGCCGCTCTCTGGACCGACAGTACACAGCGGAAGTCGATGCTCCAGCGGACGCGGTCGACGGAGATCGTTCCCGCGACCAGCGCCGACAGTAACTGGCGCGTCCACAGCAACCCGCAAAGCGGAGAGACTCGAGTCGCTAAAATCCCGGAGTAGTCGACCGATTCAGGCTGGTCAGACGGGATGTTCGACCGACTGTAGCAACCGTTCGACGTTCTCGTCTTCGTCGGTCATCACTCCGGGATCGTCGTCGAAATCCGGATAACTCCCGAGCAACACGAGCAGGTCGTCGTCGTGGCCAAACGACGTCAGGACGACCTCGATGTCGACCTCGAGGCCGTCGTACTCCGTCGTCCCGGCGAACGTCTCAACATCGCGTTTCTCGTCTAAGATCTCGAGTTCGGTACTGTCCTCGTACTCGAGGTCCTCTATCCCGCTGTCGAACTCGATCTCGTCGAGAAACTCTGCGAGCAACTCTCTACTCGAGAGGTCTGTCAACGGGTTGATCGTACGGCTGCCGATCTCCATTGCGGGGGCCGAGATGCTGGCGAAGACGCTCGCGTCGTGTGACTGGTCTCGCAACTCCTTCGCGTAGACCGACACCCACAGTGAGGCCCGGACCTCTCGGTCGACGCCGATGTCGACTGTCTCCTCGACGGACCGTTCGTCGACGTCGTCTTTCTCGTAACCGGTTTCTGCGAGTGCCGTGTCGATCGGCGCGACGCGGTCGGCGGTGAACTCGAGGGGGCTGTTTCCGAGGACAAAATCGAGACAGCCAGCGGTCAACGCGACGGTACCGGTCGCACCCGCGGCGAGCAACGATCGACGAGAGGTCGTCATCACCACACTTCTGTGGCGGTGGGCGTATATTAGTTCCGACTTGGCTAGTTTCGGTGTCAAGACACGTTCGGTGGTTGGAGGGGGCTCTCGAGAGTGACAAACACATCAAGAGTTATCGGCATCGATCCCGCCAATTCAGGCATGACTGAATTCGCCTCCCGGGTCGAACAGGTGTCGATCAGTGGTATCCGAGAAGTGTTCGAGGCAGCGACCGAAGACGCGATCAATCTCGGGATCGGCCAGCCGGACTTCCCGACGCCGGCCCACGCCCGCCGGAGCGCAATCGAGGCGATCGAGGCGGGGCGAACCGATGCCTACACCTCAAACAAGGGAACTCACCAGCTTCGGGAAGCTATCTGTGCGACGTACGAGCGCGACTACGGGATCGACCTCGATCCCGCCGACGTCATCGCGACCTCGGGTGGCAGCGAGGCGCTCCACCTCGCGCTCGAGGCGCACGTCGATCGGGGTGAGGAAGTGATCTTCCCCGATCCGGGCTTTGTCTCCTACGACGCCCTGACGAAAATCGCCGGCGGGACGCCGAAACCGGTTCCCCTCCGGGCAGACCTCACTCTCGACCCGGCGACCGTCGAGGAAGCGATCACCGACGAGACTGCGGCTTTCGTCGTCAACAGTCCTGCGAATCCGACTGGAGCCGTCCAGAGCGAGGCTGACATGCGCGAGTTCGCCCGCATCGCCGACGAGCACGACGTGCTCTGTCTCTCCGACGAGGTCTACGAGAAAATCGTCTTCGAGGGCGAGCATCGCTCGCCGATGGAGTTCGCCGAGACAGACAACGTCGTCGTCGTCAGTGCCTGCTCGAAGACCTACTCGATGACTGGCTGGCGACTCGGCTGGGTGATCGGCTCGAACCGCCGTATCGAACGCATGCTTCGGGTCCACCAGTACGCCCAAGCCTGTGCCTCCGCACCCGCACAGTACGCCGCCGAAGCCGCGCTGACGGGGCCACAGGAACCGGTCGGAGAGATGGTCGACGCCTTCGAAAACCGCCGCGACATCGTACTCGACGGCCTCGAAGACGCCGGCCTCGAGGTTCCCACTCCCGAGGGCGCGTTCTACGTCATGCCGAAAGTACCCGGGGGCTGGTGTGACGAAGTGCTCGACCGCGACGTGATCGTCGTCCCCGGCGACGCCTTCGGCGACAACGGCGAGGGGTATGCCCGCATCTCGTATGCGACCGGAATGGAAGAGTTGAAGCAGGCGCTCGAGATAATCGACGACGCGACGACAGCAGTGCGCCGACAGCTGTAACGTCATACAAGGGTGTCATAGAAGAGTTCTCACACCGTGATCACGGTGCTTCCCGGATTGTCTCCACGTTCGTAGTTGGTAATTGCGATGACGAGACGAAGGCACAGAGCGAGGAACACCTGCGATCGTGCGTGAACGCGGCCTCGGGCGTGCGTTCGCCCGAGGCCGCAGTCCTTCACTGATTCGTTGGTTCGTTCGACTCCAGTACGGCGGTTGTACGTCTCATCCAACGTGGACTGCTTCAACTGAACGTCCTCGCTGTGTTGTTCGATACGGTCTTCGACCCTATACTCGATATCTTTCGGGTCGTCGGTGTTTCGCGCGTTGTACGGGGCGACTGGCACGACCCCTGCAGCCAGCAGGTGGTCGTGCCAGTCCAGCGTGTCGTAGGCACTGTCACCGACCATCCAAATCGGCTTGGCGACGGCGAGCGCGTCACGGGTGACGCGCATCGCCGTCTCCTCTGTCGCTTGTTTACTCTCTGTGAACTCCGCCGCAATCGGGATCTTTTGCCCGGTCGAGACGATTGTACAGCCGTAGCCGTGGTAGTACTCGTCGTTGGTTGGATCGTAGCACTTCGACGCGTCTTGATCGGCAGGCATCGCCCTCACGTCAGTTGAATCAATGGAGTAGGTCAAGTCGAGCAGGCCCCGCAAGGCGGCCTGCTCGACGAGGTGGTCGAAAACCTCGTCAACGACGTGTTCGAGATCGGTGAGGAAGCGATCGACCGCGTCTCTCGACGGCGGTCGATCGAACCCACAGCTCAGCCAGACAACTGTATTCCGTAGCTCTCGTTCAACGGGGCGAATGCCGTAGATGTCCTTGTAGTAGCAGTGGAGAAAGCCACGCATCAGCTCTGGAGGTTCGTGGTCTCGTGTTCGCCCCGTCTCCGCCGGGGCGAACACGTCGAACTCTTCGAGAAACTCGAAGGAAAGGTGCTCGAACAGCGCTAGCGTCTCGGTCTCCACGACATTGAAAAACGAGTCTACCGAAGGGTCATCTTGCAGGGTCGCTGAACTCATCCACCTCAGCGTTCACCCTGCTCTTTAGTGTGCTACTCGTTCTATGACACCCTCACGTCATACGGTTTCCTGCAGTCACTTATCGACGATCGCCGGCCCGTTCTGGTGGTCGGCGGTAACTAGTTACAGCAATCCGTCTCAGTCAGGCCGGTGGAGTGTCGTTCAGGAGACGCCGTCGACGATCACCCGCTCACTCTTCACCTCGGTCGGACGCGTGCTCGGCTGCCCTTCGAATCCCGTACGACGTCGGATCGGTGGCCGAGCCGAAGACGATGAGGACAGTAATTGCTTCTTCGATCGCGAAGAAGTCGTGCTCCATCTCCGGCTCGACGTAGACGAGGTCGCCGCCTTCGACGTCGTATGTTTCGTCGCCGACGCGAAGCTTGCCCGCACCGGAGAGCACGTAGTAGAGTTCGTCCTCGTTGTGCGGGTTCTTCGATGCAGCCGTCGAAGAGGGATAGCGCCCGACATCGACCGTCATCGAGTGCGTTTCGAGGACCTCCCGGTGGGTACCGTCCGTCGCCTCGAGTTCCTCGCACAGGTCGGTAATGGAAACGTGTGTCATCGAGACGGTACTCACGGCCGTGGGACGCTTAACGCTTGGACCGATCCTGTTTGGCATCGCTTTTCGGGGCGTTCGGCAGTCCCTGTGACCACACGCGTTGGCTGTTCGCGTCGCCAGCCTGCGGTTCCGGACCAGTGCCGTGTCGTTCTCTCGAGGACGAGCGATCGTCTCTCTCTCTCCAGTTCGACGCGGACGTCGCGTCGTCGGCGTCGGCGAGAACAGCTCCGACACGAGAGTCACGAACGACGGCACTGCGCGCTCGAAAGAGGACTCATACCAGTCCACGAGCATGTTCAACACGACTGGCGTTCTGGCTCCGCTTTGCGGAGTTGCCCGTCCCCTGGCTACCAACGAGTTCCCGATCGACGTGGCACGCAACGACGACCTGACGGAGGCTGCCGAGGCCCGGCGTGCGGCCACGGAAGCGATCGTCCTCGAAAAACTCGTCATCGAGCCGTAACCGTCACGAGAGCGTTCGAGAGAGTCGTCGATTCACGACCAGGTCAGTGGCGATGCAGGAACGCCTCGAGGTCGGCTTTGACACCCGCGACAGTCTCGTACTCGAGGAGGTCGACGGTATCGTTGCCGCGAATCATTGCAGACAGGTCGTGCTCGCTGCTGGGCCGATAGAGACAACAGATCGGTTTCTCCCAGGCGACCGCCCGGCCGAGTTCGTAGCCGACGCCGAGACTGGGCGTGGTCACTTCGGCGACCACGACGTCGGCCTGCCGGAGCCAGGCGAGATCCTGTTCGTAGATGTCGACGTCTGTCAGGCCTGCTACTGCTTCTTTCTTCTCGACGGCATCCGTCCCGACGTGTTCGGTCAGCACCGTGCCGTGGTTCTCGAGCACGTCGATCAGGTCCGCGTAGAGAGCGGTGTCCGACCGGCCGCCGCGAATAGAGCCGGCGAAGTAGATGTCCATACTCGCGCTGTTCCAATCGCTCCCGTATCAACATTCTCATCCGCTCCACCCGGTGTTTCCCCCGGTCTGACTACGCAGCGTCGACGATCGCTTCCATCGTCGTTCGTTTCTCCTCCTCGGTCATCCGGTCGACGAACCCGACGCGGACGGCGTCGACGCTGTCGATCGTGGCGTACTCTGCGACCCACTCGCGGACCTCGGCGGGCGTCCCGGCGGGCGACAGTTCGTCCAGGAGTTCGTCTGGCAGCGCAGCCGCCATCGCGTTCGTGTCGCGGTCGTCCCACGCGGCTCGGATCTCTTCGACGACGCCCGGATACCCCTGCTCGGCGACCGAATTTCCGTAGTACGGGCCGTAGGCACCCAGCATGAACGCAGTCGTCTTGCGGGCTTTCCGGCGAGCCACCTCGCGGTCCTCGCTTGCGATACCGCGAACGATCGGTGCAATCCGCAAGTCAGAGAGGTCCGTCCCACCAAGCTCGGCACCGCGCTCTAAGTCCTCGAGTCTGTCTTCGAGGCCGTCTTTCGTGAACAGTTGAGGTGCCCAGCCGTCACCGAAGCGTCCGGCCATCTCGGTGGCCTTGGGACCGAGCGTTCCGAGGTCGATTGGCGGCGGCGTCTCGGGCACGTCGCGCTCGTAGTCGAGTCCGCCGATCTCGAATATCTCGCCGTCGTACGAGGGGGTTCCGTTCTCGTAGACCGTCCGGATGACCTCGATCGTCTCCCGCGTGCGCCGGAGCGGCCGGTCGAACTCCTGGCCGTGCCAGCGCTCGGTGATGGCTGGCGAACTCGGGCCGAGACCGAGCCGGAAGCGGCCGTCGGCGGCGTCCTGGAGCGTCATCGCCGTCTGGGCGAGCATCGCCGGTGAGCGGCCGTACGGCGAGATGACGTCGTTCGAGAGACCGAGCTCCTCGGTCCGGTCAGCAGCCAGCGTCAGCGGCGGCACGACGTTCCAGCCGGTCGTTTCGCCGGTGGTAATGCGGTCGAAACCGAGTTCTTCGGCCTCGACGGCTCGTTTGGCGACGCCCTGTGGCCGATCGTAGTCCGTCAGTCGTACCAGCAGATCCAGCTCGGCGTTCACGGCTTCTCACCCCGGGTCGGTCCTCGCGTGGTTCGTCCTGTCATCAGCAATCACCCCAGTAGCAATATACATAAGACTGACCAATCTTCTGTCTTCGGGCGTCGCCACTCGAGACGATTGGCCGTTCGTCTACGACGACTCCGATAAGAGTGTCTCGCAGTGGTCTGTCGCCGCGTCGACGTGCTTGCGCGCCTCGTCGTGATCGACAGTTTCGATCTCCGCGAGTAGCTCCCGGACTGTCTCGACACGATCTTGGCGGATGTCTCGCTCGAGGTCGTCGGCTGCAGCGTCGCGTGCAACCGCTTTGGCCTCGCCGAGCAGTCGACTCGTCGCCCGCTCGAGTGGCAACTCGGCGGTTGCCTCGAGGTGTGTTGCGATCGCCGAGACGTGGGCGTCTGCAGAATCGCCAGTCACGAACGCCAGTACGAGCGGCGAACACGTTACGGTTTCGGCGACTCGCCCGACCGGCGGGAGCCGTCGGAGCAACCGTGGCTGCTGTATCTCTGTGACAGTCGACGCTCGCTTCTCGCGGAGCTGCCTCTCACGACCAGCTTTCGTTCGCAGTGAGACGACCGGGATCGAATCGCGGTCGGCTGGTCCGAGTTACGATCGTCGCGACGGCAACGTCTCGAGACAGTTTCGACAGTACGTGTAGAAGACATCGTTCTCGGTTCGGCAGTGCCGACACTGGATGGCGCGGGAGGAGTCGGTCGTACCCATTGTCCATCCTCCGATAGCTCGGTGCATATCGGCTTGGCTCACTTTCGCAAGCACTCGGCTTCGATTCGAGTCGGACGGGCTGCTGGACGGCAGTGTCAGTGTGACAGATAGTGGCACAGAGACGCCGGTACACCGTGATACCACCCCTCTCATTCGGCGAGTCCCTCGATCAGGTACGTGGCGGACTCGAGGTTCGTCGCTAGCGCGGTGTCGTGGACGTCACAGATCCGCAAGAGTGCGGAGATGTCTGGCTCGTGTGGCTGGGCACGAAGGGGGTCTCGGAGAAAGACGATTCCGTCGAGGTTCCCTGCGGCTACCTCCGCACCGATCATCAGGTCACCACCGAGTGGTCCCGACTCTTTCCGACCGACATCGAGGTCGGTCTCCTCGAGCAGCCGTTTCCCGGTCGTCCCGGTCGCGATCAGGTCGTAGTCCCGGAGTTGGCTCTCGTGTGTCCGTGCGAACTCGACGAGGTCTGGTTTCTTCTCGTCGTGGGCGATGAGTGCGATGCGAGTCATACCGAGCGGACGAGAGCCAGCGGAAAAACGGTGGGACCGGAACGTGCCGACCGCGCGAAACCGAAGGGGTTTGCCACTCCTCGGCACATCGACAGACGAGACGACCCAACCTCTCGACGCTCACCACGTCGGCATCACGGTCAGCGACCTCGAAACCGTTCTCCCGTTCTACTGGGACAGCCCCGGGCTCGAGGTGACCGATCGGTTCGGGGTGGCCGGCGAGGCGTTCGCCGAAGCGGTCGATGTCGACGACGCGAGGGGGCGATTCGCCCATCTCGAGGCCGACGGAGCTCGGATCGAACTCGTCGAGTACGACTCGAACGCGGATCGCCGGCTGCGGGGCGCAACCAGCCCGGTGCGATCCACGTCGACCTGGCGGTCGCGGAACTCGAGCCGCCTCGACAGAAATACAGTGAGAGTACCTCGGATCGGACGGAAATCATAATGATCAAGATAACTTTTGCAAATATGGACTGAGGAACTGGTCGATCCAAGACTTGGCGAATCCAAGTCGATCGGTGAGGGTGTTGAAGAGACGGCGAGCGAGAGTGCGGAACGCGCTCTCGCTCGCCACGACGATTGGTGAAGCATTCCGTTTGAGCGGCTCTGTTGAATCGCTGTAAGGCGGTGGATTTCACTGTTTGACGGCACGTTTGATGTTGTAGACGACACACATCAGAGCGATTTCACGGAACTCTCGATACCAGCTACGCGCTCGCACGGCGTAGCCGAGCGAGCGCTTGACGGCGGAGTTGACGGTTTCGGTCATTGACCGCTGAGCGTACCGATCTTCGTCAATACGGGCGTTGTGTGCGTGATCGTACGGCACGAAGATCCGGTATTTGATCAGCGGGCGAATGTCGAGTTCACGGAGTCGGTCGCGGAGTTGTTGCTTGTCATAGCCCTTGTCAGCGGCTAGAGACCGCAGATCGCCCGCATTTCGGCGGGCAATCTGCTCACAGAGGTCTGCGTCGCTACCTTCTAACGTTGTCGAGCAGTGAAGATCAAGCACAGCTTGCGTTGCTGTGTCTACGAGCTTTGTCACTTTGAGCGTCTGAACGCGATAATTCGTTCGTTGGCAGTGGTGACGACTGGCACGATCTCGTTCATAGAATGTTGCATCGATTGCAGCATGTTCAGAGAGGTCGTGCAGCTGCGCCGACTGGCGCAGCAGCACTCGACAGACGCTCATCTCGATCCGATCAAACGCCTTACACAGCGTGGAAGGTGCGGGGAGATCGGCCTCGTCAAAGCCGATCTCCCCTGTTATTTGCGTCATTTCCTTCAGCAGATCGATCGTCATTCGGTAGGAGGTATCGAGGTAAATTCGGAGACAATGCAGCGAAACGAGGGCATAGTCGGCGAACCCGCCGCCACCCTTCGGGGCGGCGGATTCGTCTCGTTCACCCGTAACTCTTTGAGCAATCGAGACACAACGCTCGGTGAAGCGGGAGATTTGTGTTATGGACAACCAAATTTTCCCGCTTCAACTCCTTCGATTTACTGACCTTCCCCGACACCGTCTAGTGATTCAACACAGCCGATATCACTAGCTTAGAAGGATGAAGCCGAGGAATTCGACTCTGCCTATGGAAATCGATATCCTCGACTTCGTTGAGCAGTGTCGTGACCTAGCTAAACTCCACCGTTGAAGTCGTCGGTTTTCTCGCGTACGTCGTCGGAGGTTTCGTCGTCCAGTGTGGTCTTGCTGGTGGTGATGTACTCGCCTTTGAAAGCGTGGTCTACGACGTACTGTGCCGACCAGAGGAAGGTGTCTACGGTGTCTTCGAGGAGTGCGACGTCGTCACTGTCCACGTCAAGTGCAACGAGGACGGTACGCCGCACCTCCATCCTTCATATGTAAGGCTAGTGAGTGTTAAATATTGGGAGTGGGTCTGCTACTGTAGCGTGGCTCGATTCCCAGTTGTCGGCTTCATCCACACGGCTAACGCCGTTGGTTTTCGCCTCGTACTTTCTATAACTGACAACGTGCGAAACGACACGTCGTGAAGACGCCGTCTCGAACGTCGTCGGCAGCGAGGGAACGAAACCACCGGTCGTAACAAAACGGTGGTCGCTCGACAGGCGAACTCCCACGGTCGATCATCGGATCGCATCGAGAGGACAACGCATAATGCCCTCTTACACGAAGGGAGAGACCAACACTCCTCTGATGAGTGAAATCGCCCTTGCGGCCGATTTCGCGATCATCGTCGTCGTGGCGACGATCATCGGGCTAATCGCCCGACAGACGGGCCAGCCGACGATCATCGCGTACATCATCACGGGGATCATCCTCGGGCCGGTCGCGTTCGACATCGTGACCGACGAGGGGCTGGTCGAGTTGATGGGCAATCTCGGCTTTGCATTCCTGCTGTTCCTGCTTGGCCTGAAGATGCGCTTCGAGGACATCCGTGAGATTCTCCCGGCCGTGACAAACGTCGCCATCGGTCAGACCGTACTCCAGACTGCGCTTGCGTTCACCGTGGCGTGGGCACTCGGGTTCGGCACCGAGGAGATCCTCGTCATCGCGCTGGCCACCGTCTTCGGCGCGACGCCGATCATCGTCAAGATCCTCACCGACAAAGACGAGATCACGAGCCTGCCGGGGAAGATCGACGTCGGCGTCCTCATCGTCCAGGACATCTACCTCGTCGTCGTCCTCGCGCTGTTTGCGACCGACGAACTCGGCGGCGCGGCCGACATCGCGTCGACGCTCGGCGTCATCCTCGTGATGATGTCCTTTATCGCCATCTTCTCGCTGTTTTCCTCTCGGTACGTTCTCCCCGGACTCTTCCGGCGCATCGCGGACAACAAGGACGTCTTCCTCGTCGTCGCCATCGCCTGGGCATTCCTGTTCGTCGCCATCGCCGAAGCCACCAACCTCGATCCGAAGGTCGGCGCGTTCCTCGCCGGCCTAAGCATCGCCCAGCTCCCCTACAGCAAGGAACTTGAGGATCGGGTCACCCCGATCACGGACTTTTTCATCCTCGTGTTCTTCGCCACCATCGGCCTCCAGATCGACGGGCTCTCGAGTCTGCTGGCCCACTGGTGGGAGGCAATCGTCGCCTCGACCGTCCTGATGGTCGGTAACTTCTGGATCATGTTCTACCTGATCGATCGCGAAGGGTTCGACGTCGAGACGTCGTTTCTGGCCTCGATCAACATGGTGCAGGTCAGCGAGTTCTCGCTGATCGTCGGCGCGCTCGCGATCGAACAGGGCCTCATCGGATCGGACGTACTGGGCTATTTGAGTCTGATGGCACTGTTGACGATGGGGCTCTCGACGTACATCATCTCGTACAACTACGCGATCTACGCACGGCTCGAGCCGTGGTTCCGTCGGTTCGAGTCCGACGAGAGAAAAGACGCCGAGATCAGCACCTACGACGGCCACGCCATTGCGATCGGCTACGACGAGATCACCGAGCGGGCCCTGCCGCGACTCGAGGCGGAGTTCGACGACGTCGTCATCATCGACCGTCGAACTGACCACATCGAGGAACTCGAGGAGGAAGGCCGGTACGAGTACGTTTTCGGCGACTTCCGCCACACCGAGGTTCGGAAGGAGGCGAACCTGAACGCGGCCGACTTCGTGTTGAGTTCGAGCGTCGAACGGGAGGTCAACGAGGCGTTGCTCAGGGAGGTCGACGACGAGGCGACGGTGTTCGTCGAGGCCGAGCGGATCGACGACGCTCGCGCGCTGTACGACCGCGGTGCCACCTACGTGATCATGAGTACGCATCTGGCCGCCGAGAAGGTAAGCGAGTACGTCGAACTGTACGTCACCGATCGCGACCGGTTCGACGACGCTGTCGCCAGCGATGTCGACGTGATCGAGGCGCGGCGACGCCGCGGCCGACGGCGATTCGGGGAGGACGAGCCCGGCTCGAGTCCGGGTGTCGACGGGGACCCGATCGGTCCCAGTCCCGACTCGCTCGAGGATCGCCGCTCCGGAGGTGAGTTCCGTGACTGAACAGCTCGTCGTCACGCTGGCCGTCGTCTTCGTGGCCGCGGGACTGCTGTCTTTGGTCGCCAACCAGTTTGGGCTCTCCCCGATTCCGTTTTATATCATCGCCGGGTTGATCGCCGGGAGCTTCGAGACGGTTACCCAGGAGGAAATCATCGTCCTCGCTCAGTGGGGCATCGCCTTCCTCGTGTTCGTCTTCGCCATCCGGATCGACTTCGGTGACCTCGAGTCGATCCTTCGTGACGCGGAACTCGCGGCGGTCACGCAACTGATCGTCGTCGCACCGCTCGCGTTCGCCGTCGGCTACGTGTTCGGGGACCTCTTCGGGTTCGAAAATCAGGTCCGCAACGCCGTCTACTTCAGTGCGGCCGTCGTGTTGAGTTCCTCGCTGGTCGGTGGCGTCGTGCTCGGTTCGGAGATCCGTCAAAATCTCGTCCACGGACGACTGGCGTCGTCGGTCCACTTCTTCGACGACCTCGTCGCGATTACGTTGCTGTTGATCCTCAGTACGGAGGTCGTGACGGCCGACGCGATCGCAGCCCAGATCGGGTACGGCGTCTTGTTCGTCGTCGCCGGCTTGCTCATCTACCGTCACGGATTCCGACTGCTGGTTCGACTCGCCGACGGCGACGGCGAACTCGTGTTGGTGGGCAGCATCTCGATCCTGATCACGTTCATTGCGGCGGCGGAGTACGTCGGCCTCTCGATCGTCGTCGGCGCGTTCGCGGCTGGGATTGCCATCCGGAGCGACGGCACCCAGGCTCTCGACGTACAGAACGGGATCGACTCGATTACGGACTTCTTCGTCGCTATCTTCTTCGTCACCGTCGGCGCGCTCGTCGTCGTCCCGTTCGTCGACCTCGACTGGAGCGCGTCCATCGAGGTTCTGTCGATCGCAGCCGCACTCGCGGTACTCGTACTCGTCTTGAACCCGGTCGTTCACACTCTCTCGTTCGTGTCCGAAGGATACGACGCTCGAACGGCGTTTCTGGCTAGCTCGAGTCTCAACCAGGTCAGTGAGTTTGCGCTGATCATCGCGATCCAGGCGCTAATCCTGACGGAGACGATCGCAGCGCCGATGTTCGACGCGATCATCCTCGCAGCCGCAGCGACGATGGTGCTGACGTTCCTGGCCCGACGGACCGAAGACGCCGTCTACGAGACTATCGTCGCCAGGCTCTTCCGCGGACAACGGACCCGGAAGGTCGACGATCGAAGCAGCGTCGACGACCTCGCCGACCACGTCGTCGTGGTCGGCTACGGCCGGATCGGCCGCCGCGTCGTCGAGACACTCGAGGAATTAGACTGTCCGTACGTCGTCCTCGAGAACGATCCGGTGCTGTGGGACGAGCTCGACGTCGAATGCCGAAACTACGTCCTCGGGGACGCACTGTCGGCGTATCCGTGGGAGAAAGCACAGCCCGAAGACGCGGCGCTGATCCTCTCGACCGTCGATCACCGACCGGTGTCGGAGGCGGTCCTCGAGCGCGATCACGAGACCGACGCCGACATCCTGTTGCGATCCGAATCCGCCGAGATTGCGGGCGAACTGCTCGAGTCCGGCGCGACCCACGTCGCCGTCCCGAACGTCCTCGCGGGCGAGCAGTTGCTCGCCACCGTCGACGCCCTCGCCGCGGGGGAGACAGACCCCGAGACGCTCGAGCGCGAGCAACGGGAGTACTTCCAGGCGCTCGAGCGGTACGGGTTCGCGACGCGGAACGAACGGGTCTAGTACTATCCCAAGCATGGACCGACTAGTTGAGAGTTGGCCAAAACCGATCACGATTCTCGATCAGAAGTGGAGTGCACTAGTCAGAGTAGACTTGGGACGCTACTAGAGCGACAATCCCGACACTGGGCCGCCGAAGTACTCGTGGACGCCAACGACGAGTATCAGTCCGGCGACGAACAGCGGACCGGCGACGATCGTCGAGAGGTCGATCGCGCCCGCCACCCCGAGTGCGCCGACGACCAGCAGTCCGACGCCGGCCGCGTAGACGAGCAGGTTTCGACCGAAGGCGAGTAGCCTGTTGATTTCGAGCACGATCGAACGAACACACAGGAAGCGAAAAGGGCTGCTGATCCGCACCGATCGAAACCCGCCGCCGTCGAACCTGTAGTGGCGCGAGAGTGTCAGCGGAGGTGAAGCGGTACGTAGTCGGCTCGTCGCTCGAGTTCGGCTCGCTGCTGTTCCCGGAGGTCTTTGCGGGTCAGGTCCCCGTCGAGCAGTTCGCGAACCTGCTGGGTCAACTGCTGGCCCGCGAGCAGATCGGGCTGGCCGACGTAGAGCGCGCCCTCGTCGAGTAGTTCCAGGGCTGTCGCCCGATCGGACGCTCGCAGCGTCGCCTCGGCGTCGGTATCAAGCGAGAGGATACGCCGCGAAACCGGCTGAGAGTTGACTGTCGAGACGACGAGTTTTGCGTCGGCAGCGTTCGCTTTCTCCCAGGTGTAGGTTTCCATGGCGTCGCCGACGACGACGGCCTCGCACTCCCTGGTGATCTCCTCCCGTCGGGCAGGGTCGTTCTCGATGACCACGTAGGGGTGACCCATCTCCTCGCAGGCCTCGACGAGGGTTCGTCCCTGTCGACCGTAGCCGACGATGATAACGTGATCGGCGAGGTCCGCGGGCACGTCGCTCCACTTGTCGATCCGGTCGTGGCGGCCGGTGATTACGCCACGGTCGGCGAGCGTGCGGTAGATTTGCTCGTCGTACCGGTGGGTCAGACTCGAGGTTACCATCGTTATCGCGGCCGCGAGGATGATCGCGTCGAAGACCGCTTGGCTCACGGCATCGAGCACGACGGCCTGGATTGCGATGATCAGCGCGAACTCGCTGACCTGATCGGTGTGGAGACTGGCAAGCGTCGCCGAACGGGCCTCGTAGCCGCGGGCGACGAGGATCACCGTGGTGAGAACTGGCTTTACGACTGCGGTCAGAACGACGAGACCGACGACGAGCACCAGTTTCTCGATGGACGCAGCCCACGTGATGTCGCCGACAAAGGGGAAGACGACGAGTGCACCGATCGTCACGAAGAAGATAGCGACGAAGAAGTCCCTGATCGACTGGAGGCCGTTGAACAGCCCGAGGTAGTCGACGGGATCGTACCGGACGGCGAGCCCGGCGGCGAACGCACCGACGACGATCGAGATGCCGGCGAACTCGGCCGCACCGACGAACACCGTGAGCAACGCGACGACTCCCAGAATCATGAGTTCGTCCGAGTCACCGGCCAACTGGCCGATGAAGTCGAACAGGTACCGATTGACGAACACGGCACCCAACAGCAACGCCACCCCGGCTGCAAGCGCCGGTCCGACGTAGCCAATCTCGAGCGAACCCGCCCCCAGAAGTAGGATAAAGAGAATAGCAAGCAGGTCCTGGACGAACTGGATCGATCGGACGAGTCGGCCGCGAACGGGATCGGAGTTGACGGTGCGTTGCAACAAGGCGGTTCCGACAATCGTCGACGAGAGTGCAGCCGCGATCCCAAGGTAGACTGCTTCCATCGGGGGGACGCCGAGGACGATGCCGAACCCGACACCGAGCGACCCGACGACCAGAATTTGGCCGAGCGCCGCGAATTCACCGTCGGCAAGCACCGTTCTCACACCCGAGAGATCGATTCGGGTTCCGAAGGTAAACACCAGCAACGCGATCCCGTAGTATGCGAGCTCGAGCAGAAGGTTCGTGTCGTCGATGAACCCTCCGGCGACGATCCCTGCGAGGACCAGAAACGGCACCGTCGGGAGCTCGAGCCGGTTCGCCACGAGCAGGAACGGCCCCGCGGCCAGGAAGATGATCGCGACTGCCGTAAGCAGGTCAGTCATCGAGCTCACCTCCGAGGCGGTCCCGATCGGACGGGATCGGGTCCGGCTTCTCGAGCAGTTTGACGTCGCTGTCCATCGCTTTCACCAGGGTGTCTTCCTCGTCCTCGAGGTATGCCCGGAGGTATGTTGCGAGTCTGTCGGCTGCGAGATGTGGGGTCATGATGACACAGTGGGCACCGTTCGCGTAGAGGTCGCGCGCGTGTTCGATCTGTTCGGCCTCAACGAAGACGGTTGCGTCCTCGCTCACTTCCCTGAGCAACGCCTTGTTCACTGCTACTTGGACCGACCAGGAGAGGACGAAATCGGCCTTTTTGACGGCCGCGTCTTTCCGTATCGTCGAGTTTCGGAAGTCACCGTAGATCGCGTCGTATCCCTCCTCCTCGAGCGTTTCGACGTGGTTTACCGTCCGATCGACGACGACGACATCTTCGTATCGGTCGGCGAGTAGTGGGAGCGCGTTTTTCGTCACGTCGTCGTAGCCGATGACGACGGCGTGGTCGCGATACTCCTGCTTGCCGCCCTCGAACTCGCCGTCACCAGTCCACCGTTCGAGTGTCGGCTCGAACCGGTCGAACAGCGCGTGGTTGAATTCGACGAAGTAGACGGAGACACTCATCGTGAAGATTGCGAGGAGAGTCATGAACCCGAGCACTTCTGGCTCGATGAATCCGCCCTCGAAAGCGACGGCCGCAACGATGATGCCGAACTCGCTGACCTGGATCATGTTGATCGAACCGAGGAAGGTCGTCTCGGTATCGAACCCTTGCCAGTCGATCAGATAGAAGAAGATGACGAACTTCACCGGCATCAAGATCAGCGCGGCGACGATCGCCTCCTGCCAGTACTCGAGCAACTGGGCGGCCTCGAGGTCGAGCGCGACCGAGACGAAAAACACCATGACGAACAGGTCGGTCAGCGGGTTGACCCGGTCTTGGAGTTCCTTGCTGTAGGGGAGCTGGGCGATGGCCAGGCCCGCCATGAACGCGCCCATCTCGATCGAGAGGTATGCTTCGATGCCGAAGGGGGCAAGGAAGAGGTTGATGTTATCGGAGACGAAGACGAACAGGAACGCCCACGAGAGAGCGACGAGGAAGAAGACGTCTTTGTCGTCGGCGATGCGTCTGAAGATTGTCGGCAGCACGGATCGGGAGGCCCCGATGGCTGCGATCGTGATGATTGCGACGAGGACGAGCACGACGCCAAGGGTCGTGGCAACCTCGGCAAGATCGTCCGGGCGGCCGGCCGCGAGCACTGCCAGGATGATGACGACGACGATGTCCTGGACCAGCAAGACGCCGACGTCGATCTTCCCGTGTAACGAGGTCGCCTCGTCTTTGTCCGTGAGCATCTTGATGACGACTGCCGTCGAACTGTACATCACCGCGAGCCCGATGAGAAACGCCTCGAGAAGACCGAAATCGAGCGCCAGTGCCACGCCCATCCCGGCGAGGAAGACCGCGGTCATCTGCGGAATCGAGATCTTGACGATCGGCGAGAGGACGTGACGCACCTCGTCGAGGCGCATCTTGATTCCAAGCAAGAACAGCAAGAACGCGAGTCCGAGTTCCGAGAGCAACTCTGTGAGTTCGCTGACCTCGACGACACCCAGGACTGCCGGTCCGAGCACCACCCCCGCCAGGATGTAGGCGATGATCGTCGGTTGGCCGGTTCGCTTCGCGAGGAATCCAGCTAGCGTCGCACCGAGGACGATGACAGCGAGATCGACGGTGAGTACTACCTCGGAGACCATGCTATTCTGTTCGTTCAGTTGGGGCGAATTAACGGTGTCGAAAGCGGGCGTCGCTGAACGGCGACTCTCCCACCGAAGTTATCTTCTCAATATCACTTTGGGAGGGACGACGACCCGCTGACGGGTTCGTCGTTCGGAAGAAAAATCGACGTTACCGCGGTCGCAGGATTCTTCGTAGGCTTGGCGTTTCTCTGTACTCGGTCGTCAATGGCTGGCTACGCCTGCACTGCTGGATCGAACCCGGTCGTGTCGGCCGATTCGGTGCAGCAGTCGACGCTTGGCGGAGTACTAGTACCGTCCCAACCGTCGACTGACGGGTCGAATCGAGCCACACCGCCAGATTCGACCGATCAGTTCAGGCTTGGCCCGCCACTAGTGCTTTGGCAAGCCTTAACGGATGAGTGAAACCGAATGCGGTCGTCTGGGTTCACTCAGCAGTCGACGCTTGGCGGAGTACTAGAGCGTGCTACACCGTACAGCAGGACTGGTTACGGGCATCCTGCCGTCGGCGGAGTTCGGGGCTCGGACGGGTTGCTGTCCGTCAGTGCCGGCACACTCGCGACCCGAAGCGGTTGCACCGAGACGTCGGGACAGTCATCCGTATCAGCATCCGCTCCGGTTCTTCTCTGCTTTCTTCGCCCACTTTTGGGCCTTCCTCGTCTGCTTTTTCCGTTTGCGCTTCGCGCGCTTTGCCGCCGGTTTCGCGCGCTTCTTTCGCAGCCGCTTCTTGTCCGGCGGTCGAATGACTGGTTCCGGCTCGGGCACAGGTTCCGGCACCGGATCGGGCTCGGGTATCGGCTCGGGCTCGTCCTTGGTGAACGCGAGAATGTCGCCAGCGACCGCGATACCGTCGGCGACGACGACGGCCCGGAACTCGTATCGCAGACCCGTCTGGAGGCCAGCGATCACCGCGTCGAACGCGGTCGGCGCTGCGAGCGGCTGGAACTCCGTCTCGAGCCACTCGTCGGTTCCAGCAACCCGATACTGGAAGAAGGCGTTGACCTCGTCGAAGTCACCGAGGTCGACGAGTTCGCCGTTGAGGGTGGCCGTCGACTCGTTGACATCCGTCGCGGGCTCGGTGACGACAGTCGGGAGATCGACGTCGGGTGCCTCTTTCGTGAACGTCAGCGTCTCGCCGGTCGCTACCACGTCGTTGGCGACGGCGACGGCCCGGAACTCGTACTGGAAGCCTTCCTCGAGACCCGATATCTCCGCGCTGAACGCGGTCGGTCCCGTTACCGTCGTCGGAGCAGTCCCGAGCCACTCGTCGGCGCTGACGACCCGATACTGGAAGAAGACGTCCGCGTCGTCGAAGCCACCGAGGTCGACGAGTTCGCCGTTGAGGGTGGCAGTCGACTCGTTGACGTCAGTCGCGGGTTCGGTGACGACCGTCGGCAGGTCTACTGGCGGCTCTTCTTTCGTGAACCGCTGGGTCGGGCCGACGACGACCGACTCGTTGGCGACGGCGACGGCCCGGAACTCGTACTCGACGCCGGGCGTCAGCCCGACTGCCTCGGCGCTGAATGGGCCGGGTGCGGTGAGCGTCTGGGACGCCGTCGTCGTCCAGTCCTCGGCCATCCCAGCGATCCGGAATTGGAAGAAGACCTCGACCTCGTCGAACGTCCCGAGGTCGACGAGTTCGCCGTTGAGCGTCGCACTCGCCTCGTTTATCTCGGTCGCGGGCTCGGTACCGACCGTCGGGAGCGTCACCTCCGGATCGGGATCTTCCTTCGTGAACGTCTGGACCTCGCCGACCGTCCGGACGCCGTTTGCGACCGCGACCGCACGATACTCGTAGTCGTTGCCCGGAACGACGTCTATCTCCGCGCTGAACGGACCAGTTCCGGGGAGTACCTGTGGAGCGGTCTCGAGCCACTCTTCGCTCCCGACGATACGGTACTCGAAGAAGACCTGGATGTCGTCGGCAGCGAAGTCACCGAGGTCGACGAGCATACCGTTGAGCGTGGCGGTCGACTCGTTGACGTCGGTCGCTGGCCCCGTCATGACGGTCGGCTGGACGACGGGCTCGAGTTCCTTTCTAAACGTTCGTATCGAACCAGTTACCGTCGTAGTATCCGGCGCGACGGCGACGGCCCGGAACTCGTACTCGAGACCGCTCTCGAGTTCCGGGACGGTGGCGCTGAACGGTCCGGGAGCGGAGAGGTCCAGGGGTTCGGTCGGCAACCACTCAGTCGTTCCGGCGACCCGATACTCGAAGAAGACGTCGACAGTTTCGAAACCGCCCAGACTGGTCAGTTCGCCGTTGAGCGTCGCACTCCCGTCGTCGACCTCGGTCGCCGGGTCAGTGATGACCGTCGGGCGCTCCGGCGGATCGGGGTCTTCGACGCAGTCGCCTTCGCTGATCGTCAGTATCGGATTCGCACCGCCGCCGTTGAACTCGACGAACGCGGACTCGACGGTGCCACCACCCGGTTTGAACACTTCGAACTGGATCGTCCCCTGGGGACCGCCGGGGAAGAATCCCTGGACCGTCTGGGTCGTCCCGTCAGTAAAGGTGACGGTGAGCTGGGCGGGCAACTCGAGGGGTGGCGCAGGTTCGCCTGGCTCTAGCGCGCCGCCGGGCGTGAGTACCCACTTCCAGAATCCCAGTTCGCCCGGGCAGTCCTGTGTCGCGTTTTCGCTTCCCTGTCCGCCCCACTGGAGGATGCGATCGAAGCCCTCTCCTGGTTCCTGCTGAGCGCCGGCCGTACCGGCACCGAACAGGCCGCCCAGTCCGATGACAGTTCCACCACTCGCAGCGAGGAATCGGCGTCTGTTGGTCGAATCGACCATACGCGAACGGCGACAGGAGGGAGTATTGTTATCTGTCTTATGTGAATCGAACGGTGGCTGATACGTTCCTGTATCCCGATATTTCGGTCGTATCGACGCCGAGCCGTGACCGGCCGATGCGGACGTCGGTTCTCGGCCGTCATTGAGTCGCGTCGGGCGCGCGACGGTCGCTCGCCGCCCGAGGTCACAGTCGGCACCGACGGCTCGAGTCACTCACACTCCTGTCGGGAATCGAACGGCGTTCTGTCCAGCGGCTGTGGCCGAACGGTCCGGTTTCCATCGGGTCAGCGACGACTGTCGAGATGGAGTCGGCCCGCTCGAGGTGGTCGCCTGCGTGGTGCTGTACGCTCGGCTTTCTTCTCGCCCGGCGACAGAAAGACGACCGTAGCCGTTCATAGACCCTCGTTTCCGGACTGGATCGAGGCGATAGCCGGTGCCTGCAATACGTCTGTTCTCGTGACTATTTTCACTCGCTGACGGTCAGCACGGTAGTATCGTCGTGAGAAGCGGTAGTTCACCGATTACAAACCGTCAGTGTATTGGAGGCTTCCTCACTCACCGGAGCCGGCGATGGCCGGTGGCCGGGAGACCACCATGACCGACGAACGTACCCTCTCGCGACGGGACAGTCTCAGGAGTATCGCCACGACAGGCACACTGGTCGGCGGTGCCGGGTTCGGACTCGGTACCGCGAGCGCACACGAAGACAAGAAGAAAGAACAGGGCGACAAAGACGGCAAGAAAGGGAAAGACGAGAAGGGCAAGAAAGGGAAAGACGAGAAGGGCGACTACGACGAGAGGCTCGTCGACTTCCAGGCGTGCGATGCCGCCTTCGTGCGCTTCGAGACGGAAGACGAACTACCGGCTGCCGTCCGCATCGTGACGTACAACGCCGTCGACGAACGGATCGAACACGTCGCCGTGACGGTGACCGCAGATCGAGTCCGCCAGTTCGCCCGCTACGGGACGGACCTGGTCTACGAGTTCAACGTCTCCCAGTTCTACGACCGGCCCGCGGACTCGAGCGACCGGGTTCTCGCGGTCGCGATCGACGGCCAGCGCGTGCTCAACCCGAACGACTGCGCTACGGCACCAGTCGACGCCAAGAACGACGAGGACGCGACGATCGACCTCGACGCGCTCTCGTACGACGGTATCTGCGTCGACACGACGCGTGACACCGCACGGTTCCGCGTCGCTAACGACAACGAGCGGACGGTCACCATCGATTACGTCGTCGCCGGCGGCGAGGAAGGGAGCGTCACCATCGCAGGCAAGAGCGCGACGTACTTCGAAGTCGGGACGACCAGCTCCGACGGTGCGGCGACGGTGTATTTCTACTACGGCGACTCACAACTCGCCGTCGAGGGAAGCAACCAGGATCGAGAGTGCATCCCCCGCGACCGCCTGCGTCTCACCGCCCGGTGTATCGAAATCTGCGAGGGCCGTTCCCGGTTCCGGGTGACCAACTACGAGAGCAGGCCGCTGACGCCGACCATGCGCGTCGCCGGCACCGAAGGCGACGCCGCAGTGACCGTCCCCGGCAACCAGGCGGTCGACCTCTGGGTGGAGACGATCGATCCCAACGCGGTCGTCCAGCTATTCTACGAGGGCGAACTCGTCGACAGCGAGGGCGTCCCCGACGAACGCTGCGAGAACGACGTGGACGTCGACGCCGACGACATCGAACTGAAGGCCGTCAAGTACGACGACAAGAGTCACGACGTTCCGTACGGCAAGTTCCGTGCGACCAACGCAGGCAAGACGAACGCTCCGCTCGAGTGGCGACTCGAGGACGACGACGCGTACGGCTACGTCTGCGTCCCCGCGGAGGGAGCCGCGGAGTTCTGGGTGCGACTCGGCGAGAAGGCAAAAGACGGCGTCACCGTCGGCCTCTACCACGACGACGAACGCGTTGCGGAGGCGAAGGTCGACGACACGGTGAAGAAGAGCCGCAAGGACGGCAAGGAGAAAAAGAAAGAGAAGAAAGAACAGAAGGGACACTGATCGCGATCGTCGGCTGACTGACGCGGTTCGCGTCCGTTCCTTTCCGTCGACGAGCGTTCGTGGAGCCGTGGTGCGTCGATCCGTCTCGATTCGGACGGTCTGCCGTGACGTGTGGGTTCTTCCGGCAGGTCGCAGGTGTGTCGGCAGCGGTTGCTCTCGAGGAGTCGTTACGTCCGGTGGGGCCGTCACGAGAGCACTCCCACGGCGACGAGCAACACCGTTTAGCCTGTGATTTCTCAGAACGGCGGCTGTTTTAATGTGCTCGGCGGTGCACGAGGCGGTAGTGAGCGAACGACGACCAGAATCGAGCGCAGAGACCGAGCGCGGGGAGCGAACGTGTTCCGTCTGTGATACCGCGTTCGAGCAATCGGCCACCGAGATGGCGGCCGATGCGTTCTGTTCGGTCGGCTGCCGGGAGATCGATCGAACGCTCGAGGACGGGCCGTCGAACGCGGACGCAGACGAGCGGGGCCCGAACGTTGGGAACGGTGTCACTACCCACTTCCGCGTCGACGGTATGCACTCGGCGATCTGCGAGTCGTTTCTCGAGTCGACGGTTACCGACCGCGACGGAGTCGCCGACGTCGCCGCGAGCTACGTCACCGAGACGGTTCGCGTGGACCACGATCCCGACCGCATCTCGAAAGCCGATCTCAGGGACTCGCTGAGTCGGCTGGGGTACACTGCCTACCTTCGCGAGGAGACATCGGAGACTGCCGACGACGTGACCCGGCGCTCTCGAGAGATGGCCGGTCTCCGGAAGCGCCGGACCGAAGACATGCTCGAGATGCGGTACGTCGTGGGGATCGTCTTCGGGTCGTTCTTGCTGGTCCCTTACCTCGCGGTGCTGTACCCGGTCTATCTCTCGTCGTTCACCGACTACGGGATGATACACCGCTACGGACAGGCGTTCGCCGAGTTCGACGGCTTTCTGTTCTTTCCGTTTTTCACTGTCGTCACCGGGGCCGTCCTCTACCTGACTGGGCTCCCGCTCTTACGGGGTGCCTACGTCAGTCTGACACTCCGGCGACCGAACACGCACCTGCTCGCCGCGCTGACGATCGTCGCGGCGTACGCATACGGTTCGCTGGCGATCACCACCGGACAGGTCGAACTCTACTACGACCTCACCATCGCCGTCGCCGCGCTGGTGATGGCCGCGGTCTTCTACGAGGCGACGATCAAACGCCGCGCGCGAAACCGGCTGACCGAACTGACGATCTCGCAGGTCGAGACGGCCCGCGTCTACGACCCTGGCAGCGACGAGACGGTGCGGGAAATTCCCGTGGACGAAGTCGACTCCGGCGACCGTCTCCTCGTCAGAGAGGGCGAACGCATCCCCGTCGACGGTACCGTAGAGAGCGCGTGTACGGTCGACGAGGCGGTCGTCACCGGCGAGTCACTGCCCGTCTCGAAGAAACCTGGCGATTCGGTCGTCGGCGGCTCGGTCGTCCAGGCCGACGCGGCAATCGTCGACGTCGGCGAGGAGACGACGAGCAGCATCGACCGGATCACCGAGTCTGTTTGGAACCTCCAGAGCGCGACCCACGGCACGCAGCGTCGTGCCGACGCCGTCGCCGCCGTTCTCGCGCCGCTCGTGCTCGGAGTCGCCGCCGTCGCTGGCATCGTCGCGTACTTCCAGACCGGAACTGGCCTGGGGGTCGCCTCGGCCGTCCTCGTGACCGTCATCGTTGCGAGCCCGTGGGCACTCGGCTTCGCAACCCCCGTCTCAGTCGGCGCTGGCCTCCGTGAAGCCCTCGAGCACGGCATCGTCGTCTTCGACGAGAGCGTCCTCGAGCGCTTGCGGGGCGTCGATGTCGTCGTCTTCGACAAGACGGGGACGCTGACGACCGGCGAGATGTCGGTGCTCGAGACCGACGCACCGGCGGAGTTACTAGCGGCTGCAGGCGACCTCGAGAGACACGCTGTGCATCCGGTCGCGGAGCCGATCACGGCGGCCGTCGGGAGTGACGACGGAGAAGTCGGACGCGTCGACGAGTTCCGGAGCCACCCGAAGGGCGTCTCTGGAACGGTCGATGGGAAGCGCGTTCTCGTCGGCCACCCAGACCTGTTTCGAAGCGAGGGCTGGACGCTCGAGGACGATCTCGCCGAGCGCGTCGAGACCCAGCGGGGGTTCGGCCGGCTCCCGATCGTCGTCGGCCGAGACGGCCGTGCCGAGGGTGTCGTCGTGGTCGGCGACGAACCCCGTGACGACTGGGACGAGACGCTCTCGAGTCTCGGAGAACGTGACATCGCGGTCGTGGTGTTGACTGGCGACGACGAGACGGCGACGGAGTACTTTGCGGCTCACGCGGCGGTCGAACACGTTTTCGCGGCCGTGCCGCCGGCCGGAAAGACCGAAGCCGTCAGACGGCTGCGAGCCGATGGCCGCGTGGCGATGGTCGGCGACGGAACGAACGACGCGCCCGCGCTCGCCGAGGCGGACCTGGGCATCTCGCTGGGCAGTGCGACCGCGCTCGCGGCCGACGCAGCCGACCTCGCCATCGTCGACGACGATCTCCGAGCGGTCGAGCGTGCCTTCGAACTGGCCAGTGCGTCTCGACAGCGACTCGAGAGCACGCTCGGACTGGCGCTCGTCTACAACGCGATCGTGCTCCCCACGGCCCTGTTGGGCGCGTTGAATCCGCTCGTCGCGGCCGTGGCCGTCGCAGTGTGTAGTCTGCTCGTCGTCGGTAACGCGGCGCGGCCGTTGCTGTCTTGACGGTGCACGTCGGGACGAAAGCCGTGTTCGTTAGTCGTCTGCCAGCGTCCACTTCCCGTCCTCGGTCGACTCGACGACGCCTCGTCGTTCCATCTCCGTGAGCACCTCGGAGAGTCGATCTGGCTGGGCGATCTCCATCTCGATACGGTTGATTCCGTGCACTTCCGAGAGGGAGTGGCGGATCTCCTCTTGGGTGAACGACGCTTCTGTCGCCTGGTCCATCGTGCCGGAGACGAGATCGACCATGTCTTCGATGAAGTTCCAAGGGTAGACGACCCAGGTCCAGTCCTCGAGCCGTTCGCCGACGTAGTCGGGCTCGTACTCGCTGGTGCCGAGCAGTTGCAGCGTCGCGGTGCGGACCTCGCCGGCGTCACGGTCGTCGACGTACTCGTGAGCGCGTTCGATCGAGCCGCCGGTGTCTGCGATGTCGTCGATGATCAGCACGTCTTTCCCCTCGACGCTGCCTTCCGGCATCGGGTAGCGGACGGTCGGCTCACCGGACTTCTCGGCGGTACCGACGTAGTGTTCCATCTTCAGACTCGTCAGATCGTCCAGCCCGAGGAAGTCACAGAGACACCGACCAGCGAACCAACCGCCACGGGCGAGCGCGACGACGACGTCAGGTTCGAACTCGTCGGAACGGACGTCGTCGCTGACGTCCCGACAGAGGCTGTAAATGTACTCCCAGTTCGTTATCGTGCAGTCGAAGTCGTCCGGTAAGTCGGACATCTGGTGGCCACCTGTCGGAAATTGAAGCGGCGATCCCCATAAGTGGGCTGAAACGCACCTCGTTCTCGCGACCCGTATAATAGTTCCTAGCTATGACTGTTAGACCGTCGAACGGTTTGGCGTACCGATGTCCTCTACGCGGGAGTCCGAGTACCCCCTCGAGTGTGAGAATGTGATGGGCGTCGACTACGACGAAAGCGAAAGCGGACGACGGTGTCGATCGACGAGGACGACGGGGCGAGGGAACGTTCTCGGTGTTGAGTCCCGACGGTGCGCCGACATCGACGGCACGTCGAATCCGCGGTGGGCCGACGGGGGCTCGAGTAGCACAGCGCCCTCGAGGAGTTTCAACTGTGTTGGTACATCGGTAAAATGTTTCTCTCAAAATACTTTTCTATCGCGGTTTCGTGGTCGATACTGATGCCCATCGATCGCTGGCAGTCAGTTCGAACGCTGGTTAGATCGCGCGGTGAGGGATCTCCTCCCGGTGATATCGTCGGTATCGCCGCCGCCCTGGTGGGTGTCGGCGGATACGCGTTCGTCCTCGGCTATCTCGTCCAGTTCAGCGGTCCCGTCGTCGAGGGAGGAACATCGCCGCAGACGGCCGCGAGCGTTCGGTTTCTTCTCTTCGGTGCTGTCTTGCTCGCGCTCGCCGTCGGCCTGTACCAGCGGCGGCCGATCGCGTGGTTCGGCGCGGTCGGCGGCACTGTCCTCTCGCTCGCCGCATCACTCGCCGCGAGTCACGTGGCCCGCCCGATCGCGCTCGTTTCCTGTCTTTTCCTGCTCGGACTCCTTCTCGCCAGACGGAACCTGTACGTCGAGTTCTGATACGGTTTCCTGTAACTGAGACTGTCATAGAACTCTTCACAAGGGCAGTTCTCGCGCTGAATAGCGTCAAATAACCGTTCGGTCTATCCGTCTTTAGCTAAGCGAAGAACCACGTGACAGCAGCGGCTTATCGAGACATCTTTTCGAGAGGAATGAGGAGGCAACGGCTGTGTCCACCAATGCCTCCTCATCTCGGATTATGCGTCGGCTCACTACACTGTTTCCCTCTGAGTTCCTCGAAGAGCACGCCGAGGAACTCGGCGTGATCGAACGCGACCGCAAGCTCCAGATCCCTGCCTTCGTCTGGGCATTCGTGTTCGGCTTCGCCGCAGGCGAAAGCCGAACACTCGCTGGCTTCAGACGCAGCTACAACTCCACTGCCGACGAGACGATCTCTCCCGGCGGCTTCTATCACCGGTTGACGCCGTCTCTCGCAGAGTACTTCCGCGACCTCGTCGAGGCCACGCTCGACGAGGTCGCTGTCCCTGACACTGTTGACGCCGATATCGACCGATTCAAGGACGTGATGATTGCTGATGGAACCGTCCTGCGGTTGCACGAGTTCCTTGCCGATGAGTACGAAGCTCGCAAGGAGGAGCAGGCTGGAGCGAAGCTCCACCTGCTCCACAATGCCACTAAGCAGACGATAGAACGTCTCGACGTGACTGACGAGAAAACGCACGACAGCACGTTGTTTCACACAGGATCGTGGCTCGAAGATCGGCTCGTTCTGTTCGACCGAGCCTACTTCAAGTACCGCCGCTTCGCGTTGATCGATGAGAACGACGGCTACTTCGTGAGTCGGCTGAAAGAGAGCGCAAATCCGGTCGTAACGGAGGAATTACGGGAATGGCGCAGCCGCGCCATTCCCTTGGAGGGTGAGCAGATCCACGATGTTGTGGATGAGCTGCACCGCGAGTACATCGACGTGGAAGTCGAAGCCGAGTTCGACCGAAGACCGTACGGCGGGACGCAATCACGCGATACGAAGCGGTTTCGCGTCGTCGGCGTCCGCAAAGAGGACGCCGACGACTACCACCTGTACATCACGAATCTCCCGAGAGAGGAGTTCTTGCCGTCGGATCTAGGGACGATCTATCGGTGTCGGTGGGAGGTGGAGTTGCTGTTTCGGGAGTTGAAGACGCAGTACGAACTGGACGAGTTCGACACGACGAAGAAGCATGTTGTCGAAATTCTGCTGTACGCGGCGTTGCTGTCACTGCTCGTGAGTCGTGAATTGCTCGATCTGGTCACCGAACAGGCGGACGGTGAGATCGTGTTTCCGCCGGAACGCTGGGCGGCGACCTTCCGGTCGCACGCCCAGCTCATCCTCCACGAACTTGGCGAATATCTTGGCTACTCGCCGCCACCGCTGCTTGACCGACTGATCGACGACGCACAGAAGATCCACCAGCAACGCCCAGTGTTACAAGAGACGCTCGCTACCGCTACGCAACCGAGGTGTGAGTCTTAGCTAAAGACGAATAATCCCAGGTGATTATGTGTTTGGCACTGCTGCCTATGAGATCCATAACGAGTATGATTACTACTACGGAAATCCAGACGAAAGCTAATTTACAGTAGTTCTGATTTTTGCTGCGTTATTTAGGTATCGTGATGAGTTCACTGACGACTGACGACAGCTCGCTGCAGACGGCCTCGAGCAACCAGATACAGACGCGAACCCACCGATCACCGTTGACATAGTCGACCTCGCCAAGTCAGTCGATGTTGACCGCCGCAATCTCGAGTAGAACGGTGACGTTTGGGTACTGGCCGACCCCTCGTTCCTTGACCAAGACACGAACGATATGTTTCGTCGACCCCTTTGTGTAGTCACTGATCGGTTGACCGAAGGTGACATCCACTACCCGTACGATCGTCTTGAGAACGGCGGTCCACGTGCCGAGTGGATCGAACGCTGCCTCGAGTCTGGAGAGATCGTCGACCAAAGTCGGTCCGTGGTGGGGAACGGAAAGGCGTCACGGACGACCAACGAAGCCTCGATTCTTTCTATAATCTGGTATCCACTAGTGTCAGATATTGGGTGGTATGGCCTAAATAGCTGGTTCGGTTGCTCTATTGCTTGAACAAAGCCGCATTTGGCATAGAGATACCTCCATTAGCCCATACCGGCCCCGATATCGCGACGCGATGCGTACGGGAGCCGTCCGGGTCCGAACCGTCGACAGACCGATCCAGTCATACGACAAACTGCTACTCGATGACAGTTAAATCTGCGATCGAAACCGGGATCCCATGCCAGTCCGTCGCTAGAGGCTGTACTACGCTCTTACCCGCCTGTACGATATACCTGTCCGCTCGAGCGCGAGACTACGGGTTCCCTTCGAAACGGCCGAACGGTCAACGATACCGACCGTTTTTGACGCGGGTCGTGATGGCTCGAGACGGTGGCCAGCGCCGGTTATACCATGTCAGCTATCGTCATCGACGAGGTTTCCGCCGACGGACAGGTTCTCGAGTGCGAGCTACGACCCCGAGGAGAACTAAAGCGATTCTTCACCGGGAAGCCGTTCGAGGTCGACTACGACCGGTCCATCGAGGGCGTACCCGAAGGTGTGCTCGCGATTCCTGCCCTCGCACACGTCTGTCCCGTCGCGTGGGCCAACGGCGCGGACGTCTACGTCGACGAGGTCGACGCGACCTTCGCCCGGGCGCTCGCGGATGTTCGGGACGTTCTCGACTCGATGTACGACTTCATCGAGGGTGGAGAGCTGTACGCCCGACGCACGATCGATCCCGAACCCGACGCCCGCGGCGAGAGCGCCCTGCTTTTCACCGGCGGCGTCGACTCGACCTGTTCGTACGTTCGCCACCGCGAGGAGGAACCGATTCTCACGAGCATCCGCGGCTGGACGATCACGCCCGATCCGGCGGACGACGGCGACTGGGCGGACCTCACTGAGCGCATCTCGACGTTCGCCGACGAGCGCGGGCTGGAGACGGCCTTCCTCGAGACGAACGCGCTTTCGGCGCTCGATCACGCGATGTTGCTGGCCCACTACAGACACCGCGTCGACGGCTCCTGGTACAGCTCCGTCGGGCACGGCCTCGGGCTGCTCGGACTCTGTGCGCCGATGGCGTACGCTCGCGGCGTCGAGGACATGTACGTCGCCGCGACCCACTGGGAGGGGATCGACCTCGAGTGGGGCTCCTGTCCAGAGATTGACGACCGCGTCCGGTGGGCTGGCACCCGCTGTCATCACGACGGCTACGAACTGACCCGCCAGGAGCGAATCGACGCGATCGGCGACTACGTCGACAGCGAAGCGCCGACGCTCGAACTCCAGACCTGTAACCGGCGGATGGACGGCAACTGCGGCGAGTGCGAGAAGTGTTACCGGACGGCAGTCGGCCTCCGGCTGTCGGGGCTCGATCCGACGGCGCGAGGGTATCCGTTCTCCCACGAGGAGTACGACGAGATCCGTCGCTCGCTCGAGACCGGCGTGTGGGAACTCGGCAAGGACGAACGGTACATGTGGGCGGACATCCGCGACCGCGCTCGCGAGACGGAGCCGATGTCCGCGGCCGAACGACAGTTCTTCGAGTGGCTGTCGGCGGCAGACCTCGAGGCACTGGTCTCCGAAGCGAAGTCACCGCTGACTCATCGGCTCCTGCGGGCGGGTGCGCGGAACGCTCCCGTGAGCGTCTACGACGTCGCTTATCCGACCTGGCGGACGGCAAAGTCGACGCTCGAGCGGGTTCGGTCGCGATAGGCTACTCCGACTCGTCCGGTCGATCGTGCCCGTCGTCGATGTCGATCTCGAGAGGGTCGGTGCCGGCGTCACCATCGGTGCGTTCGTCGCTCCCGCCGACAGGGAGCTTGGTTCGTAGTTCGGACGCGAGTGACTGGACTTGATCGACCAGCGTCGCGACCTCTTCTTCGAACTGTTCGACCGAGCGCTCGACGTAGTGCACTCGCTTCGACGGAATCCGTCGGACGATGTCGTGACCCTGTTCGTCCTCGTCGGTCTTGACGATCCAGTGGTCCTGGAAGTACGCGACGTGTTCGTTCGGGACTGTCTTCCTGACAGTTCCCTCGTCGGGTTCCTCGTAGACGATCGTCGCCTCTCCGAGGTCACGTTCGAGTTCGAGGTCTTCGTCGACCATACGTTCGTGACGACCTCGAGCGGTGTAGAACTCGTGCTTGCGACGCTCGAGTCTCTGGTCACTCCATGTAGCCGAGCCCCTTCAGCCGATCCTCGACGTCGTCGAAGTCGTCTTCGACGTCGCCGTCCGTTTCGGTTCGGGTCACGTCGGTTCGTCGAACCTTCGTCGTCGCCGGTCGCGTTTCGTTGGCGAAGGCGTCGAACAGCACCCGTCCGTCGGCGTTCTTCGGTACCGGTTCGTCGAGCCCGTGTAACAGCGTCGGCGCGACGTCGACGACGCGAGCACCGCGCAACCGTGCGCCCGCGGCGATCGACGGGCCACGACAGAGGACGATCCCCTCGCTTCGGTGGCTCGCAGCGTAGGTGCCGGTGTCGCCGAACGGTTCGTCCGCGATCGCGTTTCTAGACTCGTACCCGTCGATGGCGTTGACGATCAGATCCGGCGAGTCGTCGTCGGTCGGAAACAGTTCGTCGCCGTCGTCGACCTGGAGGAGCTGCCTTCCGTCTCCGTCCGTGACCGACTCGAAGACGTCGACGAGTTCCGCTTTGACGGTCGGTACCTCGCTTGGCGTGACGACGCCGTTCTCGAACCGTTCGGTGTCGTTGACGTAGCAGTTGCCGGCGTCGTGGACGAACGCGACAGTCCGTTCGTAGTCGACATCGTAGAGCGCGTGATCTCCCGGGATCTGTTCGGCGACCGAGTCGAGTAACGTCCGCGGGAGCGTCGAAACGAGCATCTCTTCGGAGATGCCGACGCGCTCGAGGGCGTCGGTGATCCGGTCACGGGAGATGCCGAGACTCGCGAGTGCACCGCGGGTGCCTTCGTCTTCACGCCTGAAGAGGTAGCCTTCGCGCTCGAGAGCGTGGTTGACGTAGACCAGTTCGTGAATCGGGCCGAAGCCGTGGTCCGAGACGACGTAGAGGTCGGCGTCGTAGGCGTCGGTGTACTCGAGCACCTCACCGAGCAGGTCGTCGAGTTGTTTGTAGTGTGTGAGTAGTCGATCCATGTCCCAGATGAGATGCTGGAAGCGGTCTGGAGCGGTGTAGACGACGAAGAACAGCCGCCAGTCGTCGCCGGCACGTTCCATCTGGAGGTTCATCAGTTTCCGTCGGTCGGCGAGCATCTCTTCGACCGCGACCTCGAAGTCCTCGAGTCGGTCGGCGTACTCGGGATAGTCGAGGCTGATCTCGTAGTCGGGAATCCGGGCGTCGATCTCGTCTCTGAGCGCCGGCGGATGAGTGAACTGGCGGTCGGTCGAGGGTGTCATCATCCCCGTGACCATCGTGCCGTCGATCTCCCTCGCGGGGTAGGTCATCGGGACGTTGCCGACGTGGGCCGGCGAAACCTGCTCCCACAGCGGCGGCTGACACACGTCCTGGCTCGTGTACATCTCGTGAGAGTACTCCGAAGAGAGGTTTTGGAAGCCGTAGATACCGTGTTTGTCCGGCCAGACACCGGTCGCAATCGAGGGCCAGGCCAGCGGCGTCGTCGGCGGCCGCGTGCTCTCGAGTGGTCCCGAGGCCCCTTCCGCACGCAACCTCGCGAAGTTGGGCAGTTCGCCTTCGTCGGTCCACTGCTCGATCAGACGCCACGGTACACCGTCGAGGCCGAGTACGAACGCTCGATTCGACGTGGTGGAAGATCCGCTCATGAGTGCGAGAAACCTGCTGTCGTAGCGGTGACTCGGCGGAGGCTTTGTTATGCGGAGTGTTCAGATCCGCCAGCGAGTCACACTGTCGTCGTTCGGTTACTCTACCGCGCCGACCGGCTGCTGGGGCGGTTGTTCGGCTCCGTTACCGTCGGTCGTCTAGACGCTCACAGACCGCCGAGTAACTCGCCTGTAGACCAGTCAGCAGCTCCGACGGTAGCACCCCGCGTGCGTTCCGTCCCGATCCCGTACCGGGAACTCTCGACTTCGAGCGGACGATCGAGAGCCGAGAGCGCGCGACGGTCGAATCTCCCTTGCTATCGAAAGGCGATCAATAACAAAACGGTTCCCACCATTGCCCTCACGTATGATCACTGGTGGTGGACTCCGTGGGTAGCGTCGTCCTCTCTCTCGATGCGGAACTCGGCTGGGGATTTCACGACCTCGAGCGGCTGCCGTCCGACCGGGTGGAGTCTGGCCGCAGTGGCTGGACGACGATGCTCGAGTTGTGTGCCGAGTACGACGTTCCGGCGACGTGGGCGGTCGTCGGACACCTCATGCTCGACGCCTGTGACGGCGTTCACGAGGGTCATCCGACACCCGAGGGGTGGTTCGCCAGGGAACGCGACGAGTGGGCAGACCGCGAGGAGTTCCGGTTCGCTCCGGACCTCGTCGGGGGCGTTCTAGAGGCAGACGTCGACCACGAACTCGCCAGTCACTCCTTTTCGCACGTCCTCTTCGGACGGCCGGAGACCGACAGCGAACTCGCGACTGCGGAGATCCGACGCAGCCTCGAAATCGCCGACGAGTGGGGCCAGTCGATCGATTCGTTCGTCTATCCGCGAAACGATATCGGTCATCGCGAGATTCTCGCGGAGAACGGTATTACCGCGTACCGCGGCCGCTCACCGACCTACGACGGAGTTCGTGGTTTCGTCGATTCGACTGTCCGGTCGCGCTCGATGCTCGTCGAGCCGGAAATCGACGAGCACGGGCTGGTCGACGTTCCGGCGTCGCTGTTCCTGTTCGGGTTCGAGGGCCCCGCCAGAACGGTCGCCGAGTCGATCTGGGAGGACCCGATGGTCGTCCAGGCCCAACGCGGGATCGATCAGGCAGCCCGATCCGACGGTCTGTTTCACATGTGGCTCCACCCGAACAACCTCACGCACGAACGTGACGATCGGCGCATGCGGGCGATCCTTGCGTACCTCGACCGGCGGCGGGCAGAGACCGACCTCACCGTCGAGACGATCGGCGGCGTTGCCCACCGGTTCGACGCCGTGAGCAGGATCGAGGACGAAGCGATCGTGGTCGACGGCGACGATTGAGACGGACTGCTGTACCGATGTCCCGGCGCGACCGCAGGAGCGCGCGGTCGCGCCGGAACTGACTGACACCAAACCGTATGAGACGGAGTGTTGGACCGGCGTATCGGTGCAACCGCTCGTGATCGCAGTTGCACCGGAATAACGTCTACCAAGCCGGCTGAGACAGTTTACTGTAGTCAATTACCGTCGACGCGCCGGCCTCGTTCTAGCGATCGGCGGTAACCAGTTACAGCAATCCGGATGAGACGGTGTCGTCGGTGGCCGGCGGCGGTAGGGTGACCGGTCAACTCACACACGGGAACGACTAGTACCGTCCCAACCGTCGACTGACGGGTCGAATCGAGCGACACCGCCAGATTCGACCCATCAGTTCAGGCTTGGCCCGCCACTAGTAGCGTCCCAACTCTACTCTGACTAGTGCACTCCACTTCTGATCGAGAATCGTGATCGGTTTGGGCCAACCCCCAACTAGTCGGTCTACGCTTGGGACAGTACTAGTCCCGTCCCAACCGTCGACTGACGGGTCGAATCGGGCCACACCGCCAGATTCGACCCATCAGTTCAGGCTTGGCCCGCCACTAGCCGCACCCGTCGTTCTGTACGACGCCGATAACAAAGCCTACCCGCCGTTCCGTCCCTTGTAGATGCTTTCACTACCGTTCAGCCGGCGGACCGACTCGAGTGCGCTGACGCTCGGCGTACTCGGCGTCGGGAATATCGGCATGGTTCATCTGAAGTCGGCACGCGCGATGGCAGACGTGGAGGTCGTCGCTGCTGCCGACCCGGTTCTGGAAAACCGTCGACGCGCCGAGCGTGCCGGTGTCGCGCGTACGTACGACGATTACGCGACGTTGCTCGACGCCGAGACTCTCGACGCGGCGGTCGTCGCTCTCCCACCCATACTCCACCTCGAGGCGGTCGAACGGGCCGCCGCGGCCGGCGTCGACGTCTTCGTCGAGAAACCGCTCGCACGATCGACCGACGAGGCCGAGCAGCTTCTCGAGACGGCAGAGAGCGCCGGAATCGCAGTCGGCGTCGATCATACGCTCCGATACCAGCCCGACGTCGCCGGCGTTAGAGAAGAGTACGAGGACGGCGCGGCCGGCCACGTTCCGTACGCCTCGCTGGTTCGGCTCAACGATAGCCCGCTCGGTCGCCCGCCGGTCGAGGACGCACCGCCGTCCTGGCCGCTCGATCCCGACGCGGCCGGCGGCGGTTCCCTGCTCGAACTCGGCATTCACTGTTTCGACGTGCTGTACTGTCTGTTCGGCGATCTGGAAGTTCGGAGTGCTGCCGTCGGCAACACCCTCGAGTTACCGGTCGAGGACGCGGCGACAGTGTTGATGTACGCCCCCGAGACGGAGACGACGATCACGCTTCACTGTGGCTCCTACCAGTGGGAGGAGTTACCCGAAGTGAACACCCGACTACGACTCGAGGGCGTGACGGGGACGATCAGCAACGCAGACCACTTGCCGGACAACTTCTATGCGGACGCGGCGAAGGAGGCGCTGACGAACGTCACGAGCCGCGTCACCGATGCCGAGCCGACGGTGTTCGGCCCGACGTTCTACCTGCGGGCCCACTACCGGGCGCTCGAGGACTTCTGTGAGGCGGTTCGCGCTGACGAGCGACCGCCGGTCGACGGTGAACTCGGTCTGCAAACGCTCGAACTCGCCGAATCGGCGTACGAACTGGCTGCCGAGACCGACGACGAACGCGGGACACCGACACTCGAGGTGACTCGATGAGCGACGGACCGACCGTTCGCACGGCGACAGCCGACGACGGACGAGGCCGATGGCTTCCGGACCTCGACCGACGAGTGGCGATGCTCGAGCGGCCAGTCGCCACGTTGCTCGAGGACGGACTGGCGGCGTTCGCCGACGCCGAACGGCTCACGATCGTTCCCGACGCTCACTACCCGTTTCACCCGTCGACGGGGATGGTGACCGATCCGGCGGTCGTCGGCGCGATCCTCGAGGTGATCGAATCCACCGGGACGGACGTCGCGGTCGCCGGCGCGAGCGACGAGTACCTCCCGTTCGAGCGGACGGCGGCGTACCTCGGCTACGGAGAGTTGCTCGAGCGGTTCGACGCCGACCTGGTCGATCTCGCCGAGGAGTCGGCCGTGACAGAGACCGTCTCGGTCGGCGAGCGTTCGGTCGAGAAACGGATTCCCGACCGGCTCCGTGACGGAATCGTCGTTCTCGTGCCGACGCTGCGGCCGGACGAGACAGGACGTGTCGCTGGCGGCATCCGGACGCTCGCCAGCGTCGTCGACACCGAGAACGCGACCGGGGACGACACAGCGTCCGTCGTCGCCCCGATGCGAGCGATCTCGCCCGATCTCTCGGTTCTCGACGCGACGAGAGTCTACGCCGGTCGACCGTACGCGGCCGACACGCTGCTCGTGGGGCCGGCGGCTGCAGTCGACGCGATCGCGACGGTCCTGCTCGAGCGCGACCTCGGTGACGACGAGGCACTCGAAGCGCTTGTGGGCGAGCCGTCGGTCCACATCGCCCGGGTCGGCGACGCGCCTCACATCGAGACGCTCCGGGAGGAACTCCCTGCCGGCGAGTTGCCACCGGCGGACGCGACGCATCCGGTCGTCTCGGCCGCCTACCGGCTTTACGCGGCCGTCGGTAGCGACGCCGTCCCGCCACAGCTCGAGGTGAGACGATGACGAAGACAGCTGCCGTCACCGGCGCGACGGGCTTTCTCGGAACGCATCTCTGCGAGCGACTGCTCGAGGACGGCTGGGACGTACGCGGATTGAGCCGCCCTAATTCGGATCGGGGGCGGCTCGCGCCGAGAGACGTCGAGTGGCACGTCGGTGATCTCTTCGACGAGCCGACGCTTCGCTCGCTCGTCGACGGCGCGGACGCGGTCTTTCACCTCGCGGGCATCGGTCTCTGGAACGCCGACCCCGACGCGGTCGAGCGAGTCAACCGCGACGGGACGGCAAACGTCGTCTCAGCCTGCCGTGGCGCTACCGTCGGTCGCCTCGTGTTCACTAGTACGGCGGGGACCAGACGCCCGCCAGAGGAGGGTGTGGTCGCGGACGAAACCGACGTCGCGGAACCGATCGGTGCCTACCAGAAGGGAAAAGCCGCCGCAGAAGAACTGGTCGATCGCTACGCGGCCGACGGTGGTGACGCCGTGACTGTCCACCCGACGTCCGTCTTCGGTCCCGGTGACGACTCCTTTACGGCGCAGTTGCTGACGATGGGACTCGAGCGGACGATGCCGGCCCACCTCCCGGGCGGACTCAGCATCGTCGGCGTCGACGACGTGGTCGACGGGCTGGTGCTCGCCTACGAGGAGGGCGAGCCTGGCGAACACTACATTCTGGGCGGAGAGAATCTCACCTACGAGCAGGCGGTTTCGCGGATCGCGTCCCACGCCGACGGCTCTCCCGCCCGAATCCAGGTGCCGGCCACGGCGATCCACGCGGCGGGTCCCGTCGCC
Source organism: Natronobacterium gregoryi SP2 (assembly GCF_000230715.2). GTDB lineage: Archaea > Halobacteriota > Halobacteria > Halobacteriales > Natrialbaceae > Natronobacterium > Natronobacterium gregoryi. Next base: position 2,904,204 of record NC_019792.1, read on the forward strand.
GAGACCGTCGGCGCGGTGACGAACCGCCACGTCTTCCCGTTCAGTCGCGGGATGGCCCGGCTGGCGACCAGTCGGCTCTTCTACTCCTCGCGGAAAGCCCACGAAGAACTCGGCTACGAGTACGAACCCCTAGAAGCGCACCTGCCGGAGACCCTCGAGTGGTACCGGACGACCGTCCGGGGGTAGGAGTTTCGCTCGGCCGACTACCGGGTCCGGGCTGTACGGTTCCGATTACAAAGCCCGCGTCGCTCGTTTAGTCGCCCGATGCGGATTCTCGTCTTCGCGAACACACCTGCACACGTCCACCTGTATCGTCACGCCGTCGACCGACTCGAGGAGGCAGGTCACGACGTGCTCGTCCTGACCCGCGAGTACGCCTGTACGACGGACCTACTCGAGTTCTTCGGCCTTCCATACCGGCGGTACGGCGAACACGACGTGACCTCGTCCTCGAAACTCACGCTCGCCCGCCAGCTCGGCGGACAGATCGGGAGCATCGTCGGCAAAGCAGTTCGATTCCGGCCGGACGTCGTCTTCGGGCGCGGGCCGTACGCCGCCGTCGCCGGGACGGTCGCTCGCGCACCGGTTGTCCTCGTCCTCGACGACGAACCCGGCGACTTCAACCACAGCGTCTCCCGGCCGTTCGCGGACTGTATTCTTTCCCCCCGGGTGACGCGCCGGAACCTCGGCGGCGACCACTACACCTTCGACGGCTTCAAGGAGTGTGCCTACCTCCACCCCGAAGTCTTCGCGGCCGACGATGCCGTCCGCGAGTACCTCGGCGTCGGCCCGGACGAATCGTACGCGCTCGCTCGGTTCAACGCCCTCGACGCGCTCCACGACGCCGGGATCGAGGGATTCACCCGGGAACAGCGCCGGGACCTGCTCCAACGGTTGAGCGGGCACGCGACCGTCTTCGTCTCCGACGAAGGCGGCGAGATGGACCTCCACGAACTGCCGGCAGAACCGTACGACCTCCACCCCGCGTTGATCCACGACGCGATGGCCGAGGCCGACCTGCTGGTGGCCGACACCGGGACGATGGTCACCGAAGCCGGCCTGCTCGGGACGCCGGCGCTGCGGTACCGGGGAACCGACGACCACGAGTACGGCGAGTTCCGGGAACTCGAGCGCGTCGGCCTCGTCGAACAGTTCGACGGCTACGACGCCGTCCGGAGTCGAGCACTCGAGTTGCTGGCCGACGACGAGTCGACCGACCGCTGGGCACAACGACGGCAGAGCTACGTCGGCGACCTCGCGAACCTCACCGACCTGCTGGTCGACGTCGCGGAGACGCGAGGAACTATCGACGACCTCGATCGCTCGTCGCAAAAAGCGATCCAGCAGGATACCCCCCAGTGAAAGCGCCGCCGTCAGTCGAGCGAGTGGCGCTGCTCTGACTGCCGTTCGATCTCCGCCGCTGCCGTCGTCGCCTCGGTGTCGTCGTACTCGTAGCGGGTTATCTCGAGGTCTGCGCTCTCTTCGGCATCCATCCAGATTGCAGCGCCGAGCGAGACGACCCCGAGCAACAGCGTGGCAAACGAGGCGGCGGTCCCGGCGAACGCGTCCTCGCCGTGGACGCGTCGGCGGAGTGAGCCTGCCAGTCCCGTCGAACCGCTCGCTATCCCGGCTGTGCCAGCGCCGTAGAAAACCACCGCCGGGTGGAACCCTTCGACGACGTATCGGCGCTTGAGCCGCCACAGAAAGCTCCGCAACAAGAGAAGGGAGACGAACCGGACGAACGGAACGTACCGAATGCTGCTCTCCTCCTCGCCGTAGACCGCCGACATGGCAACGTCTGCGACGCGAAAGCCCGCGACGTTCAGATGCGTGAGAACGTGATTGAGGAAGCCGTACTGGTCCGTGATCGCCTCGAGATCGAGTTCCTCGATGGCCTCCCTCGAGATGGCGGTGTAGCCGTTCTGCGGGTCGCCGATCGTCCAGTAGCCCGAGGCGAACTTCGAGAGCCCGGTGAGCATGGCGTTGCCGACGAAGCGAAACGTCGACATCCCCTCGCGGTCCTCGGGAGACAGCAGGCGGTTCCCCTTCGCGTAGTCGGCCTCGCCGGAGACGACGGGGTCGACGATCCGATCTAAGATCTCGGGGTCCATCTGGCCGTCGCCGTTCATCACTGCGACGACGTCGATGCCGTCAGCCCCAGCGCGGCGGTAGCCGGTCTTGACGGCCGCACCGTAACCGCGGTTCTCGTCGTGACGGATGGGGACGACACGTCGCGCGTCGCCACCGTCGGCAATCGCCATGTCGGGCTCGGTCGATTCGTTGATCCGGTCGGCGACGCGGGTGATCACCTCCCAGCTGTCGTCGGGGGAGGCGTCGTCGACCGCGTAAATCCGATCGACGAACTCCGGCACCGTCTCGATCACCCGTCCGACGAACGACGCTTCCTCGTAGGCCGTGACCACGACCGCGATGGAGTTACCCTTGTACATCGTTTCCTCCGTCGGTTCTGCTGGCTTCGACTTCGGTCGGCTCGGCGCTCGGGGCCCGTCTCTCGCGTCGATCGTCGCCATCGGTTCCCGTTCCGGAGCCCGGCCGCGGGGGACGACCCGACGCCGATCCCGCGAGTGTGTACTCGCGGTGTGAGGTCTCGGAGAGGTCGAGGGCGTCCCTGCCGTCGACGACCACCATCGGCTCGAGGTCCGTCCACTCGATACGGTCGAACGCCTCGTGAGGGGTGACGACGACCGCGGCGTCGAACGATTCCGACTCGAGGTCGTCGATCCCGACCGGGCGGGCACAGTAGTCGGCCGGATCGACCAGGGGGTCGACGCCTGCCACGTCCGCGCGTCTGTCGTGCAGTTCGTCGATCACGTCGAGCGCGGGCGACGCACGGGTTTCCTCGACACCCGGCCGATAGGTGAGCCCGAGGACGACGACGGAGGCGTCCGCCAGGTCGATCCCCTCGGCCGCGAGTTCGCGCTCGAGGCGATCGACGACGACCGTCGGCATCGCGTCGTTGCGCTCTCGGGCGGTCCGAACAACGTCCATCGGCTCTTGCGATTGCGACAGCAGGAAGTGCGGATAGTACGGAATGCAGTGACCGCCGACGCCCGGGCCGGGGTCGTGAAGGTGACACATCGGCAGATCGTTTGCCGTCCCGATCGCCTCGCGGACCGAAATCTCGAGGCCGTCCGCGAGGCGACCGAGTTCGTTCGCCAGCGCGATGTTGACGTCGCGGTAGACGCCCTCGAAAACCTTGACGGCCTCCGCGGTGGTCGCGTCGGAGACGGGGTGGACCTCGTTGTCCGTGATCTCGTCGTAGAGCAGGCCCGCGGCCCGGGTGCTCTCGTCGTCGATCCCGCCGACGACCTTCGGATACTCGCCGCGGATGTCCCGCAGCGCCGTCCCAGACGAAGTGCGTTCGGGACAGAACGCGAGCCCGAACTCGTCGGATGCGAGCCCGCTCTCGGCAACCAGGTGAGGCTCGAGGACATCGCGGCAGGTGCCCGGCGGCAGCGTCGACTCGGCGATCACCAGGTCGCCCGACGAGAGCCCTGCAGCGATGTCGTCGGCGACGGATTCGACGGTCGCGAGGTTCGGCTCGTTCTCGTCGTCGAGCAGCGTCGGAACGATGATCACGTGAACCCGGGCTCGTTCGGCCGCCGCCGGGCCGTCCGTGGTCGCCTCGAGGCGTCCCCGCTCGACCTGATCGGCGACGAGGTCGTCCAGGCCGATCTCACCGACGACGTGGCTCTCGCCGGCGTTGACGGTCTCGACCACGTCGGGATCGACGTCGACGCCGGTCGCGTTGCCCGTCGTCTCGGCGTAGACGGCCGCGAGCGGCAGCCCCATCTTGCCGAGGCCGTAGATTGCGACCGGCACGTCGCCCGCGAGCAGGCGGTCGCGCTGTCGGTCAGCGGAGTGCGACGAGTCATAGATCGAGATGGGGTCTGACGCACCGCTCATCGGATTTCCACCTCCGGTTCCTGCTCCTGCGTTCGGTCGCCGTCGACCAGCGAGTCGATCGTCAACACCGTCTCGAGCGCGCCGATTCCATCCTCGGGCGTCACGTCGGGTTCGGTACCCGTCCGAACGGACTCGACGAACGACTCGAGTTCGTGGCGCAACGGTTCTCCGTTGTCGATCCGCGGACGTTCGACGACGCTCTCGTGTCGATACCGGTTCTGCCCTTCGTCGTTGACGTACTCGGGGTAGGAGTCGCGGTGGATCAGCACGGATTGCTCGAGGAAGTCCACCTCGACGAAACACTCCCGTGCAGTGACCGAGAGCTTCCGGACTTTCTTCTGGGTGACGCGACTCGCCGTCAGCGTGGCGACGACGTCGTCGTAGGCCATCGTCGCAGTCGCGTACCGGCCGTCGCCCGTCCCCATCGCCGCGACCGAGTCCGGCGACGCACCCAGTAGCGAGCCGACGATATCGACGTCGTGGACCATCAGGTCGAAGACGACGTTACCGGGCGCAGTGCGATCGATCGGCGGCCCCAGCCGTTCGGCCTCGACGCTGATCACCTCAAGGTCGTCGAGCAACTCGGCCATCGTCCGCACGGCCGGGTTGAACCGCTCGATGTGGCCGACCTGGAAAACGAGGTCGCGTTCGCGGGCCAGCCGGGCTAACTCCCGCCCCTGCTCGACCGTCTCTGCGATCGGTTTCTCGACCAGGACGTGGACGTCCGCCTCGAGACACTGCGAGACGACCTCGTGGTGGGCTGGCGTCGGCACCGCGACCGTGACGACGTCACAGCGATCGAGCAGCGCCTCGAGTCCGAACGACTCGGTGCCGTACTCGGCTGTGATCCGCTCCGCGACTTCGGCGTCGCGGTCGGTGACGCCGGCAAGTACGACCCCAGGAAGTTCGCTGTAGACGCGTGCGTGGTTCTCGCCCATCGCACCGACGCCGACGACGCCGGCACGAATCGATCGTGACCTCGTGAAAGCGCGTTCCGTCATGTGTAGTGATCGTGGATCGCTTCGGCGACAGTTCGCCTGTCACCCGCCGAGAGTGCTGGATGGACCGGCACCGAGAGTACCGTCTCGGCCGCCCGCTCGGCTTCCGGAAATCGCGGCGCAGCCGTGCTGACACTCTCGTAGGCCGGCTGGCGATGGATCGGCGTCTCGTAATAGACGGCAGTGCCGACACCTCGATCCGCAAGCGTCGACGCGAGCGCGTCCCGGTCGTCCGCCCTGATCGTGTACTGGTGGTAGACGTGTCGATAGCCGGACGGCTCTGTCGGCGTCTCGACCGGCAGTGCAGACAGACGTTCGTCGTAGTAGGCCGCGTTCTCCCGTCTAGCCTCGTTGAACGCCGGCAGCCGCTCGAGCTGGCGGCGGCCGATCGCCGCGGCGGGGCTTGGCAGCCGGTAGTTGTGGCCGAGCGAGACGTGGTCGTAGCCGCCGGTTCCCGTCTCGGCTCTCCCGTGGTTAACGTACTGTTCGACCCGGTCCGCGATGTCGTCTCGATCTGTCGTGATCGCACCGCCCTCGCCGGTCGTCATGTTCTTCGTCGGATAGAAAGAGAAGCAGGCAGCGTCGCCGAAACTCCCGACGCGCTCGCCTTCGACCTCGGCCCCGTGGGCCTGACAGGCGTCCTCGAGGACGAACAGGTCGTGGTCGTCGGCGAGATCACACAACGTCGGCATCTCGGCGGGAAGCCCGTAGAGGTGGACAGGGAGGAGTCCGACCACGTCCTCGCGTTCCTGCAGCACCGCCTCGACGGCCTCGGGATCGAGTGCGTACGTCTCGGGATCGACATCCGCGAAGACGGGCTTGCCGCCCGCGAGCCTGATCGCGTTCGCGCTCGCAACGAACGAGAACGGCGAGGTGATAACGGCGTCGCCATCCTCGACGCCGAGCGCCTCGAGTGCGGCGTGTAGCGCCGTCGTCCCGTTCGACGTTGCGACGGCACGATCGGCCCCGCAGTAGGCAGCGAACTCTTCCTCGAAGGTTCTAACAACGGGCCCATCCGCAAGCGTTCCCTGCTCGAGTAACTCACCCACGCGATCGATGGTCGCGTCGTCGATCGACGGGTTCGCGACCGAGACACCACCTTGCTCCGGTTCTGCATCCGACTCGAACTCCGTCTCGGTGTTGTAACTCGTGTCAGTCATGCAATCTGATTCGGTCCCTCGAGGTTGTCGGGAAGCTTCTGGACGGTCGCCGGCGCGCCGACGGCGAGGCTGTCGCCCGGCACATCGTCCGTGACGACGGCACCAGCGGCGACAAACGCGTTCTCACCGATCGTCACACCCGGCAACAGCGTCGCGTTCGCTCCGATCGATGCACCCGACTCGATCGTCGGTCCCTCGAGGTCGGCGTCGGTCCGGATCGGATACTCGTCGTTCGTCAGGACCGCACCGGGACCGACGAAGACGTTGCTCTCGATCGTCGTCTGGGTCGGAACGTAGACGTTCGTCTGGAGGCTGACGTGAGAGCCGATCGACGTCTGGCCGTCGATGACGGTCTTGGTACCGACGAGGACATCGTCACCGATCGTCGTCCCTTCTCGCACCAGAACGTCGTGGCCGGTCGTGAACCCGTCGCCAATCGTCACGTCTCCGTAGACGATCGACCCCGACCTGATCGTGGCTCCATCCCCGATTCGCGTCGGCTCGTCGAACTCGCCGTGGCCGACCGTCGCATCGTCGGCGATCGTACACGCTTGTCCACGAACGACCGGACGCTGGCTACTCATCGGCCACCTCCGTTCGGTCACAACTCGGTCGCTGCAAGCGATACGGCGGCGAGGCTGCCGTCGTCCGCCCCTGAACTCGTAATCGTCGTCGTAGTTGAAGCTGTGTCATCGGTTACTCGATACCCGCGTGGGAATCGTCCTGATACAGCCGGTAACGAGGTTTTGTTATCCTCGACCTGACGGCTTTGTAGCCCAGAACTACAGTCGCTCGTAGTCATCGCCGTCAATCCACCCCCACCAGTCGGTATCTACGGGAGCGAACAGCCACTCGAACGCCTCTCTGCTAAATCGTTGCTTGAGGCGTCATTCACCGGCGCTAACGGGTATAACTGGATTTCGGTGAGGTAGCCGAGTGATAGTAAAGGGAGATGGTATGCCAGTCGGTGGTGTGAGGTATCCGAACACCCCCGATCGACGTTCGACTCGGGACCGCGAGGGCATCCATGTCTGAACACGAACTCACCCAGGCCGAACTGTTCGACGTGTTCAGTAACGCCCGCAGGCGACGAACGGTCCAGTACCTGAAACGACAGGGCGGTGACTGCGATCTCGCACCACTCGTCGAGCAGGTCGCCGCCTGGGAGAACGATACCGAGCCGGACGACGTCACGCGGACGCAACGACGGCGAGTCTACATCTCCCTGTACCAGACCCACCTGCCGATGCTCGAGGAACACGGAATTGTCGACTGGGATCCCGACGGTCACTACATCAAACTCCTCCCAAGCGAGGAGGTCTTCGAGCCATACCTCGACCGGCAACTCGGCGCGGACAGGGCCTGGCACCTGGCGTACCTGACAGCTACGACACTCGGCGCAGTCGCACTCACCACAGCCTGGCTCTCGCTGCGCTCGACGGCAGCCGCCGCCTCACTCGTCGTCGCTGTTTGCATCGTCGTCTTTGCAATCGCAGTGGCACAGCACGTCTCGCGGCGGCCCAGCCTGGCGCTACCGTTTGGAATCACGAGCAAGTAACAGTTCAGTCACCTGCCCTCCAACAGTAGTTGAAAGCGGGTCAAATCCGGAAGTTGGTTCGGTTGCATTCGTGTCATCTTGAACCATTTTGTTACGTTTTGATTATCGGCTTAGAAGACTCTCCTGACAGATTTAATACCGTTCTATCATCCTGGGTGCGTGGCCGTAGAGTTGTTCTCCTTGTCTTGGACGTTCATCTCGGTACCGCCTTCTTCAGGGACGGTGATGTTTCAGGGCCAGACGATCTCCCCGTCGGCACTCGTTACGACTACCTTCACCGTCATGCCGCCCTTCTGACCGCCGATTCGGTTCTGAATCTCTTCCACCTCAGACAGCGTGAGGAACGCGTAGATGGGGGTCCGCCCCCTTGACGAGTGTGACGTCGCCGCTTTCAGAGTTCACGAACGCCGTGTAGATGACGCCCGTCCCGCTCTTGGGGACGACCCTCACGTGCCAGTAGAGAGTATCGTCCTTCACGCCTGGCACCAGAGCGATAGCCTCTGCGTTCGATAGGCGGTTGACTTGCGGTCACTGCTCAACGAGTCCACGGCCTTCTGCGGGCCAATCTGCGACTCGCTGTACTTTTGAACACCTATCTCTCTGGTCTGCCCGTTGATCGTCCAGACCTCGTAGACACCGTTATTACTCCCGGTCGGCTCGACGGCAATGAAGTAGGTCAACTCGGGGTCGTTCGCCTCTATCGAGACGGAAACCGGCTAACTGTTCCCCTCTCGGGGCTGTCTGCGATAGCCAGCACGCCCTCCTTCCAGAACGACTTGTTCAGGGCACCGTGGACATACTGCATCGATTCTACCTTAGACACGAGGGTAAGGGTGTCATAGAAGAGTTCTCACACCGTGATCACGGTGCTTCCCGGATTGTCTCCACGTTCGTAGTTGGTAATTGCGATGACGAGACGAAGGCACAGAGCGAGGAACACCTGCGATCGTGCGTGAACGCGGCCTCGGGCGTGCGTTCGCCCGAGGCCGCAGTCCTTCACTGATTCGTTGGTTCGTTCGACTCCAGTACGGCGGTTGTACGTCTCATCCAACGTGGACTGCTTCAACTGAACGTCCTCGCTGTGTTGTTCGATACGGTCTTCGACCCTATACTCGATATCTTTCGGGTCGTCGGTGTTTCGCGCGTTGTACGGGGCGACTGGCACGACCCCTGCAGCCAGCAGGTGGTCGTGCCAGTCCAGCGTGTCGTAGGCACTGTCACCGACCATCCAAATCGGCTTGGCGACGGCGAGCGCGTCACGGGTGACGCGCATCGCCGTCTCCTCTGTCGCTTGTTTACTCTCTGTGAACTCCGCCGCAATCGGGATCTTTTGCCCGGTCGAGACGATTGTACAGCCGTAGCCGTGGTAGTACTCGTCGTTGGTTGGATCGTAGCACTTCGACGCGTCTTGATCGGCAGGCATCGCCCTCACGTCAGTTGAATCAATGGAGTAGGTCAAGTCGAGCAGGCCCCGCAAGGCGGCCTGCTCGACGAGGTGGTCGAAAACCTCGTCAACGACGTGTTCGAGATCGGTGAGGAAGCGATCGACCGCGTCTCTCGACGGCGGTCGATCGAACCCACAGCTCAGCCAGACAACTGTATTCCGTAGCTCTCGTTCAACGGGGCGAATGCCGTAGATGTCCTTGTAGTAGCAGTGGAGAAAGCCACGCATCAGCTCTGGAGGTTCGTGGTCTCGTGTTCGCCCCGTCTCCGCCGGGGCGAACACGTCGAACTCTTCGAGAAACTCGAAGGAAAGGTGCTCGAACAGCGCTAGCGTCTCGGTCTCCACGACATTGAAAAACGAGTCTACCGAAGGGTCATCTTGCAGGGTCGCTGAACTCATCCACCTCAGCGTTCACCCTGCTCTTTAGTGTGCTACTCGTTCTATGACACCCTCACGAGGGTGCCAAAGAACGATTACCATGGAGCTATTTTCACTCTGGCCTTCGATGAACTGACTGTTGAGTAGGTATGCGTACTAGCCGCTGGATATTCTAGCAACAAAGAAATTCTCGCTGCTGTGTAAGATACAAGGCACGATGTGGCACGAGTGGAGGGCCGATTATCAAGGAACAGTGATTGCTCACCTATGGAAACGCGTCTATCGGCATCAGTATTGGTTTCTCAGTTTCATCAGAAAGTAGATGTATAGCGCCCACCCACAGCCATATCCGTTGGATATTCTCTCCCATAGGATGATAACTATTTTATACATTTGTTCATATGTAGGCCTTAATGGTCCTCCAATTAGAGTCAATCGGTAAACAGTACGGCGACAATGCCTGGGGGGTTCGTGATGTTACCATTGAACTTGATCCCGGAATCCATGGTCTCCTCGGACCGAATGGGTCAGGGAAATCAACGTTGATGCGCATCATCACCACTGTGATGGACCCCAGTACAGGAACTGCCTACTGGAACGGAACTGACATTACGGAGTCTCCGAGCGCGGTTCGTGACGTTCTCGGGTATCTGCCGCAGGACTTCGGTGTGTATCCCAATCTTACTGCCAGAGAGTTCCTTGAGTACATGGCTTCACTCCGGGGATTAAATAAAGAGACGGCAAACGCACGAATTGACGAGTTGCTGACGCTCATGAACCTGCAAACGGACCAAGACCGTAGACTTCACACCTTTTCCGGGGGAATGCGACAGAGTGTCGGGATCGCACAGGCGCTCCTGAACGATCCGGACTTGCTCGTAGTTGACGAACCGACCGTCGGTCTTGACCCAGAAAAACGCACGCAGGTGCGGAATCTTCTCTCCTCTGCCGCTAGTGATCGGGTTGTATTGCTCTCGACACACATCGTCCCCGACGTTGAAGCAACGGCAAACAAAGTCGCACTCCTGCATGATGGCGATCTACTCACCCACACTGATCCGGAGTCGCTCGTTAAGGCGACAGAAGGTAAGGTGTACGAGTATGTCGCCACTCGTGATGAGATGGACCAGCTTCGCCAGCAGTATCAAGTGACGGGTACGGTCCAGCGGTCTGACGGCATCAAAGTTCGAGTCGTCGCCGATGAGCGTCCGTCACCTGAGGCCGAAACGGTCACGCCGACGCTAGAAGACGCATACCTTGAACATATCGGTCAGCGGGAATCCAACTGATGGTTCCGGACAGATTCACCACCATTGGCCGGATCGCTTGGGCCGACTTTCTTCAGCGAGTTCGGTCACGCCAGTTACTAGTTATTCTTGCAGTGATTGCTTACATCGGCTACCAACTCAACGTTGGGGCGTTCGAACTCCTTTATATTGACACCGTAGACGGGCAGACAGTGAACTACAGGGGCGAGCCAACGTCCGCATACGTTGGTCTCACGTCTGGAGTATTGATAGCCAGTATCCTCTTCTTTTTTGGCTATTATATCCTCAGTGGCTCAATCCGGCGAGACCGATCAACTGGTGTCAACGAACTCGTCGCCAGCACACCGGTCACCGACCGTTCATATCTCCTCGGGAAGTGGTTCAGCCACGTCGTGCTAGTCTTCGTCCTGCTGGCAATTCTGGGGTTCGCTGCACTCCTCAATCACTGGATACACGGCGTCGGCGTGACCAACCCGCTCTGGATTTTTGGTGCTATCTTCCTCATTGGAGCTCCCGTTGGCTGTCTTGTCGCCGGTGTAACTATCTTTTTCCAGTCTATTAATCGATTAACTTCAACCTTGGGAAATATATTGTACTTACTGGTAGCTGTCTCCCTCTTTTCAATGATTTACGCGGTAGCTTTCGAACAGGATACGATACCGACTGGACTCCGACTCGGAGATCTGGTCGGGTTGTTCGTGGCGGGTGATATGACCTTTGAGGCTCTCTTGAGTGCCGCCGACGATTATAGCGGACCAGCAGTTGCGAATTTCGGCGCGGGTGCTGACGACGCCGAAATCGTCCAGTATCTCTGGGATGGTTCCGCGTGGCCCAACTGGTTCTACGCCAACCGCGTCGGACTGATCCTTGGTGGGATCGGATTCGCTGTGGCTGCAGCCTATCCGTTTGAGAGGTTCGACTCAAGCGGTAACCGTGACCGTCGATCCTTCGTCAAACGGGTCGTGCAGGCGCTCCCCGCTCGCTTCCCAGGGACCGAGAAGTCTGAGCCCTCCGAGACAACCGTTCAGTCTCCCGCTGAGGTGTCGTTGACGCCGGTAACGGACCGAAACAGTGGTAGTTTCGGACGACTCCTCATTCAAGAACTCCGATTGCTAATTCGAGACCAGCCCTGGTGGTGGTACGTTGGCGCAGTTCTCATTGCTTTTATTGGTGCGAGCGGTTCGGCATCAACTGCTGTAATTGTTCCTATCGCAGCTGTCTGGCCACTATTCCTGTGGTCCTCAATGGGATTTCAGTCTGTCCACTATCGGATAACGCCGTTTATTGTGTCCTCAAAATATCCCTACGGACAACTCCTCGCAGAATGGCTTGCCGGTGTGATCGTTGCGGCAGTATTCCTTGGGATCTCTGTTTGGCCGACCGTCATCACGACGGGTGCTGAGGGAGTCATTGTGCTCCTTGGTGCGGTGGTGTTCATACCCTCACTTGCTCAAATGGCAGGGCTCTGGAGCGGCACGCGACGGTTATTCGAAATGAGTTACCTCATCCTGTGGTATGTCGGCCCGCTCAACGGTTTTGCCGCTTTGGATTTCGCTGGAGCCACTTCCGAGACAGCGGGCACTATGACACCATTGCTGTTCCTGGGGATTGGCCTCATCGCGCTGGCAGCGGTATTGATTCATCGCTACGTCCAGACGTAGTGCCGTCACACGCCGTGTTCTGCTTTTGTTGAAGAATCCTACTACTGAACAATCACCTTATAGAATACAAGTCCGGGTTATGAAGGTGTTTAAAGGACTAGTATACATTACACTCATCGTCTGATTCATACTTAATAGTGGGAAACCAACAGTAGTCAACTGCTGACTTCAGCCTCTGTACTTATTGGTGCAACAGTATCGATAGACGGGGTATGGGGAACAGTTGTATGAAACCCTCTTACCCCAATTTATGACTTCTGTACGTTCAGAATCTCACATTCTTGCTCCAGCAGGAGGCCGTTATCTGGGGTTCGTGTTCGAACCGTACGCCTACGGGGCTGTTCAGCCGTGACCTGCACGCTGGACCACCCCATTGAGAACAACTACGTCACTGAACGCTAGAACAGCCAGATACGCTACTGCTACGAAGCCGGGCCGTAGATCGGGAAGGTGTTCGGGCACGGCGGCCACGGCAATCTCCGGAAAGCCGCCCGGACGGTGTTCGACGAGTACTCGACCAATGACCTCTGCGACCTGATAGAGTGGATCTGTCAGAGTATCCCGCAATGGCGCGGAATTCCGTTTTCTGACTCGCACCATTTACATTCTCGTCGGTAATCATTTAATTCCCGATAGGCTACTGGTCGCGTACACGTGACAGGATGCAGAGACCACGAGGAAGACATCGTCGGCAAAATCGAACCTGACGCCAGTTCTGACGACCTTTACGCGCCCGCCGGACAAGTCTCCGCGAAGACAGTTCGCCAACCCGCCGACACCGATTCCGACACACCCACCGAAGACTTCGACCTGGGCTCCTTCGACGGCGCTCTGGAAGCACTCCGGCGGGATCTCGCCCACCGCTACGACGACGTCTCCGATGTCATCAACCCGCCGCTCATCGACGCCGTCCCCGACGACGACCTGAAACCCAACTCCACGTACGACTTCAAACCAGTCGTCTGCGCGTGGATCTACCGCCTCATCGCTCCCTCCGACGGCTACTCCGTTGTCAGTTGGGAAGACCTCGCCGACCGCCTCGGCTCTGACCCCGCCCTTGCCACCAGCTTCGGCTTCGTCCCTGAGGAAACACCGACCGAGCGGACACTCCGAGAGCAGTGGATGACGCGCGTTCGGCCCGCGTTCCGTGACCACGTCCGGTACCTCGCCGCCGAGTGCGCCGTCAAAGCCGAAGACTACGAGCTGGAGACTGCCGCGGACATCCGCGAGAACCCCATCGCCGACCACCAGAACGACGACGGACCCGACGTGGACCCCATCGGCGAGATGGAGCAGGAAATTAAAGAGGACGCCTACACCATCCAAGCCGACATCATCCGCGACATCTGCTCGTACGACCGGGACAAGTCCTTCGAGTGGGATGGCGACCTCATCACCGACTCGGGGGCCCACATGTGCCGCCGGAACGACTACGCCGAAGAAGGCATCGAGCGGATGGCCAAGGACTACGGCCTCATCGAAGAACACGACGACGGCACCGAGGACTGGAACGTCTTCACACCCCAGACCTTCCGTCGGACCGTTCGGGACGTTGAACGCACGAAAATCGAGGGCTACGACTGGGACAACGAGGACGCCTACGGCGCGCGCTGGCTTCCGGCGCACGACCTCGTGGACCCAGCTATCGTCCGCGGGGATCTCCGGGACGCCCTCGAAGAGGCGTGGACCATCGACCCCCACGACCCGGACGGCGAGACCGCAACGTGGCACCTCCGCACCGAGGACGCCATCGAACGCCAGATTGAGTGGCTTCGAGACGAGCAGGGCGTCATCGACGACGACACGTTCAACCTCCGCATCGACTACACGACCCACGACCACAGTCGCCACTCTTCGGTGAAGAGCGATCCACCGATAGGCGTCCACAAACAGAGCCATCTCGACACCGGCTACGCGTGGAAGGAACTCCAGGGCACCATCAAAATCAACGGACGGGCGTTCATCATCGCCTCGCTGTCCTACACACCGCAGAACGACCAGTTCCAGGCCGTCCGCTACATCCTCGACCGCGCCCGCGACCTCGTGAACATCGATACCGTGATGGCCGACGCCGAGTTCGTCGATACGAAGATATGCCGGTACATCCGCCAAATCGGCTGTGACTATGCGATTCGGAAAGGCGCGACCAACCCGGTGAAGGAGACGGTCGCAGACTTTGACGGACGCGCCGATTGGGACAGCAACTGGACGCTGTCGAGTAGCGGTCGCCGCCGCACGCACAACACCACCCTCGTGGGCTTGGAGAAGGACTTCAAAAGCGTTCCCGACCACAAGAAGAAGGACGACGAAGAGGACGAACCGGACACCACGCTCGATGACTTCGGCGACGATGAAGACGAGGGCGTTCCGGAGGGACAGCTGACGCTCGACCAGGCCATCGAAGAGCCCCACAAGGACAAGGAGGAGATCGACTACTTCTGCATCATCACGAGCAAGACCGTGGACGGTGAGGGGATCGACCCGGACAACAATCCGGTCGCACATGACCCAGAGGGAACAGCATGGGGGATCGGTCGCCTCTACCGGGACAGGTGGGGGATTGAGACGGCGTTCCGCGACAAGAAGAAGACGTTCGCGGCGAAGACGCGGTCGCGTGACCTCGGATACCGGCGGTTCCTCTGGATGATGGAGAACCTGCTGTACAACGGGTGGGTAATGCTGAACACCGCTGTCGCTGACCAAAGTCCCGACCGCGACGATGATGAGATTGTGGTGAAGCAGGCGACGTACCTGGACGAACTCGACCGGCGCGTTCTAAGCGGCCTGAGTCTCGACTTGGAGTTCCCGGACGTCGGGTACGGCTGAGGCCGAAGCGCCTTCTCGTGGTAGCAAAACGGTGAGCCGTAGCACTCGCCAACGAACACTGTTTCTCGGGTTCCGTCACTGATTTCTCCGCGTTATATCACAAAACACTCACTTTTAAGACGGCGGATTGTTGCCAGTCGCGTCTTCGCCGAGAATCTTCACCGAGCGGGTCAGAATCGGTTCCGGTTTTGGTGCATACTTTCAACTACTGCTCCAACTGAAACCGTTTCGAACAAACGGGAGTTCGGTGACCACATCAGCCGTCGTCCTCACCTTCGGTAACCGTCACCCAGACGTACGTGTCCTCCACGGCGTTCTCGTTCGTCGGCTCGAGCGGCGGTTCGTCGTAGTACAGCAGAACGCTAATCCGGACCGTCTCACCCTCCTCGGCCGCCGGCGTGACGCTGTACTCACCAGTGCCGATCCCACCAGCGGAGACGCTTCCGTCAATCTCCTCGAGGGCGGTCCGTTCGACGACCTCGCCGTTCTCTACCTGCTGTTGCTGGACGACCACCGCGTACTCTGTGTGTTCGCGCTCGTGGTTCTCGATTGCGATGGTGATCGGCACCGGCTCGCCGGGTTCGACCTCGTCAGGGAGTTCGCCCGCGACCAGATCGCCGTCGTCGGTCTCGGAGTAGAGTCCGAGCTCGGTGAACCCGTCGGTCGCGGTCGGTGCAAGAACACCCAACAGAAGCGCACCGACGGCGAGGCCGATCGCAACGACGAGCACCGCCGACGCCGCCGTGACTTCGCCGGAGTCGCGTCGAACGACAGCAGCCACCGTGGTGAGTGAGAGCGTGAACCGTTCCGACTCCGGCGTCCGAAATCGCCGAACGACACCGACCTGTGCCACGACGACCGTACCCAAACTCAACGCCCCAGCAGCCGGCTCTGTCGCGATACCCCACTCAGTCACCGCGAGTATCATCGCACCCAGCGGGACGATCGCGACCGAGAGCGCAACGGAGAGCCCGAAACGCTCGACAGTATCGATCCCTCGAGGATGCGTCTTGGCAGCCGTCGCCGTCTCGCAAGCGCTTCGTTCTCTCGTCGGAAACAACACCGAAACGGCGGCGTACCCCGGCAAAAACACCACGAGTGCAACCGTCGCGAACAGTCGAAGCCCGTTCCCTGCCGCAAGCGACGTCACGGCGACGTACGCGAGAACTGCGGCAAACGAGACTATCGCAAGGTCCGTCGGATACTTGCGGACGGATGCGAGCCGCGTCCGCGTCGCTGTCTCGAAGCTCATCGACGAGCCACCGCCGTCCACGTTCCACCAGAAAATCGCTGTGCCATTCCGTCGACTGCATACCGATTCGACGGCTTTGTTATGGACGTGATACGCCGTTTATAAGACTGTCCGAGTCAAAAATCGACGTACTGTTCCTCCCACTCGCGGCGCTCGTCGATCCGCTGCCGGCCGGATTCCGTAATCGCATAGTAGTTCGTTCGCCTGTCGAGTTGTCCCTTCTCGACCAGTTCTTTGTTGACGAGGGTGTCGAGGTTCGGATACAGGCGTCCGTGATTGATCTCCGAACTGTAGTACTTCTCGACTTCGTCTTTGACCGTCTGTCCCGACGGTCGGTCTGCCCCTGCGATCACGTATAGCAGATCTCGCTGAAAGCCGGTCAGATCGTGCATTGCTCAATCACAGTGACCGTTCCACTGAGTGGATGTTTGTTATCCGTGTCGTACAGTTCAGTTAGTGCTTCTTTCATACGCCTCGGAGGGAACTAAACTGTGTGTTCTCGTGAAAGACACGACCGACAACCGATCGGCAGCGATCGAACGTGGTGCACGAATTCGACAGACACGGAGAGTACGAACGCTCCAGACTCGCTTCCAGTCGAGCAACGACTGGCAAAACGGTTACTCGTCAGTCGCTGTAAGCGTTACGTCGATCCCGTCCGGACCGATGTCGATCTCGAGTCCGTCGACGGTCGCTTCGTACGCCGTCGTGTGCGAACCGTCGTCCTCGAATCGGACGCACTCGGCCAGGAAACCGCTCTCGAGAAGATTGTTGATTCGTCGATAGACGGTCGCCGACGAGCTATCCGTCCGGTCTGTTAACTCCTTTGCCGTCTTCGGACCGCCGCTTGTCGCGACGACGATCGTCCGTGCACACTCGTCTCCGAGGACATCCAGTTGAGCCGCGGAGTCAGGAGTCGACTCCGATCGCGTGTTACTCGCTTGTGTTGACATCGTCGTGATGGGTCTCGTCCACTCGATTCATTCGCTCGCTCTCGATCTGGAGAGGGGCCAATACGGGGGTCTCGCAGTCGTCTGTGACTGCCGTCGCACATATCACCATTACTCTCTAGCGATACGAGCGGTAAGCGCTCCGGGTATTTTATAACGAACCGTCTTATGATGGGTAAGACAATCGTTCGGTCTCGAAATATTTTGTTTCCACTCGGAAACCAGCTGTTTCTGCTCGCTCAATACTCGACGAATCCGCTATACAGCCGTCGAATACGGCTCAATTCGTCTGAATCCACGTTGGGACCACAGTGTCCGCAAGAGCCACGATCGACCCACAGTAGTCCACTGCCCTCCAATTCCCGTTCTCAAACACCGAATTTCCCGGTTCCAGCCATCTCTCTCGCCTCTGAACGGTCTTGGCCCTTTATTCACATCTGCGCCCCTCGGTCGAGTGTGCCCGGCGCACGCGTCGTCGACGGCACCGGCGACTGCCGCTGACACGGCAGCCACGACACGCCGCGACCGTCACCCCCAATCGTTCGACTCTCACGCCACCACAATCATGAACTCGAGACAACAGAACTGGCGGCCGATGGAATCGTCGACAGCAGGCGCTCGCTGTCGAAACTGCGGCACCCACGTTACCCAGCAGTTCGCACGCGTCTTCGGAGACAACGGAGACGTCGTTCACGGCTGTCCCGGTTGTACGACGTACCGGGAGATGCAGTCGGGCGGCCACCTCCCACAGACCGAGTCAGAGTGACCGACCACCTGCCGCGGTTCGGAGTCGTCCGTACTGCCAGACGAAATTTTCAATTAGTTATTGTTGGAAGTAATACCGGAGGTTAAAGTCAATGGTTCACAAATAGGTGGACGTGCACGATGGCCGATGATGGACTGTCCGTAGACGACGCTTCACTGTTCTTTTCCTGATCAATGTCCGTTCAGACGAATCGAACCGGTTCGCTGGCGGAAAGCGAGGTATTTCACATCCTCGGCAACGACAGACGACGTGCAATCGTCCAGCTGCTCGCCGAGAAGTCCGGACAGGTCGGCGTCTCCGACGTCGCAACCGAAATCGCAGCCACCGAGTCCGACGTGGATACGGATTCGGGCTCGGTCCCGAACAACCTCTACAAGAGTGTCTACGTCTCGCTCCAACAGACACATCTCCCACAACTCGAGGAAGACGACGTGATCGAGTACGACTCCGATACGAAGACCATCCACCCCGGACAGAACTTCGAGGACGTTCTCACGTACGTCGACGGCCACGACGACGACCCCTCGAACGTCCTGCAGTTTCATTTCGCTGCTGCCGTGGTCGGTCTGGCCGTGATCGCACTGACTGGGTTCGACATCCCACTCGTCGCAACAGTAGATCCAGTCCTGTGGAGCGTCGCCGTACTGCTCGTCATCGGCGCAAGTAGCCTCTACTGCATCCTCGAGTAACAGGATACCCGTCGCGTACTGCTCGAGACCAACCCGTCCAGGCAGTTCCCGATCGCGCCCTACAGTCTCGACGCGGACAACCCTCGACAAAAAGAACGAGAACGGTTAAACGCCGATCGCTCCGATCGTAGCAGCGTTTTGCTCGTCGTCAAGTTCGTCCTCAAGGTCGTCGAGACCGACGTCGACGCCCTCGACGTAGAGGAAGATCTCCGCCTGCTCGATCAGTACCTGCAAGCGATCGTCGTCGACCTCGTCGTTCTCGTCAGGTAGTTCGTCGTCCTCGTCGTCCATCATATCATCGTCCATTGCGTCGTCGTCCATCATATCATCGTCCATTGCGTCGTCGTCCATCATATCATCGTCCATTGCGTCGTCGTCCATCATATCATCGTCCATTGCGTCGTCGTCCATCATATCGTCATCAATGGCGTCCATCCCCTCGACGTAGACGAAGATCGTACTCTGCTCGATAGTGACGTCCTCGAGTTCGTCGGTTACGTCGAGGTCGTCGTCCATCGCGTCGTCGTTCACTGTATCGTCGTCAGCGACAGGATCTTGATCGATATCGTCAGCATCGATGACGACGAAGATAGTCGCTCGATCGGCGGAGAGACTGATCCGGTCGGGACCGTCCTGCATGTCGTTTTCGTCGTCAACCTCGGTATCGTCGATCTCGTCCATCATCTCGATGCCATCCAGAACGGCGAAGACAGTCGCGTCACCGATCGTAATCTCAGTTACCTCGTCTGGTTCTTCGTCGTCGATCTCGTCTGGTTCTTCGTCGTCGATCTCGTCTGGTTCTTCGTCGTCGATCTCGTCTGGTTCTTCGTCGTCGATCTCGTCTGGTTCTTCGTCGTCGATCTCGTCTGGTTCTTCGTCGTCGATCTCGTCTGGTTCTTCGTCGTCGATCTCGTCTGGTTCTTCGTCGTCGATCTCGTCTCCGATCTGCGTAACAGTCGCTTGTTCGATCGAGACGTCGAGCTGGTCGTTGGTTACCTCGAGTTCGTCTTCGTCGAGGTTGTTCTCGACTGCATCGTTTAGTTCGTTGTTTGCGTCGTCGTTCTCGTCGATTTCGTCGTTTACACCATCGTTCTCGTCGATTTCGTCGTCAAGTTCGTCCTCGAGGTCATTCTCGTCAATCGGCATCTCACCATCTTCGACGTGCGTGAAGATGTCCGCGTGATCGATGCTGATGTCGATTGCTACCTCGTCGGGCAACTCGTCGATCGGCTCTTCGATTGGCTCGTCATCGACGGGTTCGTCGTCAACAGGTTCGTCGTCGACGGGTTCGTCGTCAACAGGTTCGTCGTCGACGGGTTCGTCGTCAACAGGTTCGTCGTCAACGGGTTCGTCGTCAACAGGTTCGTCATCGACGGGTTCGTCGTCAACGGGTTCGTCGTCAACAGGTTCCTCTTCGATTGGTTCGTCGGTGACAGTCACGACAGCATCGTCAGTCACCGGTTCCTCATCGGGAGTCAGATACGGGACATCTTCTTCACCATCAGTCTCGACGAAGTCGAACTCCTGGGTGTCGGTCGTGTCGCGATGCGGCATCGCGATCAGCGTTTCGTCTTCCTCGAGTGGTTCGTCGAGAGTCACTTCGACGTTCTCGTGGGTTCCCGCTTCCAGGTACGCTGACGATCCGATGATGCTACCGATAACTTCCCCGATCAACAGACTACTGTCGTGAATCACCACGAAGCCACCGTTTGCCATCGTGACTTCGTCCACGACGACGGTCTCGCCCGTCGTCTCCTGATCTTCGAATGTTACGTACGCGGCTTGTTCTTCGTCGGGTTCGTCGGGTTCGAGTTCGATTTCCTCGTCATCGTCGACATCATCTTCTCTCTCCTCGTCCTCGATCGGTTCGTCCGTTTCGTTTATCTCACCGTCGTCTGTGTCTTGCTCGTCGACAGTCGCTGGTGCCGTGGCGGCACCTGCAACCATCGCCCCGCTCGAGCAGACCATCATCAACGCAGTGAGTACTACGAGTAGCTGCTTGCGTGCGCTCATATTGTGCCCGGAAAGGCATCGGAGAGTCGTGATTTCGGTGCATAAACCGGGACAACGATTTCATCGGGAAACTGGATACTACACCGACGGGTCGGTTCTCCGAACGGCCGTTCGAGAACGAAACGAACTGTTTTCGTGACCGTGCTAATATCCAGTAATAATTCGGGCTGTTTACTGTTCGTTTTGTGGCTGTTCTGGCGGTTTCGACGCCGTCGGCTCGTTCCCTGGGAGACAAACCAGATTTTCCCGTCCAAGTCGAAGTTTCGTGATCTGTCCGTCCTCCTCGAGTTCGGTAAGGAGCCGACTCACTTTTGCCTTCGACCAGTCGACCGAGTCGACGATCCGTGACTGTTTCATGCGGCCACCGTTTTCGTTGATGAGCTGTCGGACTTTCTCCCGGTCTGTCACGTACTCGTCGGGTCTTCCCTCCTGTTCGTCCCCGATCGACCGACGACTTTCGAGACGGTTTCGGACCGCGAGAATCCCGCCGAGTAACACCAGGCCGATGATCCCGATTAGGGCAGCGAGATGGGGAGTGCCGCCGAGTTGGAGCAACGAGTCTCGCCCCGCCGTCACGATGAGACTCGAGTCGGTGCCAGTGATTGGGCCATCGCTCGCTGGGAGAGTGAGCGTGTCGATACTGCCCGGGGGGTGGAAACGGATGCTCATGTGGTGTCGGTAAATGGAGGTTCGCTCACTCGTTTCTGTACCGTCGTGACCGCCCCACAAAGTGTTTTTTATAATTCATGTATTGTTATTTATGATTTTGTATATCACGGGTAACGACAGGTGTGGCTGTCTGGACTGGCGTTTGGGCTCCCCTGCAGTCAACTTGGTGACGTGTATTGGCTGGGGACCTTTGTCCAAGTCGGCGTTCTTGGCGACGATCGCAGGCTGATCGTCGTCCGTTGGGTTTCGGTGATTCGCTTGCCAACTCGTCGTCTGAACCGCTCCCGGTGTGTCCGCTGGTACCGTTTCAGCCGCCGACTGACGAGTCGAACCGGTCGACACGATCGGGGTCGATCCAGCAGTGCAGGCGTGGCCCACTACTAGTGGCGGGCCAAGCCTGAACTGATGGGTCGAATCTGGCGGTGTGGCTCGATTCGACCCGTCAGTCGACGGTTGGGACGGTACTAGTACTCCGCCAAGCGTCGACTGCTGCGTGAACCCAGACGACCGCATTCGGTTTCACTCATCCGTTCAGGCTTGCCAAAGCACTAGGCCGTCACGCTCCGCCAAGACGACGACCGCAGCGACGACTAGGAGTCTCGTCCAGAGACGCCGGCCGACCGTTCGCCGAGGTGCTGAATAAACGCGGCCGGACGTTCGAGACGATTAGTTCGGATTCGAACTGGATTCAGCGAGTAATGCATATTTGGGTTTCGGCGCTCCCATCAGCAAACCGCTACTGCTATCAGACGCCCGGCACTCCGACGGCCTCGAATCCAGTGACGCCGACCAGTGCGAGGACGTAGAGAACGACCAGGACCGAAACCCACGCGATGATCGTAATCGCTGCGGCGTCGACCCAGCCACCCGGATACCGTGTGTTGATTACTGCGAGGTATGCGACGAAGACGAGCAACGGTCCAAGCAGCGGAATCCAGCCGAAGAAGAACCCGACGATCGCCCAGACGACTGCACCGATCAGTGCAGTGACAATCGCATACGTGTAATCTTCGGCGTCGACGACAACCTTCGCGCCGGCGTAAATCCCGACCGCGCCGATCAACAGGCTGGCTGCGAATACGATGAGGCTATCGATCATGCACGCGAGTGAGGCTGCCCATACCGATAGTTATCTCTCACGTACACGTACCTGAACGGAACGGGAACCGATCCGTCGATCCGGGATAGACGGATTTCTGCTTTCGCCGTCGTCGCAATGCGGCTGTACTTTCCAAACGAAAGCCAGCGACGATACCAGGGCGACCGCCACAACTGGCCAGTCCGACCTTACCCGTGAGTGCCCGTCTCCCAGGAAACCGCGGAGGTCGCTGTCGACTCTCCATCCGCGACGAGCGATCGAACCCCTGACTCGAGGCTTACCCGCGGCTCGAACCCCAGTCTACGACGCGCTCTCGAGACATCGGCACCGCTGTGGCGGACGTCGCCGGGTCGTGGTTCGTGGTGGACGATTGGGGAGGACGATTTCGTGGCGGATCGGATCGTCTCGGCGAGTTCGTCGATCGACGTGCGTTCGCCTGTCCCGATGTTGTAGGCGGTGCCGACTTCGTCGGTCGTCGCCGCAGCCAGGTTCGCCCGGACGACGTCGTCGACGTGGACGAAGTCCCGTGTCTGTTTTCCGTCGCCCTCGATCGTAATCGGATCGTCCGCGCGAGCCTGCTCAAGAAACGTCGAAATGACGCCGCTGTAGGGGCCCTGCTGGCGGGGGCCGTAGACGTTGAAGTACCGCAGTGTGACAGTCGGCAGGTCGTACAGTTCCTCGTACCGACGGGCGTACTGGTCGAGTGCGAGTTTCTGAATACCGTACGGCGACGCCGGTTCGGTAGCCGCGGTCTCGGGGACTGGAAGTGCCTCCGGGTGGCCGTAGATCGCTGCACTCGAGGCGACGACGACGCGAGCGTCTTCCTGTCGTGCCTGCTCGAGGACGAGGAGCCCGGCGTCTACGTTCGTCCGGTTGCTCCGTCGCGGCGCGTCGACGCTCTCGTCGACGGAAACCATCGCGGCCTGGTGGAAGATCAGGTCGACGCCGTGTGCGGCCCGCTGGAGGAGGATCGGATCGCAGACGTCGCCCTCGTATACGTCGACGGGTTCGGGAAGGGACGCTCGTCGTCCGCTCGAGAAGTCGTCGAGCACCCGGACTTCGTTGTGTGGAGCCAGTGTCTCGACGAGGTGACTACCGATGAAGCCTGCACCGCCGGTCACGAGTATCGTTTTGTCGCGGATCGCTGGCGAACTCATCGGTCACAGGACGCTGCGCTCGTCGTTTAGTATACCACTCGTACCACGTCGTAGCCGACCCCTACGAGCGACAACTGCGACGCGTCGTGATTCGTTGGGCAACCGAAACTATATGCACTCGCCTCGGCAAACGGTCGGCAATGACTGTCGATCTCGTCGTGGTAAACTGCACCGTCGTCACTCCCGCGGGACGGACGCCCGATGCGGGCGTCGCCGTCGATGACGGCACGATCGTCGCTGTTGGCCGAAGCGACCGGCTCCCCGACGCCGACCGCGTCGTCGACGCCGACGGCAAGGTACTCGTCCCGGGCATCGTCGACTGTCATATCCACAACCGCGAACCCGGACTCGAGTACAAGGAAGACTGGGAAACTGCTACCCACGCTGCCGCCGCCGGGGGCGTGACGACCGTCGTCGGGATGCCAAACACCGATCCCGTCATCGACCGGCCCGAACACCTCGAGTTGAAGTTCGAGCGCGGCGAGACTTCGGCCCACGTCGACTTCCAGAGCTACGCGGTCGTCACCTCGGAGAACCTCGAGTTGATCCCCGACATCGACGAGGTCGGCCCACTCGGATTCAAAATCTTCCTCGGGTCGACCGTGGGCGACGTGCCGCCGCCGACCGACGGCGAGATCCTCGAGGCGATGGAACGCATCCGCGAGACGGGTACGCGTCTCGGCTTTCACGAAGAGAACGGTGAGATCATCGACTACTACACGGAGCAGTTCCAGCAGGACGGACGCGACGAGCCGATCGACCACTCTCACTCTCGTCCCGTGATCGCCGAGCAGGAGGCCGTCGAGCGAATGATTTCTTTCGCCGACGAGACCGGCGCGAAGATCCATATGTTCCACGTCTCGTCGGGTTCGGCCGCCGAAGCGGTCGCCCGCGGGAAAGAGCAAGGTGTGGATGTAACCGCCGAAACCTGTCCACACTACCTCTGGTTCACCGAGGACGTGATGCGGGAGAAAGGGAACCCGGCACGCATCCAGCCGCCGATCCGCGACGCCGACGAGCAAGAGCGGCTCTGGGCAGTCGGGATCGACGACGGCGCGATCGACCACATCGCCACGGACCACGCACCCCACACGCCCGCGGAGAAGAAAGTCGACGACCCCTTCGGGAACACCTGGGACGCAACCTCGGGCTTCGTCGGTCTCGAGACCGAGATTCCCGTCATGCTATCCTTCGTGAACGAGGGCCGACTAACGCTCGAAGAGTGGGTTCGCTACCACTCCACGCGCCCGGCCCAGGTCTGGGGGATGTACCCGCAGAAAGGATCGTTACAGGTCGGGACCGACGCCGACTTCACGATCGTCGATCCCGAGCGAGAGTGGACGCTCGAAGACTCCTCCGAGCTCCACTCGAAGAACTGCGTCACGCCATTCGTCGGCGAGTCTTTCACCGGGAAAGCCAGTACGACAGTGGTTCGTGGTGAGATAGTGTACGAGGACGGCGCGGTCGTTGGTGAGAGTGGGTACGGGACTCGAGTCGACCCCGCCGACTCATAATCGGGAGACACGGCGACGACTTCCTCGAGTCCGGACGCTCCCACCAGGTGAAAAATACACACAGCGTATATGTTCCAGCCGTTCGTTCGGACTGGCGGAGGATCGGTGGCATGACTGCGACCGACGCTGACGCCGAATCCGAGAGGGACAGGACGAACTCCAGTCGGTATATCTCTCCGTCACCGGTCCGATGCCCACGGTCATCGAGTGACAGAGTCAACCACGGTACCGCTCGATACCGAGAAGACTGCTTCCGACGACGAAACACCCTACCGCGATCGTCACGATCGGGGTACTACACCGGTTCACACCGCCATCCGGCGAATACGCTACCCAGAGCCACGAGTACTCGTAGTACTCGAAGCCACCGGAATCACCCGCGTATCCGACGTCGGTACACGCAGAGAGCGGGAGCTCCGGCCGTGGCAAGAGAAAGAACGCGAACGCGATAGCGGCACACAGAAAGACCCCGGTCAAGAGAAACCCGGTTGCGATCGTCGTCGGTCGACTCGCCATAGTCGACTGTTCGCGTTCCCGGTAGAAGGTATTTGGGTGTGTCTCGTCCGTATCTGGCGACGCTACTCGAGGTCCGCGCCGACGGCCTCCTCGACCGACGAGAAGCCATCACGCTCGAGGAGGTCGACGAGTCCACGATTGATTTGTTTCGCGGTCGAGGGGCCACCGTAGGCGAATCCAGTGTACAGTTGCACGAGCGATGCACCTGCACGTATCTTTTCGTACGCGCTTTCGGCGGAGTCGACGCCGCCGACACCCATGATCGGGAGTTCGCCGTCGGTGTGCTCGGCGATCGCCCGGACCACGGCCGTCGACCGGTTCTCGATCGGTTTGCCGCTTAACCCACCCCACTCGTCGCGCTTGGGAGACTCGAGGCCGTCACGGCTCGTCGAGGAGTTCGTGGCGATAATGCCGTCGACCTCGAGGTCTCGAACGACGTCGACGAGGTCGAGGATCGACTCGTCTGGTGAGTCCGGACCGATCTTCACCAGGATCGGGATGTCACGGTCGTTCTCGGCTTCGATAGCGTCGACGATCCGTTCTAGGTGTTCGGGTGACGTCTCGTCGAACTCGTCGGGTGTGTTCGGACAGGAGACGTTGACGGCGACGTAGTCGGCAAACGACGAGAGGCGGTTGAAGACGCGTCGATAGTCCTCGATTGCCTCGTCCTCGTCCGACGAGTTCATCTTGCCGACGTTGACGCCCAGGGGGACGTTCGGCGTCCCGTCGGACTCGAGGCGTTCCTTGATGCGTTCCATCCCCTGATTGTTGAAGCCCATACGGTTGATCGCCGCCTTGTCCTCCGGGAGGCGAAACATCCGCGGTCGGTCGTTGCCGTCCTGTGGATAGGGTGTGACGGTCCCGATCTCGACGAAGCCAAAGCCGAGCGCCGCGAGTGCGTGGGTCATTTCGGCGTTCTTGTCGAAGCCGGCGGCGACGCCGACCGGATTGGGGTAGGTCGATCCAAAAGCGTCGACCTCGAGTGCGGGATGTTCGTACCGGAAAGCGTACGACAGTGCCGCCCTGGATGGTCGGGTTGCCTGGGCTGGCCGG
Source organism: Natronobacterium gregoryi SP2 (assembly GCF_000230715.2). Classification (GTDB taxonomy): domain Archaea; phylum Halobacteriota; class Halobacteria; order Halobacteriales; family Natrialbaceae; genus Natronobacterium; species Natronobacterium gregoryi. Next base: position 2,931,102 of record NC_019792.1, read on the forward strand.
AGCACGTTCTTGACGAGGTTGTGGGCTCGTTCGGGTGGTAATTTGAACACGAGGGGGCGAACCCGGGAGTACAGCGTCATCGGCCCGTAGTCGTCGCCAACTGTACGTAAAACTCCCGGTACGGCGCAACTGAACGGGAAATCAATCGTAAGCGCATGCCGCGAACGCGGCGGCAGTTTCCGCTCTCGGAGCGAGTAAGACACCTGTACTCGTCGCGGCCGCCTCGAGGACAGCGGTCACAGACGAAAGGTAGTCGCTGGAACGTAACGTTTGATCTCTTCTACGTCCTGCAAGACGTGGAATCCGGCCATCAGATTTCCGCCGAGCGTGGCGTTCGAGGTTCCAACCCACACTCATACGGACTGCTGTCCCGATGTACCGGCCCGACCGCGAGCCCTTTGCAGTCGCGCCGGAACACTCGTCACTCACGGGAAGGCAAACGCATGCGGTTGTATCTTTATCACCGAGGACTCGAAACCTGTGCGTGATGAGCGAGGAGCAAGTGTTCCCGACCAGGCTATTCGACCCGGAACTAAACCGGGCGATCCACGAGGCACTCCCCGGCGTCGTCGTCGACGCCTTCGGGGCCCTGACTGTCCTCGGAGACGGTGCAATACTCGTTGCCATCGCTACCCTCTTGTACTGGTTCGGTAGCGAAACAGACCGCCACGATCGGGCAATGGTGCTCGCAGTTGCCGTGACGACGCTCGCCCTCGTCACCGGCCTGAAAGGAATCCTCGAGATCCCACGACCGCTGTACGTGGCCGAGCCGCCACTCGAGTTCGCACCGGCGGCGTATCCGGGTTGGAGCACTCCAAGTGCCCACGCAATGGGTGCTGCAGCAGTCTACGGAGCACTGGCCGTCGTCACGAATACGGGGACACGCCACCAACGGTATGCAGCTGCCGCCTTTCTCGTCGTCACGATTCCGCTCTCGCGGGTCGTGATCGGCGTCCACTACCTCGGTGACGTCATCATCGGTGCAACACTGGGACTGCTGCTCGTCGCAGTCGCAGTACGGATCACGACCCGGTCGGTCACGCCAATGTTTGCCCTCTCGTTGGCTATCGCCGTTGCCGCGTTCGCTCTGGGTTCCGAGGAGTTCACGACGATGGCTATCGGAGCGTCGCTTGGCGGGCTCGTTACCTGGCCGCTCCTCGAGAATCGAACGGCCAATCCACTTGCTGCGTCTCTCCTCTTTCTCGGTCTGCTCGTACTCCCGTTGTTAGGCGTCGTGAAACTCCTCGAGGTATCCCTCGCCGTCGAAGGTGGCCTCGTAATCGCGGGGACGATGGTGAGTCTTGCATCGATTCTCGAAACGATCGGATTCGCGCTGGCGTTCGGCGGTGCGCTCGCCGTGCCGTACCTCGCTACCCGACTCAACGATACGGACGCTGTTCGAAAACTACAGACTGTCCTGCCATTTCGCGGCCGCCACGTCGAACTGGCTGCGGTCGGCGACGAGCCGAGTGTGGACGACCGAACCAGATTCTGATACGGTTTGCTGTCAGTCAGTTCCGGTGCGACCGTGAACTCTCCTGCGGTCGGGCCGGTACATCGGGACAGCAGTCCGTCTGACGGCGTCGTAACAAACGTGCTGTTCGCGGATTTTCCCGCAGCAAAATTGCGTGTTGGGACAGATTCGAACCGAAGGAAGCCGTTCTTGTTCGCTCACTTCCCTCGCTGCGCGAGTTGCGACTTCCAGGATTCAAACTGCCACAACAATTTCTGACGAACGCACTCCTCACTGCGTTCGTCGTGTCAGTTCGTCAGGAATGGGTTGGGGCAGATTCGAACTGCCGACTTCCTCCGTGTGAAGGAGGTATCATAACCGGACTAGATCACCAACCCGCAGCCTGTCCTACCGCCGCGTTCGACTTAAGACTTCCTTTCACCGGTCACCCGACGACCGTCGAATCGAACGCGGGCGACCTGCTCTCGAGGGGCCCCTGGGAGCTACCCACCGCAACTGATCAGTGGGAATTGACTACAGTAAACCGTCTGAGGCGTCGAGAGACGACAGCGAATGTCTTTAGTCGACTCGATGAGATCGTTCGATCGTGAGATCCCATACCCGTCGTGTCTATGGTCTCATCGTCCCGTTGCTTCTCGTCGGCGCTTTCGTCTTCGGTTCGGGACCGATTTCGTTCCCGATTCTGGGTGAGATCGAACCGGAAGAGCACTCGCTTTTCGTTTCCACGCTTTTGATCGGGTTAGTCGACGGCTTCAACCCCTGCTCTCTGTGGGTACTGACCGTCCTTTTGGGAATCACAGTCCACGCTGGGAGAAAGAAGAGTATCGTGGTCGGACTGACCTTCCTTTCTATCACCGCAGTGATCTACGGTCTCTTCATCGCGGGTGTCCTCAGTATCTTCGCCTACGTCAGTCACCTGGACGCGATTCGAGCGGTCGTGGCTTTTTTCGCCATCGTGTTCGGCATCGTGTCAATAAAAGACTTCTTCGCACTCGGGCGGTGGGTCTCGTTTAGCATTGGGGACTCGCACAAACCGAAGATATACGACCGAATCCGAACCGCAGTCTACGCCGATGGCATGCTCTCGACGATCGGTGCGACGGCGATTATGGCGGCTGGCATTGCTCTCGTCGAACTCCCGTGTACTTCCGGGTTCCCGCTCGTCTGGTCCAATCTCGTCGCTGCAACGGAGCCTTCGACGGCCATTTACAGCAGTCTTCTCTCCCTGTACCTCCTTGCCTATCTCTCGATCGAACTGGTCGTCTTCGGCGTCGCCGTCGTCACGCTCGAGAAAATTCGTTACGGGGAACCGAAGGGCAGAGTCCTCAAGTTGCTCGCCGGAACCGTCATGATCGCTCTTGGCGGAGCTCTCCTCGTCGAGCCGACCATCCTCGAGAGCGTTCAGGCGACGGTTCTGTTGTTCGCCGGAGCAGCCGGTATCACGGCGGCGGTTAGCGTTGTTTTCTATCGAACTGGGCGGCTTTGAACTCCCCACCACCGTACGGCACCACACTGTTCCACCAGAAATAGGTTAAGCGGGATACGTGAATTGATCCAACACATGAAAAAGCAGACCCGCACCGACAGCAACGGCCGGTCACGGATCACGCGCCGAACGTATCTCACAGCTAGCGGCCTCGGACTGGGGGGCGGGCTCGCTGGTTGTCTCGAGAGCACCGACGCCAAAGATTCGACCTTCGCAACTGCCCCGGAAGACGTCGATTCAGCCGTTGTTGTCATCTGGTTCTGGGGGGACGGCTGTCCCGTCTGCGAGGAGCAACGCTCTTTCTTCGAAACACTCCACGAGCGGGACGACGTCGCCGTTCTCGCGTACGAAGTGTACAACGATCAGGAAAATCAGGACAAGTTTCGGGACGTGGTCGAGACGTACCAGCTTCCAAACGAGGCTGTGCCTGTCGTCTTCGTTGGAGACCGATACTGGATCGGCGATAGCGAGCAAATCCGGTCCGGAATCGAATCCGCTATCGACCAGTGTGACGAAAACCAGTGTAGCACTCCGAGATTGCTCGAGTGAGCGCGAAGTCCAAGCGGGCGGGACAGGTGAACCGCCTCGGGTCAGTCCCGTGGCTTCCCGTTTCGATGACGTGACTTGCAGGAACCGACGAAGACCAGCCGCCGTTGGTTTCCACAGCGGTCGCAGTCTCCACGGGCGTGACTTCGGCCTGTCCCAGACTGAACTCCTGCAGATCGCGAGAAAGAATAACCAGCACGCCCATGCCTGGACTCGCCTCGAGCATTCCGTCGGCGAGCAGTCCCCACGACATGAGGACGAAGGCGAGCGTCCTGGAGCCGAAAAATTCCGCGAAGAGTTTCTGCGTAGTAGTGAATTCACTGGAAGTCACCATCCATCGTCACACCATTCGACTGAGACATGTCCACAACCTGATCGGAAACCACACTTTCCGAGCACTCAAGACCGCTGCGACTAGTCTAGTGGCGGGCCAAGCCTGAACTGATGGGTCGAATCTGGCGGTGTGGCTCGATTCGACCCGTCAGGCGACGGTTGGGGCGGTACTAGAGAGTCTCTATTTCGTGTCTGCACGAGTAAATAGGGGCGATTCCTCCGGCAACTGATCGCGTCCATACTCGAGAGAAATCGCGACCGGCTGTCGGAACGATATCGCCTCGAAATCGACGAGACGACGCTGTGTCAGCTATTAGGGCGTTGGACCTGCCTCGAGTGGAATCGACTACCCTGGAAAAGCCGACCGTCAAAGTGGAACCGACCGTCCGGAGGAATCGGCCGTCAGGACGGACAACGCGGTCGCTCTACAGCGCCGTCGTCCGACTCGTACCCGTGGGCTGCCGCCACGTCGACCAGGCCGGCCCCCTGGTTGGTGTCGTCCATCTCGAGGTCTTCGGCGGTCTCGAGCAGTCGCTCGCGAGCGTCGGCCGGAGTGTCGCCGTCGGCCAGCAACGTGGCGGCGGCACCCGTCACGTGCGGTGCCGCCATCGAAGTCCCGCTCTGGGTGGCGTAGCCGTCGACACTCGTCGAGCAGACATCTACGCCCGGAGCCGCGATGTCGACCTCGGGGCCGGTCGACGAGAAACCGGCGAGATCGTCGTCGATATCCGTCGCGGCAACGGCGACGAACTCGTCGTAAGCGGCAGGGTAGCCGACGGAGTCGGGCCGACCGTAGTTCCCGGCGGCCGCGACCGGCAAGACCCCTGCTTCGAGGGCGTACTCTCCGGCGACTTGCAGGGCGGGGGATGTCTGGCGCGATCCGAGACTGAGGTTGATCACGTCCCACTCCTGGTCGGCGGCGTACCGGATCGCCTCGACGATCGCGGAGGCACGACAGCCACCCGCCCCACCACAGACCTTCAGCGCGTGGAGCGTCGCGTCCGGAGCGACGCCGACGACGCCGCCGTCGCCGTCACCGGCCGCGATGGTCCCCGCAACGTGGGTTCCGTGCCCGAGGTCGTCCCCCCACGGCAGGTCACACCCGTCGCAGTCGATCCACGACTCGTGGTTGGATTCGGCGTTCGGGTCCGCCAGGTTCCCCGCCAGGTCGACGTGGCTGACGGCGATGCCGTGATCGATGACGCCGACATCGACACCCGCTCCCGTCGCTCCCGCCGCGTGGGCGACGCCGGCACCGATCCGATCGACCCCCCACGGGAGCGTCTGTTCGGTCCCGTCCGCTCGCGTGGAGACGCGCGTCAGTGTGTGGTCGGGCTGTACGAACGCAACGTCGTCGCGGGAGCGCAACGACTCGAGACGGGCCGGCGGGAAGACGCCCCGAACCAGTTTCAGCGACGTGTGCTCGGTGAGATCGATCCGGTCCGCCCCGCTGTCCGAGACGGACGCGACCGCGGCCGCGCCGTCGGCCGACCGCGTGCCCACGATGTACTGGTCAAGCCAGCGGTAGACGGCGGCTCCGACGCCGAGACCGAGTGTGCCCGTTCCCACGGATCTCAACAGGTCACGCCGGGACCACTCGCGACTCCTCATACGCTCGCTCCTTCCACATCGGTGGTAATAAATCCAGAACCCGAACACGAGCTGTCCCGTTAGTTACGGTCCACCTCGACGTCGTCGCGGGAGTCGGCCGAGTTCTGTGGCTCGTCGGCCACCCGCTCGTGCCCGTGCTCGTGCTCGTCCGCGGCGTCGGCAGCGTGAGACGCCGACGACCCCGCCACGGGCGACGACGGGGAGTCAGAGCTCCGGACTCGAGCATCGGCCTCCTCGACGGGTTCGGTCAGCCCGTCCCGCAGGTCGTCGCCGAAGTGCGCACCGAACGCCCCTACGGCGGCGGCAAGCACGATCGACACGAGCAAGGTCGCAGGATCGACCACACCGAGTACGGCCACCGCAGTGACGATCTCGTTGCCGATGCCCGCGCCGGCAGCGAGGACCCCGAGGGTTGCCAGTGCGGCAGCAATGGCAGTCTCGAGCAACGGACGGTTCTCGACTGCCATACCAGTCACAAACCCGCCGACGAAGAGGCCGACGAAGGAACCGGCGACGGGCACGAGCGCCAGCCCTGCAGCTGCGCCGACGGCCATCGCCACGAGGGCGACGACGAACCCGGCGAGCGAGAACCGTCTCCACGATCTGTCGCTCACGTGTGGTTCAGTCGGCAAGTGGGGTATTGGATGTTTCCCCGGTCGGTCGTGGTTGCCGTCGACACTCCAGTCGGAACGGGATCGACGGCAATCGCCAAAGCGCTGCCACAGCGAGAGCACATCCGCGAAACAGTGACGGCCGTTCTATCGACCACCCGACTCGCCGACTCCGAGGTGGTCGACGCGGTGATTCGGTCGTCTTCCTCGTTCTCGAACTCGAGAGAAACAGTCATCCAGCCGCGACGTTCCAGTTCGATCCGGTCGCGATTTATGTTTCTGCTCGAGGTACGGCTGGTTCATGTTCGGTTCCAGAGGGCACAACGGCCGAAGGTCGGAGGAGCGATCGTAAATGTGTACACGATTGGTGTACCTCGGCTCTGGAAACGTCGTTATGACCGGCCGAACGATGGACTGGCACGGTGAGATCGGCACCAACATCTGGGTGTTTCCACGCGGAGTGGAACGAACTGGCGCGGTCGGCCCAAACTCGATCGAGTGGACTGCGGAGTACGGTAGCGTCACCGCTTCCGCCTACGACATCGCGACGACCGACGGAATGAACGAGGCCGGTCTGGCTGCGAATCTCCTGTGGCTTTCGGAGTCCGACTATCCCCAGTGGAACGGCGATGCGTCCGGACTGGCGATTTCGCTGTGGGCGCAGTACGCTCTCGACAACTTCGGAACAGTCGCTGAAGCAGTCGAGAGCCACCGGGAAGCGGAGTTCGTCGTCGTCTCTGCAGAGATTCCGGACGAAGATCGGTTCGCTACTCTGCATCTCTCCCTGTCGGACGCGACGGGAGACAGCGCCGTCTTCGAGTATGTCGACGGCGAGTTAACGATCCACCATGGACGAGAGTACCAGGTGATGACCAACTCGCCGCCGTTCGACCAGCAACTCGCACTCGGCGAGTACTGGTCGGAGATCGGCGGCACCGTCATGTTACCGGGCACGAATCGTGCGGCCGACCGATTCGTCCGGGCGAGTTTCTTCGCCGACGCGATGCCACAGACTGCGAGCCGTCGAGTCGCAACCGCGAGTGTCTTTGGCGCGATCCGTAACGTCTCGGTCCCATACGGGCTCAGCACGTCTGACGAACCCGACATCTCCTCGACTCGCTGGCGAACAGTCGCGGACCACCGGGATCGACGCTACTACTTCGAGTCCGCACTTTCGCCGAACGTCTTCTGGCTGGACCTCGGCGGAGTCGACTTCTCCCCTGATGCCGGCGTTCGAACGCTTCCCCTCGGCGAGAACCAGGCAAACGTCTTCGCCGGCGACGTCGCAGACGAACTCGTCGACACCGAACCGTTCGAGTTTCTCGGCATCCCCGCTCGCTCGGGGTGACACTGACCGACTCCCCGGCGAAAATTTCGGACTCCGACTCCGGGCGTTTACGAGCGCACGCAATCTCCCGGACCAGATGGGAGTTTTCGACGGTCGCATCGGGTGCTACGTCGGCAACGTTCTCAACTCCGTCTCTGACCGCCCGGTGGGTGCACAATCGAAGCCCGTATCTGCTATGGCCACAGTCATCGACGTATCGCGGCGGCTTCTACTGTCAAAATCGAGAGCCTCGGCACTCATAGGGCTCGTCGTCACCGGGTGCCGAGTCCGGCTCGGAGCGGGTGCATCGTCATCGGCCACTTGAGCGTACGGTCCCCTTCATAAAGACGTTTTTCCATACGTCACTCGAGGATCGCCGACAGGTTCTCCTGCCAGAGACACGGCCGGAAGGCGATGTCGTAGCCCGTCGTGTCCCGGACATTGTCGAGTCCGTTTCGGAACTGGTCCCACTCGTGGTCCATCAGGGCGACTTCGTCGGCGGTGCCCATCACGCCCGTGTTTTCGGGGTCGTCGTCGTGACAGAGCACGAGGTGGGTGATCTCGTGGAGGACGAGAGCTGCCTCTTCGAACGGGTCGTCTCGCTCTGCGACGACGGCACGGTTCCCGAGGCTGAATCCGTTGACGTGGCCGTCGGGTCCGCCCCCCATCGCGTCGATCCAGTGGCTGTAGATCCGCCCCGCGTCGGCGGCTTTCGTCGTACCCGGAACGACGAGTAGTTGCAGCGCGACGTTCTTGAGGACGTCCTCGATTTCCTCGCTGTAGAAACTGTCTCGACCCCATAACAGGCCCTTGACGGTCGTTCCGTATCGATTGGCGACTGCTTGCGGGTCGTATCGTGTCGGGTAGTCGAGCCACTGTGCGTGGATGCCGCGAGTGCGAACCAGGTCGACGATCGTTCGTTTCGTCCCCGGAGAGATCGACGTCCCGCCGACGTATCTGGCGTCGAGCAGGAGATCTGGACGGCCGACCGCGAGTCCCTCGAACTGGTCGCCGAAAATCCCCTCCAGCCGTCGGTGAAACGTCGCCGAACGCTTCTTTGCGTCGAGAATACCGTCGTCGTCGCTATCCTCGATCATGCGACTGCGAACGACCGACCCGACGCCGCTGACGGCCGAGAGACTTCCGGCGACGCTGGCGGAGCGAAGAAGCAGTCGTCGAGTCGGGCGACGATCGTCGCCGCCACCGCCAATCACCATCACGTCGTGCTAACGCGACACGTCCACGTTATTCTGCGTGTGAACTACGCCAGGCTTTAACTCGAAAAGAGGGACATTCTGTACTGTCCCCTCTCGAGGGCGTGTTCGCCAGTAGAACGAATCAGCGGTTTTCTTAGGTCTCTGTCGCCGAGGCCGACTGGCTAGTCGCGACGGCGGCGTTGAACTCGTCGAACAGGTTCTCGAGTCGCTGCGTGTTCCGGTGAGAGAAGGTTGCAGGTGCCGTTTCGGTAACTGGCCGCGTTTCGGAGCCGGTCGCGGTCGTTTCGGACGATTGTGGTCGATCGATCAGCGAACTTGACTGGGGTGGAACGTTTCGTGTGCTCATTGTCGGTCGAGTTGAGTGTCATCAGAAAGCAATACGTCATCTCGAGTGCGTCAGACGGCGGCTACGGTACGTACGACCGACGTATGGGTCATGTACTATCGGCTACGGAGCACTAGTACATAAAAGTTAATGAAAGATACTGATGGAGTGGCTCGTGCGGATCACTGTCCCGGTGCAACCACGCCCCGAAGCGGTTGCACCGAAACTGACAGGGAATCGTATCAGTCGGCGAGCGGTTCTTCCGTCTCCGCCTCGAGTGGCGCCCACTGGACCCAGAGATCGCCGAACAGTTCGTCTTGCTCGAGCGTGACCCGGCCCCGGTGAGCGAGAAAGAGCAACGCCAAGTAGGTCATCACGCGCGAGCCGCCGACCTGATCTATCTCGGCGTACAGCACCTCGTCGCGGCCCTTCTCGTACTGGCGCTCGAGTGTCTGTTCGACGTCGTCGATAACGGTCTCGATGTCTTCCTCGTGGGTCGTGTGCGTCACGTCGTCGCTCGAGGGCTCGTCGCCGGCGCGAACGTCGTCCTCGGCGTGGTAGCTCAACTCCTGGACGCCACGGTTGTAGCCGCTCGGCGAGTCGCTCGTGTCGTAGCTCCGCGACTCTTTCCACCGGCTGTCGCGTTCGGCACTCCGGAGATCCCGGACGAGTTCGTCGAGCGTCTCGGGTTTCCCGCGGGCGTGTTTGCGCTCGAGGCGACGCTCCATCTCGGCCTCCAGATTCTCGACAGGGTCGAACGCCGCCGGATCATCGCTCTCGGTCGACCCGTCGTCCGCAAACGGTGCCTCCCAGGGCGGAAGTTCCTCTTCCTCGTCGCCGTCGTCCGAAGCGAACAGTTCGTCGCTTTTCATCCGCAAGAGGACACTCGCGTAGAACAGCGCCCGCCCCGACGTACGGAGGTCGGCCTCGTCGAGGGCCTCGAGGAACCGGTCGGTGACGTGGACGATGTCGATGTCCCAGGGGTCGATCTCGTCGTCTTTCGCGAGCTGGACGAGCAGTTCGACGGGTTCGACCTCGTCGTCGTCCGTCTCGTCTTCGAGAGTATCGTCCTCGGAGAACTCGAGTACTGCGTCCCCGACGTTCGATTCCTCACCGTCGTCGTCCGACTCATCCGGTCGGTCGCGGTCTTCGTGGCCGGCGATGTACAGCGGGACGTCCTCCCCGCCGTCGGTGTAGAACTCCGCGCGGCCGACGTTCTCCGAGTCGCTGTCTGACTCGCTAGTCACTGACCGGCACCTCCTCGGCATCGGCATCGGCGTCGTCGCTCAGGTCGATACCGGTCACTGCACTGACGTTGTCTTCTTGCATCGTCACACCGATCGCTCGCTCGGACCGATCGAGCATCGCCGAGCGATGTGAGACGACGACGAACTGGGCCTCGCCCGCCAGTTCCTCGACCATCTGACCGATCCGTTCGGCGTTGACGGCGTCGAGGAAGGCGTCGACCTCGTCTAAGGCGTAGAACGGTGCCGGATTGTGCCGCTGAATCGCGAAAATAAAAGCGAGTGCAGTCAGGGACTTCTCCCCGCCGGACATCGCATCGAGACGCTGGATCGGCTTGTCGCCCGGCTGGGCTCTCATCGTCAGCCCGCCGTCGAACGGGTCCTCCTGGTTCTCGAGGTGGAGCGAACCGGTACCTTCCGAGAGACGCTCGAAGATTTCGGTGAACTGTCCGGAAATCGCGTCGTAGGAGTCCATAAACGTCTCTTTCTTCTGGGTCTCGTACTGCTCGATCCGGCTGCGGATCTCCTCGGCCTCCTCGACCAGCGTCGCCTTCCCGTCCTCGAGTTCCTCGAGTTCCTCGCGGACCTCGTCGTACTCGTCGATCGCCAGCATGTTCACCGGCTCCATCGCCTCCATGTCCGCCTGCAAGAGGTCGATCATCTCGAGGACCGTCTCGTGGTCGGGAACGTCCTCGGGGTCGTAGTCGCCGACCTCGTCCTCTAGGCTCTCGATCTCCCACTCGAGGTCGCTTACGCGTTCGCGTTCACCCTCGAGTTTGCTCTCGACCGTATCGACCCTTGACTGTTGCTCGTCCCGCTTTTTCCGGGCTTCAGCGAGGTCCTCTTTGAGTTCGCTGCGGTCTTCTTTGAGTTCGGCGAGTTCGGCCTCGAGTTCTTCGACCGCTTCGCGTTTCTCCTCGAGAGCCTCCCGCTTCTCCGCGATCCTATCTTCGTACTCCGCGATTCGCTCTTCGTGTTTGGCCTTGCGGTTCTGGGCAGTCTCGATGTCGTCGTGAAGATCCTCGATCGCGTCTTCGGCGTACTCCTTCTCGAGACTCAACTCGTTGAGGTCGCCATCGATGTCCGCGATCCTGTCTTCGCGCTCGTCGATCTCGGCCTCGAGTTCTTCGATCTGTTCGGTCAGCTCCGGAATCTTCGAATCCTCGAGTTCGGTCTCGAGCTCTGCGATCTCGCCTTCGATCTCCTCGATTTCGTCCGTCTTTTCGTCGATCTCGGCCGCAATCTCGTTCATCCGTTCGTCGACGGACTCGCGTTCTGCTTCGAGATCGTCGAGATCGCTCTCCAGGCTCTCGATGTCGCTCTCGATTGACTCCCTGTCGTCCGCTATGCTCTCGATCTCGCTTTCGATCGAGCGGACCTCGTCGGCCGCATCTGTCTTGCGGTCTCGGGCATCGTCGAGGCGGCTCTCGATGTCTCTGAAATCGTCACGAAGCGACTCGCGTTCCTCCTGGAGGTCGGTGATCTGTTTTGCGACGCGCTCGAGTTTCCCTTCGCCGCTGTCGGTAAACGAGTACCGCGAACCGCCGCCCGAGCCACCGGTCATCGCACCGCTTTTCTCGACTAGGTCGCCGTCCAGGGTGACCATCCGGTAGTCGCCCATGTACGAGCGGGCGGTCTCGATGTCCTCGACGACCAGCGTATCACCGAGGACGTACGAAAAGACGCCTTCGTACTGGCCGTCGAAGTCCACGAGATTGTACGCGAAGTCGACGACGCCAGGGTCCGAGGGCTTGCTCGGGAGTCGCCGCTTGCTCATGTCCGTCAGCGGCAGGAAGGTCGCACGGCCAGCGTTGCGCGATTTGAGGTGTTCGATACACTGCTGGCCGACCACGTCGTCGTCGACGACGACGTTCGCGAGTCGCCCGCCCGCAGCGGTCTCACAGGCGACGGCGTACTCGCCCGGCACCGACCCGAGCTGGGCGACGGCACCGTGGACGCCGTCTCTCCCCGAGTTGAGGATCGTCGTCACCGCACGACCGAACGAGGAGTCGCCGCTCTCGTTTGCTTTGGCCTCGAGTTCGGCGTACTCCTGTTGTTTCGCCTGGATCTCGTCGTCGAGGTCGTCGATCTCGGACTGGATTCGACGTTTCTTCTCGGTGAGGTCGTCGACGACGTCCGCGATGTTCGCGCGATTCTTCGCAGCTTTCTCGAGTTCTCGCTCGAGGTCGCTCGCGTGGCTCTCGAGTTCGGGAATTTGCTCGCGTTTCTCCTCGATCGTCGCAGCCTTCTCGTCGATCGCGTTCGAGCGACGGCGTGCCTCGTCTAGCAACCGATCCTGCTCGCGCTGGAGGTCGTTTTTCTCGGTCTTGGCGTCCTCCAGGTCGGACTTGCGCTCTGTGAGTTCGGTCTTGAGTTCGTCGAACTCGGTGTCGACCGCCTCTATCTCGGCCTCGAGACGCTGTTTTTCCTCCCGGCGCTCTTGGATCTCCGTCTTGATCGAGGCTTTCTCGAGTTTGTGCTCGCGCATCTCCTCCTCGAGTTCCTCGATCGTCTCCTGTTTGCGGTCGATCTGGACGAACGCCTCGCGGCGATCGGATTCGGCTTCGTCGACCGCCTCCTCGCTGGCCTCGATCTTGTCCTCGAGCCGGGAGATTTCGCCTTTGATCTCCTCGATCTCGCTTTTGATACGGAGCTGTTCGTCCTCGCCTTTACGTTCGATCTCGGCGTTTAAGTCCTCGAGGTCTTCCTGGAGGCGAACGACGCGACCCTCGCGTTCGTCGAGTTCCCGCTGGCGGTCGGCGAGTTCGTCTTCGAGTTCCGCGACGTTCTCCTGGGTGGTCTCGAGTTCCGTGACTTTCTCCTCGAGCTCGCTGGCCTTCTTGAAGCTCTCGTACTCTTCTTTCTCGCGACGTAGTCGCCGGTACCGCATCGCAGTGCGGCGCTCGTCCTCGAGTTGTGCGAGGCGGTCGCGTTTCTCTTCGATGCGGAGTTCGGCCTCGTCGATGCGTTCCTCGACGACCTCGAGTTCCTCGAAGGCGTCTTCTTTTTTCGCGTCGAACTCGGCGACGCCCGCGATCTCGTCGATGATCTCTCGGCGGGCGTGAGGAGTCATGTTGATGATCTCGGTCACGTCGCCCTGCATGACGACGTTGTACCCTTCTGGGGTAACACCCGCCTGTGCGAGCAGGTCCTGGATGTCCGAGAGGTTGACCGAGCGATCGTTGAGGTAGTAGTAGGAGTAGTAGTTGTCCTCGGTTTCTTTGACTCGACGGCGGATGCGGATCTCGTCGACGTCACCGACGTCCTCGCTGCCAGCGGCGTTGACGATCTGCGAGCGAGAGAGCGTGCCGTCGCCGTTGTCCAGCACGACCTCGACGGTCGCCTCGCGTGGGCCACTGGAACTCGAGCCGTCCTCGTGGCCGGGATTGTAGATGAGGTCGGTCAACTTCTCGGCGCGGATGCCGCGGGTACGAGCCAGGCCGAGCGCAAAGAGGACGGCGTCGATGATGTTCGACTTCCCGGAGCCGTTCGGACCGGTGACGACCGTGAAATCCTGATAGAACGGAATCTTCGTCTTCCGGCCGAAGCTCTTGAAGTTGTCCAGAACGACTGCCTTGATGTACATTTTCTTCTCGAACCCTCCCTGGGAGCGAACGCGGAATCGATCGGGACAGCGTCCGATCGGTAGTTATGCGACGATAATGTCGTCGCTACCTGAGTCTTCCGCTTCGTCGCCAGTTTCGTCGGTCGTAACCTCGTCGGTCGGCGTGGTCGACGTCTCTGTTTCCGGCTCTGTTACCTCCTCGAGGGTGGTTTCCCCGGACGACGCCGACTCGGACGTCCCGGCCGGTCCGTCCGATCGCCGTTCGGGAACGCGCGTCGGCGTCTCGGTGTCGAGTTCGGCTTCGAGGACGCGGATACGCTCTTTCGCCTCGATTAGCTCGTCCGTCAGTCCCTCTACCGTCGACTCGAGTTCCGCTACCGTCGACTCGAGTTGCTCGACGCGGTTGTTCGACATACATTCTAGGCCAGTACCCTATCACATAAACGTACGTCAGACACAATTCATCACCCTGGTAAATTTCTGTGACAGTGACTCGCCGAGTCGCTGACTCGAGCGGGCTGGCAGGTGGTATGGCAAAGGAATTCGATGGCCCACACCTGTTCGGGGTGGTCGGGGTCCGGATTGGAGAGGGCGCGGACGTGACGCAATCGGGCCTCGGTTGGAACACGTGACCAGCGAGCCGCGTCCCGACTGATACTCCCACTCCTGAAACCGCTCATACGGTTTGCTGTCCGTCAGTTCCGGCGTGACCGCGCGCTCCTGCGGTCGCGCCGGTACATCGTTGCACCGTTCCGTATCACTGGGTGAGACCTATTGTTTGATGGGGGGATGGCGTTAACCTACGAACGAGACGATGACGGAAAACACCGCACTCGAGGACGTCGACGAGGTCGTCCACGAGCCCAGCGACGAGTTCGTCGAGTCGACGAACGTCTACGAGTTCATGCAGGCGTACGGGATCGACGACTACGAGGAGTTGATCGAACGAACGACGGCCGACCTCGAGGGGGTCGAGGCGTCGGGCGTCGACTGGTTCTGGGACGAAATCGTCGACTACCTCGACCTCGAGTTCTACGAGGCGTACGATCACGTCCGAGACGATCGCGACGGGCCACAGTTCACCGACTGGTACCCCGGCGGTAAACTCAACGTTGCCCACAACACCCTCGACCGTCACGCCGACGTCGACGAGGAACGCCGCAACAAGGTCGCGACCATCTGGGAGAGCGAAGACGGCGATGTCCGGGAGGTCACCTACCACGAACTCCACCGCCAGTCGAACAAGGTCGCAAACGCCCTAGAGGAACGTGGCATCGAGACCGGCGACACCGTCGGCCTCTACATGCCGATGGTACCCGAGGTCGTCTCGATCCTCTATGGCTGTTTCAAGGTCGGCGCGATCGCCGTCCCGATCTTCTCCGGGTTCGGCGTCGACGCGACCGCGACGCGGATCGAGGACTCGGAGTGTTCGGTGCTGGTTACCGGTGACGGCTTCCGCCGCCGTGGCGATCCGATCTTTCTCAAGGAGTCGGCCGACGAGGCGATCGAACAGGCCGGCTACGTCGAGGAGACGATCGTCTTCGACCGGCTCGGTTCCAGTGACCCAGAGACCGACCACGAGATCCCCTGGACCGACGACCGAGACGAGTGGTGGGCCGACGCCGTCGAGTCCCAGGACGACGACTACGAGACCAAATCCCTGGACTCGAGCCAGGAGTCGATGCTGCTGTACTCCTCGGGGACGACGGGCAAGCCGAAGGGCATCGTCCACACCCACGCAGGCGTACAGGTCCAGTGTGCGAAGGAACTGTACTTCGGCTTCGACCTGAAACCCGCAGACCGGTTCTTCTGGGTGTCAGACATCGGCTGGATGATGGGGCCGTGGACCCTGATCGGGACCCACACGTTCGGCGGTACCGTGTTCATGTACGAGGGTGCGCCGGACCATCCCGAACCCGACCGGTTCTGGGAGATGATCGATCGGCACAAGCTCACCCAGTTTGGCATCTCACCGACGGCGATCAGGGCGCTGCGCAAGCACGGGAACGAGTGGCTCGCCGGCCACGACCTCTCTTCCCTGCGACTCCTCGGCTCGACGGGCGAACCCTGGGACCCAGAGTCCTGGCGATGGTTCTACGAGAACGTCGGCAACGGCGAGTGTCCGATCATCAACATCTCCGGCGGCACCGAGATCTGTGGCTGTTTCCTGATGCCGATGCCGACCGAGTCCCTGAAACCCTGTACGCTCGGCGGCCCCGGACTCGGAATGGACATCGACGTTGTCGACTCCGCTGGCGAGTCGATCAAAGACGACCACGAACGCGGCTACCTCGTCGCGAGAGACTCCTGTCCCTCGATGACGAAGTCGCTGTGGTCGGGCGACGAGCGCTATCTCGAGGAGTACTGGTCGACGTTCGAGGACACGTGGGACCACGGCGACTGGGCTCAGAAAGACGCCGATGGCTTCTGGTTTCTCCACGGTCGTGCCGACGACGCGTTGAACGTCGCGGGACGCAAGGTCGGCCCCGCCGAGGTCGAAGGCGCACTCATCGACCACGAGGCGGTCAACCAGGCCGCCGCGGTCGGGGCTCCGGACGACACCACCGGCACCGCCGTCGTCACCTACGTCATCCTCGAGGAGGGCCACGAGGAGAGCGACGACCTCCGCGAGGAACTGCGCGCCCAGGTCGGTGCAGAACTGGGCAAACCGTTCCGCCCGCGCGAGGTGCTGTTCGTCGACGAGTTCCCCAAGACCCAGTCGGGCAAGATCATCCGCCGTGCCATCGAGGGGGTCTACACCGGCGAGGAACTGGGTGACATGAGTAGCATCGAGAACCCCGACTCGCTCGAGAAACTCGAGGAAGCGCGATAGCCGGCCGAACGCGGAGGCCGACTTTCGAGACGCGCCGTTCGTCGAGAGCGTCGTCTGGTTTTCGACCGCCGCCGTGATGACACGATGTCGATTCGTCAGCTATCCGCCGAGCGAGAGAGAACCTGACTCGCGAGACGTCGCACCCGCGGCAGCGATACGAGGTCGGCGCGGCGGTCGAGTACCCACGCGTAGAGGACGAGCCCCTGGACGACGAAGACGTTCGTCACGAGGAAAAATAGTGCTTCCTCGAGAGGGAGGCCGGCGAGACCGATCCCGATCGTGTGTGCATCGGAGATCACCCAGATACCGAGCGAGATGGCGACCCAGTCGGCGACCCACAGGTAGAGGGTCGGGACGCCGACCGCGAGCAGGACTTGCCGGCGCTTCTCGAGGAGGTAAGTGAGGCCGAACCCCCACTGGATCGCGAGGATGGGTCCGGCCCAAAAGAGGATTGCGCCGAGGTAGGACGTCGCGGTCGTTTCCAGGAGAGTCCAGCCGAGGGCACAGACGGCCAGTCCGGCCAGTATGCCGGCGAGTCGGTGACTCGTGGGGAGTCGAAGCGACGTGTCGGAGACGGTCAGGAACTGGAAGAGCCAGAACGCCGTCAGCGTCGTCTGGAGGACGAAAAAGAGGTACTCTTCGACTGGCGTATGCCAAATCGTCGCGAGGACGGCACCGTCGCCGTACCACCAGACGCCCTCGGGAATCAACGCGTTCGTCCAGGGCGTGGTGTACGCGACTGCGAGGAAGACGATGATGGCGAGACCGGAGAGGGTCGTTCGATCCCATCGCGCTCGGTCGCGTTGGACTGCCAGCCAGCCGAGCACGACGATCGGTGGGATGGTAAACACGAGGTGAAACTGCAGGTAGGTGAGCGGGGGCGTCATGGGTCGGAGTCCCGGACGCGCTCGGCCGTCGGTCGTCGCACTCGCCGCACAATGGACGCGTCGGGTCCTCGAGCGTACGTATCGTTGCCATCGTCTCCGGCGACCTGCGGGAACCACATGGACGGAAGATGATGGCGGACCTATCAAAAGACCTCTCCCATACTAGTACGGGATCGCTCGACGGCCTGCAGGCATCGGCGTCAACACCAGATTACCTTCGCCCCGACGTGGGCGGTTCCGGGAGATTGCGCTGTGGCGACGTGCTGTGAATCTCGAGACGGGATCGGCGGGAGATCGTTACAGCAATCCGTCTCAATCGTCCGCAGGCGTACCGACGCCTTTCAGGGTGGTGCCGTAGTCGGCGTCGGCAGTGATCGTCTCGGGCTCCTCGATGACGTACAGCACGATCAACACCGTGACGATGTACTTGGTGATGATGTCAAGCACGCTGTAGCCCCAGGATGTCATCCAGACCTCGAGCAGGGCAAAGCCCTCGACGCCGAGCGCCCAGAGGATCGGGTAGCCGAACCAGCCGACGACGGTGAGGATCTTCAGCGTCGTGAACAGGTCCGAGGTGCCGGTCCGGTCGGCCTCGCGAGTCCAGTCGACCATGATGACGTAGATGATAACCAGGAAGAAGGCCGAACTGAGCACGAACCACCACCAGCGCATGAGCAACGACGAGGTCGTCAGCGCGGCGGCCAGCCCGGTGACACACATCGCGATCGTCATCGCGACGGTAGTCATAATTTTAGTGATGTTCGAGCCGGCGATCATCCCGAGAACGATCAGGATGAACGGCGTCGAGAACGCCCAGGTGAGGTAGCGACCCCACATCGTGAGGACTTCTTCACCCGCGAGCGAGTGGCCCGCTGGCATCTCGATGAAACTCAACGTCAGTCCCGACGCGAGCCCGGTATAGCTCGATATCGAGACGACCGAGATCAGCATCGTCGAGATGACGATCAGTTTCGCCCGTGGGTCGGTCACGCCACGAGCCAGCGCGACGATGAAGAGGATCGTCAGGCCCGCGAGGGCGATGTTTACCACGAACGAGAGCGCGAGCAGCGTATCTTCGAACACGAACTCGAAGATCTCTTGCTGTGTCTCCGGTACCTGCAGGACGACGTTCCGTGTGGCCATTGCCAGTAATCCGGTCGGTTCCATGATTACGCTATCATGTTTGTGTCCAGCCGAAGTGAACGGCGGTCCATACTGGTAAGGCTCGAGTCGGTGACTGCGGGTCGGAATCGTCGCTGGTGTAGCGTCGAGTGGCCCGATTCACCTGGACACGCGCCTGGGTCATTGTGGAACGGTTGCCCGGCGGCGCGCACCTTCGCCCGTGATGAGAAGGTAAAGCAATAGCAGGCCGAGAGTAATCGCGACTGCAAGGCCCGACGTGACCTGCGTGTCGATAGCAAAGAGTCCGCCCGCCTGGACGTAGATTCTGACGCCGGACGCGTAGAGGCCCGCGGCCAGGTCAGGTGTGAGGAAGCCGACCAGTGACAGTATCACGCTCGTGGCGGCGACGACGACACCGGTCGAGATTGCGAAGGTAAGGATCGCCTCTTCGATTCGGATGACTTCTATCGCCTGCTCGACGGATAGCGCGTCGATTTCGACGAGCCAGAGAAAGCGCAACAGGAGGACCGCACAGAGCGTCGTAGAGATCACACCTGCGAGCGCGATAATACTGAGGCTGGGCGCGACCGTGCCGGTGGCGACGGCGTTCCCCTCGAGGGAGCTGATAAGGTCGCGACGGGTGTACGTCGCAGGGGCGATTGTGATCGTCGACGCGACCGTGCCGATGCAAAGCAACACTTTGCCGCGGAGCCCGATCGGGTAGAACCGTCGCGTCGAAAGTGCTGCCTGGGCGTACGATTCGCCCGAAAGCACCGTGTCGGTGACGTCGTCTGAATCGCTCATCGAAGCCGTCTAACGGCGCGGAAACGAATAATGGTTCGCGATATCACTGCCGGGGCATCGACCCCACACTCCTGTTTCCCTTACTCGTTAGGTGTTACACTCACACCTCGACCGTCCCAAGTAGATTTCGACACCACACACGCGATGTGCGATCACGGTGTGGCGTGACGGAGGATACACAGTGCCAACCGGACTCAAACGCGACCTCGGACTGTTCTCGACATCAGCAATCGCAATCGGTGCCATGATCGGGTCGGGGATCTTCATTCTGCCGGGAGTCGCGTACGTCGAGGTCGGCGGGCCGGCGGTGGTTGCCGCCTTCCTGATCGCCGGGGTTCTCGTGTTGCCAGCGGCGTTCAGTGCGTCGGAGATGGCGACCGCGATGCCCGAAGACGGTGGCTCCTACGTCTACGTCGAACGCGGAATGGGACCGCTTCTCGGGACGGTTGCAGGCGTCGGCAACTGGTTTATGCTCTCGTTTAAAAGTGCGCTGGCGCTCGTCGGCGGCGTCCCGTACCTCGTTTACGTCGCCCCGGAGCTTGCGGCTTGGATTCTCCCTCTCGCACTCGGGTTGGCGGTCTTTTTCACCCTCCTCAACGCGACGAGTACGGAGAGCACCGGGCGGTTGCAGTTTGGCATCGTCGCTATCATGATCGTCGTCATGGCCTGGTTCGTCGTCGGCGGGATACCAGACATCTCCGCCGAGCGGACCGCTGGCGCGTTCGATGCGACCAGCGACGGCTTCCTCGCGGCTACCGCTCTGGTGTTTATCTCCTACGCTGGCGTGATCAAGATCGCCTCGGTTGCCGAGGAAGTTGAGGACCCAGGAACGACCATTCCGCGAGCGATGCTCGGGTCACTGCTCGTTACGACCGTGTTGTACGTCCTCGTCGTCTACGTCGCTATCGGACTCGTCGACGTCGAAGCAGCGATCGAAGCGGGCCAACTCGATCCTGACGGCGAGGGGCCGATCATGGCCCTGGCAGCCGACTCTGCTCTCGGTACCGTCGGCGTCGTCGCAGTGGTGGCTGCTGCACTCATGGCGCTTGCCTCGACCGCGAACGCGGGACTCATGGCAGCCGCGCGGTTCCCGTTCGCGATGGCCCGCGACAACCTCGCACCGGACCAGTTCGAAGCGATCAGCGACCGGTTCCGAACGCCGGTCGCCGCGATAGTGGTCACTGGCGTCGCGATTTCGGTGATGATCCTGACGTTGCCGCTCGATCTCGTGGCGAAGTTCGGAAGCGGCTTCGGAATCATCGTGTTCGTGCTCGTCAACATCTCTCTCGTCGGCTTCCGGGAAGGTGCCGTCGACGACTACGACCCCACGTTCACCTCCCCGCTGTACCCGTGGATGCAACTTGCGGGCATCGCCGGCGGGCTCTTGGTGTTCAGCCAGATGGGACTCGTCCCAATCGTCGGCTCGCTGGTGATCGTGGCCCTCTCGCTCGTCTGGTACGCAATCTACGCTCGCTCGCGGATCGATCGGGAAGGGGCGGCCAGATCCGGCGTCAGACAGAGCGTCACCGAACGAGCGCTCGAGCAAACCGCCGACCTGTTCGACGAAGATCGACGGTACGACACCCTGGTCGCGCTCACCGACGACACGAGCGAACGCGCCCGGACGGACATGGTCAGGATGGGTGCGGACCTCTCGCGGCTCCGGACGGGATCGGTCGCAGTCGCGAAGTTCACCGGTGTCCCCCACCGGGCGTTTACTGGTGGTGGACTGACAGTGAGCCGACCGGGAGTCCCGGACTGGCTCTCCTACGACGAACCGCCAGGCTGGGTGGCAGAAACCGACTGGTCGCTTACCACCGCCGGCGCGACCGCACTGCGTGACCCGGCCAGTGCAACGTTCGATTATCTCGAAATCACGGCCGAGAACGTTCCCGAGGCGGTCGTCGAGTTTTCGACGTTCGAGGGATACGACTTGCTCGTACTCGAGCGCCGACCCGAAGAGCTCCACCGACGGTTCTCTTCGCGGCTGACAGACCACGTTCTCAAGAACGCTCCCTGTGGCGTGTTGCTCGTCGAGGACTACGGCTTCGACGGTGCAGACGAGATCGCGGTCGTCGCGAACCGTGGCCCGTACGATCCGCTGAAGCTCCTCGTCGCCGACGCTATCGCTGAGGAGACCGGGGCCGAACTCGTTCTCCTGCAGGCAGTTCCGGCCGACGCCCCGGAACAGCGCCGAGAAACCGTCCACGATTACCACGTCGAACTCATGCGGATCCTAACGGTGCCGGCCCGATCGCGCGTCGTGGAGACTGACGACCGCGTCGCGGGTCTCGCGCGGTTCGCGGAGTCCGCCGACCTTCTCGTAACTGGGATGGAGAGTCGCGGGCTACGCGGCGACCTGTTCGGTCGGCCGGGAGACCGACTGGTCGATTCGGTCGACGTGACTGCGGTGATGGTCCAGCCCGACGACGAACGACAGCCGGGGCTCGTCCAGCGGGTCGTCCTCGACAAACTATTTGGTGGTTGACACGGACTGCTGTAACGATCTACCGCTGTAACCGCCGTCTGAGCGCGGCCGCACCGACAATGACCTCCATAACCCGGCCGATAGCCGCGTCGCTCCCGACGACTACTCCGACAGTTCGAGTCGCGTCTTGACGTTTTCGAGAGTCGTCTGCAGCTCCCGCTCGTTGTAGCGGCGAACGAACGGCTCGGCAACCGCCGAAAGTACCGTTCCCGGCAGATCGTACGTCCCAGTGTACGTTAGCCGACTGCCGTCGTCGTGTTCCGCGAGTTCGAGGTCGATCTCGCCCTCGAGTCTGCCGGACATCTCGAAGACGTGTCGCGTCGGCGGTTTGTGGACCGTCTGGACCAGTTCCCCGTCGAGGCCGACGCCGGCCATCTCGTAGGTAAACTCGAGGCGCTTACCGCCGTCGTCGAGGGGTTCGACGTTTCGCACGTCCGAGAGACTCGGCGTCACCTCGGCGTGGTGGTGTGGTTCGTCGAGGTACGCAAACACTGCTTCCGGCGGCGCGTCGATCGTGACGGAGTCACTGGCTGTGACCATGGTCGATAGCTCGCAACCATCCGGCAAAAGGCTCGTCCCTAACTTGTCGGGAAGTGCGGAGGCAAGGGGAGAAAAGTCGAATCCAGCGATGGTCAAGCGGTTCCCCGGGCGTCTCCGGGTTCGGCACGACCGCGCGACGAGTCTCGAGTTCTCTGCAGGACCTGTCCCCGACAACACTCCACCCGTTGTTGATCGTTGACCGCTGCTCAGCGAGACTCCCACTTTACAACAGAAAGGGCTGTCGCTCCCAGTGGTATCGTCCGTTCTTGACCGGTCGGACACGAACGACTGCCGACGGCGGTCAACTGGTGCCGTTCGACATCTCGACGTAGGTGTCGACGAGTTTGCGTTCTGCCGCACGAAGATGCTGATGGAAGGTCTGTCGGGTAATACCGAGGGTCTTGGCAATCTCCTCGCCGTCCGAGAGCCGCGGCCACTCGAAGTAGCCGTTCATGTGGGCGGCCTCGAGCGACGCCTGCTGACGACTGGTCAACTGCTGCTCGAGGTCGGACGCGAACTCTCCGGGAGTTCGCTCGCGCCGGTCGTGCTCGACACGCGACCGGAGTTCGACACCGTCGTACAGCGATTCGAGCAGTTCGAGTACCGACCGGACATCGTACTCGAGGGGAAGGTCGACCGTGAGTCGTGCCCGACTCGAGTTCGCAGTGACGCGTGAGATCGACGCGCCGTAGTCGGTCAGTTCGGCAAACGGCGACGCCGAGTCGACTGTAAGCGCCAGCGTGTAGACGTCGTCGGCACCGGCGACCTCTCGGACGGCCTCGACGAACGGGAGCGCCGTCAGATCGGGCAACGGTCCGTCACAGCGTGTTGTCACGAACAGTTCCGTCTCCTCTCCTGCCGTCGTCCGGCCGACGTACTCGACTTCGGCCTCGACTGTGGCCGCGACGGCCGACAGCGGAAATGCCGGGTCGTCGATCGACATCGTCACCTCGACGACCCGGTCGGCGGTCAACACTTTCGACATCTCGACTGCGTTGAACCGCGTCCCGATCATCGTCCCGATCGAGTCGAACAGACGGCGTTCGCGGGCGTCGAGTGCCGACTCGGTTTCGCCGTAGATGCCGAGCAGTCCGTACCGCTTCCGACCGTAGACCAGCGGAACGACGGCGATCCGCCGCGCACCGACGGCAGCCGCGTCGAGAGCGTCGGCATCGCACTCCCGGGCCGACTGACAGGCAATCTCGTTCGTTTCGGCGGCAGTCGAGACGGCGTCCGGGAGCGCAGCGATCGATCGGCTCTCGGTCTGCTCGCTGGTCTCGAGTCCGGCCGTTCCAGTCAGTTCCAGGGCTCGACTGGCTGAATCGGCCGATCCGATCCAGGCAGCTCCGTACCCCTCCGCATCGACGATCTCGTCACAGACCTGCTGATCGATGACTGGTCGGTCGTTCTCCTCGACCAGAACGTGCGTGATCTCGTTGAGCACGCCATTGACCCGAGCGAGAATCCGCTCGAGTGCCTCTTTCTCCTCGATGAGTTTCGCGGCACGCTCTTCGGCGAGTCGTTCGGCAGTCTTGCGATCGGTGACATCTTTCTGGAATCCAACGTAGTGGACGGGGTCGTCGGACTCGTCGTACACGGGGGCGATCGACAGTTCGTTCCACCAGGGCGTGCCGTCGGGCCGGTAGTTCTTGATCTCGACCGTTACCGGCTGTTCTGCGTCGACAGCTTCCGAAAGCGCCGACTTTATCTCGGGATCGGTAGCGGGACCTTGCAGGATTCGTGGGTTCCGGCCGAGGATCGACGCCCGATCGAAGCCAGTAATCTCCTCCCAAGCATCGTTGACGTAGACGGTCGGATTGTCGGGAAGTGACGGATCGCTCAGGCTGATTCCGATCGGCGCGTCGTCGATCGCGCGGACGACGTCGCTGGCTGTGGGTTCGTGGTCGGACACGTCACGTCCGACCGCCTCGGTCCGGGACGTGACCGTCTCGACCTCGTCGACGAGCGAGGCGTGGGACGCGGTGCCGTTTTTCGCGACGAACCGGTCGACGTCGCGCTCGAACGCGTCGTCCGCGAAGGCTCGGTCGGCGTACATGACGACCGGAAGCTCCTCCGCGACGGATCGAACCGCCCCGACCAGCGAGAGGCCGTCGTCGCCCCGAAGCCGGTACTCGCTGACCAGGCAGTCGAATTCCCCGTTCGACAGCGTCGCAATCGCGCTCGTCGCAGTCTCGACGGTCGTCACCTGGCACCCGTTCTCCTCGAGTGCTGTCGCCACGCGTTCGGTCTCGTCTCGTGAGTGCACGAGGAGCACGTGTGACCCACCCATACTCCAGTCACTGCGAGCGCGATGAACAAACCATTATCTCT
Organism: Natronobacterium gregoryi SP2; assembly: GCF_000230715.2. Classification (GTDB taxonomy): domain Archaea; phylum Halobacteriota; class Halobacteria; order Halobacteriales; family Natrialbaceae; genus Natronobacterium; species Natronobacterium gregoryi. The sequence continues at coordinate 2,955,846 of NC_019792.1, forward strand.
GTCAACCACTGCTTATAGTCATTTATAGACTGGTTACCACGCTCAATACGGCAGAGATTACCGCATCGACGCCGTCAGTGGTATCGTGATCGCGGATCGAGTACTTCGACCGGATGGACCGCATCGCGGGCGAGCAGGTCCTCGAGTTGGTCTTCACACGAGGTCCCGCTTGCCACCACGAGTCGATCGCTCGCCTCGGGCGTCGTAAACTGGTCGGCGAGTCGCTCACCGACGTCCATGCTCAGTTCGTAGTACTGCTCTTTGTAGCCGAACGAACCGGCGACACCACAACACTCGACGTCGCTCTCGAGGACGTCGTACCCGAGGTCCTCGAAGACGGCTCGCGTGTATCGGTCCAGACCGAGCGTCCGCTGCTGGCAGTGAGAGTGGTAGGCGACGTCGGGGACACCGTCACCGGACCGGACTCCCCGCGGATCGGCACCGTTCTCGAGCAGGCCGTAAACGTACTCGAGAACCTCGTAGCTACCGTCCTGCAGGCGCTCGTAGGACGCCTCGGGGAGGAACTTCTCGTACTCTTTGCGGAACATCGCGAGGTCACTGGGCTCGATCACGACGACGTCTCGACCCGCATCGAGGTGTTCGGCGAGGCCGGCGTAGACGCGACTGGCCTTCTCGTCGGCCGTCTGGATCATTCCCTGCGAGAGGGGTGCACGGCCGCTGCCGGGAACCGACGGAACGTGGACGTGAACGTCGAGCGCCTCGAGGACGCGAACCGCGGCTTTTCCGCGTTCGACGTCGATGTAGTTCGTGTAGACGTCGGGGTAGAGAACGACCTCGCGGTCGGATTCGGAAGCAGCGACCCGCGGACCGCGCGCCTCGAACCAGTCGACGAGCGTCGTCCGCTCGAACTCGGGGAGTGGCCGGCGACGATCGACGCCGACGGTCTTTTCCATAAGCGTGCGAACGGGACCGAATCTCGTCGTCCAGTTCGAGATGGGCGCTGTCGCGGAGCCCAGTTTCGCCAGCGTCTCGTAGTTGCCGAACAGTCGCTTCTGGAGGTCGACGCCACCGGGCTCTTCGTCCGGCGTGAGTCCTTCGACGAGGAAGTCGAACTGGCCGTTGTCCTCGCGGTTGATTCGGTCGCGGACGGCGGTGTTGATCCACGGGATATCGATCTTGACGGGGCAGGCCTCGACGCAGCGCGAACAGCCGGTACAGAGGTCGTTGAACTCCGCGGCGCTGTCCTGGCCGTGGACGCCGGCCTCCCAACCCGTCGCGATACCACCCGAGTATGTCTCGCCGCCGAAGGCGTGACCGCCGACCGACTGGAAGTTCGCACACGTATTCGCACAGGCCGAACACCGGATACAGTACAGCGTCTCCCGGAGGTGGTCGTCCTCGCGCATCGCCATTCGGCCGTTGTCGATCAACACGAGATGAAAGTCGCGGTCGTCGTCACGATCGGCAAACGCCACCTCGGGGTCGTCGGCGTCGACGACCGGCGAGTCGACCGGCGGCGTCAACAGGGAGACGTACGAGGTGATATCCTGTCCCGTCCCCGAGCGACCGATCAGTTCGATAAACGGTGCCAGATCCTCGACGGACGGAACGATCTTCTCGACGCCCGCGACCGCGACGTGGGTGTCCGGCACGACGGCCGTCTTCCGGGCGTTGCCCTCGCTCGTGACGAGCGCAAGCGAGCCCGAATCGGCCGTAATGAAGTTCGCCCCCGTCATCCCGATATCGGCGTCGGCGATCAACTCACCGAGTTGCTCCCGGGCGAACATCGTCAGTTCCTCGGCCGTTTCGAGTGACTCCTCGGGATCGAACGTCTCGTTGAACAGGCGAGCGATCTCGTCTTCGGATTTGTGAATCGCCGGCGCAACGATGTGAGACGGCGCTTCGTCGGCCACCTGTAACACCCACTCGCCGAGGTCGGTCTCGACGACGTCGACGCCGTCTGCCTCGAGGGCCTCGTTGACCTCGAGTTCCTCGCTGGTCATCGACTTCGACTTGACGACGCGGTCGGCCGCCTTCTCCTCGGCGACCTCGCGGATGTACCGGTTCGCGTCGGCGGCGTCGTCTGCAAGATAGAGCGTCCCGCCGTTTTCGTCGACGGTCTCTCTGAGTTCCTCTATCAGTTCCGGCAGCCGCTCGATCGCGTCTTCTTTGATCGCTCGGGCGTCGTCTTTCAGCGTCTCGTACGCCTCGAGGTCGGCGACCGACTCGTAGCGACCCTCGTTGAATCCGATCGTGTTCTGTTCGACGGCCTCGCCCTCGGTCTCGAGCAGGTTGCGGATGTGGTCTGCCTTCCGTTCGCGTGCGTCGCTACTCATCGCCGTCACCTCCGTCCTCGAGCAAGACGACGTGGACATCTTTCGGTCCGTGTGCTCCCTTCACGAGCGCCCCCATGTCGGCGGTCGCGCTGGGACCGGTCGCAACGATGGCGCTTTTCCCGTCCCGGAGGTCGGGCCCGAGCAGTTCGATCGCTGTGGGCATGTCCGCGACGAGGTCGCGTTCGCGGAGGACTGGCACGTGCAGGTCCGGGAAGAGACTCACCGGCTCGCTCCCGTCGGGCGTCGCCGGGAGGACGACGCTACCGTAATCGGCGATTCCCAGTGACGCAGCGGTGACGCCGGTCGTGGCCGCCTCGAGCGTTGCTGGTGTGGGGTCGTCGTCGATCCAGTTGGGTAGAGACACCGACGAGAACGGAATCCGAGTGCCGACGACCGCGTCGAGATCGTGGTCGTGATCTGCGACGACAGTTTCGAGAACGTCCGCGAACTGGTCTTCGTCGGGTTCGGTGCGAGTCACCGATACCTCGAGATCGGCGAGCCTGGATTCGAACTGCTCGACGAAGGAAGCTGATTCGACGCTCATTACGCACTGGTTCGACCCTGCATATTTGTCTATTGTGTTCGTGAATCGCGGCAACGATCTGACGGATACTATCGTATCGGGGAAGACAGTTGCGACGTGGGGTACAGACCGGAATGCGGAGCAACTGCCGGTAGTTGCGAGGAAAGCGACACCAATCGAAATCCTGCGGCGGCGGATGAGGCGGGTGTCGTCGCCGGGGTGGAGCACCTGACCCCCACGGGACCGGGCGTTCGGGCCTCAATTCCATCCGATCCATCTCCGGACGGTCGGGAGAGAGCACATTCGCGTGCGACGATACGGCCAGTTTTTTCCGTGCGGTCAAAACGGTGCAGCCGCGGGGCTCGTCTCCGCGGTCCGTCACAGGCCGGGTAGTGGAATCCACCAACCGTGGCCGGCCAGCAACGCCAGAATCGAGAGGCCGACCGAACTCGAGGCGATGGCCGCACCCGAACAGCCGACGATCGCCCGCCGGAAGTGGCGTGCGGTCGTCTCTCCACAGCCGGGGGCGACGACGAATTCGGCGACGGTGTCGCCGGCCGTGATCGTCGGTTCGCTACCGGTATCTGACCCGCTTGCGACGCCGACGACCGTCACTTCCGTGTCTGTTCGGAGTGACTCCTCGTAGTAGATTCGATTCCCGTCGGTTGGATCGAGATCGGTCGACTCGAGGAGATGTGTCGCAAGAGGATCGGACGGCCGGGAGTCGTCAGGAACGGGTTCCGACGCCGTCCGCTCGAGTCGGAGCTGGGCTCTGTCCGGATCGATATCGACCTGTCCGGTCTCGTCGCGAACGGCAAAGGACGTCCGTCGTTCCTTGAGGAGAGACGTCTGGTCGACTAGCGCCGAGCCGAGCGTCGGGGCTCTTGCCGGAGTCGACCCGAACTGGTCGTCCTCGCGTTCCTGGAGTCGGCCGTCGGTCTCGTCGATCACTTGCGTCGCCGAGAGCCGGTAACAGACCGCGTCGTCGCCGGTTACGGGTGCCTCGAGTGGTTCCTCGAGCGGGACGACGGTTCCCGATACCTGCACCGGACCGGACGTGACATCTCTCGCGTCGGTCGGTGTACTGCGCCGGAACGTGACGTACGACCGGAGGTTCGTCACGACACCACCGAGGAAGTAGAACCCGGCACCGACCAGTAAGCCGGCGACGCCGAAAGCCACGACGACGGTTCGGTTGCGCCCGAACGGGTTGGCCGGTCCGATCGGGTACTGGCCGACGGCGAACGGGACCCACACGGCGAGCACTGCGAGGAACAGCAACGTGGCGTACAGTCGGGTACTCAGGTGGATGCGCCGGTCGACCCAGGCCATTCCCGTTCGGGCGTCGTCGTTCCAGACTGCCAGTCCGACGACGACGAGCCAGACGTGGAGAAGCAACACGAGGGCGACGGCGTCGAACCCCGTGACGAGTACAGCCGGCTGTAGCGGTGGTGCTGTGGCGTCCATAGAATATCGGTGATCGCCGACCGATCAGACGACCTGTGTTTCGTACTCCTCGGCCGTCAGTAGCTCCTCGAGTTCGTCCGTATCGTCGGCGTCGATCTCGAGCATCCAGCCGTCGCCGAACGGGTCTTCGTTGACGAGTTCGGGCGCGTCGAACACGTCTTCGTTGACTGCGGTGACCTCGCCGCTGACGGGTGCATAGAGATCCGAAACTGCCTTGATCGATTCGATGACACCGAACTCGTCGTCCTGGCTTAGCTCGTCGCCCTCGTCGGGGAGTTCGACGAAGACGACGTCACCGAGTTCGTCCTGTGCGAAGTCGGAGATGCCGACGCGGACGATGCCGTCGGTCTCTGCTGCCCACTCGTGCGATTCCATGTACCGTCGGTCCGCGGGAATGTCGAAGCTCATTATGCTGTGTCGATGAACGGTGTGGTTTCAACTCTTGCCTTTTTCGACCGACCACGGACGACGACTTGCAGGGTCGTCCCGGGATCGGCGTACTCGACTGGCACGTAGGCGAAGCCGATCGCCCGTTCGAGCGTCGGACTCATCGTGCCGCTGGTGACCGTCCCGATTACGCGGTCGTCGGTGTTCGTCACGTCGTAGCCGTGTCGTGGAACGCCACGATCGATCAACTGGAACCCGATCAGTTCCTCTTCGACGCCCTCTTCCTCGACCGCCGCGAGGGCGTCGCGGCCGACGAACTCAGTCTCGAGATCGACCGTGAATCCGATTCCGGCCTCGTAGGGCGTCCGAGGATTGTCTTCGGGATCGAAGTCCTGGCCCGAAAGCAAGAGGCCGGCCTCGAGTCGGAGCGTATCACGGGAGCCGAGGCCGCAGGGCTGGCAGTCGAGAGCCGACCAGATGCGTTCGGCTTCCTCCCAGGGAACGATCAGTTCGAACCCGTCCTCGCCCGTATACCCCGTCCGTGCCGTCCAGCAGTCGACTCCGTCGATCGTCGCGTACTGGGCGTTGAATCGTCCGATGTCGGTGACCGACTCCGCGGTCACGTCGTCGACGAGAGCGGCTGCGTTCGGTCCCTGGACCGCGAACATCGCGTACTCGTCGGTCCGGTTGTCGACGGTCGCCTCGAGGTCGAGGTCGTTGCGGTAGTCGATCCAGCGTTCGTGTGTCTCCTCGTCGGTACCGGCGTTCGGGATGAAGAGATAGGTTGCGTCCCCAGTTTCGTCGGGAAGCCGGTAAATGACGGTGTCGTCGATGACGATACCATCTTCGTCGGTGATCGCAGCGTACTGGGAGTCGCCGACCTCGAGGCTGCTCACGTCGTTGGTGGTGAGCCGTTGCATCAGCGTCGTCGCGTCCGGCCCAGTGACGTGAATCTGGCCCATGTGGGAGACGTCGAAGATGCCGACGTCTTCCCGGACGGCCTCGTGTTCGGTCTGAATCGAGTCGAACTCGACTGGCATGTCCCAGCCGCCAAACTCCGTAAACTTCGCTCCACGTTCGTCGTGGATCCCACGTAACGGCGGCGTCTGAAGCGGCATACCTGAGACGACATTCCGGGGGTAGTAATGTCTTTCCGTCGGCCGGGTCGGCATGCCGGTCGCGAGACGACGAGCGTGGGGTCGACCGCGAGGCGGGGCTACCGGCCGCGCTCCTCGAGGGTGGCCACGTACTCGCCGGAGCCGTCGTTTGCGTGGATCTGGAAGCGCAACTGTTCGTCACCGGAGAGGTCGACGGTAATCTCCTCGTCGCTCCCGGACCCGGTGCTCGACTCGTCGTAAGACCAGCGGGACGGCGAACTCCCGTCGAGAGTCAGGTAGAGATCGAAGGCGGCGTCTGCTGGCCCCTCGAGGGTGATCGTCGCCGAGCACGGATCGGCCGTCCGTAGCGAGTAGGTGTAGCTGTCGGTACCGCCCCACCAGCCGCCGGAGAGGGAGCCGTCGGCCCGTGCGGTGACGGTCTCGTCGCCACACTCGCTGGAGTCGTCTTCGTCGTCCTGGTCTTCGTCCTCGTCGTTCCGATCGTCGTCCTCGCCGCCGGTTTCGTCGATGATCTCGGCCGGACTCATCTCCTCGCCGTCGAGTTCGACCCACGTGACGTCGGGTTCGTCGAGTTCGATAGCGGTGACCGCACCGTCGACTCGGAAGGCGTCACCGTGACCGCCGCCCGTGGTCCCGCCCCCGGTCCACGTGCCGTCGTCGTTCTCTTCGGCGAAATCCTCGGCGCTGAAGGTACCGCCCTCGATGCTGCCACCGGAGGGGCTCTCGTACGGTGCGTCCGCGAACTCGAGGGGGCCGTCGGCCGTGAACTCGTAGCTCGCGAGGCTGGCGTCGGAGTCGGTGACGAACGCGAGGAGGTGGTCGTCGCCAGTCTCGTCGTTGTCGGGTTCGTCCGGTTCCTCCGGTTCGTAGCCGTCCGGAACCGTGTTCACGGCGGCATCGGCGTCGACGCGGCCATAGCCCTGGGTGCGCGAAGAGAGGCCGACGTCGGTCGCGGTCTGTCGGAGATGCTCTCGTAGTGATTCGTTGCCCAGTCCCGGGTACGCCGACAGCACCAGCCCGGCGACGCCGGCCACGACCGGTGCCGCCATCGACGTCCCGGAGGCACGGGTATAGCGATCACCGAGCGTCGACGAGATGACTTGCGTTCCCGGCGCTGCCAGTTCGATCTCGGAACCGCGGTTGGAGAACGAGGCCAGCCGATCGTGCGAGTCGAGCGCCGCCACTGCGATCACGGAGTCGTAGACCGCCGGGTAGACGACGCTTCCGCCGGCGTTACCCGCCGCCGCGACGAGCAGACAACCCTGATCGTAGGCGTACTGGCAGGCGTTTCGAAGCGTCTGCCAGTGACTCGAGCTACCCAGCGAGAGGTTGATGATATCGACACCCTGATCGGCCGACCACTGGATCGCGTCGGCGATGTCGGCAAGCGACCCGCGGCCGCTCTCGTCGAGCGCGCGAGCACTCAGCATCGAACAGTTCGAGACGCCGGCGTGGCCCGTCCCGTTGCCCGTCCCGCCGACGGCGATTCCCGAGACGATCGTGCCGTGGTCCTCGCTGCTGCTGACGGGGGAGGGATCGCTGCCGCGACCGACGAACACGTCGCCGATGCGGTCGTCGACGTTCTCCGCGAGGTTCTCGTGGTCGTAGGCGGTCCCGGTATCGACGATCGAGATGGTCACGTCCTGGTCGCCGAGCGTCTCCGCCCAGGCGTCCCCGCAGTTGACCTGCTGGGGAGCGTGCTGGGAACTGTAGTAGGGATCGTTGGGCGTGGCCAGTGCCTCGAGCGTCGCGTTCTCCTCGACGTACTCGATCTGGTCGATCGAGTCGAGAGCGTCGGTGATCCGTTCTGTCGCCTCTTCGGGGACGCTCGAGGGCAGTTCTACCGTGGCGTAGTGGATCGTCTCGTTGCTGTGGACGACGCGACCGTCGCCCGGCAGTGACGACTGGACCGTTCGTTCGACGTCGGGGACATCCGGCGAGACGCCGATGAGCAGTTCGGTCGCTTGCGACCCCGACCCGTCGGAGTCGGCAGCCGTGACACCACTCGAGCCGAAGAACGCACCGAGCGCGCCGGCGGCTTTGAGCACGGATCGTCGGTCGGGTGTGGGGGTGCCGTCTGATGGCATGTAGTTACAGCCACGTCCGACTGAATTTATTAAAATCTTTCCCAACTTTGAATAATTTATCCGTGAAATATACTGTTTTACCTGTTGTTTGTGGTATAATTCGAATATAAAAGAGAAACACGTACAGGCCACGGTTGAAGTGACAAACTCGTTCGCGTAAACCGACCGATCGTTTTCGATAGCGGGCGGCGAAGACGGATGCGCGAGCGCGTTCCGCTACACCTATGACTGGCCCTTGGCTATCGGCTTGCATGTTCGACCGCGTCCGGGCCCATCTCGCGCCCGACCGGCACACTGAACCGGCAGTAGGGCTGTTCGTCGACGGGCCGAACGTCCTCAGAGACGAGTTCGACGTCGACCTGGACGACCTTCGCGAGGTCGCAGGCGACCTCGGACGTGTCGGCGTCATCCGACTCTACCTCGACGAGCACGCGACACCGGGGCTGATCCAGGCTGCCGAGGCCCGCGGTTTCGAGGTGGTCGTCACGAGCGGCGACGTCGACGTCAAACTCGCCGTCGACGCGACCGCTCTCGCTTGCGAGGAGACTATCGACCGACTCGCGATCGCCTCCCGGGACACCGACTTCAAGCCCGTCCTCGAGTACGCCGGCACTACTGGTCTCGAGACGGTCGCAATCGCGCCGGGATCGTACGGTCGATCCGACGCCCTTCGGAACGCGGCCGACGAGGCCGTGACGGTCGACACCGACAACTGATACGATTTGCTGTCCGTCAGTTCCGGCGTGACCGCGAACTCCTGGGGTCGCGCCGGGACATCGGGACAGCATTCCGTCTGATACTGTCGGAGAAAACGACGTGACGATCGGTCGCTCTGTTGGGGCCGTCACCGGGGGAGACGGCCGCGAATCCGCGACCGACTTCGTATTGGCTTCTGTCCGACAGTATGAAGACCGCGCCACGCAGTCGAGTCTTTATACCTGTTCCTGTCGTTGTACGAGTATGGAGCGGGTCTCACACCACGGCCGGGAGACGGCCTACGAAACCGTCGACGGGGGTGACGGTTCGACGATCTGTCTCGTCCACGGAACCGGTGGCAACCGCGATCTCTGGCAGAAACAGCACGCACTCGCAACCGACCGACCGCTGGTCACACTCGATCTCAGCGGCCACGGCGACTCCGACGACATCGACGCCAGTCCCGGCTACGCGACGTTCTCCGCGTACGTCGACGACGTCCTCGCCGTCGCCGAAGCGACCGACTCTCGGGTGCTGGTCGGGGGTTCGATGGGCGGTGCAGTCGTCCTTCACCTCCTCCTCGAGCGGTCGTTTCGCCCCGACGCAGTCGTCTTGACGGGGACCGGCGCACGGCTGGGCGTCCTCGAGGACCTGCTCGCGTGGCTCGAGAACAACTTCGACCGCGCGGTCGAGTTTCTCCACGCCCAGGACCGGTTCTTCCACGATACCGACCGCGACGTCGTGGCGCTGTCGAAAGAAGCGATGTACGACGCCGGCCAGGAGGTAACCAGCCGGGACTTCCACAGCTGTCACGGGTTCGACGTTCGGGAACGTCTGTCCGAGATCGACGTTCCCGTCCTGGTCGTCTACGGCGAGTACGATCGGCTGACGCCGCCGTGGTTCCACGAATATCTGGCCGACGAGATTCCAGATACCGACCTCGTCGAGATCGAGGACGCCGCTCAGCGAGCGATGCTCGAGCGACCGGAGCCGTTCAACGAGGCCGTGCGGTCGTTCCTCTAGTGCTTTGGCAAGCCTGAACAGATGAGTGAAACCGAATGCAGTCGTCTGGGTTCACGCATCAGTTGACGCTTGGCGGAGTACTAGTAGAACTCCTCGAGGTCTGTCTCTTCGTGGCTGTGCTCTTCAGCCGGAAAACGTCCCGACTCGACGGCCGAGACGTACTCTTCGACGGCGTTTTCCATCTCCTCGCGCACCGAGCCGAACTGCTTGGAAAACGACGGCGACCACTCGCTCAGACCCACTGCGTCGTCGACCACGAGCACCTGTCCGTCACAGTCGGGGCCGGCACCGATCCCGATCGTCGGAACGTCGATCGCGTCAGTTACCTCGGCCGCGACGTTCGACGGAACGTGTTCCAAGACGAGCGAGAACGCGCCGGCCTCCTCGTGGGCCCGCGCGAGTTCGAGAATGCGTTCGGCGGCGTCCTGGTCGGTCCCCTGGCGCGGGTAGCCACCGTACTGGTTGACGTGCTGGGGCGTCAACCCGAGGTGAGCCATCACGGGAATGCCGAGCTGGACCATCTTTTCGGTAAGTTCGACAGTGTGAGGCCCGCTCTCGAGTTTGACTGCTTCGGCACCTTCTTCTTTCAGCATCCGGCCGGCGTTCTCGAGGCTGTCTGTCTCGTCGACGCCAAAAGAGAGGAAAGGCATGTCGGCGACGACCAGTGCGTCCTCGGTCGCTCGAGAGACGGCACCGACGTGACGAGCCACATCGTCGACGGTGACCGGGAGCGTCGTCTCGTAGCCAAGCGACGTGTTACCGACACTGTCACCGACGAGGATGACGTCGACGTCAGCGTCGTCGACGATTCCCGCCGTCGGCGCGTCGTATGCCGTCAGCATCGTGATCGGTTCCTCCCCCGTCTTCGCTTTCAGATCCCGGACGGTAGGCATAGTTCGTCGTTAGTCTCCGACAATTAAACATCACTGTTCTCGAGCCGAACGCGAAACCCGCGGCGCTTAAGACGACCCGGTCGGGATTGTCAGGCGTGCCAGAGCCCGTCGAAACGGCCGACCCCGAGGGCGTCGACTACGGATGGGTGATGCAAGTCACGTTCGTGCTGACGATCCTCGTCGGCGCACCGATCGTCGCTCTCCTGTCGATCCCCGTCGAACTCACCACCTGGGTCGAGCGAGCCGAGTTTGCGGTCCGCGTCGGTGCCGCCGTCTGGCTAGCAACCGGAATCGCAGTGTTCGCGTACGCGAAACGCAAACAGCCCGACGAGTGACTACACGTACTCGAAGGCCGTCCCCGCTCGCCGCGCCGTCAACTCGTCGCGGTCCGAATCACCGATGAAGACCGCTGCTCCGGGGTCGACCCCGAGCGCCCACACCGTCTCGAGCAACGGCTCCGGATCTGGTTTTCTGGTCTCGACTGTGTCCCGACCGACGACGACATCGACCGGGTCGGCCAGCCCGTGTTCCTCGAGGGCGATCCGGCAGGCCGCCTCGCAGTTGAGCGAGCAGACCCCGACCGGGACCGTCCGCTCGAGCAACTCGTCGGCGTGGGCCAGTCGGGGCGCGGTCTCGGCCCCCGTACGTTCGTGGTCGGCGATCGTCGACTCGACTGCCGCCTGGAGGCCGGCCTCGTCGGCGTAGCCGAGCAGGTCCCACAGGCTCCGACTCGGTGGCTCGACACCCGCACGCTCGTACACCTCGAGCACGTCGTCGGTGACGACGGGCCAATCGACATCCAGATCGACCAGCGTTCCGTCGAGGTCGTAGACGACGGCCTCGTACTCGTTCATGCCGTCCGATACGGACGGCGAGAGAATAGAAACTTCGATCGCTCTCGGACGGATTACTGTCCCGGTCCTCCGGTCCAACCGCTTCGGAGCGCGGTTGCACCAGCAACGACGTATAGGGAGCCGTCTCAGTCTGTCGCCACCTCGCCGGCCGCCCCCTCGAGTTGCTCGCTCGCGAGGACGCGGTTGGCGCGTCGGAGCCGTTCTGACAGTGCCTGATGAGAGATATCGAGCTCGTTCGCCAGTTCTTCGAGCGAGATTGCGCGTGGCACGTCGTAGTAGCCCCGGCGGTAGGCCTCGGCGATCGCTTCCTGCTGGGGTTCGGTGAGCGCGGCCGTCGTCTCGAGGCCGTCTTCGCCGCCAGCCTCGACCATTCGCCTGACGTCGACTCGGACGTCTTCCCCTTCGATCTCGGAGACGGCCTCGGACAGTTCCTCGCGAAGCGGGAAGAGCAGGCGAAGCGTCCACCGGTCGTCGACCACCCACGCGCCAAGTACTGTCCCACCGTTGGCGTAGACGGCTCGACAGACGGAATCGACCGACTCGCCGTAGCGAAGTCGGTAGAGTCGCTCCGTCCGATCGGTGTTCTCGAGCAACTGCCGGTACTGTTCGACCGTCGGGTCCGTCTCTAACGTCGCCTCGAGGTCGTTCGGGGCGACGTTCGAGAACCAGACGAGCGGCGTCGTCCGCGCCGGTCCCTCGGCGACGACGCTCTCGACGCGGACCTCTAGCCCTGGAAGTCGCCGGAACGTTGCTGCGAGTGCGAACTCGTCGGTCGGGAGCGTGAGTTCGGCGACCGTCGTCATCGCACGACCACCCCGTCACCGAGTGTGAAACGACCGTCGGTCGCTTCCGATTTGTGCCCGATGCCGTCGTGGTGGCTGTGGAACGTGACTCCGCTCATACTATCACCGATTCGGAACGACTCCGAGCGAGACCGAAGCCGCGAACGCGACGTCGAGAACCAATGTGACGCTCGTGGTCAGCCTCGCGGTGATAGAACGGTCAGTTCGAACGCGCTTGATAGGCAGGCCTTGATGTGCCAGCCGTTACGTTAGTTCAGTCGAACCAGCCGGTTCAGCGCGTACACCGTCCGGAGGACGTCGACGCTCTTGCCGCGGTCGAAGACGAGGTCGTCGGTCTCGAGGACGTGCTGGAGCGTCTCCTGCGAGGCGTGTTCCGGTGCCGCTGCGAGTCCCGCGTCGTTCTCCTCGATCCACTCCATCACGCGCAGGTCGCTCTTCGAATCGCCCATCACCAGCGCGAACGGGTCGTCGATCCCCAGAACCGAAAGTGCGCGCTCGACGCCGACGACCTTGTTCAACTCGAGGCTGCCGATCTCGGCCGCGTCGGCCTCGTAGTAGGCGACGTCGACCCGCTCGAGGACGCCGGCGAGTGTCACAGGCGTCTCGTCGGCCTCGAGGTCTGGATAGACGCCTTCACCCTCGAGAACGGCCCTGATTTCGGGGTCCTGGGCGGCATAGAACGCGCGGGTCCAGTCGGCGACCGGTTCGCCTTCGAGGACGTCGTCAGCGCCGATCGCCGCCCTGACGGCGTCGGCGAGCAAGTCGAGCAGGTAGACCAGGCCGTCGTCGATGACGGCACGGGCCTGTGCGGAACCGGTTTCGTAGTTTGGTTTGAGAGTGACGTTGAATTCGTTGCCCTGCAGGTGACAGCCCCGTCGGAGTTTTTCGGGCGCTTCCCGAAGCACGCGAGAGCGTACAGCGTCGAAGATCGTCCGTATCTCCTCGTCGAGGTCCTCGTAGAGAAGTTGTTTCGTCTCCGCACCGTGGCCGGGCGTGAAAACTCCGGTCCCGGCCTCGTAGACGATCGAGAGGTCTCCCGAGTGGACGATTTCGCTTCCCAGCCCCTGAATCGCAAACCCCTTGACGTTCTCTAAGGTCTGGCCCGTACAGATGATGATCGGGACTCCGGCCTCGTGAAACTCCGTCAAGACGTGCAGCGTCTCCCGTGGGATCTCGTTGTCCGTTCCACCTGCAGACCGGAGCGTCTCGTCGACGTCCAACACGAGGACGTTCACCGAACGACCGTACTTGGCCTCGAGATCAAGTGCAGTAAAAGCCTGATCGCGGTCGGCCCGCGAGGCCACCGCAGCGAAGGTTTCGCCGGCCGCAAACGCCGACCGAATCTCGTCTTTTCGCGCCTTGAGTTCCTCCGTTGCGTCCTGCCAGTGTTCTAGGGCCACCCGGGAGTCGACGGCCGGAAAGACGTCGACGAACTCCTGGTACTCACGTACCGTCTCGGTGTCGTGCTCGTCGTAGAGTCGGTAGACGAGATCGTACCGTTCCATGGTAGCAACAGTCAGCGGCGACGGAAAACCGTTTCCGATACCGGCTGCATTGCCCCGGCATGCCCGGCCTTTGCTGACGACGACACGAATTTAAAAACGGAACCCGAACCCAGAGCGTATGAAAAACGTCGACGACCTCATCGAGAGTGCTGCCGAACTCGCGGACCGTGGACTCTCGAAAGGCGAAATTGCGGACGAACTGAACGTCTCTCGAGAGACTGCAAGCTGGCTCGTCGAACGCAGCGATGCGACGCCACAGCCGACCAGCCAGCCGAGCCAGACGATCGATGGGGAAACCGGCCCGCAGGACATCCACGTCGACTGGTCGGCGATCGGTCGGGACAGCAAACGGATGCAATTTGTCGCGTCGGCGATGGCGGATCTACTCGCCAAACACGGCGAAGACGTCGACCTAACGATCGGCATCGAGAAAGCCGGCGGCCCCATCGCGATGCTCATCGCGCGGGAACTCGAGACCGATCTCGGAACCTACACGCCCGCGAAACACCAGTGGGAGGAAGGGGATCTCGAGGATCTAGGCGGAACCTTCAGTCGAAACTTCGCCGCTATCCGCGACCGCGAGTGTTACATCGTCGACGACACGATCACTAGCGGCACTACCATGCGCGAGACGGTCGAGGCGATCCGTTCCGAGGGTGGCGAGCCACTCGCTTGCGTCGTCCTCGCCGACAAGCAGGGACTCGACGAAATCGACGGCGTGCCGGTCTACTCGCTGTTGCAAGTCATCAGCGTCGGCCAAGACGAGTAACGCGCCTGCCTCGCGCCGCGGGTTGGCCGCTCCGACTGATACGGTTTACTGTAAGTCATTTCCGGCACAACCGGGACTTGTCCGTGTCGGTCACTCTTGTGACTGCGATGTCGGGACCACTGAGCGACCGACAGCAGATACTCACTGATAAGTCTTGTCCAGTACCCACTATTCTGAAAATGCCATGGATCGGCTGCGCCGACCGCGCTCGTCAGGCCGTCCGATCCGGCGGGACGAGCATCACGTTCCCGGTCGCTCGAGCCACGATCTCTTCTGAGACGCTTCCGAGCAACAGCCGGCGCAGACGGCTGTGGCCCCGGGAGCCGATCAGCGTCGTCGTCGGCTCGAACTCGGCCTCGGCAGCGAGGATCTCGTCGGCGGGATCGCCCCGTCGAACGTCGATCTGCGTTTCGATCCCCCACCCCTCGAGGCGGCCAGCCAGCTCCGACAGCCGTTCCTCGGGTTCGTCTTCGGCCGGCCCGGGGTCTTTCGGCGTTTCGACGTGGACGAGCGTCGCCTCCTGGGTCGCATGACGCAGATACGAGAACGCCTCGAACGCGCGCTCGGCGTTTGCAGAGAAGTCCGTCGCGTACAGCAGCCGCCGGAAGAGCTGTTCGCGGACGACATCGGGATCGTCAGCCGCGCGCTCGATCCGATTCACGAGCAGTGGCGTCACCGTCGTCCGCGCGAGGTTTCGTGCTGTCGATCCGATAACGCGGTTCTCGAGTGGGCTCTTTCCACGTGAACCGACCAGCGTCAGGTCCGCACCGAGCGTCTCGGCGATCCCGACGATGCGACGATGGGGCGTCCCGCGGACGATGTGGGCCTCTACATCGAAGCCAGCGTCTCCGATAACCCGCTGGTACCGCTCGAGCGCTCGGCGCCGTCGCCCCTCGAAGTCCAGACCCGGCAGTCCAGCGTGCACGTTCGACGGAATAACCGTCACCAGATGCATCTCGTCGACGCCGATCCGTCCGAGACACTCGAGGCAGGTTTCGTTCTCGATCGTCGCCTCACTGGCAGCCGAGAGGTCAGTTGCACAGACCGCTTTCATACTGATGCTAGTCGGCGACGGTATAATATTGCTTCCCCTAATCAATACGTCTCTGGACGAACCGCTGTCTGGTTACACTCGAGCGATCGATATCGTCGATTGCAGCGGCGGCGAAAACACTCGTCGCGCCCAGCTCAGAAAGCGCATCGCCACGGTGCGCACCAGCCGTTAGGTGAGGGATCGTCTCGGTGACTATATCCGTGAAACGTATGGGAATATTCTCGTGGGATAGTCGTGCCATATCCCACAGTAATATTGTGTGCAAGTCCCAAAAGCATTATACACTCTCCCCGGTTAGTGGATATTGAGTAGAAAACCATGATTCGGACACAAACGATTACAATCTGGGTGAGCGGCGAATGATCGACGTCGCGCTTTCTTCACCGGTACAGGCCACGCTGCTCGTCGCCATCGTCCTCGTCGAAGCGATCGGTCTCTACGTCGGCTACGGCGTCGTCGAACGAGCGGTCGCACCATCCCTACTCGAAACGATCGAGAACGCATAAGATGGAGCCACTCGGACTGAGTGTCGGACTCCTGGCGTTGTTCGTCGCTTTCGGCTTCATGGTCGGAGTCTTCTTTGGCTTCTTCGGGATGGGCGGCTCGTTCCTCGTGACACCCGCGCTGTTGATCCTCGGCTACCCAGCACCGGTCGCGATCGGTAGTTCGATGGCGTTTGTCTTCGGGACGGCCGTCATCGCGACGATGAAACACCACGACGTCGGACAGGTCGACTACAAGCTCGGCGCGTTGATGTTCGTCGGGATCGCCGTCGGCATCGAGGCCGGAAAGATGCTCGTCTACGGCCTCGAGGCGATCGGTCGAGCCGAGCTGGTCGTCGGTATCGCGTACGTGCTGTTGCTCGCGGCGATCGGTGTGTTGTTCGTCCGGAGTGCGCTCGAGCAGGCCGCCGATTCCGACGGTGAAAACGACGTTGGAGACGACGACATCCCGGATATCGCGAAGAAGATCAAGTCCTACAACGTCCCGCCGATGGTGACGCTGACCGACGGGAGCAAGGCGTCGATGTGGACGATTTCGGGCGTCGGTGGTGGCGTCGGCGTCGTCTCCGGCTTCCTTGGCGTCGGCGGCGGGTTCATCCGTATGCCCGCGATCTACTACCTCATCGGCGTCCCCCTCGCTGCCGCCGTCGGGACGAGTCTCTTCGGCGCGCTCATGTCGGGAGCCGTCGGAGCCTTCACGTACGGATTAGACGGTGTCGTCGACCTCGGAATCGTGACGGGCCTGTTGGCCGGGAGCGCACTCGGTGCTCGCATCGGCTCGGCAGCGACGGCCTACGTCGACGAGGACGACGTCACCATCTACTTCGGGATCATGCTGTTGTTGGCGAGCCTCGCGGTCGCTCTCGGCGAACTCGCCACCTGGCTCGCTATGCCGGTTCTCGATACGATGAGCTTCGTTCTGCTGGTCGGCTCGTCGGCGTTCGTCACGGCCGTCATCTTCTACTACGGTGCACAGGCCATTCGAACGCACGACGTCGAACCAACTGCCGCTCCGGAAGGGAGTGATTGATCGTGGCGAGTGAAAAGACGATTGTGTTCGACGCATCGCTCTACCAGTCCGGACGGGCCGTCAGTGATCGGTCGCGATACTTGGTACCGTCGTCGCCACAGAGCCGGTGACGTTCGAGCGATCGGGGCAACGACTCCGGACTTCGTCGAAAAGACGACCGCCGATCTCAACGCCGAGATTTCGAACGGCCGTATTGCGGCCTGCTTACCCACGAGGACGGTCGGACGGCGGTTCCCACCGACGGCCACGAACTACGTAACGAAGACCGGAGCTCCCGTCTCGAGCAGACGGACAGTCGACGAAGCTAGCGGTTCCATCTACTGGCGGAGCAGGCCGAGTGCCTCGGGGTCGTACGGAAATCGACGATTTCCGTGACCGAGCGGAGCAAAGCCCGCGATGCCTCCGGGACCGCTTCTCACTTGACGACGAGACGCTTCGCGTCTCGAACCACTTGATCCGAGGCGGTTCACACGACTGCACGCCTGCCGACTCACAGTCGGTTCGTCTGTTCTACCGACCGCACGTTCCGGGTAGTGGCACCTGCTGTATTGTGCCATACCTCCAAAACCATTATATGCAGGTGCTCCATACATAGAATTGTTTGAATGAGTAAATTCCACACACAAGTAGAAGACAATCCTGTGGTCAGCAGAGAACCGCTCTCAAGGCGCTCACATCTGACGTGGCGACGCCAGCTGGCGACGCGTGGTGGAGTGAAGACACCTCTCTCGGATAGAGATTGGTGCCGGAAACACAATCACAGCGCACAGGCCGAGGTGAGAGTCCAATGGCGTCGGGACTGAATCGCGACCTCGGACTGGCAGAAGTCGTCGCGATCAGTATCGGCGCGATGGTCGGGTCGGGTATCTTCATTCTGCCGGCACTGGCCTACGAGATCGCCGGTCCGACGGTCGTTCTCGCGTACGTGCTGGCAGGACTGCTCGTGATTCCAGCGGCACTGTCGAAGTCGGAGATGGCGACCGCGATGCCGGAAGACGGGGGTACCTACGTCTACATCGAGCGCGGTATGGGACCGCTTCTGGGAACGGTCGCGGGGATCGGAACCTGGTTCTCGCTGTCGTTCAAGGGAGCACTGGCGCTCGTCGGCGGCGTGCCGTATCTCCTCTACGTGATCGAGCGCGATCTCACACCGGAAACAGTCACCGCGATCGCGCTCGGCATCGCGGTACTGTTGATCCTGCTCAACGTCGTCGGCTCCGACGTCACCGGCCGATTCCAGGTCGGAATCGTCGCGGTCATGCTCGCGGCGATGGTCTGGTTCGTCGTCGGAAGTGGACTCTCGCTGGAGAGTACACGCCTCGAGGGCGCTCTCGATCCCCGCTCTTCCGGTCTCCTGGTGGCGACAGGTGCCGTCTTCGTCTCCTACGCGGGCGTCACCAAGATCGCAAGCGTCGCCGAGGAGATCGAGAACCCCTCGCGGAACATCCCGCTTGGCATGCTCGTCTCGCTTGCGTTTACGACGTTGCTGTACGTCCTCGTCGTCGCGGTTCTCGTCGGTGTGACCCCGGCCGACGTACTTACCGCGACCGACGCACCGGTCGCCGTCGCCGCCGAGCAGACGCTCGGCACGATCGGTGTCGTCGCAGTCGTCGCCGCGGCGTTGCTAGCGCTCGTAAGCACTGCGAACGCAGGCGTTCTCTCCGCGTCGCGGTACCCTTTCGCGATGGCACGCGACGACCTCGTGCCGTCGTCGTTCGAGGAGCTACATCCTCGGTTCAACACACCGCTCAAGGCGATTACGCTTACCGGGGCGGTCATTCTGGTGTTGATCGCGTTCGTTCCGATCCTCCAGATCGCGAAACTCGCATCTGCGTTTCAGGTGCTCGTGTTCGTCCTCGTCAACCTCTCGGTGATCGGGTTCCGCGAGGGTGCCGTCGACGACTACGATCCAGACTTCGTCTCACCGCTGTATCCGTGGCTCCAACTCGCCGGCATCGTCGGCGGCCTCGTCGTGTTGGCGACGATGGGAACGGTGCCGTTCGTCGGCGCGATGGTCATCACCGCCGGTGCGATGGCGTGGTACTACGCCTACGCGCGCCGTCACATCGACCGGGAAGGAGCAGCCCGTGCTGGCGTCCGCGAGAACGTGAGCGAACGAGCACTCGAGCGGACCGAAAAACTGTTCGGCTCGGACGCGGAGTACGACGTTCTCGTCGCGATCACCGACGACACGTCGCCGGACGCGAGACGCGACATGCTCCGGATGGCGACGGACATGGGGTGGCTGCGATCGACGACCGTCTCTGTCGTCGAGTTCGTAGACGTCCCCCATCGGCTGTTCGCCGAAGACCACCCCGACGTGTTCGACGACGACGTTCCCACGTGGCTCCCGACCAGCGGCGACGATGCACCTTCGTGGTTCCCAGAGGACCACGACGTCCACCGGCCAGTCCGCCCGTCCGGTGGCACGACGACAACCGACCGCTCCGCCGTCACGGACGCACGTATCGAGTACCGAGAAGTCGACACGGAAGACCACAACCGTGCAATCGTCGACTTCGCGACCTACGGCGACTACGACCTGCTCGTCGCCGAACGAGACCCCTCCGAGTTCCACCAGCGACTGTTCGGCAGCGACACCGACTGGCTGCTCGAGAACGCACCCTGTGACGTGTTACTGGTCGAGGACGACGGGTTCGACGACGCCGACGAGATCGCAGTCGTCGCCAACCGCGGAGCCTACGATCCACTGAAGCTCCTGTTCGCCGACGCCGTCGCCGAAGAGACCGGTGCGCAGATCAACCTCTTGCAGGCGATCCCCGAACGCGCACCCGAACGGCAGCGCGAACAGGTCGAACGCTACCACGAAACGGTGATCTCAACGCTGACGGTTGCAGCGCGATCGACGATCATCGAGACCGACGACGAGGTTACCGGCCTCTCGCGGTTCGTCGGCGACGCCGATCTGCTGGTGACTGGCGTCGACCGGACTGGACTCACCGCCCGCCTGCTCGGCCGGCCTGGCAATCGACTCGTCGACGCAGCCGAGACGACCGCAGTGATGATCCAGACCCACGACGGACGCCAGCCTGGACTGGTACAGCGGCTCCTGATGAATCACCTCTTTAGCTGACGAAGACATCCCGGCCGGGCGAGGCGGTGTGACGAGCCAGCGCAACGCCGCCGTCGCTCCTCGAACGGTCGTCGGTGCCTGCACGACCCGCAAGTGGGATTGTACAATACTCACACAATCCTTTTACGGGTGCACCTCTTATCTCGACGTAATGGCTAATTCGATGGCAGAGCAACTCCAGCAAGACATGAAGTGTGAAGGGCTGCTGGAGTGTATTCACGGTCTCAAGCAACTCGACAAGGAGTGTTTCCGGGCGATGGTCGAGGCCGACGAACCGTTGACGATCGACGACGTCGCCGAACGCGTCGACCGCGAACGGTCGACGGCCTACCGCTCGATCCAACGCCTCCTTCAGAGCGGGTTCATCCAGAAAGAGCAGATCAACTACGATCAGGGTGGCTACTACCACGTCTACTACCCGACCGATCCCGAACAGATCGCCGACGACATGCAGCGGATGCTCAACGACTGGTACGCCAAGATGGGCCAGCTCATCCAGGAGTTCGAGGACAAGTACGAGGGTGTCGAAGAGACCACGGTCTCTGCCGAGCGTTGACGGCTCGCCGAACTCGTTTGTGAAGGCCGGCTGTGTACCAGTGTACCGATACAGGTGCCGGGCAGGTCGTGGCGACACCGGAGACGACGAATGACAGCCAGTACGAGCCCGGATTTGTGAACCGTCTCGAGGCCAATCCCCGAGGCACTCGCCTTGCTTATCTGTAGATGGGGTGCAACGGACGGGGTGGGTATTATACGCTCGAGCGTGGAGAGGGTAACTTGAGCCATGCCAGTCGAAAACCTCGCGCGAAGCGATATCGTCACGGCAACGACCGACGAATCGATTCAAGAGATTGCAGCGACGATGGCGGCAGAAAACGTCGGCAGTGTCGTGATCACTGACGGCGACGAGCCAGCCGGCATCGTGACCGACCGCGATCTCACACTCCAGGTGATCGCCGAAGGCGAGAGTGCCGACGGGATGACCGCAGAAGACGTCATGTCGACGGATCTGTGTACGATCGAACACGATGGCGGATTCTACGAGGCGACCGAACTGATGAGCGAACACGGCGTTCGTCGGCTCCCGGTCGTCGACTCCGACGGCGAGTTGACCGGTATCATCACGGTCGACGATCTGCACGAACTGCTGGCAGACGAACACCAGCAACTCGCAGCGGTCGTACAGGCACAGCGACCCCCCTACTGAGCTTCGGCACCAGCCACCGTCTTCCCTGCAGTTACGAGGCGACGAGCCGGCCGTTCCGTTGCTTTCGTCCATTTTACCGGACTCGAGTCCGAACCGTCGGTATCTCCCCCCACCTTACTTCGGGCTGAGCCCCACCCCAAGAGTCAGCGTGGGAACTGACTTCTCCCACGACTGATGTCGTGGGGTTGTACTGGCCACAGACCAGCGCCCGTCACAGACGAGCATCCCCACGTGGGAGTTCGCCGGTCGGCTGTCGGCGTCTTGAGCCAAGTCAGTGTGGCTCCTGAGCGGGACAGCGGCTTTGGTGGGCTTGCCCCAGCCTCGGCAGGCCACCCTACGGGCAGCCTGCCACTCGAGCTTACACGCTTCATCACGAGTGAACTCGTGGGCGTTCGTGCTGTTCTCGCTGTACCGGCGCGTGTTCACGGTGTCGACCGCCTCGGGGTCAAGTCTCGTGGCATTCGCCCCGATTCGTCTGTGGACATCGTGGTCTTGCACCGCTTGGTATATGAACGGGGAGCGAGACTCCGGACACACCACGGGTTCGTCAGTGACGGTGCCTCGGAGACCGCCGTCGTTCACCACCGGTAATCGATACAGTCTGCCGTCGCCGATTACTGCCGATCGCCAGCCTGGTGTCGGCAATCGGGGTGGCAGGACAGCAAACCGGCCGAGTTACGGTTCGTAGCCGCTTCTCAGTCGCGTGGCGGAGCCTCTGGATCTTCGTCTGCCAGGAGTGTGTGCTCGATGAGGCTCGCGGTGGCCCGGCGAATCCGCTTCGACAGCGCACTATCGCTTACGTTCTCCTTCGCAGCGAGGTCGGCGAGCTGGCACTCGCGTGGCGTGTCGTAGTAGCCGCTATGGTAGGCCAGCAACAGCGTCTCCCGATGGTTCGGCGGCAGCGACCGGTCTCCCGCTTCGTCGACGGCGTCGCGCTGGATCGTCGAACTCGAGAGTCGCCGCAGGGTGACGGGGATTCCGTTTCCTGTGACCGCCATGTTGAACTCCGAGAGCGACACGTGCGAGTCGAAAAGCAGTCGGAACGTCCAGTGGTCGACCGTCCCTCTGGCGGTGAGAATCCGACCACCGGTATCGAGAAGCGGTTGTACGATCCCGTCGAGTTCGTCCGACCACTCGAGTTCGAACAGCGTCTTCTCGCCGTCGGTTGCGAGGCGTGCGACGACGTCGATGCCGTCGATTTCAGTCAGGGCCGAGAGAACTGCGTCGGGTTCGACGCCACCGATCCAGACGAGCGGAAGGTTCGTCTCTCGGTCGCTCTGTAACGGGACTAGAGGTTCGAACTCGACGACTACGTCCGGATACGTCTGGAAGAGGCTGCCGAGAGCGAACGTGTCGGCTGGGACCGTGATTTCGGCTGTTACTACCATGGTCGAGTCGTCCTCGAGGCGAGCAGGAGTCGATCCGACGTGAGCCGTCGGGAGGCTCACCGCTCGGGTCTCTCCGCGGTTCGTGCAGGGTTCACCACGACACAGTGGTCTGGCCGCCTTCGGCGTCGTGGCCGTCGAGAGGCAGGTGGCTCGTTCACTCCACGTACCGTTAACGGTTGGCATCGGACATACCACTAACAGAAAGAGCGAGTGATCCGCCGGGCCATCCCGTCGAAACATTCACACCGACGACGAGGCGGTCGCGATCGATCCCCGTCCGATGCAGCCTTGTATTACTGTATTGTGCAATACACACAAATATTTCACGGTGTGGCACCAACGTCCCAGTATGGACGACTCGATGGCTGAACAGCTCCAACAAGAGATGACGTGTGATGGGCTGCTGGAGTGTATCCACGGCCTCAAACGACTCGACAGGGAGTGTTTCCACGCAGTGGTCGAGAGTGAGGAGCCGTCGACGATCGACGAGGTCGCCGAACGCGTCGACCGCGAACGGTCGACGGTCTACCGCTCGATCCAGCGACTCCTCCAACGTGGCGTCGTCCAGAAGACACAGGTCAACTACGAGGAAGGTGGCTACTACCACGTCTACTACCCGACCGATCCCTCGCGGATCACGAGCGACATGCGACGCCGGCTCAACGACTGGTACGCGAAGATGAGCCACCTCATCCGGGAGTTCGAGGACGAACACGGGGACACGACCGAAACGGTGGAGCGACGATGACCACGACACTCGCGTCTCTCGTCCGAGAGCGCCACGCCGAACTCGCCGAGACCACTCTCGAACTCGTCGGGCACGAAACGACGAACCCGCCTGGCGATACACGCGAGGTCGTCGCCTGGCTCGAGTCACAGTTTACTGACTTCGGGATCGAGACCGAACGAGTCGTGGCCAATCCGGAGAAACCGAACCTTCTCGCGACGGTCGCCGGCGAGCGCGATCGGACGCTGCTTTTCGCCGGCCACCTCGATACCGTCCCCTACGACGCCGACGGCTGGTCGTACGACCCGCTCGGCGAACGTGTCGGCGACCAACTCTACGGCCGTGGGACGAGCGACATGAAGGGGGCGCTCGCCGCTATGCTCGCGGTCGCTCGCGCCGCCGCCGAGTCCGAGACGTCGCCGCCGGTGACGCTCTCGTTTGCCTTCGTCAGCGACGAGGAGGTCGCCGGCGAGGCGGGACTGCCCGCCGTCCTCAAGGACGGACGGCTCGCGGCCGACGCATGCGTGATCGGTGAGCCGACCTGCGACGACGAGCGAGCGTCGCTCACGGTCGCCGACAGGGGAAGCATCTGGCTCACGTTCGAGGCGACCGGCAAAGCCGCTCACGGCTCGCGACCGATGCTCGGCGAGAACGCGATCGATCGGCTCTGGCGTGCACTCGAGGACGTCCGGACCCGTCTCGAAGACCGTACACTGTCGATCCCGCCGACCGTCGAGCCCGTCCTCGAGGAGTCGGTCGACTACTACGCGCAAGCAATGGGGGCCGACACAGCACGGCGACTGTTCGATCGACCGACGGTCAACCTGGGAACGCTCGAGGGTGGCAAAGCCGTAAACAGCGTCCCGCGCGAGGCACGCGCTCGACTCGACGTTCGACTCGCGCCGGGCGTCGAAACGCCTGCAGTACTCGCGTCGATCCGCGACTGGCTCGAGACTCACCGAGCGGTCTCGATCGCGGACGTCAGCTACAGCGTCGGGAGCTACGAGGACCTCGCGGAGCCGATCGTCGACGCAACCCACGCCGTCGCCAGCGACATCCTCGAAGACCGAGTTTACCGCCGGAGCGCGACCGGTGGCGGCGACGCGAAACAGTTTCGCAACGCCGATGTTCCGACCGTCGAGTTCGCCGTCGCGACGAACACGGCCCACGCCTGTGACGAGTACACGACGGTCGACGCTCTCGCCGAGACAGCCGAGGTGTACGCGCGGTTGCCGGAGGCGTTCGCGTCGGCGGTATGATACGGTTTATCTCAAACGGCGTGCTGTAGCTAGTTACCGCCGATCGCCGACCTCATTCCGTCGATCGGCGGTAATTAACTCCAGTAAACTGCATGGTACCGAAGTCGGTTTTCTCGTCGCCGGGTTCGGTTTCGGTCCCGACGCCGCGAACGCGGCCAGTCGGCCGCTTCGCTTCTATCACCAGACCGGACGTTCCACAATTTACCGTAAATAGATTTACACCAGTGCGACGAAGCTCCCCCATGGAGCGCAACCGTTCCAGGGTCACCGTCCTGGCACTCGTCGGGCTTCTGGCCCTCTCGGCCGGGACGGGTATCGTCGCCGCACAGTCCGCCGACGGAATCTTCGGCTCGGTAGTCGTCGAAGCAGACGAGACCTACGACAGCGTCGACGGAGTCGCGGGCTCTATCGTCGTCCACGGGACCGTTACGGGCGACATCGCTGGAGTCGCCGGAAGCGTCCACGTCACCGAAGGAGCCACCGTCGACGGCTCTCTCGAGGGTGCCGCCGGAACCGTCCGTATCGACGGAGCCGTCGACGGAGACGTCGCCGTCGGCGCTGGCCACGTCGAGGTGAGCGAGTCGGCCCAGATCGGTGGCGGCCTCGACGCCGGTGCGGGCGCTCTCACGATCGACGGCGCGGTCGGCGGCGACGTTCGTGCCGGTGCCGAGACGATCGCCCTGGGACCGAACGCAGACGTCGACGGCGAGTTCCGCTACGACGCCGAGAGCTTCGAGGAAGACCCTAACGCGACCGTCACGGATGGCGTCGTCCACGACCCGAGCGTCGGCAGTACCGTCGACGACCTCGTCGACGCGTTCACCGTTCCCACCTGGCTGTCGGTAATGTACGGAGTCCTGGCCAACCTCCTGCTTGGAATCGTGTTGTTGGCCGTCTTCCCGTCGTTTTCTCGAGGTGTTGCTTCCCGCGTCGCCGTCGATCCACTCGTTTCGGGCGGCGTCGGTTTCCTGACGTTGATCGCCGTTCCGATCGCGGTTGCTCTCGTCGCCGTCACGATCGTCGGCATTCCACTCGCCATTGCCCTCGCACTCGCGTTCGCTCTCGTAATCTGGATCGGCATCGTCTACGGACAGTACGCCGTCGGCGCGTGGGTGCTCGGACTCGTGGGCGTCGAGAACCGCTGGCTCGCGCTCGTGGTCGGCCTCGCCGGTTTCGCACTTCTGGGTCTGCTCCCGTTCGTCGGTAGTCTACTCGAGTTGATCGCGTTCCTACTCGGGATTGGAGCGCTCGTGCTCGGACTCTACGGCCGCTACACGCGCCACAGTGGCCGGGGACGCCAGACCACGTTCGGTGAACTCCCCCGCAGCTAACTCTCGTACTGTCTCACCTGTCGACTGATACGGTTTGCTGTCAGTCAGTTCCGGTGCGACCGCGAGTCTGCCTGCGGTCGCGCCGGGACATCGGGACAGCATTCCGTATGACGAGTCGACCCGGCCCGCACGAGCGGGTTCGACTCAACAGATCGGGTCTGGATCATTAGTCTACTGTAATGGATAGTCTTACACGCGGGCAGGAGAGACGGGAAACCAGACTGTCGATGAGTGAAACGAGCCAGGACGAACGTGTCTCCGCTGACGATGACGACGTTGTAGGCGGGTCTCTCGGCGACACAACGGCGGAGACATCTGACCTCTTTCGAAACCGGCTTTCGACAGACGAAATCTACGAGCGCGCACTCATCGAGGCAGACGAAGAGATCGGCCGTGGCACACGAGAGTTGTTTTTCAGCGGACTCGCAGCGGGATTTGCAATCACGATTACAGTACTGCTCTATGCATCGATGACGAACGCAGCGGATGGGGTTCCGATCGTAGGGGCGCTTCTCTATCCAATCGGGTTCCTGTATATCGTTCTCGGGAACTATCAACTGTACACCGAAAACACGCTCCCACCGGTAGCCCTCGTACTGGACCGGTTAGCCAGCGTCCCGGCGATGCTTGGAATGTGGGCGACCGTCTTGGCAGGAAATCTGGTCGGCGGAAGCGTCGGTGCCCTCCTGCTGGCACATGGTGGCGTCGTGTCGTCCGAAGTGGCAACAACGTTGACCGGGATTGCAATGACTGGCATCGAGACCGCATGGTTCGACCTCTTCTTCAAGGGCGTGTTCGCGGGCCTAATCGTTGCAGGCGTCGTCTGGGTTGACTTCGGTGTTCGAGACTCGACGACTCGATTCCTGCTCGTCTATATCGCGTTCCTCGCGATTCCACTCGGTGGGCTCTTCCACGTCGTCGTCGCGAGTACCGAACTGCTGTACCTCGTGTTCCTCGGCGAAATCGGGCTACTGTATGGAACAACCCATTTCGCACTCCCTGTTCTACTCGGCAACACACTCGGGGGCATCGTGCTCGTGACCACTATCAACTACTACCAAACGTCAGACGAGGTCCACGAACTCTCAGGGACGCTCTCAACATCCGAATGGCTGTTCACCAACGAGACAGCGCTAGACCCGGAGAAACTCAAAGAAAAACTAGAGTCGAAACTATCCCACTGACCCAATGTTGCTAGTACCGTCCCAACCGTGGATCGACTAGTTGAGAGTTGGTCAAAACCGATCACGATTCTCGATCAGAAGTACAGCGCACTAGCCAGAGTAGACTTGGCCCGCCACTAGTGCTTTGACAAGCCTGAACGGATGAGTGAAACCGAATGCGGTCGTCTGGTTTCACTCATCAGTCGACGATTGAGACGGTGCTAGCACACACCGACGGACGACCTCTACCACAGCAGCGTGACGCCGACGGCCAGACTCGATGACAGTTCCCCAGTACGTAACCTACTTCCACGAGTAGCGAAAACCCGCTACTCAACGTGGCATTCTTCGCATTGCATCATCAGGGTCGGTCGGTAGGCCACTGTTACGACCCATGAGTAGCGGGTGTGGGTCGACAGTGACGACGAAAAGACCTCTTACTCGGACCGACAGTCACCGGTTGTTTTGATCGACTTCGTAGACAACGTATTTATGAGTGATATTGACATTCAACGTGAAACGTGGGCGACGCGAGCCGGGTTCATTCTCGCAGCAGTCGGGAGTGCGGTCGGTCTCGGAAACATCTGGCGGTTCCCCTTCCAAGTCGGCCAGGAAGGAGGTGCCGCGTTCCTGCTGGCCTATCTACTGTTTATCGTACTCGTCGGATTTCCAGCGATGCTCGTCGAGTTCGTCGTTGGGCGACACACCGAACTGAACCCTGTCGGCGCATTACGTGCCGTCGGTGGCGGCACCTGGACGTACGTCGGCTGGATCTTCATCGCAACCGGGTTCGTCGTTCTCTCCTACTATAGCGTCGTCGCCGGCTGGACTGTTCGGTATGCCTTCCTTGGACTCCAGGACGGCTACCTCGCCGACGCCGCCGAAGCAGAAGCACAGTTCGTCTCGCTCGCGAGCGGTCTCGACGCAATCTTCTTCCACGCACTTTTTATGGCGGTCGTGATCGTGATCGTCGCACTCGGCATTCAACAGGGAATCGAACTCGCAGTGAGGCTGATGGTTCCCGCAATCGTCGTCATCACGCTCGGGATGGCCGCCTACGCGTTCACACTCGAGGGAGCCGGCGAAGCATACAGCTACTACCTCTCGCCCGAGTGGGGACTGTTTCTCACCGAGTGGCAAAGCATTCTCCCGGCCGCCGCAGGCCAGGCCTTCTTTACGCTCTCGCTTGGGATGGGCGCGATGATCACCTACGCCTCCTATCTCGGTGAAGACCAAAACCTCGCCGAAGACGGTGCCATTATCATCGGTTTCGACACCGGAATCGCGTTCATCATGGGACTTGTCGTCTTCCCGATCCTCTTTACCGCGGGAATCGACCCCGCCGATCCCGGTGCCGGCGCAATCTTCGTCTCGCTTGCGGCCGCGTTCGGCGACCTCGCGCTTGGCTGGCTCGTCGGGTTCGTCTTCTTCACGACCGTTGCCATCGCCGCACTCTCGAGTGCGATCAGCCTAATGGAGGTCGTCGTCTCGTACGTGATTGACGAGCGAAACGTCGATCGCAAGATCGCTGCCTCTGTCGTCGGCGCTGCGATGTTCGTGCTCGGAATCCCGTCGGCGTACGACCTCGTCTTGCTCGACCTGATCGACCTGTTCGCCGACCAGATCCTGCTGGTGCTCGGCGGACTGCTCCTGATGATCCTCGTTGGCTGGGTCTTGCCGGATCTCGCGGTCGACGAACTCTCGCGTGGCATCGGCGACCTCGGCGCACTCGCACCCGCCTGGATCTGGGCCGTCCGTATCCCAGTCGTCGTCGTCCTGATCGTCGCACTCGCACTCGGTATCCTCGAGTACTACGAGTTCTTGACCGGCGAGTTTGCGGAGTGGATTGCCGACCAGTAACCGCTCGTACGGTTTCCTGTCTGTCAGTTTCTGGCCACCTGCGACCAAGTGGTTGCACCGGCAAATCGATACAAGGGTGTCATAGAACGGTCCCCACACCCGATTCGTCACTACTCTCCGCCAGTCAGTATAGGTGTAGCACGAGAGATCGAAATGTACTCGGAACCTGTCAGAACTGGCGTGCTGAATACAGGGCGCGAATGTGGCACGGACTGAGGAGCTATCAACATGGAAGTCGAACGCTCATCAGTAGTTGCTTGATTTGATAAGTGCAAAACTATATTGGTTTGGCATAAAACAATTCTGTCATACATGAGTGAACAGGAAATCGATCAAACCGAACAGCTCCAGCGGGTAGGAATTGGACTGGTACTGGGTGGGATCGTCTTCGGTGGCCTGTCGTTCGGTGTCGATGCATTGGTGGGCGGTATCGTACTGCTGGTCGCTGGCGTAGCCGTCTGGTGGAGAGAGTATCGACGGGAACTGACCATCGGCATTGGTCTTGGAATCGGCGTGGCCGGAGTGGTAGTCCTAATCGAGACAGGAGCTGATACCGGTTTCAGCAATAACTTCTTGGCTGCAGCGCTTGTCGTGGGCGGCGTCGTAGATTACCTGCTCGCGCCCGCCTACGGCAGATTACAAGATGCAGGCGAACGAACTGTTGGAAGGTAACCGTATGAAAATATCTACATCTGGTGAGACGAGCGAGCGTTCACCGGCGGAAACAGCTTGGTTCGCACTCTTGGGCATCGCGTTCGTGCTCGCCGGTTTGGGATTGTTCTACGGACTTGCAGTCGACTCAATGCAGATGATCAGCGTTGCACTGATCACTATCTTCGTACTGTTTGCTGTATCGATGGGAATCCTCATCCGGAGCGAGCCGATCCGTTCCAGAGAGAACGCCGTAATTGCGATCTGCGTGTTTGTTGCGATGGCACTCTACCTTGGATTGAGTGTATTCACTGCTCTTCCGTTCGCCGTGCTTGTTGGCGTCCTCTTCGTCGTTGGTGTAATCGTCCCGGGATTAGTCCTTCAGTATGGAGTGACGAACGCCGAGTAAGAGCACTGAATGTCTCAAAGACGCGACAAAAATCAAATAAATGATATTGTTGGTGGGTATTAGCACGTACGGTAATTTAGCAGCCAGTTCGTATGCCCAGTTTTCACCTAATCCTCATGGGAACAAACACCGCCGGCTGATGAATACATGCTCTGTATTCAGCACGTTGCTAAGAACATCTATCGGAACTGGCAGAATCGCTGGCAGTTGATACCCACGCGAGACCGAACGGTTATTTGATACTATTCAGCGCGAGAATGGCCCTTGTGAAGAGTTCTATGACAGTCTCCGATACAGCAATCGGTACACCCTCTGTGTCAGTTCTCTACCGTCCAGACATCGAGCAACACGCCGTACCGCCCCCCGAGCAACAGCATCGTCCCCAGTACGCCCGTCCCGACGAACGCGACCACGAACGTCGCCGTCGGCAACTCGAGGACGACCGTGACGGCGGTCCAGACCCAGACGAACCAGCCGAGTGCCTCCCAGGGCCGGCCGCCGTACAGCCGCCAGACCGACAGCGACAGCAGGAAGCCGGCGAACGCGGCCGCGAGGACGCCAGTCTCGAGTGGGAGTTGCCACGTCGCGCCGACGAGTACGACACAGCCCAGGGCAGCGACGACGTCAAGCCGGTCCATTGTCGGTAGTTCGCCGGCGCGATGAAAAACCTGTGTCGGTTCGACACGTTCATCCGCAGGTGTCGATCCCCAGGAGACTGTACAGCGGACACAGTTGGACGACTCCCGTACCGAGCAAGACGAGTCCAACGGCGAGTGCGACGACGCCGAAGGTGCCGAACGCAGCCACGCCAGCCAGGGAGGCGATCCCCGCGACTGCGAGGACTGTCCCGAGAACGACTCGTACCGTTCGGTCGATCGAACAGACGGTAGTCTCCAGACGCCACTTTCCACGACGGTCGACCTAACGACTCTGGTTCGATTCCCGAAGGCCGCCCGCAGTCACTCGCTCGCGCCAGCAACCTCGAGTCCGACCCGTGTCTCGAGTCGATCCACGTCGGCGACGAACGACTCGAGGCCGTCGCGGGTGACGTGAGGCATACAGACGACCCGGAGTTCGCCGTCGCCGGTTCGCGAGAGACGCCACCCCTCGTCGCGCAACGCCTCGAACAGCGGCGTCGGAACGGACGCCGCCACGAGCGGCAGGGCGGGCTCGACGACGTCGTAGCCCCGGGACTCGAGTTTGCTGGCGAGCCACTTTGCGTTGTTCTGCGAACGGACGTACTGGTCGCGGTAGCCGTCGGGCCAGAGTTCTTCTATCGCGGCGACGGCGCTCGCGACGCCTGCACCCGACCGGGTCCCCGTCAACGTCGCCTGCGAGGTCGACTCGAGGTACGGCGTCTCGACGGCGAGCTCGTCGAGCAGGTCCGACGAGCGGGCGAGCAGTCCGCCCGCCGGAACCGCAGCCTGGCCCATCTTGTGAGGATCGATCGCCATCGTGTCGACCGGTGCGTGGCCGAAGTGCCACTCGTAGTCGGTAAACGGGAGGACGAACCCGCCCCAGGCGGCGTCGACGTGCAACAGGGCGTCGACCGAGTCGGCGATCTCGCCCAGTTCCGGAATCGGATCGACTCGGCCGTACTCGGTCGAACCGGCGACGCCGACCACCGCGGCGGTGTCCTCGTTGACGCAGGCACGAACCGCCTCGAGGTCGGCGCGTCCGTCGTCGGTGGTCGGGACGACCCGTAACTCGACATCGAGGAGGTCGGCTGCCTTCTGGAAACTGAAGTGCGCCGATTCGGGGAGCACAACGGTCGGACGACCGTTCTCGGCACGCTCACGTGCGATCCGGACGGCCTGCACGTTCGCTTCCGTTCCGCCGCTTGCGACGTAGCCTGCCGGCTCATCGAGACCAGCGATCTCGCCCAGCAACGAGACGGCGTCGTCTTCGAGGTCGGCAACGGTTGGATACGTACCGGGGTCGCCGGGGTTTGTCGCGAGGAACCGCTCGGCGGCCTCGCGGGCTGCCGGGTGTGGCTCGGTGCACATCGAGGACAGCACCCGGTCGAACGACTGTGGCTCGGCGCGCATATCACGGACGTAGGGAATGATGCGGTTAGTTGTTACGTTTAGTCTCCGCTCGGGTGACTGGGTCGACCGCCGTTCGGACCGGTAGATTGATAGGAGACAAATCGGAATAGTTCGATATGAAGTCGATACTCGATCGGCTGTTTGGATCGAATGGCGGCGAAGAAGATGGTAACGACTGCTGCTGTGAGATGGAAATCGAAGAAGTAGAATCCGACAACTGATCGAATATGGTCGATCAATCCTCCGCCGACCGAGCCGAATCGGCAAGCGCGACGATACAGCGCATCGGCGGCGAGCACTGCTCCGAAACGGAGCCGCTGCAGCGCCGCCGGGTAGCCGACGAGACCGTCGACGACGAGTTGGCGGTCTTCAAAGCGCTGGCGAACGAGAACCGGCTCCGGATCGTCGAGGCATTGCGTGAGGGCGAACTCTGCGTCTGCGAACTGGAAACGGTACTCGACGCACCACAGTCGACAGTTGCCTCACATCTCTCGCAGCTTCGGGAAGCCGGAATCGTTCGCGCCCGCAAGCAAGGGAAGTGGACCTACTACCGGATCGCGGACACGGCGAGCGTTCAGCTGGTGGATCTCGCTCGCGCGCTCGGTGAAGACGAATGATTCCCGCCGGGTACGAGGCTGCGCTCGTCGATTCGGCCGAGTACTTCGTCCATCTGGCGGTCGTCCTCGCTCCGCTTTTCGTCGGTGCCTCCTTTCTCGTCGGACTCGCTCAGGAGTATCTCCCGCCAGAGCGCGTCGAGGCGATGTTGCGGTCACGAGACCACGGCAGCGGAAACGTCCTCGCGGCCGGCCTCGGTGCTGCGACTCCGTTCTGCTCGTGTTCGACGGTGCCGATCCTCGCCGGCCTATTGGGTGCCGGTGCACCGATCGGGTTGGCGTTTTCGTTCCTGCTCGCGTCGCCGATCGTCAACTGGATCGCCGTCTTGCTCTTGCTGGGGCTGTTCGGGGCTAGCGTCACCGTCGCGTACGTCGTTACGGCGTTGGTCGCGGCGATCGTCGGGGGAATCGTCATCGGGATGCTCGACCTCGATCGCTACGTCAAGAACGTCCGGATTACGGCGGGTGGCCGAGAGGTCACTACGGACGGTGGCTCGGAAACAAGTTGTGCTTGCAACGTGACGCCGACGCGGACACATCGGGACCGGTTCGCTGCCGCAGGCCAGGGCGCACTTTCGTTCTTCTGGGACACGCTGCCCTACATCGTCGCCGGCATCACGATCGGTGCGCTCATCCACGGCGCGGTACCGGCAGACTTGCTCCAGCGACTCGCTGGACCGGACAACCCGCTTGCCACGCCGCTTGCGGCGCTTGCCGGCGCGCCGGTCTACGTCAGCATCAGCGGCATGCTGCCGATCGCCCACTCGCTGGCCGAGCAAGGAGTTCCGATCGGGACGGTACTGGCGTTCGTCATCGGCGGTGCCGGGATCAGCATTCCGAACCTGATCCTGCTGAACAAACTCTTCGACCGTCGGCTGCTCGTCATCTACGCAGGCACCGTCGTCGCCGTCGGAATTACAGTCGGCGTGCTGTTCAACACCGTCTTCGCCACCCTGCTCTAATCGTCACGAGCGAGAGCGTTTTCGTCTCT
This sequence comes from Natronobacterium gregoryi SP2, assembly GCF_000230715.2. Taxonomy (GTDB): domain Archaea; phylum Halobacteriota; class Halobacteria; order Halobacteriales; family Natrialbaceae; genus Natronobacterium; species Natronobacterium gregoryi. Next base: position 2,989,597 of record NC_019792.1, read on the forward strand.
CTACCACTCGAGTGATCTCGGCGTTACAGCGGTAGCGAGGCGAACGCCCACCCCTTCAGGGTGAGCGGAAGTCAACGAGGTGACGTTCGTTCCGATCGACAGTTTCATCACTCTTCTAACAGGGTCGGAAACACGCTCGACGCTATCCTCGGACTGGTACTCCTGTTTGGCATTCTGTGGGCAGCAGTGTACTCTGGCACGAAAGCACCACTGCACGAGTTTTATCGGCAGCCAAGGCGAATACCCCGAGGCGATTCACCGGGAAATAGAGGACGACATCGGTCCGAACGAGTAACGACGAACCGACGTCCGACTCCGCTGGCGATCAGCGCACCGAATCGAGCAACAACTTCTGCTCGACCCGCTTTACTTCGTGCTGGACATCACGGACAGCGTCGATGTTCGCGGAGATCGAACTGATCCCCTCATTGACGAGGAACCGGACCATCTCCGGCTTGGAACCGGCCTGGCCACAGATGCTCGTATCGACGTCGTGTTCGCGGCAGGTCTCGATGACGTCACCGATCAGTCGCAGGACGGCAGGATGAAGTTCGTCGAACCGGTCAGCGACGTGTTCGTTGTTCCGGTCGACCGCGAGCGTGTACTGGGTCAGGTCGTTCGTGCCGAAAGAGGCAAAGTCGATGCCGGCTGCCGCCATCTCCTCGACGGCCAGCGCCGAGGCGGGCGTCTCGATCATCACACCCCACTTGCGCTTGTCGGGATCGATCCCGGCATCACGCATCAGGCTCTTGGCCGCGTAGACGTCTTCAGCGTCGTTGACCAGTGGGAGCATGATCTCGACGTTGTCGTAGCCCATCTCGTAGAGCCGGCGAAACGCCTCGAGTTCGTGAGCAAAGACGTCCGGGCGATCCAGCGAACGCCGGATGCCACGGTAGCCAAGCATCGGATTGTGCTCGTCGGGTTCGTCCTCGCCGCCCTCGAGTTGGCGGAACTCGTCGGTCGGGGCGTCGAGCGTGCGCACGCGAACGGGACGCGGGTAGAACTCGTCGGCGACGCCGCGGATGCCATCGACGAGTTGTGTGACGTACTCGTCCTCGCCGTTTTCCCGGATGAACTTCTCCGGAGTCTGGTTCAGCGAGAGGATCATGTGCTCGGTTCGCAAGAGCCCAACGCCGTCGGCACCCGTCGCAGCCGCGCGTTCGGCCGCCTCGGGGATCGAGACGTTGACTTTCACCTCGGTCGCGGTCATCGGCTTGACCGGCGACTGTGGCCGCACCTCTTCGACGGGTTCGGTCTCTTCCTCTGGCTCGAGTGTCTTCCCTTCGATGACGTGGCCTTTCTCACCGTCGAGGGTAATGACCTGTCCGTCCTCCAGGACGGACGTGGCGTTGGTCGTGCCGACGACCGCTGGGACGCCGAGTTCGCGGGAGACGATCGCGGCGTGGCTGGTCATTCCGCCTTCGTCGGTAACGATTCCCGAAGCGCGTTTCATCGCAGGCACCATATCGGGCATCGTCATCTCGGTGACGATAACGTCGCCTTCGCCGACCTTCGCGAGGTCGTCGAGTTTGGAGACGATTTTGGCGGCACCGCTTGCGGTCCCAGGACTCGAGCCGAGACCGTCGACGATGACTTCGTCGGAGGCCGTCGTGTCGGCACTCTCGGTGCTACTCGTTGTTGCCGTGCCGCTGCCGTCGGTGACTCCTTTCGTCGGATCGGCCAGTCCTTCGGTCAGGTCCGCTTTCGCGCTTGCGGACGCGTCTTCGTCGATCGTCGTGATCGGCCGGGACTGGAGCATGTAGACGTCTCCGTCGACGATCGCCCACTCGACATCCTGTGGCTGGTCGTAGTGGTCCTCGACACGCTCGCCGAGGTCGACGAGCGCCTCGATTTCCTCGTCTTCGAGCACTCGTCGATCGCGCTTTTCCTCGGGAACCTCGCGTTCGACCGTCTCACCGGTCGCTTCGTCTTTGACGTGCATCACCTTCTTCTCGGCGACGGTCACGTCTACCTCGTCGTCGCTCTCGCGAGGAATGACGTAGTTGTCCGGGGAGACTGCACCGGAGACGACGGCTTCCCCCAAGCCCCAAGCGGCCTCGACGATCATCGTCGGCTCACCGGTCGATGGGTGGCTGGTAAACATCACACCGGACTTGTCGGCGTCGACCATCTGTTGGACGACGACGGCGATGTTGACTGCCGAGTGGTCGAACCCCTGCTCCTGGCGGTAGTAGATCGCCCGCTGAGTGAACAGCGAAGCCCAACACTCTCGGACGCGTTCTAGGAGCCTCCCCTCCGTGACGTTCAGAAACGTCTCCTGTTGGCCGGCGAAAGAGGCGTCGGGCAGGTCCTCGGCCGTCGCCGACGAACGAACGGCGACGAAAGCGTCTCCGTCGCCGACCTCACGGTAGGCCTCGAGGACTTCCTCTCGCAGGTCGTCGGGGAACGGCGTCTCGGTGATCAACTCCTGCGCACGATCCGCGGCGTCGGCGAGAGCATTCGAGTCCTCGACGTCGACGTCGACGGCCTCGAACAGTTCCTCGTCGATTCCCGCTTCTTCGATGAACGATCGGTAGGTCCCGGCAGTGACAACGAAGCCTGGGGGCACGGGCAGCCCAGCACCCGTGAGTTCGCCCAGGGAGGCACCTTTTCCGCCGACCTGCTCGAGGTCGTCGGCACTGATTTCGTCCAGCCAGAGTACAGCCATCTCTATATGGGAGGTCAGGAGAACGGATAAAGAAGGTTGCGAACGTCTCCCGCAATTCGCAACTCGCAACCGAATGAGTTTCTTCGACGGCTGGCGACTTTCGCCGCTCGAGCGACGACGAAGACGGACTGCTGTCCCGATGTCCCGGCGCGACCGCAGGAGCGCGGTCGCGCCGGAACTGACTGACAGCAAACCGTCTGAACCGGTCGGTCAGGCCTCGAGAATCTCGTCTTCCGCTGTCGGCGGAACGACCATCGCCCCCTCGAGTACGACGACGCCACGGCCGCCGACTTGCACCTCGTCTCCAACCCGAACGCGGACGACGCCCGGTCGATCGACGTAGTGGCCCTGCTCGAGTCTGAGTTCGTCAGGGAAGTCGTCGTCGAACGCGCCGAAGCGATCGAGGTACGCGCCGACGGCACCGCTTGCCGTTCCCGTGACGGGGTCCTCGGTGACTCCCGCGCCGGGCGCAAACATCCGCCCGTGCAGCGACGACTCGCCCGCGAGCGTATCGAAACTAAAGACGTAGACGCCTGCGGCGTCGACTGACTCGGCCAGTGACTCGATCGCGGTCGTGTCCGGCTCGGCCGCACCGAGATCCGAGAGATACGTGATCGGGACGATCAGGAACGCCAGCCCGGTCGAGGAGACTGCGAGCGGGATATCGTCGCTTGCCCCTTCGAGTGCCGCTTCGTCGACACCCAACGCGTCCGCGACGCGATCGTAGCCGACATCGACCTCCCGGACCTGTGGCGCGTCCTGGGTCAGCCAGACCGTACCGTCCTCCTCGACGTCGACCTTGAGGACGCCGACGTTCGTCTCGAGTGTGATCGTGCCGGGTTCGAGGCCCTCTCGGTCGTGAAGGTAGGTGAACGACCCGATCGTAGCGTGTCCACAGAGATCGACCTCCTGTGTGGGAGTGAAATAGCGGATTCGATAGTCGGCGTCGTCGCTCGAGCGGAGGAAGGCGGTCTCGCTGACCGCCATCTCGTCGGCGATCGCCTGCATCTGGTCGTCGGTGAGGCCGTCCGCGTCCGGGACGACGCCGGCGGGGTTGCCCGCAAGCGGATCGTCGGTGAACGCGTCGACCTGAAAGAGCCGGATCGTCTCCATATCCGATGGTGTGCCGGCACACTATTCGTTCTTTTCTCTAGTGGCTTGGGCCGCCACTAGCCGTCACTCGAGCGGCTGCCGACAGTGCCGACTCGGACAGCGTACCGGAGAGTGTTTCACCACGAGTTGTGGCCGCCAAACCAGTGCCCAGACAGTACGTCGTCTCGTTGCAGCGTCTCGGATCGGTTCCTGCCCGTCGGTTCCGGTACGATCACGGCCCGAAGCAGTCGTCATCGGGTCGTCGGTCCAGCGACCGTATCACTGGTCTTGTTTCGAGAGCACGGACGGGATTATCCACGCTCCCCTGAAGAACCACACAGCGGCGACCACCGACGCGATCACGTAGGAGAACGCGATCGAATACCACACCCCAGTGACGCCGGCCTCGAGCCAGACGAGCGCTGCGTAACTGAGCGGAATACGGAACACGAGAAGTTCCAGAGAGGCCATCATCATCGCGAGTTTCGTGTTTCCGCTTCCGCGGAACGCGCCGAGAATCACCTGGAATACGGCAAAGAAGATCAGTGCCGGTCCAACGACCCGGATGAAGGCGGCACCGCCCTGTACAACAGCATCGGCAGCGACGTCACCTCCTTCCACGGCCAGAAACACGCCGACGATCGACTCGGCGAACGGATAGGCACCGGCGACGATACAGGTGAAGAGGGCAACGGCTATCCCACCAGAGAGGTAGACTGCCCGCTTGGCACGAGCCAGTTGGCCGGCACCGAGATTCTGACCGACAACCGCTTCCACTCCTCGAGCGAGCCCCAGCGAGATGACAAAGAGGATTCCAACGAGGTACTCGGAGATGCCATACGCTGCGACGGCAGCAGCACCCTCGATTGCTATGATGGCCGTCAGGACTGCGACGCCGCCTGCCCGAACCGTCATCTCGACCACCGTCGGGGAACCGATCTTGACGATTTGGGTGACCGTCGAGCGACGCAAGCGCAGCGAACTGGGCGTGATCTCGAACCCGAGTCGGCCGGAAAAGAGGATGTACAGACCGAGTGCAGCGGCAACCGATCGGGAGAGGACCGTCGCAACTGCAGCACCCTCGATGCCGTAGCCGGCAAACCCAGTCTGGGCATACAGCGACGTTTCTAACGCGGACAAGCCAGCCCACTCGAAGAGTGGGTTAGCCGAGAATCCATGGATGAGAAACGGGTCGATGACCACGTTGATGGTCGTGCTCACGGCCATCAGCTTGAGCGGCGTTCTCGTATCACCCCATCCTCGAGACAGGGCATTGAATACGAAAAACCAGAACGTCGGCACCAGGCCGAGGAACGTGATGCGCGCGTACTGGACGGCAAGCGTGTGGGGGGCCGTTTCGGGGAGTGCTCCGACGAGCGTAAGCAACCACGGCGTGAGGGCGTATCCGGCTATCGCGAGCACGGCGGAGAGAATCGTCACGAACGAGATGGTTCCCCCGGCAGCCGAGGGAATAGCCCGGAACCGCCCCGTCCCCTTGTACTGTGCGACGAGTACGGTTCCTGCGGTCACGATACCGAAGCCGACGCTCATACCGAGGTAGATGACCGGCCACGCGTAGGACATCGCCGCAATCGCGTCCGTTCCGAGATGGCCGATCCAGTAGAGGTCGACCAGGAAATAGACCATGTCGAGCCCTTCGGCGAGAACGATCGGCGCTGAAAGAACTACCAGCGGCTTGAATAGTCGGCCGTCGACGACGTCGACCGATCGACCCTGTGAGGGAGAACTCTGCGTCGTTGAATCCTGAGAAACCACATCCTTCGTCGTCTCATCAACCATCGTATACTGATATAAGGGCCACACGTGGATCACTGAAGCCCCACACTGTCCGGGGTTTAATAAGGTCTGTCGGAGAAGTAGTGTTCGAAGACGTGAGACTGGCCCCGATGTAACCGTTCGGCGAGTGCCGAGCGAGAAATAGCGAGTACGTCGGCAACGTCTCTGAGCGAGGTTCGTCTCGGCACGTCGAAGTATCCCTCCTCGTAGGCCACCCGCAGTGCTTCGTGTTGTTTCTCCGAGACACCGGGAATACGATAATCGTCGGTATTCGACTCGTACAGGCGACGGAGCTGAAAATCCATATTCATCTTTCGGCAGCTATCACGGTAGGAGACGAGTTCCTCACGGTTTGCAAACTGCTGTTTGAGGTGCTCTCCTTCGCTTGTAACCCACCACCGTTCGACGAGTGTCTTGTTGAATACGAGTTCGTCGATCTCCTCGGGATAGAGATTCTCAACGACCGTGTGGTAGATACGTACCGTCTCTTCGTCGCTGATGAGTGCATACTCCGTAACCGAGTCTTCGTCTTCGAGGGCTGTTTCGAACGCCTCGAACGAACCGCAGACGACCCGGAGAACGAATACGATCGGCCCAGCATCAGCTTGATCCTCCTCTTCGATGGTAATCGTACACTCCGGAACTGCCCGAGCGATAGAAATCAGCGGGTGCTGTTTCGAAAACAGTCTGAACTCTGCCGTCAACACCATATCGATCGGATACGGGCGAAAGCACTAACACTCTTGGACTCGCCGTGCTGGTAACAGCGGCGGAACGGCCAGACCACCCGCGTGCTCACCGACGGTCCAGCAGCCTTACGCGCAGTCGCCACCGATCGCAGTTGCACCGATACGTCGATCCAGCAATCCGGCCCACATTACGGAATGTCGGTCACTCGTCGACGTCTCGGCCCGTCGATCGTTCGGCGTCGTGGGTTCCGACCGGTGGAAGGTTCACTTCCGCTGCCGGCGAAGACTCGAGATCCGTCGTCGCCGCCAACTGGGCCATCTCGCCGTCCGCACGGGCGTCTTGGTCGATTCGCATCGAACAGAACTCGACTCCACACATCGAGCAAAAGCGAGCCTCCTTGTAGTTGTCCTCTGGAAGCGTCTGATCGTGGTACTCGCGGGCGCGATCGGGGTCCAACGCCAGACTGAACTGTTCGCGCCAGTCGAACTCGTAGCGCGCTTCCGAGAGCGCGTCGTCCCAGTCTCGAGCGCCGGGTAACCCGTTTGCCACGTCACCCGCGTGGGCAGCGATTCGGTAGGCCGCCAGGCCATCGCGGACGTCTTCGTCGTCGGGCAAGCCGAGATGTTCTTTGGGTGTGACGTAGCACAACATGGCAGCGCCGGCCTGGGCGGCGATCGCAGCCCCGATGGCGCTCGTGATGTGATCGTAGCCGGGTGCAACGTCCGTCACGAGCGGCCCGAGAACGTAGAACGGCGCGCCGTCACAGACGTCTTGCTGTCGCCGGACGTTCTCGGCGATCCGGTCCATCGGGACGTGGCCAGGGCCTTCCACCAGCACCTGGACATCGTACTCCCAGGCCCGGCGAGTGAGCTCGCCGAGCGTGTCCAGTTCGGCGTACTGGGCCTCGTCGCAGGCATCGGCGAGACAGCCGGGCCGGAGGCTGTCACCCAGGCTGAACGTGACGTCGTGTTCGGCGAAGACCTCGCAAATCTCGTCGTAGATCTGGAACAGCGGATTCTGTTCGCCGTGTTCCTCCAGCCACCTCGCCACGATCGAGCCGCCTCGCGAGACGATCCCGGTCTTTCGCCCGTCGGTCAGCGGCAGGTGCTCCGCGAGAACGCCCGCATGGACCGTCATGTAGTCGACACCCTGCTCGGCTTGCTTCTCGATGATCTCGAGCAGCAGGTCCGTCGTAATCGCCTCGGGACTTCCGGCCTGCTTGACGGCCTCGTACAGCGGAACGGTGCCGATCGGGACGGGCGAGTGGTCGACGTGGGCCTCCCGAATCGCATCTAAGTCGCTGCCGGTCCCGAGATCCATCACCGTATCCGCGCCGTAGTGAACCGCGGTGTGGAGTTTCTCGAGTTCGGTCTCGAGGTCGCTCGTCGTCTCGCTGTTGCCGATGTTGGCGTTGACCTTCGTTGCGAACTCGCGGCCGATGATCATCGGGTCGAGAGCGTCGTGGTGCCGGTTGGCCGGAATGACGGCCTGACCGTCGGCGATCTGCTGTCGAACGAACGCCGGATCGCGGTTCTCGCGCTTGGCGACGCGTTCCATCTCCTCGGTGATCGTTCCGCTTCGGGCGGCTGCAATCTGGGTGTTCGCCATCAATAACTAAGTTGTATCATCGAGTTATAAATAGTTGTCTGGTCGTGGAAAACAGCACCTCAGCGTCCGATACCCGATATATCGTCGTCAGTATCTCGATTCCAGCGACAAGTGAGGCTGTGGCACACGGCTCGTAACTGACCTCTCATATGGTCTGGGGTAGTCAATTACCACCGATCCCCGATTCCTGTCTGGCGATCGGCGGTAACTAGTTACAAAGGGTGTCATAGAACGGTCCCCACACCCGATTCGTCACTACTCTCCGCCAGTCAGTATAGGTGTAGCACGAGAGGTCGAAATGTACTCGGAACCTGTCAGAACTGGCGTGCTGAATACAGGGCGCATATGTTTATCTCTGGAGAATTCGAGGGGATGGAGAACAGTTGTACAGACAAGCGAGTCAGAGTGTATCTCAATATGGAGCCTTCTGTCGCAAATTTAGTGAGACTTGTCCGGACGGAAAGGCTCGTGACTTCGAGCGAGCGCTATTCATGTTCGGAGGGTTCATCATGAATCTGCCGCCGAAAGACGCCCCAACACCAATAGAAAGAATCGATGAGACACTAGAGGCTCAAGAGAAATCGGTCACCAATATGCACGACGAGTATGGGTACGCGATGGTCAACATCAGCGAGATACAAGAGCCTGAGTGAAAGTGCAAACTAAAGCGCTGAGCTTATGCTCTGTATTCAGCGACGATCTTTCTCTCTCATCCTGAGAGTTTCGGCGGAGCCAAAAACAGCTATCGTAGCGGCGACGTTAGGCGACCAGTCCTTCGACCGCGCCGCTGACTGCCTCCTGGATCTCGGCGGAGGCGAAGCCAAGCGTCAGGCCGATGACTGCACCGATGACGATTGCGATGAGCATCCCTTTCGTGATCGCGGTTGGATCGACATCCTCCCCGTCGAAGGGATGGAAGTAGATCCGGTTGACGAAGGGCAAGAGATAGCCCGCCGACAGGAGCGTGCTCCCGAGGACGAGCAGGGAGACGAGCCACATCCCCTCCTCGAACGCGCCGAGTGCGATGTACCACTTGCCGACGAACCCGACCGTCGGCGGCAGACCGATCATCGCGACCGCGAGCACGGCGAAGGCACCAGCCATAACGGGCGCGCGTTTCGCGACGCCGGCGTACTCCTCGAGCGTGCGAATGCCGCCAAACCGGAGCGCGAACATCCCTGCGAGAACGAACAGCGATGCTTTGACGACGCCGTGGCCGAAGATCTGTAGAATCGAGCCGAAGACGGCGGTCTCGTTGGCGATCGCGATACCAACGAAGATGAGTCCGAACTGTGAGACCGTCGAGTACGCCAGTACGAGTTTGATGTGGTCCTGTAGGAGTGCGAAGAAGCCACCAGCGAAGAGGCTAAAGAGCGCGGCGACCAGCAGCAGGTTCGAGATCGTCGGGTTCGCCGCCAGGAAGTCCATCGTAAAGACGGTAAACATCACGCGAGCGAATGCATACAGCGCGACCGCGGGAACGAGCGCCGAGATGACGGCGCTGATGCCGTCCGGTGCGGAGGCGTGGGCGTCCGCCAGCCAGGTGTGAACTGGGAACAACGCGATCTTGATTCCGAGGCCGACCGTGATCAGGACGAACGCGGCGGTCACCACGGGATCGGTGTAGCCGACATCGGCCAGTAGCTCCGGCAGTCGCCGCATGGTGAGCGTCCCGGTTGAAGCGAGCATCAGTGCGACGCCGAGCAGGTAGAAACCGGCCCCGACCGTGCCCACGAGCAAGTACTTGAACGCGGCGTAGGTCGACCACCGGTACTTCGAAGCCGAGACCAGAGCATACGAGGAGATCGCCATGATCTCGAGGAAGACGTACATGTTGAACAGGTCGCCAGTGAGCAGGATACCGAGCATCCCGCCGACCAGCAGGAGGAAGCCGCCGTAGAAAGCGTTTCCTCGTGGCCCGCCAACGCGCGTGTAGACGAGGACGCCAAGACAGACGAGTAAGACGAGCAGGATGACGACGATCGAGAACTCGTCGGCGAACAGTTCGATACCGTAGGGGGTTGGAACGCCGCCGAGTTCGTGGCTTTGCTGGCCGTCTCGTGCGACCATCCAGGTGAGTATCACCGACAGCCCGAACGTCACGGTGACGATCAGGCTGGCGAACGACCAGCCGACGCCTTTCCACCGGACGGTCGCAGCGATCGGTACCGTCGCAGAGAGAAGCGGCAGGAGGACGATCACGGCGAGGAGCCAGTCCATCGTTAGCTCACCCCCCCGACTGCGTCGGTCGCGTTAGCCGTCGGTGCCGGTTCACGTTCGTTGCCCCGTCGTTTCGTCGTCTCCGTTGGATTCCCCGTCATGATTAGATGAAGAGTGCAATGGCGAGTGTGATCGTGAGGATGCCAGCCGCGACGTAGATCGTCAGTCCGATCCCGAGTTTGCCACCAGTCTTCCCGGGAGTACTCTCGTACCGTCTGTCGTACGCCTCCGTCCACTGATCCGGGATGGCTCCGCGGATAGCAGTGTTTGGATCGTGAATTGCACCGACCAGCCGCCAGCCGGTACCGACGACCAGATCGTCGACTCGGTTGTAGACGGCTCCGAGGCTCCCCGAGACGGCTCGAGTGCCGTAGAACGTCGTCGGGTCGTATATCTGGTCGACGTCGAAACCACCGTGGAGGCGGTCGATGATCGGTCTGCCGAGGACGAAAATCGCGATCCCGCCGGCGGCGAGGTAGCCGGCCTTGAACAGATGGGACAGCGAGTAGGGCTCGAGCTCGAGGCCGCCGGCCATCGGCAGGTACGGGACCAGTGCCTGATAGTAGACGCCGAAGACGACGCAGGCGGCGGCGACGGCCCCGGAGATGACTGCGTGGCCGAGGTTCGCGTCGGTGGTTTCGATCGGTTCGCCGTCGAGGAAGGCGTAGTAGCCGAACTTGATGAACGACGCGAACGTCCCCATGCTGCCGACGACGATCATCCAGAACAGGATGTCGATCGAGAAGTCGCCGAAGATGACGACGTTGGAGGGGAAGTCGTAGTCGGCGGCGTCCATCACCATCCCCTTGCTGATGAAGCCGTTGAAGCCGGGCACGCCGCTAATCGACATGGCACCGACGAGGAACACGACCAGTGCGATCGGTGCGGAGGTGCCGATCGCGCCGAAGTTGTCGAGTCGGTTCTCCTTTAGCTGGAGGATCAGGATGCCGGCGGCCATGAACAGCAGCCCTTTGTAGAGGATGTGGTTGAACAGGTGGGCGAACGCGCCGGCGATGCCGAGCGCGGAGCCGACGCCGATCCCGGCGAGCATGATGCCGACCTGTGACTGGATGTGGTAAGACAGCAGTCGTCGCATGTCTTTCTGGGCCAGCGCGAAGCCCGCGCCGTAGATCGCCATCGCGGCCCCGACGAACGCGAGCACGGCGTTCCCGTCGGGGAACGCGCGGTAGGCCGCGTAGACGGCGGTCTTCGTGGTGTAACAACAGAGGAAGACCGACGTGGCGACGTGGGGCTGCGGATAGGTGTCCGGCAGCCAGCTATGCAGGCCGATCATCGCCGTGTTGACGCCGATACCGACGCCGGCGAGGACGGCGGCAAGCGAGACCGTCGTTCCGGCGACTGGGATCGGGACGCCCCCGATTCCCGTGCCGTCAAAGTGCAGCGCGGTCGCGCTCGGATCGGCTGCGAAGAGATAGAGCACGACGCCGGCCAGCAAGAGACTCCCGCCGATACCGTGTGCGAGTGCGTAGCGATAGCCTGCTCGTACTGCGGTGCCGCCGGAGAGCCAGACGAAGACCGTACTCGCGATGGCCATCACTTCCCAACCGACGACCAGACCGAGCCAGTCACCGACCATGACCGTCCACAGCGACGGTGCGACGTAGGCCAGTCCCCACAGCAGGTGGCGGTTGTCCGTGTCGGCGAAGTACGCCCACCCGACCGCGGCAGCGCCAAACCCGCCGAAGATGATCGCCATCAGCCTCGAGAAGTCGTCGACAGCGACGGTGACGATCTCGAGACCCATGAACGTGTATGTCGGACCCACGCCGTCGGGCACGAGCAGTGCCCAGGCGACGACGGCAAGCAGCGAGAGGACGCTGACGCCGTGGGCGACTCGCCGGGAAGCAAACGGTACGATCAGGGCCGCAGCGGCGACGATCAGCGCCGGTGGGATCGAGAGCAGTTCCTCCATTAGTCAGACACCTCCATTGCACCGTCGACGATTCCTTCGATGAGGTCGAAGAAGACGACGTAGTCCGGAGCGATACCGAACAGGATCATTAGCGTCGCGGTAGTCATCAGTGGGACGAGCATCAACAGGGTTGTCTCACCGCCGCGCCAGTCGGCGCGGTCCCAGCCGTCCGCCGGCGGGAGGTCGGGGTGACTGTGGTGGTCGTCTCCTTTTTCGTCTTCCGGCTTCGTTCCACCGTCCGGACGGTACGCCCGTGCGCCGGGCGCGCCGCCGAAGGGGTTGTCGAGCACTGGCTTCTGGTCGGCGGCGTCTTCGGACTCGAAAAACGCCGTGTAGACGACCGGCCAGAAGTAGCCGATGTTCAGTACGCCCGAGAGGACGAGCAGCGGGACGACGAGCAGGTACCCTGCTTCGGCACCACCCCAGATGAGGTGCCACTTACTCACGAAGCCGGCCAGCAGCGGAATACCGGCCATGCTGAAGCTGGCGAGGCCGAACGCGCTCATCGTGATCGGCATCCGTTTGCCGACGCCAGCCATCTCACTGATGTACTTGACGTCGAGTTGGACGTACAGCGCACCGGCACAGAGGAACAGCGTCAGCTTCGAGAACGCGTGTGCCGGGATGTGGAGCAACCCGCCCATCAGTCCCATCTGGGACAGCAAGGAGAGTCCGAGCACGATGTAGGATAGCTGGGCGATCGTCGAGTACGCCAGCCGCGCCTTGAGGTTGTCCTGCCGGAGCGCGAACAGGCTTGCGACGAGGATCGTCGTACCGGCGGCGATCGAAAGCGGCAGCCCCATGCCGATGTCGGCGACCGTTCCCGGTCCGAAGACGTCGATCACGGTCCGGGCGACGCCGAACGCGCCGGCCTTGACGACCGCGACCGCGTGCAACAGTCCCGAGACCGGCGTCGGCGCGACCATCGCACTCGGCAGCCAGGAGTGAAGCGGCATCACGCCCGCCTTCACCGCAAAGCCGCCAGCGAGCAGGGCGAAGGCCCCGCGTGCGGCCCACGGATCGGACGCAGCGACGTCGGCGAGACCCTCGATGCCACCTCGAGTGAACGTGATCGTGCTCGGATCGGTCAGCCAGAAGACCGCAATCATCCCGCCAAAGATCGCCAGTCCGCCCGAGAGCGCGTACGCGAGGTACTTGTACCCCGAGACGCGGGCTTCCTCGGACTCGTCGTGAGCGACGAGTGGATAGGTCGCAAGCGTCAGCACTTCGTAGAAGACGAGCAACACGAACAGGTTCGACGCGAACGCGACGCCGAGTGCCGCACCGACGCTTGCACACAGCATCGCGAAAAAGCGCGTCTGGAACGGCTCGTGGTGGCCACGCATGTAGCCGATGCTGTAGATGGCGGTGACGACGTAGAGACCGCTGGCGACGAGCGCGAACAGCATCCCGAGTTCGTCCGCCCGCAGGGCCAGTTCGATACCCGCGACGAAGAAGCCGAGATCGGTCTCGTACACCTGGCCCTCGAGGACGCCCGGGACCATGCTGGCGACGATTCCGAACATCGTCACGGCCGCCAGGAGCGACCACGCCTCGCGGACGTTGGGTCGGTTCTTCGAGAGGAAGATCAAGCCAATAGTGATGAGCGGGACGAGCAACACCGCCGCGGGTCGGACCGACGGCTCTATCGACGTGCTCGCGACGATCACGTCAGTCATCGCTTTCCCCTCCCTTGTCGCCGCCTTCGCTTGCAGCTATCTTCGCCTCGATCTCGCGTGCGTCGACCGTCCCGAACTCCGCGTAGAGCCGAATAACGAGCGCGAGCGCAAGCGCCGTCACCGCGACACCGACGACAATCGCGGTCAGCACGAGCACGTGGACCAGTGGATTCGCGTGTGGTTCCTCGAGGCCGGCACCGACGATCGGCGGGTTCGAGTCCTCGACGTAGCCGATCGTCACCAGCATCAGGTACACGGAGATCTGGGCGAAGTTGAGGCCGATGACCTTCTTGATGAGGTTCCGGTTGTCGATCATCATGTACAGTCCGACCAGGAACAACACGAACGCCGTCAGGTAGTAGTGGTAGGTTCCGTCGATCACGCGTCGTCACCTCCGTCGTTGCTGGCTCTTTTCTCGGCTTTTTCGTAGCCGGCGGCGAGCCAGACCACCAGTCCGATGATCACGCCACTGACGAGTGCGGCGATTGCGACTTCGACGAGTTTGACCATGTTCTCGACTGTCAGCGGGTAGACGAAGAGCTCGAGAATTGCCCCGCCGAGCGGGACCGCTGCAATGGCGACGCCACCGAACAGGAACGCGCCGAGAACGAAGAGCCCGACTAGGCCGCGGGGATCGAGCCAGTTCTGGGTCGGTTCGAACCCAAACGCCAGGCCGATCAGGATAATCGCGGACGCCATCATGACGCCCCCCTGGAACGCGCCGCCAGGGAGACTGGTCCCGAACAGCGTCAGGTAGACGCCGAACGCCACGACGAACGGCGTGACGAACCGTGCAACTGTCTTGACGACCGGACTCTGGGGTCGGACTGGTGGGACGGGCTCTTGGGCTTCGGCGCTCTCTAGGTCGTCGGTCAGCCGTTCGGTTGCGTCTTCGGCTGTGTCCTGTGTGTCGTCGTACTCCTCCTCGACGACGTCCCGTTTCTCTTCGGGTTCGTCGTCGGTAACGTAGCCGTGGACCTCGTCATCTCCCGTCATAGGATGTCCTCCCGTTCGAGTACGATGAGAATGCTCACCGCAGCCGCGAAGGCCACGATCAGCTCACCCAGCGTGTCAAGTCCGCGGTAGACGACCAGTACGGCGACGACTGCGTTCGGAAACCCGGTGTCGGCGACCGTCTCTTCTATGTAGTAGCCGTACGGCGTCGAGGTACCGTCAGCGTAGGCAGCCGAGACGGCTGGGGCGTCGGGCATACCGATCGGCGGCAAAGAGAGAAAGACGTACCCGAGCGGAATCGCAAGCCCGAGCAACATCGCTACTGCGGGCAGGTTCAGCGGTCGGAATCGTTCGTTTTCTCCGTCAGCGCCCGGGTTCGTCTCTTCGCTGGTGTCGGTCTCGCCAGACATACCCGTCGTCTTCATGACGGCGATCAGGAAGAGGACGGACGTGACGCCAGCGCCGACGGCGGCTTCGATCAGTGCCACGTCGGGTGCGGCGAGCAGCACCCAGATTACCGCGATGCCAAGCGTGAACGCGGCGAACGCGACGATCGATCCGACGACGTCTCGTGCGAACGCGATGAACAGTACGGCACCGATGACGAACGCGATCAACGCGAACTCGAGTGCGAGCCAGATCATCGTGCTCCCTCCTCGTCGTTTCCGTCAACTGTCCAGACTTCGATGTCCTGACTGTACGCGGCACGAGTCACTGCGTGTGCTGCCGTCGGGTTCGTGATGTAGATGAACACGAGCAACAGACCGGCCCTGAGGAGTTCACCAGCGGTGCCGAAGTAGATGCCGACGGCGAGGATCGAAAAGCCCGCACCGAGCGTGTCCGCTTTCGTGGCCGCGTGCGAGCGGGTGTAGATGTCGGGAAGTCGGAGCATGCCGACCGCAGCGACCATCGTAAAGAAGACGCCGAGGACGACGAGCAAGACGACGACTGCAGTGACGAACGTCATCGCCACTCCACCTCCCCGCTCCGGTAGGAGAATCGACCGACGACAAGGCTCAGGACGAAGTTGAGAATCGCATAGACGATCGCGATGTCGAGATACTCCGGCCGATCGAGTCCGGCGGCGACGAGTGCCAGAACGATGACGATGCTCGTGCCGATGACGTTTATCGCGACCACTCGGTCGTGTGTCGTTGGACCGACGACGACCCGGTAGAGGACTGCTGTCGCGAGCAGAATGACGACCACTGCGGCAAGCACCAGCACGGCGTTTGCGAGGTCAGTCATCGCTTGCACCTCCGTCCAGTTCGGCTGGTGGCTCCGACGGTTCGACGATCGATTCGACGTCGTTTCGTTCGTCCGGTCCGGGCAGGTCGAGTCCTTCTCGGCCGTAGAAGAGGAACCGGACTGCGCGTTCGTGGACGCCTTCGACGAGGTCGTTGCGTGCCGACGGCGCAAGCGAGTGAACGAGCAGTTCGTTACTAACCGTATCGACGGTCAACGTCCCCGGCGTCAGCGTGATGCTGTTTGCGAAGGCCGTCACGGAGAGACCGTCGCCGACCGCTGCATCGACCCGGTCGAGACACGGGTCGATCGGCAACGAAGGATGCAATACGACATACGCGAACTGGACGTTCGCCTTCGTTATCTCCCAGAACATGTACGGGACGAACAGGACGCCTCGAGCGATGATCGACAGCCCGGGAACGATGTGTGGAGTCTGTTCGAACGCGACGTTTCGCAACAGCACAGCCACGATGAGCGCGGTGACGGCTCCAGTGGCGAGTGCGAACGGGTAGGTGGGGCCGCCGAGGGCGGCGTAGAAGACGAACGCGACCACACCGACAACACCCCCGCGAACCAGTTCGTCCCGCGTCGGACGCCACCCTCCCGAGACTGGCGCGACCTCGTAGTGGACGTCCGCGTCGGCCAGTACCGTCTCGATGGACTGGAGTTCGTGTGCCGTCGCGTCGACGGAGTAGGCTGGGTCGACGATTACGCGCTCGAGGTCGTGTGCCTCGACGTACTCGAGGAGTAACTCGAAGTGATCGAGCGGGTCGGCGAAGTACTCGTCTTCACCGAGCAGTGCCGTCCGTACCGAGGTGTCGTCGCTCGCGTCGGTTGCGTGTTTCTCCATCCGCGACAGCAGACTTCTGTCGCGCTCGAGACTGTCGTCTTCGGTGTGGTGGCCGGGCGTGGTGAGAACGAGGTGGACTGTACTCGCTCCTTCGCGTCTCTCGACGGCGTCGACAGCGTAGACAACCGTCTCCTCGAGCGTCGAAGACGGGCTGATGGGGACGATGACGCCGTTTCCGTCTATCATACTGGCCACCTCCGTTCGCGAGTGACTCCGACCGATGCGTCGCGGCTGTCTTTCATGCCGGGCGCGTGCTCGTCGGCCCGGGGAACGGTCGTCTGTCGGACGGCCACCGTGTCCGACAGCGGTCCGATCAGTCGTTCAGCCGCCACCGCAGATCCCTCCTGGTGACCGTCGTTTGCTACTCATATCTCTCTTCGTTAGTCGATTCAAGCGGAACCCGGAGGAAAACCATTTCGTTATCCGCTGGTTAGGGCGGACAATGAATAAACATATTCTCTTACCGCCGTTATTTTTACAAACTATTTAGTATTTGTGGGATTTGTTCTCGAACATCCGATTCTGAGTGGCCGATCGGGAGAACGGGCTCCGCGGTAGAGGCGGGACGATGGTGGTTGCTCTTGAACGAAGTCGCTCCGTCCGTACTCCGATGGTTCGACCCCGACCTGTGAATCGGTGTGGCCCATCAGCCGCCGACTCGTGTCCTTTGATTTATACTATCTGGGGGTGAGTACAAGACGAGACCACTCGGTGGCTGCAAACGTTCATTTTCTCTGACGATGTAGGCGCAGGTATGACACGCTCCGAAACCGGCGTCGTCCTGGTAGACGGTGCACGAACGCCACACGGAACGTTACTGGGGTCGCTGTCTGACGTCGAGGCTGTGGAGTTGGCACGAACGGCACTCGACGGCCTGCTCGAGCGGGTCGAGATCGACGGCGACGACGTCGACTGGGTGAGCCTCGGTAACGCCATCCAGGCTGGAATCGGCCAAGTGCCGGGGCGGCAGGCAGTCGTCGAGTCCGACCTTCCCAACGAGATGCAGGTCACGACGGTCAACGAAGCCTCCGGCTCCGGACTCCGTGCGATCACACTCGCAGCGGACCGTATCGAGGCCGGTCGCGCGGCGTTCGCGATCGGCGGCGGCTTCGAGTCGATGACGAACGCTCCCTGGATTCTGCCGGACTACCGCAAGGGACGTCGCCACGGCGACGTACGAATCAAAGACTCGATGATCCTCGACTCGCTGTGGGACATCAACCTCGACGTCCACATGGGTGAGATCACCGAGCGCATGGTTGACCGCGAACGCATCTCTCGGGAGGCGCAAGACGAGTACGCGCTCGAGAGTCACCAGCGGGCCGCCGAGGCCATCGAGTCGGGAGCGTTCGACGAGGAGATCGTTCCTGTCGAAACCGACGGCAAGGTCGTCGACCGCGACGAAGGCCCCCGCCCTGACTCGACGCTCGAGGATCTAGCCGAGCTGCCGCCCTCGTTCCGCGAAGACGGAACCATCACCCCCGGGAGCGCGTCGAAACTCAGCGACGGTGCGGGGACAGTGCTGCTGGCCGACGAAGGTGTAGCCGAGGAACGCGGCCTCGAGACGATGGCCCGGCTGGTCGACTACGACCTCGTCTACCGCGACCCCGACGAGTTCAACGAGGCCGTCGGCGATGTCGTCGAAACGCTGCTCGAGCGCAACGAACTCGCGATCGGAGATGTCGACGCCTTCTGGATCAACGAGGCGTTCGCGGCACAGTCGGTGTACGTGATGGAACGGCTCGGCATCCCACGCGAGAACGTGAATCCGCTCGGCGGCGCGGTCGCCTTTGGCCACCCGATCGGCGGCTCGGGGGGGATGCTCACGACGAGTCTCGCCTCCCAACTCGAGACCGACGACGTAAACAGCGGGATGGTCGGTATGAGCGTCGGCGGCGGCGGTGCGATCATGGCGCTGTTCGAATCGGTCTGATAAGGATACAAGCGCATACTTCTACCTTCTCGTGAGACGGATGCTGTACGTCATTTCCGGCGCGACCGCAGGAGCGCGCGGTCGCACCGATAGTTCGGTACAGCAAACCGTCTCAGCCGTCAGACCCTCGAGTGAGTCGCCACTGGAGGAGATAACCGACTCCCCCAAGCGCGGCGATTCCGCTTGCGAGACCGAACCCGGGTTTTTTATCGGCGGGGTTGGACCCGACGCGGATCTGTACCACGTCCTCGTAGGTCTCGCCGGCGTCGTCGGTTACGATCAGCCGGACGTTGTGCCCGCCCCGTTTCTCGAACGTGTGTGTCACGAGGTCGCCGGTCGCCGTCTCGTCGCCAAACTCCCACTCGAACGCGACGAGGTCGCGGTCCCAGACGGCAGACCGGGTCGCGTCGAAAGCGACCTGCTCGCCGACGGCCGGTTCGCGTGGCTCGTAGTCGACGTAAGCGTGGAGATTCGGGACGTTACCGCCCAGGTCCGCCCGGAGCTCGTCGACGTCGTCTCCCGCCAGACTCCGCTCGTGGAACTCGACGAGGTCCGCTCTGGCCGGCTGAGGCGTCTGCGCCGTGTCCTCGTAGTTTCGGAAGACGGCGTCGACCCCGACGTCGTCGTAGACGGCCTTGCAGAACGGGAACCGCTCGCGCTGGGCGTCGTGACCGTAAACCTCGAGCGCGGTCTCACGTCGCTCGTCGTCGGTCCAGGGGCCACTGGACGCGATCGCGTCGCTGTCGTCGTGTTTGCCCACGTACAGGAAGCGATCGACCTCGCGAAACGCCTCGAGGTCGAACGCCTCACCCGTCAGTTCTTCGAAGTTGGCCACGCCGACGGGGTACTTTAGCCGGTGGCCCTTCGCCCCCTCGATCGGGAGGATCACCGTCCCGTCGAGGCCGCCGGCCGTGATCGACTGGACCTCCTCGGGGTGGAGCGCGGCGAAGCGATCGACGAAAGTGCCCGCAGCCGAGAAGCCGTTCAGTATGATCCTGTCGTCGACGGGATAGCCACGTTCCGCGAGCCGACGCCGTGCATCGTCGACCATCGCGAGCAACTGGCGGTCGACCCGCTCGAGGTCGCCGTCGTCGATCGCCATCGTCGCCTCGTCTAACTGATGGACGTGATGGTCGCTGCCGACGAGGTTCTCCTGCGGTCGCGGGAACACTGGGACGAGAAACGGGCTCGACAGCGCGTCCGCGATCTCGCGGCCGATCCCGTCCTCGAGCGTTCGCTCGGCTGCCTCGAGATGTCGGTCGAACTCGTCGGTGGCCGTTCCCGTGTCGTTCGGTTCGACGAGCATCGGCGTCGCCTTCGCGTCGGCGAGCCGAGCCGGTGCGTAGAGATAGTACGGATACTGAAAGCCCGCGTCCGGGTCGGCCGCGACGAGGTGCTCTTCGAGACCGTCGACCACCTCGACGCTGCCGTCGAACGCGACAGTGCCAGTGTCACGGGCGACGACGGTCCCCGAGTCGCGTTCGTAGACGCTAACCTCGAGGTCCAGTTCCGTGACCACACCGATTGGCTCGGCGAGCGCTACCTCGAGATCTTCGACGAGCGTGTCCGCGTCGACCACCGTTCGGCCGAGTTCGCCCCGCGACTCGTGACCGACGGTGACGACGACGTCCACCTCGGTCACTACCGTCGCGACGGTGACCGCGTCGCCTGCAGATTTCTGGGCCTCGAACGTCACCGATACGCGCTCGCCAGGATCGCCCGCGGCGACGCCGACGCCTGCCACCCCGACCGTCACGCCGACACTCGCCCCGATCGCTCGCAACAGTCCGCGCCGACCTGGCCCGGCGTCCCCACTCGAGTCGACTACCATTCCCCATCACCGGAAGGGGCGTCGCTACGTCGCATATACTGCTACGTGGCCGTCTACCGGCACATTATCATTGTGGCCGATGCCGTCTCCGTGACGACGGAGCCGTCCCGATGTCTCCCGAGTACTGCACGCGGGCCGTTCGAGTGGCTCGCCACCCGGAATCGACTCCGGTCACGCCCGACCGTCCATCGAGAGCCACGCCTCGAGTACGGCAGTGTGGACCGTCCGCAGGTCTGTTTCTTGGAGCGTCGCAGCGGCTTCGAACCGCTCTCGAGCGCTTGCGACCGTCTCTGGTTCGGCCGCGAGATGCGTGAGCACGAACGCGTCGTGGTCGACTGCCTCGGCGGCCACAAAGTCGGCCGCGTCGTACAGCGTCGCAAACTCCGAGACGACGGCCGAAACGGTCTCGTGTGTCGCTTCAGCACCGGGGTCGCCCGCCGGAATCGCCGATTCGGACGGATCGAAGTACGTCTCGAGATCGACGACACCGGCCTCCTCGTAGAGCAACGCACCGAGTGCCTCGTGTACTGATTGCGAGAGATAGAGCCCGTACGTCGTGAACCGATCGGCTTTCATACTCCTCCGTTCGGCTGGGAACACCTCAAACGTGTGGCTCGACGCGTTGACGGATTCACACGAGACCGGTCGCTGTGCAAGGGACGAAAACACGAACCGTGGAGCGACTAGTACGCCTGCCGGAGCGACTGGAGACGGCCGGCACGCAGTTCTGAAACCCGGGCGGGGGCGGGAGCCCGCCCTGGCATGAGAGACATGAGCGTACTCGAAGCGGGGGCGAGTCCACTTCCGAGCTCCGGGCACGAACGCACGCAATCGGCTGGTCAGCGCGTCGTGATTGGGCCGAGCGTATACCCGACGGGGCGTTCCATCCCCGCACGCAGAGCAAGGCAGGCCTCTCCCTTTGTTATGAATTCGGTTGTTCAGCCGTAGTCTCCACACACCCTCGACAGGGTCGGTGTAACCACGATATAGGCCGATGCTAGCGCCACTGTGGACGCGATCGGCGGAATCCGTACCCGAAACCCCACCTGCACCCACCGATCGGCGCGCCGGTCTGCTCACGAAACCGGCGTGAAAGACAGCAAGAGTTCGATACAGCCGTCGGTCGGCGGACGAGACCGAACCCGACACGGTCGTGTGTACTTTCGACACGGGGTCGAAAGCGTCGAGTCACGGCCGGCCCTCGAACCGTCCTGCTCGAAAGCCGATAATACTCCGTTCTCGACTCGGCTGAAACCTGTTTGGTGGTCCGTTATCGACTCGCGGACGAGCGAAAAACGGCCACGCTGTCGGGTGGTAGTAAGCTATTACCGCGTCTCGAGACCGAGCCGGATCTGGCACTATCGTGTGACTACGGCACACACATAGTCGCCATCGACGGAACCCAGTAATACAGAGGTTGTATCGGTCTACCGGCCGGTTACAAGCCGGATAACTACAACTGGTGCAGTCTACGGATCGGGTATGATCACCTGCTCTAACTGTGAGACGCCCCAGTTCTTGCAGATAACCCAGAGCCGCGTCTACTTCGAGGACGGCGAGATGATAAACGAAATTTCGGAGTCCTACGAGTGTACGCTCTGTGGATCGACTGGCCAGTACGTTTACGACGAAGACCGCGACGAAGAGACAATCACCGGCGAGGTCGAACGGACGAAAGAACGGCCGAAGTTCGCCTGACAGCTAGCCCCTGGAATGGGGCGATAGAACTCTCGCAGACACCGTACCGAACAGGAGCTACAGTGGGTTCGTCGCGACAGTTCAGACTGCCAGTTTCGGCCCTACCTCTGCTCGCCCGACCGTACGTTCGCGTTCTCGAGAGAGTCGGCCGATTCCTCGTCCGCCGAACTGGCCAGTGCAGCCTGCCGACGGCGAGTGTCCCACCGCTGGAAGAGTCCGTACTCGGTCATCGTTTCCATCCCCGCGATCGCCGCGGTGAGTTTGATTCCGACCAGCGGGATCTCGGCGATCGAAACGATGATGTCTGCCCGGAGTACGGCACCGTCTCTCAGCAAGACATCGATCACGTCGACGAGTACCTCGTCGTCTTTTCTCGGCCTCATCGTCGGTCCACTGCCGTGTCGTCGGGCCGATTCTCTCTCCCGTCACCACCTAATTCCGGCGCGAACGTGTACGGCGGCCACGGCCCCGTAAACCGAACCTCGAGGCCGTCGTGTGTCGCTACGTCGTCGAGCACCGACCCAACGGCTTCCTCGTCGTCCTCGTGGGCGAGCAGGGTAAACCGACAGAGTGTCTCCCCGTCGTCGCCGGCGTCGACCACGTCGTCGTCCAGCGCCGCGGCCGGGGACCGCTCGAGAGCGTGGACCTCCCGTGTCTCCTCGCCGAGACGGTCCTTGAGGTCGGCGGTCAGCGACTCCCGGCGGGCCGCCTGCAGTTCCGAGAGGCGTTGGTCGAACTGCTTCTCGAGCAGGAACGCCGCTCCCTCTCCGGAGTTATCGATCTTCGCCTCGAGTTCCCGCAGGCGGTCGTCGCGTTCGATCAACTCTGCCTCGTCGATGGGGTCGATCTCGACGACCTCGACGCGGTACTCCCAGTGGCTCTCGAGTTCCGAGAGGGCGCGCTCGAGGGTGTCTGCCTCCTCGCGAAGCCACTCGCGGACGCCCTCGTTGTCGCCACGGAGAATGGTGTCGAACTGGAACGGGACCGGCGTCCCGAACGCCTCGCCGGCCTCGTCGACGACGGTCTGGTGTCGAACGAGCCAGCGCCTGACCTGTGCGAGGTCTGCGGAGTCGTAGATACCGTCGCAGGTGTGGACGACCGCGCCGATTCCGTCTGCGAGGACGACCGAGACTGGTTCGCCGTCGACACCCGTCGTCTCGAGGGTGACGTCCTCGTCGGCCTGGACGATGCAGTAGAGGTATCGTCCGTCGTCGATTTCTGGGGGGGCGTCGGGGCCTGGGTCCGCGGTCGGATCGGCATCGCTCGGTTCGTCGGAACTCACTGCTCGTCACCTCCGAACACGGAGTAACCTGGCTCGTGAGACTGGACGGTTCTGGGTTCGTCGTGGAGTTGCTGGATCGCGTCGTCGACCAGTCCGTCGAGATCGTCTCGCAGGTCTTCGACGCCGTCTTCGATCCCTTCGTCGCGTTTAAGTTGCTCGATCTCGGCCTCGATCGTCGCCAGTTGCCCCCCCAGCCGCTCGATCTCTTCGTCGGCGAGGTTTTCCGACTCCATGCGACGGACTGCTTCGCGCTCCAGAGCGTCGACGAGGAGTTCGACGACGGTGACGACGAGCGTCATCAGTCCCTGGCGGGCGTCCTCTCCGTCGCCGACATCGATCTGCGTCACGTCAGTTCTCCTCCGTTTGCGTGGCCGGCTGTTCGTCGTGCTGTTCTGCTTCGTCGCTCCCGGCGGTCGCCTCGCCCGCACCGTCCACCTCGCCTTCGTCGTCACTGATCAGGTCGAACCCGCCACTCGTGGGTCGCTCCGGGTCTGGACACGCACCGAGGCGCTCGGTGCCGCGGTCCGGCGTCGTGACGGTGCCGTCGCCTCCGTCGCCGCCCGTGTTGCTTTCCTCGACCACCTCGCTTTCCTCGTTCTCGAGCCGTTCCTCGTCGACGTACCGTTCGTCCGGCGTCACGTTGACTCCTCGCGTCGGATCGATCACGGGATTGGGTCGATCCATCTCCGCCAGTTCGGGCTCGCCGACCGCCTCGGCGACGCGACGCATGTCGGTTCCCTCGGGGAACTCGAGGCCGTACTTCGCCGCGGTCTCGAAGGAGGCGATGGCTGCTCGAACCTGGACGCCGAGTAGCTGGGTGTCGCCGATCGAGACGGCGATGTCGGCGTTGATGACGATCCCCTTGTCGAGTAGCATCTCGACGACTTCCGCGAGGTCGGTCTTCTGACGGCTCGGCTGGAAGTCGTCAGGCACGAGGATCACCTCCCTGGCTCGTCGCTGTCGGTGCGTCTGGCTGGCCCACTCCGGCTCGTCGATGGTGTGGTGGATCAGTCATTCTCACTCCTCCGTTTTTCCCGTTCGACGTTCTTCCCCCGCCGGTTCTCCCGTTCACGCTCGAACCGCTGGCCGTAGATACGCGTCCGGCTGGGTGCAGTCGAAAGGTGCACGTCCTGTGGTACCGTCGCGTGTTTGACGCCGCTGCCGACGGCGGCCCGCTCGGTCGGCATCGTCGAGGCCGCCGTCGGATTACGCGAACTCGGACTCGTCTCCCGGCATCGCATCCGCTCGCGGTTGTACTCGACGAGACGTTCGAACGTCTCGTGGGTCTCGAGCAACGCCCACCGGAACGCGTCGATGCCCGCCATCGCCCGCTGCTGGATCGCCACCTGGTAGGCCTCCGGATCTTCCATGACGTCGACGTCGCCAAGAGCCTCGACAGGCTCTGTGTCCTCGAGCATCTCGCCCTCGCCGCCGAGTAGCCCGTCGTCGCCCCCGATTAGCCCCTCGTCCTCGTCAGCTACCGACGCGGCAGCCTCCTCGAGCACACTCGCGTCCTCGCCCTCGTCGGCGACGGCATCGACGGCGTCTTCGAGTTCCCGTTTCTCCTCCCAGATCGAGGCCAGGTCCGTCGCATCCCAGGCCTCGAGAAGGTCGATCGCGCGGAACAGTTGCGTGAAATCGACGAGATCACTGGCACCGGTGTCCTCGTCCGCCAGGACATCCGGAATCTCGCCCACCTCGATCGCCGCGAGCAGTTCGTCGGCGTCGACCGCCTCCGGGAGTTCGTTCACGTCGAGCGCATCGATCAGCTCCTCGGTCTCGGTAGCGACGGTCGCAAGCGTCTCGAGGTCGCCGCTTACCGACTCGATCGTCGCCGGTTCGAGGTTGGCGATGTCGTCGACGCCGCCAAGGCAGTCGTCGACGTTCTCGAGGCAGTCTTCTGCTCGGTCGAGCAACTCGCCGAAGCTCTCGTCGCTCGCTTGCTCGCTACGCATCGTCGTCCTCCCACTGGTCGGAAACCGTCTCGCCGTCCGATTCGGGCTCGATCACGACCGTCAGAACGCCGTTTTTAACTGTCGCCTCGGCGTCTCGTCGCTCCCAGGGCACCTCGACTCGATCGAGTTCGCGGCCCGAGAGGGCAACGACGAGCGCCGAATCGTCGAAGCCGACGGTCACGTCGTCGGGGTTGGTCCCCGAGACGTCGGCCGTGACGAGCAACTCGTCGTCGTACTGGCGAGTCGTCACGCGACCGGACCGGGAGGGATGTGCTGACCGCCGGCGCCGCGGTCTGTCACGGTCGGGAGCCGAATCACCGGATCTGTCGTCGAATCCCCCCGAGAGCGGGTCACCCTCGAACCGCGAGTCACCGTTCAGATCGTCCTCGCTCGAGCGAACCGAGATGTCGTAATCGAGGACGGTTCTGTCGGTCGCTCGCCGCCCCGAAGCCGACCCTCGTCGTTCGAGCGTCTCGAGCGCCGACAACAGACTCGAGAGCCAGTCGTGGCGCTCCCCTGGCTCCGTTTCGGGCTGCTCGTCCGGCGGTTCGCCGTCGTCCGGCCTGTCGTCGTCGATCATTTAGGTTTTCACCTCCACGCGTCCGCTCGAGAGTCGCTCGTGGACGTCGCGGGCGACCTCGAGTTCTGCCTCGAGTTCGTCTTTTCGCTCGCGGTACTCCGCTTCGGAGCGTTCGCCGAGTTCGTACAGCAACTGGTTCTCCTTGAGTTCGTCCTGGAGGGCGTCGACGTCGTACAGTTCGTCGAGCGCCACCGTGTGTAACGCATCGACGATGCCGACGAACGGCCGAAACAGGAGGTCGTCCAGCACGAACATGGTTAGCGTTGCGCCCCGATTGCGACGTCGACGAAACTGTACGGTGCGAACGGTCCCGTGTACCGAAACGTCAGGTCGTCGTACCGTTCTTCGAGATCCGCGACGGCCTCGTCGAACGCCTCGCGGACGTCGCGGTCGACGAGGTACGAGCGGTTCATCACGAGTCGATCGCTGAACAGGTCGTTCGGGACCGACTGGGCTGCGATCGATTCGAGTGCGTCGGCGACACCTTTCTCGACCGACTCGGTATCGACGTCGGCGTCTTCGTCGCGGACCACTTTGAGTCCGAGTTCGACTCGACCCTCGATGTCGCTCATCGCACGCCTGAACGCCGGTCGCGCGCCCCTGAGTACGTTCTTCAGGGTTCGGTCACTCTCGAAGGCCATCCCGAACTGCATCGGGACGATGGCGGTCCCACCATCGTGATCCATGATCTCTCGCAACACCTCGTCGTGGCGTTTTGCATCCTCGTCGGTCTCCTCGGGATCGGTCGTGTCGATGTCCGAGACGACGGCTCCGAGCCGCCGGTGAGAGATCGTGTAGACCCGGTCGGCACCGCCGACGGCGTCGGTCTCGAATTCGATCGGGTCGCCGTCGACGATACCGTAGACGTAGCGGTTGTTCATCGGTGAATCACGCTCCAGTTCCAGCGACGGCACGACCGTCTCGTTCGAACTCGTGGGAGTGTCATGGGAATCGGTCTCGAGTCTCGACCGTCTGGATGGACGGGTCACCCGACGGTACTCGGGAACTCGTCAGACGAGATTCGGTTCCGCGACGCGTTATCGTGGTGCTTGCAGTCGCAGTCTCCGCTCTCGAGATCGAAGCGTCACTGTTCGTTTACCGCCTCATACGGGTTGCTGTCAGTCAGTTCCGGCGCGACCGCAGGAGTACTCGCGGTCGCGCCGGGACATCGGGACAGCCTTCCGTATCAGAGCCACGGACGGTCTCGTAGAGCCCGCCGCCGATCGGCTCGCTCGGGATCGGGAGCCAGCCCGGGAGGACGAGCGCAACGAGCGCGATCAGACGGATCGGACGGTCTCGAACAGCGCAGTCTCGAACGCGGTTCCGCCGGCCGCCAGTCCACAGTCGCAGCGAAAAGACCGACGAGTCGACCCGGGCGACACGACCGGGTTCGACACAGCAGTGCAGGCGTGGCCCGCCCTAACGAGCTCTTTACCCGGCGTCGATCCCGCTTTGCCCTCGGCCCAGCAGGCTTGCAGTCGCAGTGCCAGCCGAATTACGCAGCGGCCCTGAACGCACGCACGTCTATGGCACAACCACAGCGAAGACCCGACTCCTCGAGTCTCGCCGAAGTACTCGACCGGATTCTCGACAAGGGCGTCGTCATCGACGTCTGGGCACGGGTATCCGTTGTCGGAATCGAGCTCCTGACGATCGAGGCACGCGTCGTCGTCGCGTCCGTCGACACCTTCCTGCACTACGCGGAGGAGATCGCAAAAATTGAGCAGGCCACTGCAGAGGGCGATCTCGAGGATCTCGAAGAGCTCGAGGTCGAACCACGACCCGAATCGTCGCCACAGTCTGCCACAGAATAGATGGCCGACGACGCCTCGCGAAAGCGCACGGTCCGCGGTCGGAAGATCAGAAGCGACCGCTCTCGCAAGGAGAGTCGCAAGGCAAAGAAAGCCCTCGCACGCAAAGCCTCGAGTGCAGGCGAGCGAAACGGTGATAGCCCGCTGTCCGACCCGGAAGAGGTCGTCCCGGAGCCGTTCGTCGAAACCGACGCCGTCCAGTCGCTTCGGGGACGGATTACGGGCTGGCTCGAGGCCGACCAGCCGGTCCACCTGATCGGGCCGACGGGCTGTGGGAAGACCGCGCTCGCGCTCTCGGCCGCGGCCGAACGCGGCCGACCGGTCGTCTGGCTCAACGGCGACGACGCAGTCGACACTGCGGCACTCGTCGGCGACCACGCCGGCGGGGAACGCTACAAGGAGGACGACCGGTTCGTCGGCGGCGTCACCAAACAGACCGAGATCGTCCGCGAGCGATGGGTCGACAATCCACTCTCGGTCGCGGTCCGCGAGGGTGCAACGCTCGTCTACAACGAGTTCGCTCGGTCCGACCCGGCCGCACACAACGTCTTGCTGTCGGTGTTCGAGGAGGGGGTCTTAGAGCGGCCGGGCAAGCGCGGCGGGGATCGGACGGTCGATGTCCACCCCGAGTTCCGGGCGATCGTCACTTCGAACGACGTCGAGTACGCTGGCGTCCACACGCAGCAGGACGCGTTACTCGATCGGTTCGTCGGTGTTCAGGTGGACTACTACGACGAGGAGACCGAATTCGAGATCGTCAAGGCACACGTCGACCTGCCCGACGAACGGATCGAGAGGGTCGTGGACGCGACGCGTGCATTGCGCGACGAACTCGCGGTCATCGTCGGGACACGGGCAGCGATCACGGCCGCGAAGGGGGTGGCGGTCTTCGACGGCCAGGACGACGACGAGTTGCTGGCGGCGGTGTTCACTGATGTCCTCGCGCCGAAGATCGCCGGCGAGGGTGCAGACGACGTCGACGACCTGCGGGCGGAAATCGACGAATCGATATAGAGTACCAGCGGACACACCGAAGCCGGACCAATGGCCGAAGCCGACACCAGATCGAGCGGGCAGTGTAAGGCAGTTACTGAGGACGGCGAGCGCTGCTCGCGTCCCGCCGGGGACGACGGTTTTTGCTACCAACACGACGAGAGTGATCCAACCGTGAGCGACAGTCAGACAGTCGAAGACGGACAGGAAGAACAGACAGAGCAAAGCACGGAGGAGACCCGAAGTCGCGACCTCGGTGCCGACATGACTGCCGAGAGGAAGACAGATCCGGCGTCGATCGACGCCGATGTCGACGTCGAACACGAGGAGATCGAGGGTGTCCTCGCCGTTCGACGGACGGTTCAGTCGACGGCGAGCGATCTCATCGGTCGGGAGTTCGACGCTGTGAGTGAAATCGCGCCGACCGACGACGGCTGGCGAGCGATCGTCGAGGTCGTCGAACGCCGGGCGGTCCCCGACACTCAGGACATTATCGGCCGTTACGAGATCGAACTCGACGAGGACGCGACCGTCCACGGCTACCGGCGACTCGATCGGTACCGTCGCGGCGACACGGCCGCGTTCGAGTGACAGGGAGAGTCGTTCGCGGTCGCTCCCGGCCGTAGTGGTCCGCGGTTCCGGCGCGCTCTCTTTTCCGTGGGCTGACGGTCACGTCAGCCGACGGATACGGACGGTTCCGTCCTGTGAGACGGCGACTCGACGGCCTTCGAACGTAAACTCGATGGTCGTCTCCACGTTCCGCCTCTCCGCACGATCGAGCAGTTCCACCATCGCTTCCGGATCGATCTGCTCGTACAGCGACGACAACTCGCCGACAGAAACGTTCTTTTCGATGGCTACCGCCCGCAGTATCGTCTGGAGTCGGGACTCCGACTCGTGTTGCTCGGCGCGAACGACTGCGTCCCCGGGAGTGCCGTTGTGGTCGTGTCTGCCCATGTCGGGTCGTGTGACTTCCAGATGAAAATACTAGTCCCAAAGTGTATAGGAAAGTTACTAAAGCACATTAGCAATCGATACGAGACGCCGCATGACGAGTTGTTCGGCTGAGTGATACGCATACGTCTATTTTGGAGTGAAACCACCGAGTGGTAGCCACTCGGGTGTGGCCGATGGACGCGGTGGTTTCGGACCGATACGTCGAAGGGAGAGCAACGCCTCGGTCGAAGCGATCCCGTGTCCGAGTTCGACCATTCCGTCCGCGGCGTCGACGTCGACCCCGACACCCGGTGTGCTCACTACCACACAGACCGCGACGTCGTTGCGTTCAAGTTCGCCTGCTGTGAGACGTACTGGCCGTGCTTTCGCTGTCACGAAGAGATCGCCGACCACGACGCCGTACCGTGGCCCAGAGCGCGATTCGACGAACCCACAGTGCTCTGTGGTGTCTGCCGGACCGAGCTCACAGTGCCGGCGTACCGCGAAGCTGACTATCGCTGTCCGTCGTGTAACGTGGCGTTCAATCCCGGCTGTGCCGCCCACGCCGACCTGTACTTCGAGACGGATTGATGGGCAACGACCAGCAAGCTATTTCCGCGTTCGGCGGCCGACCCGTAGGTATGGACCCGGCGCTTGGCCCTCCCGAAGCGATGGCTGAGAAACGCGACGAGCTGACGCCCATGATGGCTCAGTACCACGACCTCTGTGACCGATACGACGACGCGCTCGTTCTCTTCCAGGTCGGCGACTTCTACGAGACCTTCTGCGGTGCGGCCGAACGCACCGCGCGACTGCTCGAGGTGACGCTGACCAGCCGCGAGGATTCGACCGGCGAGTACCCGATGACTGGTATTCCGATCGACAACGCCGAGTCCTACATCGAGGAACTGCTCGAGGCGGGCTACCGGGTCGCGGTCGCCGACCAGGTCGAGGAGCCCGGCGAGTCGTCGGGCGTCGTCGACCGGGCTGTGACGCGGGTCATCACGCCGGGGACGCTCACCGAGGACGAACTGCTTGCCGGCGACGACAACAACTTCGTCGCGGCGGTCGCTTGCAGCGGCGAGGAGGTCGCGCTCGCCTTACTCGATGTCTCGACCGGCGACTTCCTCGCGACGAGTTCGACCTCGAGCAAGGCCATCGCCGACGAGGTGAGCCGGTTCGACCCTGCAGAGGCAGTCGTCGGCCCCGGCGCACCGACGGGCGTTTTCCCCGACGACTGCATGGAGACGCCGTTCGACGAGGCCGTCTTCGAGCGCGAGCGAGCGGTTGAGACGGTCTCGGCGTACTTCCGGAATCCCGATGCGTTGCTCGCGACCGACGCCGAAATTCGGGCCTGTGGGGCCTTGCTCGAGTACGCCGAGTACGCTCGCGGCAGCGAGAGCGAGGCCGAACTCGAGGCCGACGACGAGAGCGCCCGCCTCGAGTACATCACCCACCTCACGCGGTACGATCCACGGGAGTACCTGCTGCTGGACGCCGTCGCCCTCCGGAGTCTCGAACTGTTCGAACCGCGTGCCGTCCACGGCCGGGACGAAGCGACGCTCGTCGGGGTTCTGGACGAGACCTCGAGCGCGCTGGGCGGTCGAAAACTGCGAGACTGGATTCGCCGACCGCTGCTCGAGCCTGCCCGGATCGAAGCGCGACTCGACGCGGTCGAAGAACTCCAGCGGTCGGTTCGGGCCCGCGAAAAATTGCAGGACCTCTTGTGGGACGTGTACGACCTCGAGCGACTGATCGGTCGGATCTCCCGGGAGCGGGCAAATGCCAGGGATCTGTGCTCGCTTCGGGCGACGCTTGCCGTCGTGCCGGACGTGCGGGCTCACCTCGCGGGCAGCGAGTGCGATCGACTCCAGCAACTCCACGCCGATCTCGATCCGCTCGCGGACATCCGCGAGTTGATCGAGGATTCGATCGTCGAGGACCCGCCGATCGAGATCACCGAGGGCGGGATCGTCGCCGAGGGGTACGACGAGAATCTGGACGCCCTCCGGCAGACAGCCCGCGATGGGAAACAGTGGATCGACGACTTAGAGGAACGGGAACGCGAGCGCACCGGTATCGACTCCCTGAAGGTCGGCTACAACTCGGTGCATGGCTACTACATCGAAGTGACCAATCCGAACCTCGACTCGGTGCCCGACGACTATCAGCGCCGCCAGACGTTGAAAAACTCCGAGCGGTTCGCCACGCCGGCACTCAAAGAGCGCGAGGACGAGATCGTCGGTGCCGAAGAGCGCGCGGACGAACTCGAGTACGAACTGTTCCGCGAGGTCCGCAAGACGGTCGCCAACGAGGTCGAACGCGTTCAGGCCCTTGCCGATGCGCTCGCAACCGTCGATGCGCTCGTCTCGCTTGCCACCGTCGCCGCTCAGTACGACTACTGTCGGCCGGAGTTACTCGAGCGCGGCGACGACCTCGAGGTCGAGATCGAAGGTGGTCGCCACCCGGTCGTCGAGCGGACTCAGGAGTCGTTCGTTCCCAACGACGCTCGGTTCGCGGGCGACAGACGGCTGGCAGTGATTACAGGCCCCAACATGTCGGGAAAGTCGACCTACATGCGACAGGTGGCCCAGATCGTCCTGCTGGCACAGGTCGGCAGTTTCGTGCCGGCGAGGTCGGCACGGCTGACGCCCGTCGATCGCATCTTCACCCGAGTCGGCGCGAGCGACGACATCGCCGGCGGCCGGTCGACGTTCATGGTCGAGATGGACGAACTCGCGACCATTCTGCGGGAGGCCGACGACCGCTCGCTGGTCCTGTTAGACGAGGTCGGTCGTGGTACTTCGACCGCGGACGGACTCGCCATCGCCCAGGCGATGACCGAACACCTCCACGACGAGGTCGGCGCGACGACGCTGTTTGCGACCCACCACCACCCTCTGACCGAGGTCGCCGAGGACCTCGAGGACGCGTTCACGCTCCACTTCGAGGTCGACCAGGAAGACGGCGAAGTAGTCTTCCACCACGAGGTCGCACCCGGCGCGGCGACGGGATCATACGGCGTCGAGGTCGCGACGGCCGCGGGCGTTCCCGAACCGGTAGTCGCCCGCTCGCGGGAACTGGTAGCCGAAACGGCCGACGAACGACCGGACGACTCCGACTCACCAGCGGAGGCGACGCCGAAGCCCACGACTTCGGCAACCGCAGACGGTGGGGAACAAACTGCGCCTCGACAGTCCACCTCGGACGCACCGGGGCTTTCGTCCGACGTCGCGGCCGAACTCCAAGCACTCGAGGTCGCCCACATGACACCGGTCGAGGCACTCGCCGAACTCGACCGGTTGAAGCGACTGCTCGAGGACCGGCGTTAGTGGCGGGCCAAGCCTGCACTGCGGGGCCGAATCTGGCGGTGTGGCTCGATTCGGCCCGTCAGTCGACGGTTGGGACGGTACTAGATCGATCGACCGTATCCACACGTGGGACAGTGCATACGCCCTTGGGAAATAAGCAGATACGACCGATTACACTTGCCACACTCGCCAGCGACCGAGACGCCCTGTTCCTGGGCGACTCCGGACAGCGTGTTGCGGAGGAGTTGCTGTTCTCGCTCGAGAGTGTCGAGTCGGCGACGGAGCGAGTGTTCCGTCGGCGAGAGGGATCTGCCAGGCCGTTTCCGGGATGGTCTCGATTGGTACATAGGAGGTGTACGGATTCCTGGAACAAAACTCTATAGACCGGGTGACGGATGCTTATATACTTGTGTTTCGACCAGTCGTTGTTCGAGAAAGTAAACACGACAGTACCGAGGGGCGCGCCGCATTCAGGAACGAATC
Organism: Natronobacterium gregoryi SP2; assembly: GCF_000230715.2. Classification (GTDB taxonomy): domain Archaea; phylum Halobacteriota; class Halobacteria; order Halobacteriales; family Natrialbaceae; genus Natronobacterium; species Natronobacterium gregoryi. Next base: position 3,023,149 of record NC_019792.1, read on the forward strand.
TGCAGCGGGCGTCCTGTGACGTACCTCGGGGCCAAGTGGCTCGAGACGCGAAGCGTCTCGTCATCACGGAAGACACGTCTTCCGTCCGACCCCGAGGCACTCGTCATGCTCAACTTGTAGATCCGGGCCAGCGGCGACGCTTCGCCGAGCGAGTCGTCGTAGGAGTAGTCCTCGGTGACGAACTCGGCGTCGCCACCTCACGCGGCAAACGAGTGCTTGGGGTGACGGCTTCGGTGGACGCCCTGATACGAGCGGAAGCACTCGGGGATCGCACCCATGTCCCGTGTCGGCGTCAGCGCCGGCCGGTACGGCAGCATCCCCTCGCGGCGGGCGCGATGGGCTTCTGGGTCGGCGACCGAACCGCGGTTCGGTCGGACTCCGAACGGTCGGCCTCGTCGTTCCCGGCGTCACGGGCCCGCGTGCCTGGGGACCGATCCGTCGCCGACTACCGGGGCTCCCGCCCGGAGTCACCGGGAGAGGCGAGTAAATCGCGTCACGCTCTCGTTGACCGAATGTTACACGCGTTTTCCGACCCAGAAAATCCCCTCTGACCACTAATATGGACCCCGTCGTAACTGAAACCGGGGTGGTCACAGGCCCCGGCTCCCACTCCCGAGTGATCCCCCCGTTTCCCGACCGCCAGTCGATCGGCGATCGTTCGCGTGACGCCATCTCGCCCTGTGGCGTCACGTTCGCCGTTCGATCCCCCTTCCACGTCGCTTCGGCCCTATCCGCGCCAGCACACGTTTTGATCCCCAGAAGCCGCTGTCCGATCAGTGGTGTCCGTACAGCGAGTAGGTGATCGCGACCAGTCCCAACAGACGGCTCACGTTCTCGAAAAAGACCGTCACGACCTGTTGTGCGCCGGTAAACGTGTTGATCGTTACGTTCACGAGAAACGGACAGAGCGTGAGCAAAAGCAGTCCGATGGCGAGATAGAACATCGACCGCGCGTCGTTGCGACGGTAACCGCGATAGGCCTGGTAGGCGATGATCGTCCCGAGAAGTGCAACGAGAAAGAGACTCGCCACAGTCAGCAACTCGAACGGCGACGCCTCGCCGATCCTGACGACGTCGCTCATCGCATCCCCTCCCACATTCGGGTGAACTTGTCCGCGACGTCTTCCTCGCGATACGAGAGCTCGAGGTCGAACGTGCCGTCTTCGAGGGTCAACTCGAGTCGTTCGAGGTTCGCGCTGTAGACGCTGTAGTGGTTGCCGTCGGTGGCGAGTTCCGTCTCTTCTGTGACGAGGCGACACTCCTCGAGGCGGTCGAGACGGCGATAAATCGTCGGTAAAGACGCGTCACACCGTTCGCTCAGGGTACTGGCAGACATGGGTTCGACGCTCGTATAGGTGAGGATCTCCCGGGCGTACTCGTCGTCGAGGACGGCAAGCACCGTCGACAGATCCGTCTCCTCACTCACTGGTACCGGGTCGTTCCGGTAGTAGTATCAAAAACGGTCCGGTTTTTCTGGGTGAGAAAACGCCGATTCGGCGGCGACTTCGCACCGCAGCTCCGGTCGTTCACCGGCCAGAAACACCGTTACAGGCCGCTACCGAACTCGATCTTGCTTCGATCCGTTCGACGGACGGAGAACGGGGATGGTCAACGGACGTTCTGGCGGTTCGCTGGTGAAGCCGTGCCAACGGCCGAACCGTGGCTTCGGATCGGTCACCCCGCTCGAGTGGTGGATGGCGCGGCGGACTCGTCGGTGAGAACAGGGAGCCTGTGGGATGCGGCTATCCGGCCCGGAAAGGGGCTCAGAGCGGTAGTCTCACTGCTATGGGGGTTCTAGTGACCGTCGACGAGCCGAAGGTAGGGCATTCGTAACGGCGCGAGAAGTCTGGTACAACCCTGGGACGGTGAGTACGGCCTCATTTACTATCCTGTCGCTCCAGATGAGTGTACAGACGAGATGACCGAATCGATTCAACGCCGGTTTCGCTCGATTGCGAGGCGGTTGATCGGCCGCGAAAGGACGTATCGCTGCCGCTCCCGTCAGCGACATGGGGGACGACCATGACTGGTGGCTCCGCCCGCGCCCTCGAGGCCGACGCCCTCCCCGACGACGCCGAGTTTGCACTCTGTCTCACCCACGACGTCGACCGGCCGTACAAAGGACTTCGTGGGCTGTACTACGCGATCCAGGAGCGTCCCGCGTACCACCTCCGGACCGTCTTCGGCGACGACAACCCCTACTGGCAGTTCGAGGACATCGTGGCACTCGAGGACGACCTCGGCGTTCGATCGGCGTTTTACTTCCTGAACGAACAGCATCTGTTCAGCGATCGGCCGCTCCGCGACTGGCTCGATCCGGCCAACTGGGTGCAACACCTCGGTCGGTACGACCTTACCGACGACGACCTCGTCGACGTCGTCGAACGGCTTGTGGACGGCGGGTGGGAGGTCGGGTTGCACGGCTCCTATCACACCCGGGACGACCGAACGCGGCTCCGCGAGGAGAAGCAGGTTCTCGAGCGCGTCACCGGGCAGTCGGTTTCGGGTGGGCGGCAACATCACCTCCGACTGTCGGTGCCCGAGACGTGGCGACACTACCGGTCGATCGGACTCGCCTACGACGCGACCCTCGGGTCGACGACTGCGTGTGGGTTCTACCACGGCTACCGGCCGCGAAAGCCGTTCGGAGACGAGTTCCTCGTCTTCCCGCTGACGATCATGGACCAGGCGCTACCGGACCCGGGTCGCGAGTTCGCGGCCGCTCGCCGGACCTGCGAGCGATTGCTGACCGAGGCTGCCGAGAACGACGCCGTGATGACGGTCCTGTGGCATCCGCGCTTTTTCAGTGAACGGGAGTTTCCCGGATACCGACGCCTCTACCGATGGCTCGTCGAGCGAGCGGAAGAACGGGACGCCTGGATCGGATCGCCGGAAGCGTTCTGCGAGACGCTCGAGTCGGCCGGCGAGGCGTCCGACGGCGAGGGCACAGAGGGCACTCGAGAGACGCCTGGAGACGAAGCGGCTGAACTGGCGACGTCGACGCCGCCCCGGCGTGATTTGCCGACGGCGAAGGGCAGTGGGAGAGACAGGGGGAGGGGTGACTCATGATCGGACGCGAACGGAGACTGGCGGCCGTGGCCGCCGTCATCGCGCTCGTGGTTCTCGGGAGCGTCGGGGGCGTCGCCGGCCAGGTTATCGCACAGTCCGACGAGAACGCGACGCCAGACGCTTACGTCGTCGAGCAGGGCGACGCCTGCCAGCAGATAGAGCCGCTATCGACGGCTGAATCGGTCGATTCGTTCTACGACTATCGGAACCACGAGACCCATCCCGAAGGGGTCGACCGGCTGTACAGCTCGTACGGCACCACACACCTTCAGGAGAACAACGCGAGTCTCCTCTTCCTTCACGAAGGGACAGACGGCATCAGCCTCGTGATGGTCCACGATCGGGTCGACGGGAACACGACCGGCGGCGTCGCGTCGTTCGACGTCATCGGACTCCCCCACGAAGCCAAGTGGGAAGTCAAGAACGACGACTACGACGGTCCGACTAACATGGACGAGTTCGACCGCGGCGACGGCTGGGCCAGCGCCGACTGGATCTGGATCGAGAGTCGAACCGGCGGCGGCGCGATCCAGGGCGGTCTCAACGATCCGTTCGCGGTGACGGTCCACCCAGCGTTCAACGAGGACGCCGAGTACTACGAGGACGACGACCTCTACGATCCCGACTGGTACGATGGCGGCGAGATCGAGGAGTGGCACGTTCTGTCCGGTGACGCGACCAGCCCCGTCCGCTCGGAACTCGGATCGCTCTCCGAACCGGTGACGATCCGAACCGGCACGTGTGACGAGCCGACCGTGACCTACGGCTTGACCGACGACGGCATCGCCGCGACGGTCGAAGCGCCCTCGCCCGACGACGTCGCCCGACTCCAGCCGACCAACGGCACCACCGACGATGTCCGGTTCGAGCACGTCGACGTGACCGACCTCGAGGGGACCGAGACGGTCACTTTCGAGAACGACCAGCCGGACGGCTTCCCCGCCGCTCCCGACGATCGGGAGTCGCTGGGCTCGCTCGCGGCAGCAACTACCCAGCCCGTCACGGCGACAGTTAGCTTCAGTGTCGACGCCGCCACACTCGAGGACGCGGGACTCGAGCCCGAGCGTGTCGCGCTCTACGAGAGCGACGGCGGCGAGTGGGAGGAGTCAGAGACGACGCTGACCGACGAGACGGGGGCTGCCTACTACTTTACCGCGGAGGTCTCCTCGCTCGAGAGACTGACAGTCGCGGAAAGCGAGGAGGCCGAGGCCACGTCCGAAGGGGACGTTTCTTCTGTGCCTGGGTTCGGATTCGTCGTCACGTTGAGTGTCTTTCTGGCGCTTGCGCTCACCGCTGCGTGGACGGCGAGGGCGCGCTCGTAGTCTTTCGGGCCCCGGGTCGAAACAGGAAACGGACGACGGGCAAGCCAGCCCCTAAGGGCGGCCAGGGGCGATACCCGCGTAACGCGATGAACGTTCGAACGGCAGTCGGTGACGAGCTGAAGGCGCTGTGGGCTGGCGGCAAAGGGACGTCTCTCGTCGTGGTTGCGACCGCGTGGGGGCTGTTGGTGGGGGCACGGATGATCTATCCGGTCGTGTTGCCGTACCTGCAGGATACCTACGGACTGAGCCTCTCCGTTGCTGGCCTGCTCGTGACGGTGCTGTGGCTGTTCGGTTCGCTCGGGCAGCTCCCGGGTGGCCTGCTCGCGGACAGGTACGACGAGCGCCTGCTTCTGACTGCGAGCACGCTGATCGTCGCCGTCGCACTCGGTGCCGTCGTCACCTCGGCGTCGCCGGTCGTTCTCTTTCTCGCAACTGCCGTCTGGGGGCTTGGCCACTCGCTGTACCCGATCGCACGGATTACCTTCCTCTCGAATCGCTATGCCGACCGGCTCGGGAGTGCACTCGGCGTGACGATGGCGACCGGGGACGTCGGGCAGACCGTGTTGCCACCCATCGCCGCTGCTATCGCCGCCGCGGTCGCGTGGCAGGCCGGTCTCGGGTTCGTGGCACCGTTGCTCTTCCTGGGGAGTATCGTCATCTTCGTCGTGCTCCCGACGACGGGTTCGTCGACGGAGCCGGCAAACAGCACCTCTCTCAGGGACACGCTGGGTATCCTGACGGAACTCCGAAATCCTGCGATGGGGTTTATGTCGGCGATTCTTTTCCTCTACATCTTCATCTGGCAGTCGTTCACGGCGTTCTACCCGACGTATCTGACGAGCGTCAAAGAGCTCTCGCCGTCGGTGGCGAGTCTCCTGTTCGGCCTGTTCTTCGCGGTCGGCGTCGTCGTCAAGCCCGTCGCGGGAGCTGCCTACGATCGAATCGGGATGCGTGGCTCGCTCGTTATCGTTCTCCTGCCGCCGGTCGTGGGGTTCACACTACTGCCTCTCGTCGACAGTGTGTGGGTCCTCGTCGGCGTGACGGCACTGATCAGCACGATGCTCGGCTCGGGCGCGATCACGCAGTCGTACCTGGCCGACTCGTTCTCCGAGGAAATGCAAGGGACCGGACTCGGCGTGATCCGGACCGCGACGGCGACGCTCGGTGCCGGCGGACCAGTACTGTTCGGCGTGATAGCGGACTACGGCTTCTTCGATCAAGGATACTTCGCTCTCGCCGGGATCATGGCCGTCGTCATCCTACTGACGCTCCGGATGCCGCGATCCTGAAGTCAGTCCCCTCCCACGCCGACCGACCGCGCCGACTCGCGTTCCGCCCACCGACCGAACTGCTCGACCGACTCGAGAGCGTCGACCTCGCCGCGAGCCGTCGCCACGTCGACGATGAGTTCGGTGAGATTCGCCTTGTCCGTAAGGAACTCGTCACGGCGTCGCCGCCAGGTTTCGTCGACCGTCTCGTCGCCGAGCAACGCCTCGAGACGCTCGAGAATTGCCTCGGCTTCGGCGACGTTGTGGATGAGTCCCTGGCTCTCGAGGGCGACGAAGTTTCCCATGTCGTCGTCGCCGACGAAGGAGTTCGAGCGGATCGCTGGCGTCCCGAGCAGGGCGGCCTCCGTGACCATCGTCTGCGTGTCGGCCACGAGCAGGTTCGCTTCGGCGAGCGCGTCGTGCATCAGTGCGGGGTGAAGGTCGAACGGTCGGGCCGGCAGCCCCTCGAGGCCGGTCTCGCCGCTCTCGTCCGAGACGAGGACGGTGACATCTTCGGCGAGTCGCTCGACGATCCGGCGGCGATCCGCCCCTGTCAGGCCGTGCTTGCCGACATCGTGCTGGGAGCCGAAGGCGTTGAGCCGGAGGATGGCGTAGGGCTCGTCGGCCCCGAGGTCGAGCCGCTCTCGTATCTCGGGGTTGGGATCGTAGATCTCGGGATGGAGGTACGCACACTCTTTGAACCCGGGGAAAACGTAGTGGTGGTCGCCCAGATCCTTGCGAAACGTGTCGGGGGTGAGAATTGCTCGAGCGAACGGCGTCGAGACGGTGTGGTCGAACGACGCGGGCTCGGAATCGATCAGCAACACCGTCGGTGTCCGGACGACGGCACCAGTGTGGGCCGCGTAGCCCCCCATCCCGAAGACCAGGTCGGGATCGTAGCGGCGGGCGAGCCGGATCGCCCGCGCGTAGTGGGCTGGTAGCCGACTCAAAAGCGATCCCTTGGAGGTGTCACACGCACCGTAGACCTCGTAGGGGAGGTCGTACCACTCGAGCAGATCGACCGTGCAGGTGTAATCCCGGGCGAGCACCAGGACCTCGTCCCCACGGTCTGCGAGCCGCTCGATCGCGTGTTTGTACAGGTGAACGTGGGCCGGCGTGTTCGTGAAAAACAGGTATCTCATGCTGACGGTAACGTCTCCTGATCGAAGGGTGAACCGTCGAGAGGGTTTGTTATCAGGCTCGTACCGCTCGTAACGCCGACCGGACGCCGAGAAGTCCGCACCTGCAATCCGGCGACGCGCGGACCGTCTGGCGGTAGCGAGCGTATAATAATAAGAATACGTTGCCAGATATCCGTAGATGCAGTCACAGGGATCACTCGAGAGCGACCCGCAAGCGGGGTCGAACGCGCCCGAGCACGAGCGGTATCTCCCAGTGCTCGATGCGACGCTCGCGTATGCTCGCCGTCGAGACTACGTCGGGGCGGACTACGGCGACGGGTTGAGCAGTCGGCTCCTGCAGGCGTTGCCGGCCGAGAACAGGTGGCTCAACCTGGCCGTCCAGGAGACGGTCAAACGTCTGCCGGTCGACATCAGGCCGCTCTTTCTCGTCGACCAGCGGCGAAACTACAAGGGCGGTGCGCTGTTTGCGATGGCGAACCTGAACTACCACGAGCTGGTCGACGGCCGATCCGAGACGAGTCCCTCTCTCGCCGCGTTCGATCCGCTGCTCGAGGCCGGCCGGCTCGCCGACTGGCTCGTCGAAGAACGCATCACGGACTACAGCGGATTCTGTGGCGGCCACCGCCATCCGATCCAGCACCTCCACACCAAGGGGGTGCCGAGCGATCCGGACATCGTCTCGACGGCGTTCGCGGTCAAGGCACTGCTGCAACTGGCTCAGTTCGCCGACCGTGAGGACACCGACTTCGAGGAAGAGATCCGCGAGACGTACGCCGCATACGCCGATCTCGCCCGAACGGCGACCGACTTCCTCGTCGAGGACCTGAACTATCGTGAGCTCGAGGACGGCGCGAAGATCGACTACCACATGAACCACCCCGAGGACTCCTACACGATCAACGCCGCCGCGCTCGGTGCGGCGATGCTCGTCGACCTCTACGACTACTTCGGGGACGCGGAACTTCGCGAGCGGGCGACGAAGATCCTCGATCACGTCGCAGCCTGCCAGACCGACCGCGGCGGCTGGCCCTACCGGCTTCCGGCCGACGCCTCCCATCTCTCGATGGACAACCACCACAACGGGTTCGTCGTCGAAGCCTTCCAGCGCTACCGCGACGTCGTCGACGCCGACCGGTACGAGGAAACGCTCGAGAACGCGCTGGCGTTCTACCGCACCGAACTCTTCCAGCTCGACGGCGCGCCGAACTTCGACGAGGGCAACGCCTACCCACGGGACGTTCACGCGAGCACGCAGGGAATGCTGGTGTTCACCCGCGAGGGCGACCTCGAGTTCGCCGAGCGAATCCTCCGGTGGACGCTGGCGAACATGCAGGTCGACGGCGAACCGGGGCGATTCTACTACCGGAAGCACCGCCACCACACGAAACGCGTCACATTGATGCGATGGTGTCAGGGGTGGATGTCGTACGCGACCTCGGAGTTCCTGACGGCGTGTGCACAGCGAGAGCGGGAGAGCGAACAGGACCAGCGAACGCGAGAACACGGTCGGCAGGAGCGAGCGATCTCGCCCGAGGTATGAGTCGAACCGCTCCCGAGACGGCGACGGGGTCGGAGTTCGATTCCGACCGCTCGAGTCCAGCCGACGCCGAGCCAGCACCCGAGGAGATGCGAGTGCTGGTCGTCTCCGGGCTCGCACACAAAAACGAGCGCCACTACGGCCCGCTCGCGGCGGCCGCCGACGAGACGACGCTCGTCTGTCTCGACCCCCGGTACGCCATCGACGACGCGACCTACCTCGAGGTGCCCGCCGTCGGTCCCCGCCCGCTCCGGGTCGTCCTCCTGTTTTTCATCGCGCTGCTCGAGGGCTATCGCAACGAGTACGACGCGGTCGCCTCGATCTCGCTGTTGCCCTACGGGCTCTACGCGCTCGCACTGACGGCGATCTACGGCTATCCTGCGTCGCTTGGAATCATCGGCATCGACCTCGACCATCACGCGAAGCAGTGGTACGGACCGCTGCCCCGCTGGGCGTTCAGGCGCTTCGACGCGGTCTCGGTCCCGGGCCCGTCACACGTCGACGACCTCGAGGCGTGTGGCGTTCCCCGCAACCGGATCGAGATCCTGGCGAACGCGATCGACGTAGAGCGCTATCGGCCGGACACACTCGAGGAGCAAGACGACCACGAGTACGACTTCGTCTGGGTCGGCCGCTTCAGCGAGGAGAAAGACCCCGTGCGGTTCGTCGACGCACTGATCGCACTCGAGAACCGCGGCGAGGACCACGAGTTCCGGGCGGTCATGGTCGGCGACGGCCCGCTCCGGGCAGCGGTCGAGGAGAAACTCGAGCGCCACGGCCTCCGCGACCGGGTCGACCGCCCCGGCTGGGTCGACGATCCGCTCAAGTACTACCAGCGGTCGGCGACGGTCGTCCTCACCTCGAGACGGGACGCCCTGCCGCTGGTGATGCTCGAGGCGATGGCGGTCGGACTGCCACCGATCGTGCCGCCGGTCGGCTCGGTCCCAGATATCGTCACGGACGGCGAAAACGGGATCGTCGTTTCGGACCGCGATCCCGACGGTTTCGCGACAGCGATGGCTCGCTGTCTGGACGACTCCGACCGGCGACGAACGCTCGGCGCGAACGCCACGGCGATTCGATCGGCGTTCTCCTACGAGCAGGCCGAACGGGACTGGGAACGGATTCTGACGACGGCCGTGGCTGGCGACTCGCGACAGTGACTCGTCTCCTTTTGTTCGTCTAGTACCATCCCAATCGTGGACCGACTAGTTGAGAGTTGGCCCAAACCAATCACGATTCTCGATCAGGAGTAAAGCGCACTAGTCAGAGTAGACTTGGGACGCTACTAGTGGCGGGCCAAGCCTACACTGCGGGGTCGAATCTGGCGGCGTCGCTCGATTCGACCTGTCAGTCGACGCTTGGCGGAGTACTAGGCTGGGTACAGAAATCCGAGCCCCGTGCCGAGCACGCCGAGCAGCGCGACTGCTACGCCGGTCGACGTCGACTCGAGCCTGTGCAACCGGAAGGCGAAGTAGAGCGCGAGCGGTCCGAAGACGATCGGCTGGTAGTACACCGCAGCCACTGCACAGACAAGTCCGAGCACGATGTACACGCGCTCGCTGGGACCCGCGGGGACCTCGGTTCGTACGTTCCCATCGGAAATCATTTTGGCGATTCGTCAGATAAGTCATCTGACCGACGAGCGGAGGTATCGACTCCGTCGACAGTCGATCGAACTGGAGGAAGGTACTGTGTTATCCCCGGTAGCGACGTGATAACAAAACGAACACTCGGTGAACGACGACCTACATGGACATCGAACGACTGGATCTCGAGGAGTGGGACTCGGCGCTGCCCGCTTCGGGCACGGCCGTCGAGGCGTTCCACGATCCGGACGCACTCGCAGTGCTCGACGCACACACCGACGCCGAGATGCGGCTGTACGGTGCGTTCAAGGGTCAGCAGGCTGTCGGTCTCCTCCCCGTCTTCGTCGAGGTCAAGGCCGTCGGACGAACCGTCTTCTCGCCACCCGTCTCGATGGGTGTGCCGCGACTCGGGCCCGTCATCGACCCGAACAGCCCGAAACGTCGCAAGTGGGAGCGGATCAACGCAGAACTGGCGGCGGGCGTCTTAGCGGACCTCGAGGTCGACCGGCGCTCGACGCTGTTCCGGATGACCTGCCCCGTCGGCTACGACGATCCGCGACCCTACGGCTGGAACGACCTCTCGGTCGAACCCGAGTTCACGTACGTCGTCGACCTCGAGGGCTGTGCCGACGTCGAGGACGCGATGGCCGGCTTCAGCAAGAGCCTGCGAAACGAGATGCGACGGTACGACGAACTGGACCTGCGAATCGAGACGGAGGGGATCGACGCCGCGCTCCGGATCTACGACGACGTCGTCGACCAGTACGCCGAGTACGACGACGAGGCTCCGATGACGAAGCCGTTCCTCCGGGACCTGCTCGCGACGCTCGACGACGATCGATGGCGGGCGTACGTCGCCCGGACGCCCGACGGCGACTACGAGAGCGGTATCCTCACGCTGTTCTCGAACGACCTGGCCTACTACTGGCAGGGTGGCGTAGCTTCCTCGTACGAGGGCGTCAGCGTCAACAACCTCCTGCACCACCAGATACTCGACGACATCGTCACCGACTCCGAACTCGAGTCGATCACGGGATACGACCTCGTCGGCGCGAACACGGAACGGCTCTGTGAGTACAAAGGGAAGTTCAACGGCAAGTTACGGCCCTACTACGTCGTCGAATCGTCGGGACTCGAGATGCAGATGGCGAAGATGGCTTACCAGCGGGTGAGTGGGTCGCTAAAGTAACTGTGATTTAGCTGAATTGAGGCGCTAAGTAGCGTCCCAAGTCTACTCTGACTAGTGCACTCCACTTCCGATCGAGAATCGTGATCGGTTTGGGTCAACTCTCAACTAGTCGGTCTACGCTTGGGACAGTACTGAGCCCCCCTTCCTCAGCGAGCGCCGACCGAACGGGAGGCGCGAACAGGGGGGAGATACAGCGCCGCACGGTTCTCATACACAATTCGGTAGCAGGCCCACAGGACCACGCAGTCACAATGTTTTGCAGTAGGATAGTATAGTATTAACCGAACCCAATGGAATACGACCTCGACTCGGGAGCACACTCGAAGTTTTCCCTGCACTATCACCTGGTACTCACCACGAAGTATCGGCGCGGAGTGCTAACCGAGGAGCGAACCCAATTCATTCGCGAGGTTATCAGCGGGTTCACGGACAACTACGGTGTCAAATTGACGAACCTCGACGGCGAGGACGACCACGTACACATCCTCTTCCGAGCGAAACCAACCACAGACCTCGTGAAGTTCATCAACACAGTCAAGGGCGCGACCGCCCGCCGTATTCGCAACGAATAGAGGGTGTCATAGAACGGTTAACATGGTGTAGATAGTAGCGGAAAAGACTCCTATCATCGGTTCGCAGTCCCCCAGCAAACCCGGGCTATCAGCTACCGTTTACCCAGCTACTACCGAAAGTATGTGGAGAGTTTTATGGAACCTTCTGCGAGCTATTGAACTGTTTCATACCCTGATGGTCGTGCTTCCCGGAGCATCCCCGCGCTCGTAGTTTGCGATTGCGACGGTCAGCCGGAGACATAGCGCGAGGAAGACTTGAGCTCTCGCGTGGACGCGGCCTCTGGCGCGCAGCATCCCGAGGCCGCAGTCCTTGCAGGCTCCGAGCGTTCGCTCGGCCTGTGACCGGCGGTTATACGTCTCTTCTAGAATTGATTGCTTGAGCTGGACACTCTCGCTGTGAATCTCAATGCGGTCTTCGACCCTGTACTCGATGTCGAGCGGGTCATCGGTATTGCGCGGGTTGTACGGCGCGACAGGCACCACTCCTGCACTCAGCAAATAGTCGTGCCAGTCGAGGATATCGTAGGCACTGTCGCCGAGCATCCACATCGGCTGCTTGACGGCGAGCGCGTCACGGGTAACACGCATCGCCGTCTCTTGTGATGCCTGCTTGCTCTGGGTGAACTCCGCCGCAATTGGAATCTTTGCGCCGGTCGAGACTACCGTGCAGCCGTAGCCGTAGTAGTATTCCTCGGCAGTTGGGTCGTAGTTCTTCGAGGCGTCGGGATCAGTGGGCATAGCCCGGATGTCGGTCGAATCGATACAAAATGTCGAGTCGAGCAGGCCCCGTCGAGCGGCCTGCTGGACGAGGTGCTCGAAAACTTCCTCGACGACGTGTTCGAGGTCGGTGAGAAAGCGGTCGACCGCGTCTCGTGAGGGTGGTCGGTTGAAACCACATCCGAGCCAAACGAGGTCGTTGTTGAGTTCGCGTGCAACCGGGCGGATACCGTAGATGTCCTTATAGTAGCAGTGCAGAAAGCCTCGAAACAGCTCCGGCGGGTGGTGTTCCCGTGTTCGCCCTTCGGGAGTGGGGGCGAACACATCGAATTCGGTTAGGAACTCGAATTGAAGATGCTCGAACAGCGCGAGCGTCTCCGTCTCTACAACATCGAAAAACGCCTCAATAGAGGGGTCCCCTCGTAGAATAGTGGAAGTCATTCACCTCAGAACTCACTTCGGTCGTCAATTTTGATATTTCGCTGAGATATACACAGATGATTGAAAAAGGACATAATTTACTGGACTTTGGTTTTGGAAGCTCGGTTGAGCAAGTAGACGGCAGTCCCTCCGAGAACGACGTTGAAACCGATGAGAACGGCGACAGCAGGAATTACCGTATTCCAGAGACCTGAGAAGGCTGTTACATTGAACACCGTCATCACATCTTGTCCGAGCATGAACGCTCGGACACCGTCAACACCGTAGGTGATGGGGTTGACTACTGCGAGAGACTGGATCCACCCTGGAAGGACCTCAAGCGGGACAAACGCACTAGAGATGAACAACAACGGGAACGTCAGAAGGGTGGCAATCATGGTCGTCGCCTCCTGATCATGTGTAATGAGCGCAATGATATTCGAGAACGCCATGAACGCACCACCGAATATTACTGCGACCGCGATGACGCCAACGAATCCCAGCAGTCCCGTCCGGTGATAGCTCCCAACCGACGCACCTGACTGTAGGTAGAGCATCACGTAACCAAGCAAGAAAATGATCGTAGTCTGAATAGCAATTCGAATCACCTCCGACAGAACCTTGCCGAGGAGCATTGCACCCCTGTCTATTGGCGAGGCGAGGAGTTTCTCGAACATTCCTGTGTCCATGTCGTTGACTAACCCAATACCGGAAACCGCTGCGGCAGCGAGTGCAGACTGAATCACGATAGCTGGGGTAAGGAATGTAATGTAGTTGATATTGTCACCAACTGTCTGGGCGAGCAGATCATCGACAATCGCGCCGAGGACTGCAGCCATCAACACAAAGAAGATGACTGGCTGGATCAGCGACGAGAACGTCACGAAAGGATTTCGGGATGTCTTGATTAGCCATCTTTTTAGACTGATTCGCATATCTGACATGGAGCTATTTCCCGGGGCTTTCTGCGCGGTATTATCTCCCGAGATATGGCCCTCATCGGTGATGTCGCTCATTCGGCCACCCCCTGACCCGAGGCAAGAGCTCCTTGTTCGTTCGTCTCGTCTCCATTAGAGGCCTCCGGGTTCTTGCTAGTGAGCTTGAGGAACACATCATCTAGCGTGGGTGACCGGACATCGAATCCAGTAACGATAACGTTAGCCTCGTGAAGTGAGACGAAAAGTTCACTCGCGGCCTCCCGAGCATTTTCGGCTGTGATGGTGAACCCGTCGCTCGTCGTTTCGATACTCGGGGTTTCGAGCGCATCTGATTCCCGCACAACTTCTATTGCTCGTTCTCTCGCCTGTCTAGACGAGTCTTCCAGTGTTAGATCGAGAATGTCGCCACCGACAGCCGATTTGAGTGCTTCCGGAGTGTCAGTTGCGATGATTTCACCGTCCTGAATCACGGACAGACGGTCACAGAGCCGGTCCACTTCTTCGAGATACTGTGTTGTGAGAAACACCGTCGTTCCGTGCTCATTGAGTTGCTTAAAGTGATTCCAGAGGTGCATTCTAGCTTCGGGGTCGAGACCGGTCGTCGGCTCATCAAGGAACACCAGCGGAGGTCGATGCACGAGGACAGTGGCAGCGTCCAGGCGTTTTTTCATTCCACCAGAATAATTCTCTGCCCGCTTGTCGGCAACATCTGTGAGACCGACTAAATCGAGCAGTTCTTCAATACGTTCGCCTCGTTCGGATGGTGGAACACCATACACGTTGCAAGCAAACCGGAGGTTCTCACGCGCGGTGAGTTCCTCATCGACACTGGTCTCTTGAGCCATATAGCCGATAGATTCAGACACAGCTTGTGGCTCCGTTTTGACATCATATCCGTTAATTGTCACTGAACCCCGATTTGGGTGGAGCAGTGTTACGAAGGTTTTGATAGTGGTCGTCTTTCCGGCACCGTTAGGTCCTAAGAAGCCAAAGAACTCCCCTTTCTCAACAGAGAGAGTGACATCACGAACGGCTTCGGTGCCATCTGGGTACGTAACATGTATCCCGTCGGCATTGATTGCGAGTTCCTCATTATTTGACTTGCACGAGCTATCGGTCTCCACTCGGGGTCGTTGTGGCACCATAGTGGGATGTCAAACTAAGGGAGGTTGTCTGGCTAACCCTGTCTCTCATTTGTACGGCAGTTTATATGCCGTGTTGGAGAAACGGTAATTTCACTGGGGTAGCGGTGGCCATGTCGAGGCAACGGTTGTTTCGATGAGGTGGGTCTGTGCTCGGCGGAGGCGCTCGGAGAGTGACGAGGCAGTAATCCCGAGTTCGGCAGCGAC
This sequence comes from Natronobacterium gregoryi SP2, assembly GCF_000230715.2. Classification (GTDB taxonomy): domain Archaea; phylum Halobacteriota; class Halobacteria; order Halobacteriales; family Natrialbaceae; genus Natronobacterium; species Natronobacterium gregoryi. Next base: position 3,038,261 of record NC_019792.1, read on the forward strand.
CTCGTCAAGCGTTGCCGTTCGAGGGATGTCGAAGTGGCCCATCTCGTAGGCGATTCGGAGTGCCTCGCGCTGGTGGTCAGTGAGTCCGTCTCCCGCTTCTTCAGCCTCTCCATCGTAAGTGAGTCGTCGCAAGGTAAATTCGCCGTTACGCTGCCAGAACGTACGAAATTCGTCCAACACTGCTCTATCTCTGAACCACCCGCTTTGTATCCAGCCGGTCGGCGTGACGCGGATTCGTTCAATAATGGAGTCGGTGGTAGCGAGTGCACGGAGCTCTGAGAGGTCCTCGATCTGCTCACCGAGTTGTGCTTCTATCCCCAGAGCTGGCAAAACCTGATATTGACACGTTTCACCTGCCTGTCCGACCAGAGTGTGCTCCGCCACGAACGATGACGACTCGAAGGCTTGCTCAATAGACGCGGGTGTTTCATGCGTCGCGTGAACGATAAACGGTGGATGATTGCCATGATTCGGCTGAAGTTCGATATCCAGCGTTGCTTCCGGAACATCTCCTGCAATCGCCACGAGCGGGAGATGTTCACAAGTGATTTCGTATTCAGCGATGAGGCCCATATCTCTCAACACTCACCACTACGGATATACAACTTGGAACGGTTGCCTGATAATCGTTACTCGCTCAACTACTGGCGACGGTTTGCGAAGAGTTCTATGACACCCTCAACGAATACGCAGACGAACTGAAGACCGAACTGTGGGGCGACTCGTTCTGGAACGATTCGTACTGCCTCATCTCGACGGGGCAGGTGTCGGTGGATGTACTGAAACAGTACGTAGAGGACCAACGCGAGTAGAATGTACTACGCCTACAAGTACCGTCTCAAGCCGTCCGACGCCCACCGAGAAGAGTTGGACCGCCACCGAGACATTTGTAGGCAACTATACAACCACACGCTCTACCGCCTCAACGAGTACCAAGACGAACATGGAGAACTGCCGTCCATGACCGCCCTGCGGTCGGAGCTTCCCGACCTCAAGAAGTGGTGGGACGACCTCTCAGACGTGTACTCGAAGGTTCTCCAAACCGTCGTGGAACGTCTGTTCGACAACCTCAAAGGACTCTCCAAACTCAAGGAGAACGGCTACGGCGTCGGTCAACTCAAGTGGAAGCCACCACGCGAGTTCCGCAGTTTCACGTACAGTCAGTCTGGCTTCAAGCTCGACAAGAAGGGCGGTCAGACTGTCCTCTCACTCTCGAAACTCGCGGACATACCAATTCGACTCCACCGCGCTATCCCCGACGTTTACGAGAGCGACAGCTCTCGTGCAGCCCATCAAAAATCTCCGATTTCTGAGGACGACGCGAAGCTCAAACAAGTCACGATCAAGAAGGAACCGACAGGCGAGTGGTTCGCCACCTTCGGCGTCGAAATGGACCGTGAACCACCCGAACCGCCTGAGAACCCCGAGAAGTGCGTCGGTATCGACGTGGGGATTCTCAAGTACGCCCACGACACCGACGGCACGGCGGTCAGGTCGCTCGCCCTCTCGGACGAACGTGAACGCTTGGAACGAGAGCAACGGAAACTCTCGCGGAAGCAACACGGGTCGAACAACTATGAGAAGCAACGACGGCGCGTGGCGGAGTGTCATGCCGACCTCCGACGGAAGCGCCGCGACTTCCTCCACAAACTCTCGAACTACTACGCTCAGGAATACGACTTCGCTGCGGTCGAAGACCTGAACGTCAAGGGGATGATGGAGTCGCCGTCGAACAGCCGCAACACGGCGTCTGCCGCGTGGCGGACGTTCCTCTCGTTGCTCGAATACAAGTGTGAGCGCGAGGGGACACACTTCGTCACGGTCAACCCGAGAGGGACGACCAAGGAGTGTGCATCCTGTGGTGTTTCGACAGAAAAGCCGTTGTGGGTCCGTGAACATTCCTGTCCCGCCTGCAGTTTCGACGCGGACAGGGACGCGAACGCGGTCGTCAGACGCAGTCTGACGGGCAGCAAAATCGCTCGCGATTTTGCGACGGTGTGGAACATTCTTTCTCGCGGCTTCGAAGACGTAGGAGTGGGAGACTCCGAATCAACGCCTGTGGAGACTGCGCTCCCTGTGGATACGCCTGTATCTGCAAAGCGCGTCGTGGAAGCAGGAAGCCCTACCCTCAAAGAGCGAACGGCGTCAGCCGTGAGCGAGTAGGGCAGGGTAGTTCACTGGTTCGACGGGATCGTCGGTCAGTACTTTTGTTCGTCAGTCGACAAGTCGAGGGCGTCGTAGAAGTCGCGATCGATGCGGTTACGGTCCGAAAGCCAGCTTTCGAACCCCGATCGATCTTCCGGGTAGGCCTCGTACTGCCGCTCGTAGGCGGTGACGTGGTCACGCGTTTGCCCGACGCTGCGGATCGCGTCGTACAGTTCGCTCTTGCTCACACCGAGCGTATCGAAGGTTCCCGCACGAAACTCCGAGAGGGCGTTTCTGGCGAGACCTGCGCCGACGAAGAGTTTGCTCTTGAGGTCGTCGACTTCCGTCGACGTGCCGACGATCCCCCGAATCTCTTTTTCCGGGAGCAAGGCCGTCAGTGCACGAAGAACGTTCACGTCGATCGAGTTCGCGGCGACGTTGTACGCGTCCCACGAGGCGAGTTTCGCCGCCTCTCCGTGTTCCCGGTACAGCCACCGGTTGTGCTCCCAGAGCCCGTGCTCGGAGAAGTCTCCGTCCTCGATCGCCTCTACGGCGGCACGCCCGGCCGAGTAACCGGAGTACGCTGCCCCACGAATCCCCTTCCCCGTAATCGGATGCGTCGTCCCCGCCGCGCCACCTGCAGCCAGGTAGCCTGGCGCGACCATCGAATCCAGCGGACGACGGAGCGCGATCGCCGACCCAAGCTTGTTCTTTCCGTCAAACTTCTCTGCGACGGCCGCCTTCTGGTACTCGGGACGGGTCTCGACGTCGCGGCGCAAACGGTCGACGAGCGGGATCGGTTCCTTGTTCATCTGGAACCCCAAACCGACGTTGATCTCCGTCGGCGTGCGCGGGAAATACCAGATGTATCCCAGTTCTTCCAGGGGCTTTCCGACGATGGCGTCGTGGTACTCTACCGGTTCGTCCGTCTCGATGATCTCGCGGTAAGCCGACCCGAAGTGAGTGTACTGTGGAACCTCGAACGTCGGGTCACCAGGCGTGTCGAGACTCTCGAAGCCAACCATGTCCTGCAGAATCGACTGCGCTCCGGCAGCGTCGATCAACACGTCACAGCCGTAAGTGACTGGCTCGCCGTCGCGAATCGCTTTGACACCCGTGACACGACCGTTCTGGACGACCTCGTTGACCACCGTGTCGTAGTGTTGCTCGACACCCAGGTCGGCAGCCTGCTCGAGCAGTCGCTGGCCGAACTCGTAGCGATCGACGACGTTGCTCCCGTCCTCGTAGGGCAAGACCTTTCGAACGCCGACGGCGTCGTCCCAGAACTCGATCCGGTCGATGTTGCTGTCGACGAGGACAGCCTCGTCGCTGGCGATCGCGTCCATGTCGATCGGCCCCGGATAGTTGCTCGGATCTCGAGGGCTCTTCATCGCATCGCCGCATGCGATAAACCCGCCTTTTTGACGAGACTTGCGCTCGAGTTGGACTACGTCGACCCCCTCGACAGCAGCCGTTGCAGCCGCAAAACAGCCCGCCACTCCGCCCCCGACAACGACGACATCGTGTTGGTTGCGAACCATTGGGTACTGGTCGTTCGTTCGGATATGAGGAACGTAACTCTTGCTTTTGCGGTAGGTCACCGAATCGATACTAATTCCATACGCACGTCTGCATGGTTGGATTCCGAGACCCGGTCAGTTCGGTACTGCGGATACAGCATCTGCTGCCGTCGTTCCGACCTGTTCGTAAAAGTGTCCTCGAAGACTGTCAGTGTGCTGTGACATCTGTGTCACGACCACGGTACGGTTTGACTCGACGGTGAATACGATATCGAGGTCCAGTTCGAAGAACGATCCCCGCATAATGAACTTCGTTTTGTCGTACAGATCTTCGTGGCTCGGTGAAACCTTCCGACAGACGTAGCCGGAGCGGTTCCGGAGAACTACTTTCAGCTCTTCCGGCGTGAGATAGCGGTCGCGCTTCTTACGCGCCGTTTTGGTGACGTGAATTGTATCGAGTGGCGACATAGTGAACACAGACGAATCAGTTCGTCTTCTCTCTGACCTCGTCACTGCTGACTTACTCGACTACGAGCATTAGTGTTTTCCATCTAATCAAATAGTTAGTCACGTCTAACACATTGCCGATTCTCAGTTCCGGTTCGAACGAACAGAACTCAGTACGGTACGTTTCGCTGGGTAGTCCTCTCTAATCCCTTGGGCGTCGCTACAGCTCTGAACGACACTCTACACCCCCTTTTCGCCTCTCTCGAACGTGACGGGCAACTCGAGACGCACCCGGTAGAGAGAACAAAGACGGCCGACGGTGGCCCTCATACTGTCAGACAGAAGTCAATACGATGTCGGTCCGGGTTCGCGGCCGTCTCCACCGGCGGCCCCAGCAGAGCGACCGATCGGCACGTCGTTCTGTCCAGCAGTAGCAGCGACCGGTCGATGGTCCTCCCCACGAGTACCGTCACGTCGTGGGGATCGAGGCCGATCACACACCGTCGCCGGACACTCGAAGCAGACGGTGACGTTCGGAGTCGGCTCGAGGAAGTTCGAGACCTTCGATTCGACTAGTCTCGTCCACGACGATCCCCAGTCGGGCACTTCAGTCGAACGGGTTGCCGCCGTCGGCTTCAGACCGATAGTCTCGTCGAACGAGAGTTCGGACGCCGCGAGGACGCCGCTCCGGCGGGGAGCGCGAACGGGATAGCAACGACCCCCACGTGGGCACGGTGAGTGCAATCGCCACAGTCAGCGGCCCGAGGTCCCTGCTTGCTGGTGGGACGAGTGATAGGTGAGAGGGCCGGCTAGTGCTCGCGTCTCGTCTCAGCCGCCGTACACCGACGGAATCATCCGCACTACGGACGCTTCGTCGAGTTCCGTCTCGAGGCCGTCGAGGTGACCGACGTTTCGTTCGTCGACGGTAACGACCGTATCACCCGCCAGCCCCTTCTCGTCGTCGGCGAGCAGTTCACCCTCGAGGTCGGAGTACGTCACCTCCAGATCCGCGAGGAGGTCGCCGACCGTTGCCGGTTCGGCGTCGACCTCGTGGTAGACGCTCTTCTCGCCGACAGCGTCCCGGAACGGGCCGAAGAAGACGCACTCGAGTTGCACGGCGCGACGTTCGTCGGGGTCGACCTTGTAGCCGACGGTTCGTTCCGGTGAACCGCCGCGGGGTCGCGTGGTTCGAGGCGTGAAGCGTCTCGTCGTCAAGCGAGGCCAGCGGTCTCGCTCAGCCGGTCGTTGGTCGCGTTGATCGCCATCTCGTCCAAGACGCCGACGCGTTCCCACTCGACGTAGGACTGCTGGGCGAGTTTGTGATGAAACAGTTCCTCGAAGTCGTCGATGTGGTCGACACTGGTGGTCTCCATGTGTGACCGGCCGACGAACAGATCCATCGTCGTGGGCCCGAACACGCAGGGCTCGATATCGGCGTCAGACACCGTGTGGCGGCGATACACGAGTAGGAGAAGCGTCAGAACGAGACGCTCTCGAGATCGATCCAGACCGGTTCGGGAACCGACTCGCCCGAGACGGCAGCGTCGCCGCGGTCGTCGTCCTCTCCGTCCCCCAAGACGACGACTCCCTCCGCGAGCAGCGGTGCGATCACGCCAGCGACGACGGTCCGTAGATCGGAGAGTGGTCCACGAACGACGACGCGGTCCTCGGCCTCGAGGCCGCACTCGTCGATCACGTCTCGAGCAGCCTGGAGGATGTCGGCGTGGGTCAGGGTCCGGTCGCCGTCGGTCAGCATCGCCGTCTCGGGGTCGATAGAGAGCGGCGGGAACGCCGGGTTCTCGCTCCAGAGACCGGCGTCGAAGTGGTGGACGTCCGGCGCGTCGGGTTTTCGCCCGTAGCCGACTTTCTGGGCACCTCGTGGAAGGTCGTACGCGCCGTTCTCGAGGAGGTCGACGGGTGCAACGAGCGTCCGGAACGCGTCCTCGTCGGCGAGGTCGGTCGGCGGATCGAACCTGGTCGTCCCCTCGAGCAGCGTCGTCCCGAAGAAGGCGAGCAGAGCAAGCGGCCCGTCGCCGACGACGCCGACGGTGACGCCCTCGCGAACTCCCGAGTGCCGGAGGAAGTTCCCGGACTTCCAGGCAGAAGTACAGAGCCAGTGATAGTCGAACGGCTTCCCTGTCGCGTCGACGAGCGCCGTCCGGTCGTCACGAAGCTCGCGGGTGAGCAGATCGTCGACAGTCGCGGCGGTCATACCCGTAGCTCTCTCCCGGGAGGAAAAAAGGTCGCCGATCGCCCACGTGGGCGATCAGTCGTCCGCCGCGGCAGGCTCGGCGTGGTCGATGTCGGTTCCGAGCACCTCGAGGAACTCGGCGAGCCACTCGGGATGGTCCGGCCAGGCCTGCGCCGTCACGAGGTTTTCGTCGCGGGTGACGTCGTCTTCCCACTCGGCACCCGCGGCGATTACGTCGGCCTCGAGTGCCGGATACGCGGTACAGGTTCGGCCCTCAAGAACGTCGGCTGCCGCGAGTATCTGCAGGCCGTGGCACAGCGACGCGACGGGTTTCTCTGCCTCGAAGAAGTGCTGGACGATCTCGAGGACGTCGTCGTACGTCCGGAGGTACTCGGGGGCGCGGCCGCCGGGGACGACCAGCGCGTCGTACTCGGTCGGATCGACGGCGTCGAAGTCGTGATTTAGTTCGAACTCGTGGCCCGGCTTCTCGGTATACGTCTGGTCTCCCTCGAAGTCGTGGATCGCAGTCGGACAGCTGTCGCCGCCCTCTTTCTCCGGACACACCGTGTGGACGTCGTAGCCGATCATCTGGAGTGCCTGAAACGGTACCATTACCTCGTAATCCTCGACGAAGTCGCCGGCGAGGAGGAGTATCTGTTTGGTCATCGTCTTCCCGCGTGTTCGTTCGCCAACACGCGTCTTAAGATATGTTGGATGCCACCATGACACTCACAGAGACGAACGAAACGGCAGTGAATCAGCGGTAGAGAACCAGTGCCACGAGAACGAGCACGACGCCGAGGGCGACTGCCCCCGCACCGATCGTCACGTCGCCGGCAAGTGCAACGGCACCGCCGGAGACGACGCCGGCACCGCCACCGCCAGCGAGCGTCGGCATCACGAGAGCCGATCCCGAACTCGATCCGGCATCGGTCGGTCCGTCGCCGTCGTTCTCGGACTCGAGTGCAGCGACCGCCGCCGACAACGCTTCGAGATCGGCCTCGAGAGATCCGATCGATTCGGTTTCGTCCGCCAGATCGACGAGTTGCTGTGCCAGGTCCTCGAGTCGGTCGTCGTGCTCACCGAGTCGACCGTCGAACTCGTCGAATCGACCCTCGACGCCTTCGATGTCGTTTTCGACCGTCGCCGTCTCGTCCACGACCGTCTCGAGGCGTGCCGACAGTTCGTCGACGTCGTTCGCCAGCGACGACTCGATCGATTCCGCTCGTTCGGACAGTTCCGAAAGACGGCCGGAGACGCCGTCGATCCTGGCGTCCTGTGCGTCGAAGCGGTCGTCGAACTCCGAGACCTGCGTCTCGAAACCGTCGAGGTCGCCCTCGAGGGCCTCGACGTTACCAGCGACGGACTCGAGTCGGCTCGTCACCTCGTCGAGGTCATCGCCCAGCGACGACTCGAGGTCGGTAACTGTCGCCGATAGCTCCTCGAGATCGGTCTCGAGCGGCTCGATGTCGTCGACAGCCTCCGATAGCTCGTCGAATCTGGACTCGAGCGACTCGAGGGCCACAACCGTTTCCGTCACCTCTTCGAGATCGGCCTCGAGCGACCCGAGGCTCTCGATGGCTGTCGATATCGCTTCGATGTCGTCTGTGAGGTCGGCGATCTTGCCGTCGACGTCGTCGATACGGCCGTCCTGCTCGTCGACGCGCTCGGCGAACTCGGCAACGCGGTCGTCGACGTCTCCGAGGACACCCTCGAGCGTCTCCACGTCGCTCTCGAGGGAGGTCGTCTCGTCGGCGACGACCTCGAGCCGGGCCGTGGTCTCGTCGACGGTTCCCGACAGAGCCGTCACTCGCTCGGTGGTCGCTTCGATGGTGTCGTCCTGTCGTTCGAGTCGGGTGCCGTGCTCGGCGACCGAGTCCTCGAGCGTCTCCACGTCGCTCTCGAGAGCTTTTGTGTCTGATTCGATTGTCTTCAGTTGCTCTGGGACGTCCTCGATCGTCGCCGAGAGGTCCCCAATCCGGTCGGACGCCTCTGCGAGTCGCCCGTCGTGGTCGTCGAATCGCTCGTCGTGGTCGTCGAGTCGCCCGTCGTGGTCGTCGAATCGCTCGTCGTGGTCGTCGAGTCGCCCGTCGTGGTCGTCGAATCGCTCGTCGTGGTCGTCGAGTCGCCCGTCGTGGTCGTCGAATCGCTCGTCGTGGTCGTCGAATCGCTCGTCGTGGTCGTCGATCCGCCCGTCGTGGTCGTCGAGCCGCCCGTCGTGGTCGTCGAGCCGCCCGTCGTGCTTGTCGAGCCGCCCGTCGTAGTCCTCGAGTCGCCCGTCGTGATCTTCGAGCCGCCCGTCGTAGTTGTCGAGTCGCCCGTCGTGATCTTCGAGCCGCCCGTCGTGGTCACCGAGGCGCTCGTCGTGCTCGTCGAACTGGTCACCGTGCTTGGCGACCGTCTCCTCGAGTGCGCCGAGTTCGGTCTCGAACGTCTCGGCGTCGTTTGCGAGGTCTACAACCCGATCCGACAGCTCTTCGAGATCGTCCTCCAGTGGTTCGAGATCCGCGACCGTCTCCGACAGACCCGCGAAGTCGGCATCGAGCGACGCGAGATCGACCTCGAGCGCGTCAAGCGCGTCGGTCACGTTCTCGATCGTCTGCTCCTCTACCGTGGCGAGGTCGTCGGCCACCGTCGTCAGGCGGTCGTCCAGTTTCGCCATCTGCTCGCTCGAGGCGGCTCGATCCTCGAGAGCGACGAGGTCCGTGCGGATCGCGTCGGCCTCCTCGTCGATCGCCTCGAGTCGCTCCTCGTGTGCCGAAAGCTGGTCGAGCAGCGAGTCGAGCGCGTCGTTGGCCCGGTTTCGCCCGGCGGAGCCGCTGCCGTTGACGACGGTTGCGTCGTCGAACGAGATCGACTCACCACTCGAGTCGGTGATTCCGTTCTTATCGGCGTCTGGTTCCGCTCCGTCGTCCGCGTCGCTCACGTCGGTCCCATCGGCCGATTCGGTGGACTCGACGTTGGTTTCGGCGGGCCAGGCGCTAGTCCCGGCGTCGATGTCGTCTCGTGCGGCCGCGAACGCTCCACGGACGGCGCTCTCCGCCGGCTCGTCTGCCAACCGGACACCACGGATCGACAGCGGCAACCCCGCAGCGTCGATCCGCCCTCCGACGAGATACTCGAGCCCGTCGACCACGCCGTCACCACCGATCGCAATGGGGACAGCGACGCCGTCCTGGAGCGTGCCGTCGTCGGCGTGGTCCGCGAGGACGTCGACGAGTTCACCGACGAGTTCGTCGTAGGCGTCCGCGATCGCACCCTCGAGTTCACCTGTCGTTTCCGGGTCGAGTTCGAACGTCTCGAGTGTTTCGCGCACCGTCGACGGCGAGTAGTCGGTTTCGGTCGCGACGCGATCGACTACCCACGTGCTTCCGCGTGCGATCGAAAACGAACGGGACGGAACACCGTAGTAGGCAAGCGAGAAACTCGTCCGCTGGCGCTCGATGCAGATGCCGATCCCGGTGTAGTTGTCGTCCGACAACTGATCGTAGACGACGGCAAATCCCTTGCCGATCGGCGTCGGCTCGAACCCATGTCCGGCTAGCACCGACTCGATCGTCTCACGGTGGCCAACACTCGAGACATCATCTGCGGCCAGCGGTTCCGGCGTCGCGTACCGGACGCGGTCACTGTCTTCCCTTTCTTGTCTCTCTTCTCTCTTTTCCCCCTCGAGCAGGTCCGGAAGTGCCGCTTCGAGCAGCGCTTCGGCGTCGGTATCGTCGTCGAAGACACCACGATCGAACGGAACGCGCCCTTCGAGCGAGGCGACCGGCGGAGCAGCCGACTCGACCACTGGCTCTCCGGATCGCTCGGTCGCTGATCGTATCGCACTCGGCGAAATATCGAGACCGTATCCCATGCGCTCGAAGAGACAGTCCCTCCTATTGGTAGTTTGGCTTCGAATCCCCAGGACTGAAAATCGAGGCCGGTCGTGTTTACCGTCCGACACTGATGGCGAGTGGTATCGTCGAACTTGCTTTCGGCCGCGCTCCAATGGACGATATCGAGCGGCAGTGACGTCGAGGAAAACTTCAAAAAACACGTTTCCAGAATGCAAGGAGAATGCCCCGGGGCTTGACCCCGAGGCGATTCACCTCTCGAGGGCTTACGACTGTCGATGAATCGATCGAGAGCAAACGACGAGAGAACCGGGCGTCGCAAGTCGATGCTGTTCTGTCTCGAGTGTGACGACGCCAGTCCGATCGACGGCAACTGGCTCCGGTGCTTGCGGGACGAGCACGTGGCCTACGTCTGTCCCGGTTACGGGACGACAATCGTCGAGCAACCGTGAGATGGAGTGTAGCAACGACGTACTGGTGTCACCACTTCGGGGCGCGGTTGCACCGGCAATGGCGGACAGGAAACCGTATGGGACAGAGTGGTGTCGGCCAGTGACTGGACACTCGTAAACTGCCTCGTGCGTGTCCCGATGTTCGGTACAGTCAATCGCACTTGTGTGGCGTTCGCCCGAAGCACGCCGAACGACGAGCGACGAGCGGCTCAAGGCGTGACTCGGCGGGAGTCGTGTGACCAGTCGTGTTCTTCTGTCGGCCGTGCTCAGTACCAGCGAGCAGTTCCGAGCGTCGATGCCCGGAGACGTTTTCTCGAATTCACCCGTTATTTTTTGGGCGACTAAACTCCCCTCTCGCAGATATTGCCATATTACTTGACGATCGTCCAAGATAGAGGTAATTCTCGTATATTCGCCCACAACAGTAGAGTTTTAGTAGTGGGAATTGTTGTCTAACTCGAGCAAAAGATGGCAAACGGAAAGCTGACTTCGGCAGACAAGAAGGTACTGGACGAAATCGAGGAAAACGACGTCGACTTCCTCAGGCTCCAGTTCACAGACATCCTGGGAACGGTCAAAAACGTCGCCGTTCCGGCACGGCAGGCGGAGAAAGCCTTTACGGAGGGGATCTACTTCGACGGCTCCTCGATCGAGGGCTTCGTCCGTATCCAGGAATCGGACATGCGTCTGGTTCCCGACCCCGATACGTTTGCGATCCTCCCGTGGCGAGCGGACGAGGAGAGTGCTGCCGCCCGGATGATCTGTGACGTTTACGACACGTCGACGGACGAGCCCTTCGAGGGTGATCCGCGACACGTCCTCAAACAGGCGATAGACCGCGCCAAAGAGATGGGCTACGAGGTCAACTTCGCACCCGAACCCGAATTCTTCATGTTCGAAGAAGACGAGACGGGTCGCGCGACGACCGAGACCGCCGACCACGGCGGCTACTTCGACCTCGCGCCCAAAGACCTCGCCTCGGACGTCCGCCGGGACATCATCTACGGACTCGAGGACATGGGCTTCGAGATCGAGGCCAGCCACCACGAGGTCGCCCGCGGTCAGTACGAGATCAACTTCGAGTACGAGGACGCACTGGCGACCGCGGACAACGTCGCAACCTTCCGCACCGTCGTCCGTGCCATCGCCGCCCAGCATGACCTTCACGCGACCTTCATGCCAAAGCCGATCCCGAAGATCAACGGCTCGGGGATGCACACCCACATGTCGCTGCTGGAGGAAAGCGGCGAGAACGCCTTCCACGACGAGGACGACGAGTTCAACCTCAGCGACACCGCACGGTCGTATCTCGCGGGCGTCCTCGAGCACGCTCCCGCGATCACGGCAGTCGCGAACCCAACGGTAAACAGCTACAAGCGCCTGGTGCCAGGCTACGAGGCACCAGTCTACGTCGCCTGGTCCGACCGCAATCGGTCGGCGCTCGTCCGCAAGCCCGCAGCACGCGTCCCCGCAGCCAGCCGCATCGAACTGCGCTCGCCAGACCCCTCGTGTAACCCTTATCTCGCTTTCGCCGTCATGATCCACGCCGGTCTCGACGGGATCGAACGCGACCTCGAGTGTCCGGACCCGATCAGGGAGAACATCTACGAGTTCGACGAGCAAAAGCGCAAGGAGTACGGCATCGACACGCTCCCCTCGAACCTCGGCGAGGCCGTCGACGCCCTGGAGAAAGACGAAATCATCTACGAGGCGCTGGGTGATCACGTCGCACCGAAGTTCGTCGAAGCAAAAAGCCAGGAGTTCGAGGAGTACCTCGTCGACGTCTCCGAGTGGGAGATTGACCGCTACCTCGAGACGTTCTGAACCGACGCACACGGGCCATTTCGCCCTCTCTCCTGCCAGCTTTCTTGCCACACCGACCACCAGTGAGTGGCTACGCTGGGAGTGCACCGACAGAGAATCGTACGCAACGACATCCGCTTCGCTGCATTTCTCGACCAGTCCGTGACTCGAGCGCGAGTCCAGCACGCACAGCGTCTCGAACAGCGGGTTCTCCGTGAGCCGTTGCTGTAGCTGTCTCGTCACTCGAGTGGGCTCTCACTACAAGACGGTACGCCGATTGGGTCGTCTCGTCGTCTGCGCTGTGGGCACAGTGACCAAGCGCCGAGAGACGGCTTTACGGTCGTCGCCACCGATAGCTCACACGAATGACTGACGCCGTTAGCGAGTCCGGCAGCGAGAAACCGACGCCACCAGCGGCCCTCGAAGACGACCTCCGGGAGGCACTCGAGACGCTTTCGGAGCGAGAGCTGGAGACGATCGACGCCGTCGCGACCTACGCCGCCGAACTGGCTGCGTGGGCCGAGACGACCAAGCGGGCCGCCACACGTCCCGACGGTGTCCCGGAGCGAGCGACCGTCTCGGAGACCGAAATCGGGGGAACGACCTACCGCTACTACCAGTGGCGCAAAGGCGACGACATCAGATCGGAGACGGTCGAACTCGAGTGACGTACTGCCGTCGGGAACACTGTCCGTCGATTTCGTCGCCATCGCGGTCGGGGAGTGATACGGTTTACTGTAGGTCATTTTCGGCACAACCGCGACCCGGGCGGCGGTTGCGCCGGTAAATCGTTACAGTAATCCGTATGAGACGGTTTGCTGTCCGCCATTTCTGGCGCGACCGCAGAAGTTCGCGGTCGCGCCGGGACATCGGTACAGCGTTCCATCTGAGATCGACGACAAACCCGGCCAGGGTTCGTCTTATTCGGTGTGACGTTCGCGTTACTTTTCGCGCACGTCACACGGATTCACTGCTCGAGGTCGCCCGTCTCGGCGTCCAGCACGCGGAGTTCGTTCCGCCCCGTGATGTCGTAGTAGAGGGCGACCTCGTTGCCGTCCGGCGCGACGGTCGGGAGGGGTGGGAGTTCCTCGAGCGACTCGTCGACTGTGTCGAGCATCCGACTCCCTCTCTCCGAACGCACGCAAAATTTCAGTTCCAGTGACCGATCGAACGTATCGGCAGGGCACACAGACGTCCCGCCGGAGTCGCTGTCTCCTGGGGGCCCAGGACGCCGCTGAACGTGGGTTCGTCGCTCGAACTGCTGTCCGCGTACCGACGTCGACGGTCCTACCAGTCCCGGCACTCACGAACGTGGTCGAAAACCCACAAATCCTTTTGGCCACACGAGTCCTACGGTGAACTATGTACGTACGGGACGCGAAAAACAGGGAAGAAGTCTGGCTACTCGATCACATCGAGTCGATGGGGCTCGACGATACGGCGTTCCGTTCCCGTGATTACGTCCTCGCGATCGACGAACACTCCGGCGAAAAGGCCGGCTTCGGCCGGATACGGATCCACAAGGTCGAGGGGGACGGCGACCGGGACGAGGTCTGTGAGCTCACGAGCATCGGCGTCCTCGAGGGCTGGCGCGGTCAGGGTGTCGGCGCACACGTCGTCGAACGTCTCGTCGAGTACGCAGGCGACGACGGATTCGAGACGGTCTACGCGCTAACCGGTGAAGGGGCATACCTCGCCCAGTTTGGCTTCCAACGGATGGAGGAGTCCGTGCTCCCAGCACCGCTTCGAGAGCGACTGGACGCAAAGCGCAACGGGGTCGACCCGGATGCAGTGGCGTACGCGCTTGCCGTCGACGAGTTCCGGATGCCCCAGCGACTTCGGGAGGCGTTCAAACACGCACCCGAGCAGCGGTCGGAGGACGGCGACGAGGAATCCCCAGAGGACTTCGGAATCGACCCCGATTCAGCGACCTACAAGTACGACACCGGACAGTAGTGCCCGACCCCGCCGTCGGTCACGAGTTGTCGCCCTGTGTTCTAACCCTTCAATTATAGCGGGTTCATGAACCTTGAAGCCATCTCCCACCAACAGTAACTACAATGTTCGATTCTGACGAACTCGAGGAGATCCGTGCCAGCAAAGAGGAGTGGCACGAGGAAGAAGTAGAGCCGGTCCTCGAGCACTTCGGTGAGCGCACGGAGATATTCACCACGGACACAGGGGGACAGGAAGTCGACCGGCTCTACACGCCGGACGATGTCGCGGATCTCGACTACGAGGCGGATCTGGGGAACCCGGGTGAACCGCCGTATACGCGCGGGGTATATTCGACCGGCTACCGTGGTCGGCTGTGGACGATGCGCCAGTACGCCGGGTTCTCGACGCCCGAAGACACTAACGAGCGCTATCACTACCTGCTCGATCAGGGCCAGACCGGGCTCTCGATGGCCTTCGACCTGCCGACCCAGATGGGCTACGATTCCGACGCCGGAATGGCGGCCGGCGAGGTCGGGAAGGCCGGTGTCGCGATCGACTCGCTTTCGGACATGGAGACTGTCTTCGACGGCATTCCGTTGGGCGAAGTCTCGACCTCGATGACGATCAACGCGCCGGCCTCGGTTCTGCTGGCGATGTACATCGCGGTCGGCGACGAGCAAGGCGTCGACCGCGCCGAGTTGCGGGGGACGATCCAGAACGACCTCCTCAAAGAGTACATCGCGCGAAACACCTACATTTACCCGCCCGAACCCTCGATGCGGATCATCACTGACATCTTCGAGTTCTGTGCCGCGGAGACGCCGAAGTTCAACACGATCTCTATCTCGGGCTATCACATCCGCGAGGCTGGTTCGACGGCCGCCCAGGAACTGGCTTTCACGCTGGGCAACGGCATCGAGTACGTCGAAGCCGCACTCGACGCCGGCCTCGACGTCGACGAGTTCGCGCCCCAGCTTTCTTTCTTTTTCAACGGCCACAACAACATCTTCGAGGAGGTCGCGAAGTTCCGCGCCGCCCGCCGGATGTGGCACGACATCATGGAAGAGCGGTTCGACGCCGACGATCCCAACTCCAAACAGCTCAAGTTCCACACCCAGACAGCCGGCTCGATGCTGACTGCCCAACAGATCGAGAACAACGTCGTCCGCGTCGCCTACCAGGCGCTTGCAGCCGTCCTCGGAGGGACCCAGAGCCTTCACACGAACGGGAAAGACGAGGCACTCGCGTTGCCTACCGAAGAGTCCGTGCGCACGGCATTGCGTACCCAGCAAATCCTCGCCCACGAATCCGGCGCGGCCGACACCATCGACCCGCTTGCCGGCAGCTACTACGTCGAGTCACTAACCGACGAGGTCGAGGAAGAAGCCTACGAGATCTTGGAGGAAGTCGACGACCGCGGCGGCATGCTGGAAGCCGTCGAACAACAGTGGGTGCAGCGTCAGATCCAGGACACTGCCTTCGACCGCCAGAAGGAGATCGAAGAGAAAGAACGCATCATCGTCGGCGTCAACGAGTTCGAGATCGAGGACGCAGAACCCGAGATGGACGTCCAGGAAGTCACCGAGGAAGACGAACAACGGCAAGTCGACAGTCTCGAGTCCGTCCGCGAGGACCGCGACGACGAGGCCGTCGACGCCGCGCTCGAGGAACTGCGCGACGCGGCCCGCGGCGACGAAAACCTCATGCCGTACATCATCAGCGCGGTGAAGGCCTACGCGACGGTCGGCGAGATCTGTAACGTGTTTCGCGAGGAGTTCGGCGAGCACCAGCCCGGAAGCGCGATGTAGGAAAGGCCCCGCGGCTGTCTCCCCTCGAACTCGTCTTACAGTACGATCGGGTCGATTCCCGAAAGCGCAACGACGCCACCGGAACCTGTCACTGCGAACGGACCACTGCCAGCCGTTTTCGACGCAACCGCGGCGGCAGAGTGGCGATTACGTCAAAAAGGCGTTACTGCAACCCGCTCACTCTGTGTCGGACTCGGTCGTCTCGAGGTCGTTGAACCGCTCCGAGAGTTCGGACGCCTGCATGGCGAGTTGCCTGGTCCGATCGGAGACGTTCGCCATCGAACTCGTCTGCTCCTCGGCAGCAGCCGCGACGTTCTCCGCCTCGGCCGTCGTTTCCTCGCTGATGGTCGCGGTTTCGTCGACCATCGAGGAGACCGCTTCCAGCGAGGCGGCCTGATCGTCTGTCGCGTCGGCGATTTCCTGAATGCCGACGTTCGTCTCGTCGGCGTACTGTGTGATCTGGTCGAGTTCCTCGACCGCGTCGTCGACCTGGTCGATCGCGTCGTCGATCCGTTCGCTCGTCATCTCGACGGTCTCGACCGACGTCTCGGTCTGAGCCCTGATCCGCTCCAGTCGTTGTTCGACCTCGTCGGCAGCCGCCTTTGTGTCGCCCGCGAGCTCTTTGACTTCCTGTGCGACGACGCTGAAGCCGCGGCCGGCGTTGCTGTTCCCTTCGGCGCGGGCGGCCTGGACGTTCGCATTGAGCGCGAGGAGGCCCGTGTCGTCCGCGATAGTCGATATCTGACTGATCAGCTCGTCGACGTGGGCGACCTCGGCCTCCAGGTCACGGATCTCCGAGACGGCTACCTCGGAACTCTCGCCGATCTCGTCCATCTCCGAGGCAGCCTTCGAGGCCGCTTTCTGGCCGGACTCGGCCGCCTCTGACGTCTGTTTTCCGAGGTCAACGACCTCGCTGGAGGAAGCAGCGATCTCCTCAGTCGTCGCCGACAGACCACTCAGTTCGTTGGCGGCGCTTTGGAGTGCGTCGTGTTGCTGGGACGCACCGTCGGAGATCTCCTGGACCGACTCCGCGACGCGCTCGCTCGCGTCACGGACTTCCTGGCTTCCGGCCGTCACGTCCTGGCTCTCTGCGGCGACCGCCCCGGCGAACTCGCTTACCTCGCCGATCATGTGATCGATCTCGGCGATCATCTCGTTGTACGCGGTGCCGATCTCTTCCATTGCCTCGTTCTGACTCTTCGAATCGACACGTCTGGTCAGGTCGCCGTTTGCAGCCGCCTCCATCGCATCGCGGTACGCGTTCGCTTTCGTCTGGAGGTGCTCGAGGAGTTCCTCAGCCGACTGACGAGCCGCTTCGGCCTCTTGCTGGGCCGCTTCTGCGGTCTCTTTTGCTTGCTCGGCCTCCTCGGTCTTGCGCTCGGCCCGCTTTCGGGCCTCCTCGGACTCCTCGATCCGATCAACCATCGACGTTCGCATGTCGTCGATCGAGTGATAGAGCGTGCCGAGTTCGTCCCGCCGATCGGACTCGAGGACGACATCGTATTCGCCGGCTCTGACCCGCTCGGCTCGCTCCGACAGCGTGGTGATCGATTTCGCCGTGTTCCGGCCGATAGTCCCGCCGACGAAGACGACCCCGACGAGTGCGAGACCGATGAACAGCAAGATTCCACGCTGGATGTCGCTGCTCAACTGATAGGCGTTCTCGCTTGGTGCGTGCGTAATGACGACCCAGTCGCTTCCCTCGACCGGAGCGTACGCGGCGACGTGTTCGTCCTCGAGTTCGGACTGTTTCGTCGCCTCCTCGAGGAAGCCGCTGTTTCCATCGAGGCCGTCTCTGAGCTCCGGGATGTCCCGCTGGGTCGCGTTGGGGACGTACGATCCGAGTTCGCCGTCGCCAGCGTCGGCGTGATTCGAGAACAGGACCTGTGTGGAGCCGCCGGTTGCCCGAATTACCTCGGTAAACGTCTCCTCGACCGAACTGTCGAAGTTCTCGTCGACCGCCGATGCGTCGACGGTCATCACGAGGACCCAGCCTGGCTCCTGTGGGACGGGACTCATGAACGTGATGACGGTCGAGCCGTCATCGTCGGTGTACGGCTCAGAGGTGACGACGTCGTCGTAGCCGCTGAACGCCGTCTGTGTGATCCACGGTTCGTCGCTGACGCTTTCGCCGATATGGGAGTCGTCGGTGCTTGCGAGGGTGACCTCGTCGATAGTGTTGACGAGACGAAGCGTCTCGACGCGGGCGGGGAGGTGTGATTCTTGCTCCCTGACGAGATACTCCTGGACTGTGTCTGGCTCGTCAGCGAACGAGGGATGGTCGGAGATCAGCCGCGTCGGCAACTCGTTGCTCTCGATCCACTCGCCCAACTGCGCGGCATCGGCCTCGGCCTCGACGGTCAGCCCTTCCTCGACGTCTCTGTCGAGCGTGTTTGCCGCGTCGCCGTGGACGTAGACGCCCGCGATGCTGATGACGACGATGATCACCAACAGCGCGAGTGCGAACTTTGCGAGGTACGACGACCGGATACGATCGACGACGCCATCGGCGGGGTCGTTCTCGTCGCTCATCGCTCAGATCAGCCCCTGTTCGGTGAGAAACGAGGTCGCGACGTCTTGGGGATCTTCGCCGTCGACGTCGACTCGTGCGTTCAGTTCCTGCATCGTTCTGGGACCGCCGATTGCCGAACCAATCCGGTTCAGCTCGTCCCGAACGTCCGGCGAACTCGCCTCCTCGGAAATAACCGGAATCGGGTTATACGCCGGCCAGAAGTGGTCGTCGTCCTCGAGCAGTTCGAGTTCGTACGTCGCGAGTTGTGCGTTCGTGCTGTAGGCGACACCGAGATCGGCGGTCCCGAGTTCGACTTCGTCGTAGGTCAGACCGACGTTGACGACGACGACGCCGTCTGCTTGCTCCCACTCCGCGAGCGCTTCGTCGTCGAAGTCGTAGTGATCGACCAACCCGGGCCAGCCGTCGTTTCGCTCGTAGAAGTCGTCTTCCACGGCGACCGACAGATCGTAGTTACCGTCGTCGACGTACGCCGCGAGATCGCTGAGCGTCTCGATCCCAGTCTCGGCGATCGTCTCCTGATGGGTGACGAGTGCCCAGGTGTTTTCGAACGGCGCCATATCGAGTACCTCGAGGTCGTGTTCGGCCTCTGCCTCCTCTTTGACGGCTTCGTACTGTTCTTCCTGACCGATAACTGGCTCGTCGTTCTGGGGTGGGTTCGTGAGCCACAGCGTCCCGGTATAGTCCCAGTAGAAGTCGATGGTGCCGTCCTCGAACGCGCCCCACGTCTCCGCGTTGTTGCCGTAGTTTGTCTCGTCGACCACGCTGGCGTCGGTGTTCGCGTCGAGTAGCTCGTACGCCATGTAGCTCAAGAGAATCGATTCGGTGAAGTTCTTCGACCCGACTACGACCTCGAGCGAGTCGCCCCCGTTCACACTCGAGTTCTCGACAGCGGAACAGCCTGCAAGCAGCCCCGCACTGGCGACTGCTCCCCCAGCAGAGAGGAGCGATCGGCGCGAAAATACATCAGTTTTATATTTAGTCATATCTCTAGATATTTCTGGCGAAAGCGTAAATTAGTAGTGGCCGATAACGGCACTAGAGTGCCCTAATTGTTGCTTCAGAACAACATATGCAGATATTAGTGAGTGACCATACCAGAATCGATAGTATATGTAATCATACTATTATAGAAAAGTATAATATTACTATTGCCACTGGTGGCGACGAGACTGGACTGCCCGCACTTCGAACGACGGCGTGAACTTCCGGAGGTGAAGGGACTGAACTGGCCCCGACTCGTGGTAGACTCGCTCCCAAACGAAACAAGTGTTTCTCGCCGTCCAAGGTCCGCTCGAACTGGCGGCCGGTCTCGGTCACGTGGCGATCACCCGTGAGTTCAAGCCGACGGGGGACGATTCACCCGGCATGGTACTGGGACCGGACGAGTCGGCGGTAACCGTCTCCACCGATGGCCCCGAAATCCCGACGCTCGGCTTCGGGACGGCACGCATGACCGGTGGCGACTGTAAACGTGCCGTCGAAACCGCCCTCGAGGTCGGCTATCGCCATATCGACACCGCTCAGATGTACGACAACGAGGCGGCCGTCGGGGAGGCGATCGCCGACAGCGATGTCGACCGCGATGACGTGTTCGTCTGCACGAAGGTTCATCCCGACAACGCGACCCGCGAGAACGTGCTCGCCTCGACGCGGGCCAGCCTCGAGCGACTCGGCGTCGCGACGGTCGACTTGCTCCTGTTGCACGCGCCGAGCGATCGTGTGCCACTCGAGGAGACTCTCGGCGCGATGAACGACCTCCAGTCCGAGGACGTCGTCGACCACATCGGCGTCAGCAACTTCGGGGTCGACGACCTCGAGCGCGCCCGCAACCTGTCGGAGACACCGATCGTGACGAACCAGGTGAAATACCACCCCTACCATCATCAAGACGACCTGCTCGAGTATTGTACCGACGAGAGCGTCTGCCTGACGGCCCACACTCCGCTGGCAGAAGGTGCGGTCCCCGGCGATGACCGACTCGAAGAGATCGGCAAAGCGTACGGCAAGTCCGCCGCGCAGGTGGCGCTGCGATGGCTCGTCCAGCAGCCGCCGGTGGTCGCGATTCCGAAGGCCTCACGTCCCAAACACGCCGAAGCCAACGCCGCCATCTTCGAGTTCGAACTCACCGACGAAGAGATGGACGCGGTCGGCGATCTGGGTGGTGGTCACTGGAGCCAGTTGGCGGCGCGACTCGGTTTGCGGTGACTCTCGCCGCGAAGTCACGTACACGACGGAAAACCAGCATATTAGTAGCGTCGTTCCGTGGACTCCCACCCGATGCACTTCGACCACGCCGGCATCGCGACCGAAGATGCCGACGGACTCGCGGAACTGTACGAAGACCTGTTCGGACTCGAGCGCGTCCACGAGGAGGTCTTCGACGGGATGCGCGTCGCCTTCCTCGCGTGTGGCGAGAGCTACTTCGAACTGCTCGAACCCGTCGAAGACGGCACGATCTCCCGCTACCTCGAGGAGAACGGACCAGGGGTCCACCACCTTGCGCTTGCGACCGCGGACATCGAGCGCGCACTCGAGACGGTCCGCGACCACGACGTGACGCTCGTCGACGAGGAACCACGCCCGGGTGCGTGGGGGCACTCGGTAGCGTTCTTGCATCCGCGGGATACGGGCGGGATACTGCTCGAACTCGTCGAGCACTGACGTCTGAGACGGACTGCTGTACCTATTTAGCGCCGATCGCCAGAACGGGGTCGGCGATCGGCGGTAATTGAATACAGCAAACCGTATGAAGAGTACGCTGTGACAGAAGCGCCGCGCTTGAGCGCTCTCACAACTTCGTACGGACTGCTGGAACGCTTTACCGGTGCGACTGCAGGAGTTCGCGGTCGCGCCGGAACTGACTGACAGCAAACGGTATCACTCCTTCAACCTTATTATCCGGCCGCCTCCATATGGAAACCGTATGAGCATGTTCGAACGTCTCGGAGAGAAAGTCGAACGATTCAAGCAGGAAGCCGAAGCAGCACGGGACGACGCGACGGAGTATCGCTGTCTCGAGTGCGATGTCGAGTTTCACACCGAGCGGGACACCTGCCCGGACTGTGGGAGCGAAGACGTCGTGATCGCCCACGACTGACGAGTCGGCGGTTGTTACCCGAAGTTCTCGATCAGTGCGTCGTCCGGATCTCCGCCAGCGTCCTCGATAGCATCCGAGACGGCCGTGACGAACGCTTCGAAGCCGAAGGCATAGCACTGACCGTCCTTGAGGTGCGTCTCGATCGCGTCGGCTATCGTCCCGTCGTCGTTCTCGTCGGCGAGAACGACCGTCGCACCCTCGTCCTCGAGCGTCTCGAGTCGCTGTTCGTGAGCGGGGTCGTCGTCTTGGTAGACGACGACTGCCTCGTGGCCGGCGTCGTGGGCGGCCTCGGCGATCGACACCGCGGGTCCAACCCCAGGCCCGCCCGCGACGGCGACGACGTCTCGGTCGCGTTCGTAGGTGATCTGGCCGAACGGTCCGTCGACGTGGACGGTCTCACCGCCGTCGAGTTCGGCGAGCCAGGGCGACAGCTCGCCGTCGGGGTCGACGCCGACTGTGAGCTCGAAGGTCCCCTCGGTTGACGGCGACGAGAGCGTGTAGTGGCGCTCGATCACCTCGTCCTCGGGTGCGGCTCGCAACAGGACGAACTGTCCGGGCAAAGCGTCGAACGCCGCGGGCGTCTCGAGTTCGAGCGCGATTGTACTCGGACCGACGTCGCGTACCGATTCGACGGTGACTGGGGTCCCGGTTATCTCCATGTCGAACCAGTTCGGTGGCAAACTGAAAAGTCGTTCCGTTCCTGCGCTGGTCTCGTTGCGAACTCGTTATTTCTCCCTAAATCGTTACTATAACGTCCGTAAACAGCTTTTCGTCGAGAATTCGCCTGGGGTTTCAGAAGTCTTTTTATCGGCTGGCAGCAATTTTCGCGACGACATGGCAGAGGATCTCAATTGGGCGATCGGTGGCGAGGCTGGGGACGGTATCGACTCCACCGGCAAAATTTTCGCCCAGGCGCTTTCCCGCGCTGGACGACACGTGTTCACCTCGAAAGACTTCGCGTCCCGAATCCGTGGTGGTTACACGGCGTACAAGATTCGGACGTCGGTCGATCAGGTCCAGAGCGTCGTGGACCGACTCGACATACTCGTCGCGCTGACACAGCGAACGATCGACGAAAACGTCGACGAGCTCCACGACGGCAGCGCCGTCATCTACGACGGCGAACGTTCCTGGGACGCCGACATTCCCGAGGGCGTGACTGGCGTCGACGTCCCGCTGAAATCGATCGCAGAGGATGCCGGCGGTTCGATCATGCGCAACACCGTTGCACTCGGTGCCGCGTGTGAGATCACCGGATTCGACGTCGAGTACCTGGACGAATCACTCGAGAAGCGCTTCGGCGGCAAGGGCTCGAAGATCGTCGAGAACAACAAGGAAGCCGCCCGTAAGGGCCAGGAGTACGTCCGCGAGAACTACGACGTCGATCTCGGCTATAACCTCGAGACGACCGACGAGGACTACGTCCTTCTGAACGGTAACGAAGCGATCGGCATGGGCGCACTCGCTGCCGGCTGTCGGTTCTACGCCGGGTATCCGATTACGCCCGCAACCTCCATCATGGAGTACTTGACCGGTCGGATCGAGGACTACGGCGGTCACGTCGTCCAGGCCGAGGACGAACTCTCAGCGATCAACATGGCGCTGGGCGCTGCACGCAGTGGTGCCCGGTCGATGACCGCGACCTCGGGTGCAGGGATCGATCTGATGACCGAGACGTTCGGACTCGTCGCCCAGAGCGAGACGCCACTCGTCATCACCGACGTCCAGCGTTCCGGTCCCTCGACCGGGATGCCGACCAAGCAGGAACAGGGCGATCTCAACATGGCACTGTACGGCGGGCACGGCGAAGTGCCACGGTTCGTCGTCACGCCGACCTCGATCGACGAGTGCTTCTGGAAGACGATCGAAGCGTTCAACCTCGCCGAGAAGTACCAGACGCCGGTCTTCCTCGTCTCGGATCTGGCGATGTCGGTCACCGAACAGACGTTCCCACCGGAGACGTTCGATATGGACGACGTCGAGATCGACCGCGGCAAACTCGTCGACGAAGTCGACGAGTGGCTCGACGCCAAGGGACGGTTCCGGGCCCACGCCGTCACCGACGACGGCGTCAGCCCGCGTGCCATCCCCGGAACGACCGACGGTGCCCACATGAGTACTGGCCTCGAGCACGACGAACTCGGCCGCCGGACCGAAGACCCCGACGAGCGCGTCCAGCAGGTCGACAAGCGAAATCGGAAAGTCGAGACGGCCAAGGAACGAGAAGAGTGGGACTACCGCGAGTTCGGCGATCTCGAGGCCGACAACCTCGTTATCTCCTGGGGATCGAACGAAGGTGCCCTCACCGAGGCACTCGACTATATCGACGAGAACGTCCGCGTTATTTCCGTTCCGTACATCTTCCCGCGACCAGATCTCAGCGACGAGATCGGGGCTGCAGACGAGGTGATCGTCGTCGAGTGTAACGCGACAGGACAGTTCGCCGATCTGCTCGAACACGACGCACTTACCCGCGTCAAGCGCATAAACAAGTATACGGGCGTTCGCTTCAAGGCGGACGAACTCGCGGAACAGATTTCGGAGAAACTCTCCGAGGAGGTGCCAGCACAATGAGCTCCGACGTACGATTCACTGACTTCAAATCCGACAAGCAGCCGACCTGGTGTCCCGGATGCGGTGACTTCGGGACGATGAACGGCATGATGAAAGCCCTGGCCGAGACCGGCAACGATCCCGACAACACGTTCGTGGTGGCCGGAATCGGCTGTTCGGGGAAGATCGGGACCTACATGCACAGCTACGCGCTGCATGGTGTCCACGGTCGCGCCCTGCCGGTCGGGACCGGCGTCAAGATGGCTCGTCCCGACATCGAGGTCATGGTCGCCGGCGGTGACGGTGACGGCTACTCGATCGGTGCCGGTCATTTCGTCCACGCCGTTCGCCGCAACGTCGACATGTCCTACATCGTCATGGACAACCGTATCTACGGGCTAACCAAGGGTCAGGCCTCGCCGACCTCGCGGTCGGATTTCGAGACCTCGACGACGCCGGAAGGATCGAAACAGCCACCGGTCAACCCACTCGCACTTGCGCTGGCTTCCGGCGCAAGCTTCATCGCCCAGTCCTTTGCCTCGGACGCCCTGCGCCACCAGGAAATCGTCCAGAAAGCCATCGAACACGACGGTTTCGGCTTCGTCAACGTCTTCAGTCCGTGTGTCACGTTCAACGACGTCGACACCTACGACTACTTCCGTGACAATCTCGTCGACCTGGACGAAGAAGGCCACGACCCAACGGACTACGAAGCCGCCAAAGCGGTTATCCTCGACAGTGACAAGGAGTACCAGGGTGTGATGTACCAGGACGAGAACTCGGTGCCATACCACGAACAACACGGCGTTACCGAGGACATGTCCGAGATCCCCGACGGCGCACCCGAAGACGCGATGGACCTCGTCCGCGAGTTCTACTGACTCCGCGACTCCTTGCCTGCGCTTTCAGGGCCCTCGAGTCGTTTCCCGCTCGTTTCGCCTCTCGACACTCCCGCAGCCCCCCTCTTCTTTACAATTTATAGAAGATATTGCTGGTGGTTCTCTGCTTTTCGTACTGGTCGATCGTCGACACCTACGGAGTATGTTGATAAATACCCGCCTTTCTTTGGCCCAAGAGTGTGGATTGTAGGCGTGGTTTGCATAGAGGGAATAAATATGAATCCTATAGAGAGTATTTAAAAGGGCAAAACATACACGTACGTTCACCTCTGGGAAGAAAGACTCGACATAGTTGTCAAAACCGCCAGTTCGAGGGGGAGGGGGGGGGGAGTTCGGGGGCAGTCGAGAGTCGATCCGGCCCTTGCCGACCCACACGAGAACTTCCCGTCGAGACGGCCAGCGCGGTACCACCTCGTCTAGTTACCGTCGCGGCCGTCGACCAGTCGCGTCCGTCCGACGCAGGGCGTAGTAGCCGCTGACAGTCAGCGCCTCCCGATCGTACGACGCCGTCGCAACCCGCGTGCAAACAGGAACACGTCACGGTCGAAGGGCTTCGGACGCCACCCCACATCAATTATTACGACAGTGGAACAACCACGAACGTTTTTTCCGTCACGCCCGAAAGACGGGACAATGCCCGCCGACAGCGATTTCGATAGCGAGCCAGCCGGCAACCCCGGCGACCGAACCACGTCCAATCGCCGCCAGTTTCTCGCACTGAGCGGCCTCGGCGTTACCGGACTCGCCGGCTGTACAGAGAGGCTGAACGATGACAACCCGAACTCGGACTCGCCGACTACCGACCAGCAGGCAACTCCCTCGAGCGACGAGCACCGAACTGTGACGATGGTCGTCCAGCCGGACCCGACTGCTCTGCGAGAGGCCCAACTCGAGATCACGACCGCACACGAAGAGGGGGAACTCGACCACGAGGAGGCCGAACGCGAGCTTGCGGAACGAGAACGGGAGTTGATCGATGCGGCGGTCGACGACGCACATACTCGCGTCGACGACGTCGGGGCGACGGTGCTCGACGCTGTCGAGAGCGAAGGAGCACTGCTCGTCGAAGGGGAGCCGATCGCGATCGTCGACCTGCTAGAAGCGCCCTCGATCTCGGCGATGTTCTCTGCGAGCAGATTCGAACAGGCCCAGAAGCGAGACGAGGCAAGCGAGATCGCAAGCGATGGGGCCGACACCGACCCGGCTGGAACGGAGACAAACGAGTCGACGGCGGACTCGGACGGAACCGAGTAACGGTTGCCCGTTCGGTCGTCAGTCGCGTTACTCGTCGTCGGACGACAGTTCGTCGGGAACGGAGACCTCGACGCCGTCGTAGTCGGTAAACGTCGTCTCGACGGTCACGACCGCAGGTTCGCCGCCCTGGCTCACCTGCATTCGTACGTCGGTCCCGTACAGCGTGTCTGTCTCCGTATCGACCAGGACGTAGGCGACGAACTCCTCGAGGGTCGTCCCGACGTGGCCGGAGTCGTCGATACCTGCGAGTTCGCTCTCGTGCTCGTCGGAGACGTTCAGTTCGTACATCGTCGTCTCGACGCCGTCGACGGTCTCGGTCCGGATCGGTTCGAACGATGCGTTCTCGAGAGAGTCGGTCGCCGAAGCGAGCCGATGTGTTTCTTCCCAGTTGCCGTCGTCCGTCCGATCGAACTCGTCTCCGTCGGTCGTGTATCGTTCGTCTGCGAGGACGTACTGTTCCGTCTCCGTCGTTCGTGGATCGGCTCCGACGTGGGTTTCGGTCGTCATCGTCAGGTGGGCCTGTCGATCTGTGACGTCGACGGGGCCATCGATGGTAGTCGTTTCGTTGACCATACCGGACCGAAGCGTTCGCTCCACTTCGACGTGGTAGCTCTCGACAGTGTCGGCGTTGGCCTCGATCGCATCTACGTCGACCGCGGTGTCGTCGGCATCGTCTTCGAAGACGCCGATCCCTCCAGTACAGCCTGCAAGGAGAAGACAACACGCGACGATAACCGTCAGAGGCATCCGATTCGCTCGAGCCACGATACGAGACTGTTCGAACGACCACCTTCTAAAGTTTTCTCTGTCGCTGCCGACCTGTGCCCGACCGGCGACGAGCACGCCGTTCGTGAAAAAGCCGGTACTATTCCCTCGTTTGAAGGACGTATAATTTATTCAGACCCTTCATATGAGCGGAACTGAGGGGTATACTCCACTGCCTGATTCGGATGGCGTGGGAATTCCCCCGAATATTTATAGTTAGTTGAACTGAAACTCGAGCCTGCATGGGGTATAGCCGACAGTTGCTACTGGTCGTCGCCGTCAGCCTCCTTGCCGTCGTTAGCGCGGGGGCTGTGGCTGCGGCCGACGCTTCAGAGGCGCACAGTGCTGAGCCGGTGATGGAGGGTGACGTCGCCCCACAGGTTCAGGAGAACAACGAAACGGAGGAGCTACCGGTAGAGCCACCGACCGAGGAGTCACACCCGGGCTACGAGTACATTCGACAGGAGGGTGACACCGAAGAGAAGATCGAACTCGGCGAACAGCTGTACTTCGACCCGCGAATCTCCGAGACGGGAACCATTTCGTGTAACACCTGTCACAACGTGATGGAAGGCGGTGACGACAGCCGTCCGGTCGCGATGGGTGTCCACGGCGAGACTGGACCGGTCGCGTCGCCGACCGTCTGGAACTCCGGGTTCCACCACACGCAGTTCTGGGACGGCCGCGCCGACACGCTGGCCGAACAGGCCGAAGGACCGATCGTCGCCGACGTCGAGATGGGTATGCCCGACCACGAGGCAGCCCTCGATCGCGTCCGCGCAGTCGATGGTTACATCGAGCAGTACGAGGAGGTCTACGGCGACGAAGTCGACAGTGACGACCCTGAAGACCTCGTGACTCTCGATCACACGACCGACGCGATCGCCGCCTACGAGCGAACGCTCGTGACGCCGAACAGTCCCTACGACCAGTACGTCGAGGGTGACACCGACGCGTTGACCGACGAGCAACTCGACGGCATGGAGTCGTTCCAGGAATTGGGCTGTCAGAGCTGTCACTCCGGGCCGATGTTCAGCGGCCAGTGGGACGAACCCGAGTCCGGTGAGGGCATCTACATGCCGCATCCGACGTTCGAAGAGAACCCACAGTGTGAGCAGTACATCGAGGAGTACGACCTGATGGAGAACCCGGGCCGTGCGGGCGTCACTGACGACGAGGCAGACGAGTACCACTACAAGGTACCGACGTTGCGCAACGTCGAGCACACCGCCCCGTACATGCACACCGGGCAGGTGCCAACCCTCGAGGAAGCCATCCGCGTGATGGGGGCCTGTAGCCTCGACGACGAGCCGTCCGACGAGGAAGTCGAGGACATCGCGGCTTTCCTGACGACTCTGACTGGGGAGTACCCGGAACAGGAGATGCCGCGACTGCCGAACCCGAGCGGCGAATCGATGATCCCGATGGACGCTGACGCGGAATTCGAGGACATCGAGGAAGAACGTGACGACGCCGACGAAACTGACGACGACGGCATTCCCGGAATGACGATCGGCGCAGCAGTCCTCGCGCTGGCGATCGCGACTGCTGCAACACTGGTCGGCTACTCTCGACGGCTAAACGGCTAGGCGTTCGTCCTTCCTTTTTGGAACGAACGATAGCTCTTTCAGAACCCGATACAAATCACGATACGTCCGACGAATGACCCCACGGAAACTCCTTACGATAGCCGTGCTCATTGCCGTGCTGGGGTTTGGCTACTATTCGATGAACACAGCCCCGGTTCTCAGCGATCACGACTACACCTACCAGGGCGGGATCGAGTGGCACGAAGATCCCGACGAGGCAACCGCAGTTGCCATAGAACAGGACAAACCAGTCCTCGTCTACTACTGGACGACCTGGTGTACGTACTGCCAGGAATACGACGACAACCACTACCAGAACGACGCGATACGCGACGAACTCGACGAGTACGTCCTCCTTGCGATCAACCTCGACGAACCCGGGCCTGGCGCACAGCTTGCCTCCAACCACGAGGCAGCGTACCCGCCACAGCACGTCATCATGACTGCCGACGGCGAGGAACTGTCCCGCCTCGGCGGCTACGTCGAAGAAGACCGGTTCCTCGAGGAACTTCGAAGCGGGGTCGATTCGGCATAGTATGATACCAAACACACTCACATCCGGCACGCTGTTGCTCGTGGTTGCAGCGTTTGCAAGCAGCCTTGCAACGCTTCTCCTGTTGTACAGCTACGTCTCGCGCACCGACGACCTCCGTCCGGTGACGCTCGTCGCGGCCGGCACCTCGACGCTCTCGCTGGTCGTTGCCCACACGTATCTCACCTACCAGTTCGTCGTCGGTGACTACACCAACGCGTACGTCTGGGAGAACTCCGCGGACTATCTCTCCGTGCTGTACCGTCTCACCGGTCCGTACGCGAACCACGAGGGGTCGATCCTCTTCTGGGCGACCCTGACTGCCGTCGTCGCCACGTGGACGGTGTACTCGAGTCGGTTCCGGGGCCGTGGAGCGAACCTCGCCCAGTCGATCTCGCTGGGCATCGTCGCCGTCTTCGCGACGATGCTGGTCACCCAGAGCCCCTTCACTCCGATCGAGATCGCGTTTCCGGACACGCCCGCGGGATTCGTCCCGCCGGACGGCGACGGGCTGAATCCGCTGCTGGTCGATCCCTGGATGGCGATCCATCCGCCGATTACCTTCGCGGCGTACGCGCTGTTGATCGTTCCGTTCGCGCTTGGAATCACGCACTTCGTCTCCCTGTTCCGTGGCGAGGGAAGCGTCTTCGACGAGTGGCTCGGGAGCATGCGCCAGTGGCTGCGTGTCTCGTGGCTGCTGTTGACTGCAGCGATTGTCTTCGGTGGGATCTGGGCCTACGGCGTCCTCGGCTGGGGCGGTTTCTGGTCGTGGGACCCCGTCGAAACCGCCGTCTTGATCCCGTGGCTCGCCCTGACTGCCTCCTTACACGCGATCAACCGCTACGCCAAGACCGGCGAGTACCCGATCTTCGCACCGGCGTCGGCGGCGATCGTCTTCCCCCTCGTGATCTTCGCGACGACGGTCGTCCGCAGCGGCGTCTTCCGGAGCGTCCACTCCTTCGCCGCGGGCGGGATCGGCACCGGCATCCTGTTCCTGCTCGGGGTCACCGGGACGGCTGCGATCGTCCTGCCCTTTGGCTACTGGTTCCTCGAGGCCGAGGAGGGGTCCCGGGACGCCGACGAACCGTGGCTGAGCCGCCGCACTGTCTACCACGTGGCCGTGCTCGCGTTCGCCGTGCTCGCGTTCATCTCGATCTGGGGGCTGTCCTTCCCCGTGATTCGCAACGCGGCGACCGGCGTCGAGGTCAGCGTCGGACAGGACCACTACAACCTCTGGAGCTACCCCGTCGTGGTCTTCGGGTTACTGGCGGGCGGGCTGTACGCCCTGCTCGATCTCCGACGGCGGAAACTCGCGATCGGCGCGACCGCGGCCGTCGCCGTCGCGACCCTCGTCGCGGCGTTTATCGCACCGTCGGCGAACTGGTACCTGAGCGATCCCGCCGTCCACGACCCGCTCGTCTACCGCGTCGTCGGCTCGGCCAGCGTCCTCTCGATCGTCCCGCCGGCGGCGTTCTTCGCTGGCACCTGGATCTGGCGGTACGTCGATCGCGTTCGGGGCGTCCCCTCGCGGACGTTCAAAGTCCGCGAGACGGGTATCGTCCTCACTCACGTCGGCGGTGCGGTGTTGATCGTCGCTATCTCGTTCGTCTACCTCTTTGCCACGTCGGCATCGGTCGCGGTGGTCGGGATCGACGATGCAGGGAACGACCCCGAGCCGATCGTCGAAGAGACGCCCGACGGCGAGTACGAGGTCCACGTGACGAACTACGAGACGACCGAAGAACCGACCATCGAGGAGGCAGCCCGCAGCCCCGAGGAAGTGCTGGCCGTCGACGAGGACGCCTCGCTCGTCAGGGGCGAAATAACGGACCTCGACTCGGTCGAGGAAACGACCGTCGCCCGACTCGAGGACTCGAGCGTCTGGCTGGCAAGCGCCGACGATTCGCTGTTCGAGGAAGGGACGGAAGTCATCGCTCGCGGAACGGTCTTCGAGGGTGAGACGCCGGGTGTCGACGCCGAGGCGTTCGTCTACACTGATGCGGACAACCTGGGGCCGGTGTCGGAACCGCCGCAAGCGGTTCACACGCCGCGGGTCACTGCTCACGAACTCGAACTGGCCGTCTACGAGGGCGGCGAGCGCGTCGCCGAGGGGATGATCGCCGAACAGGAGTATCTCCGCTCGGAGATGAACACCAACGACGCCGTCATCGAGCGTGGGATCACCGGGGACACGTACGTCGTCGGGTCGATCGACGAACGCGGCGCGTCGGTCACCATCGACACGTATCCGCTGGCCAACCAGATCTGGCTGGGCGTCGCGTTGATGCTCGTCGGGATGACGACGGTGACACTTGCGGATAGCCGACGCAAACGCGAATAAGACGGTTTCGCTACTCTTCGACCACGTACTCGAAGGTCATCCAGCCTGCAAGCAAGACGAGCAGATCGTAGGTTACCAGGATTCGGAGCCACGCCGACGTCATCCCCTCGGAGAGGCCCGGTTCGGTCAAGGCCGTTCCCGAGAGGATGATCGGGATCACGAGCGGCACGAGCAAGACCGGCAACAGCGACTCCTGCAACTGGGAGTGAAGCATGAGAATCGACAGCAACACGCCGACCGCGCTGAACCCGAGCGCGGCGAGTGGCACGACGAGCAACACCGTCGCAAGCGTCGCCATGTCGAACGCGTAATCGAGGAAGACGACGACGAACCCGAGGCTCAACAGGCCGATTCCGGTGATGAACACCGTGGAACTCGCGACCTTCCCGAGGTAGATCGCCGATCGATCGACTGGCGCGAGCAGCAGGCCGGCGATTGCCTCGTTGTTCCCCTCGAGTGCGACGGCGTGGCTCATCCCGACCGCGCCGCCGAAGACGACGGCGAGCCACAGCGCACCCCGGGCGAGCACGTCGCGGGAGCCGACTTCTTCGCCGAAGACGAACGAGAAGACGACGATGATGAGCAACGAGAAGACGACCGCGGCGTTGGTGGTCTGCTTGCTGCGAGATTCGACCAGCAGGTCCTTGCGAGCGATCGCGTAGACGACCCGAAGGTAGTCCCCGATCATCGTTCTCCCGTCTCTCTGTCCTCGGTGCCGTCCGCTCGCCCGATAGTCGATCGGGTCGGGACAGCCGTCCCGCTCGTCACCGCTCGTGGCTCTCCGCCCGTACAGCGCCGTTCGTACTCTTCGAGCACCTCCGCCGCGTCGTCGAACACCGTCGTCTCGAGGTCGCCGACGAGCCGACCGTCGTTCATGAACAGCACCCGATCTGCCAGCCGGTAGCCCCGCTCGAGGTCGTGGGTCGCCGCGAGGACGGTCCGGTCCTCGAGGTCCTCGAGCACTGCGGCGACGCGTTTCAGCGAGGTCTGATCGAGACCCGTGTAGGGTTCGTCGAACAGTAGGAGGTCGGGATCGTGGACGAGCGCACGCGCAAGCGAGACGCGTTTGCTCATGCCGTGTGAGAAGCCGGCGACCCGTTCGCCCCCGCGGTCGGCGAGCCCGACCGTCTCGAGGAGGTCGTCACAGACGGCGGCGTCGACGCCGTGCAGCCGTGCGTGTAGCCGGAGATTTTCCCTGGCGGTGAGTTCCTCGTAGAGCATCGTCTCGTGGGCGACGACGCCGAGCCGGGAGCGAACCGCCGCGTTGCCGCCGACCAGCGGTTCCGATCCGATCTCGATCTCCCCTTCCGTCGGCCGGGACAGCGACGCGAGCATCCGGATGAGCGTCGTCTTCCCCGCGCCGTTGGCCCCGAAGAGGACGGCCGTCTCACCGCCCTCGAGGCCGACGGAAACGTCGTCGACGCCGACGTGGGTGCCGAACCGCTTTGTCACGCCGGAGACGGAGACGAAAGCCATTGCCCGACGGTTGGCGGACGCATGACTTAAGCATTGTAATTCCGTACTGTCGATCGATGGAGCTTCCGACGCTGTCAGTCGTTCTCCTCGCGGGTGTAGCAACGATTCTGACGCCGTGTTGTCTCCCTCTGCTTCCGCCGCTGCTGTCTGGCAGCGTCGGCCACCGACTTCGTCCGGTCGCGATCGTCTCGGGAAGTCTGCTTTCCTTTACCGCACTTGGCGTCCTCGTCGGCGCGTTCGGGTCCGTCTCGCCCGACACCCTCCGTGCGCCAGCGTTCCTGGCGATCGTCGCTTTCGGCGCGGTGATGGTCGACGACGACCTGCACCGAGCCTACTCGCGGTACGCCTCGCGGCTCTCGAGTACCGCCTCCGAACGCGTCGGCGCGTTCGACGAGCAGCGCCACCCGCTCGCGTCGGCGTTCTCACTCGGGTTGTTGCTGGGTGTCATCTGGCTTCCCTGCGTCGGGCCCGTCCTCGGTGCCGTCCTCGCGTACGCGGCGACGACCGGGGCTGCCGTAGAGAGTGGGGCGTTCCTGTTCGTCTACGGCGTCGGGTTCGCGCTCCCGCTGTTGGGCGTCGCCTACGGCGGCAAGATCGCGGGCCGATCGATCGCCGACCATCTCGGCGTGCTCGGCCGACGGGACGTCGTTCGGCGTGCGGTCGGCGTCGTCTTGCTCGTGACCGGCATCGCCTTGCTGTTCGAGATCGACCGGATCTTCCTCTCGGCGCTGTACTGATCTCTGGACCCGCCCCGCGTTGGCTACACCGTCGTGTACTCCTCGGCACCGTCCTCGTCGAACGCGTAGATCCGCAACGGTTCGTCGCCGCGTGGCCCCATTCCGGGCGAGTGCTGTGGCATCCCCGGCGCGGCGAGACCGCGGGCGGATGGCTCGTCCGCAAGGAACAACTCGACCGCCTCGAGAGGGACGTGCCCCTCGACGAGAACGGGCTCGTCCTCGCCCAGCACGAGCGTGTGACAGCTTCGGACGTCTGCCGGGACACCCAGTTCCGTTTTGACCGTGCCGAGGTCGTCGACGTGTTCGACTCGGATGTCCAGCCCGTGACCGTCGAGATAGTCGACGTACTCCCCACAGCAGCCACAGTTGGGGTCGTGATACTGAACGCCGCTCTCGAGGGGGAGCGATCCGTCCCAGTCCCAGTGGGTTGGCTCCGAACCGGAATCGGACGACGTCGGTTCTGTCTCGGTGTCGGTCTCCTCGAGACAGCCGGCGAGGCCGACCGAGGCCAGCATCGTTCCTGCTCCAGTCACACAGAAGCGTCGTCGAGAGACTGGCTCGCGCATACCACCGGGTTCGGCTGGGAGCATAATATACCGTCCGGTCCCCGAGACGTAGTAACGACGTGTGTCCCGGTATTCCTACTGCGTCGCGACTGGCGAAGCTTTGATGTAACGACAGTCAGAAAAGATAGATAATGGATCGGAAAGTGAAGGTAGTGGTCGGTGGCGTCGGTATCGTCGTTCTGCTGGCGGTGCTGGCGACCACGACGATGGGGTCTGCTACCCAGTTCGTCACTCCGACCGACCTGGCAGAAACCGACGACCACGACGACTCCGTCGTCAAACTCGAAGGGCAGGCCGTCGCCGTCGACGACGGCGACCCAATCACCTTCGACGTTGCAGACGGGAACGACACAAAGCCGGTGACTTACGACGGCGAGATGCCCGAGACGATGTCCGATGGCCGAGTCGTCGTCGCCGAAGGACACTTCGACGGCGAGGAACTCGCAGCCGACGACCTGACGGTTCGAGCCCACGAGGGCGAACATCCAGAGGACCACCCTGCGACCGACACGAACGAAACGCTCGACCACCACGAATCACACGACACCGCCGACGCCGAGAAATCGGACGACGAACAGTACGACGGCAACGAGAGCAACTACGGAGACGGATTGCTGTAACTAGTTACTGCCGATCGACAACACGGAGCCAGCAGCCGGTAGTCGCCGATAATCAACTACAGTAAACCGTGTGGGGCTGATTGCCCCGGTTTCTGGCACAACCGCAATCCGTCCGGCAGTCGCGCTGACTTGCGACAGTCCGCCTGAAGCCCAGCGGGCACCCGATCGAACGGGAGACAGAGTTCGAGTGTCTGGCGTAGGCGTGAACCGCGGGCAGTGAAACGCGAGAGCAGAGATCCCACGAACCGTACGAACGGACACTCGTGGCCGTAAACCGTATCAGTTCTGTTTACCGCTCGAGTCGTTCCGGTTCCGTGGCGGCGCGAGAAGGGTCGGGCTGAATTTTGATTCGGTATTCCGGACTTTTTGTTGCCGATCACTGGCCGACAATTCCTGATTCGAGATAACGAGACCGGTTTTTAATTATGCCACTCCCCGAACGTTACCTATGGTACAGGCGATCGACACGTCGGCGACTGTCCCCGGAGGCGTTTCCGGCACTGGAACCGGGCCAGTGGTCCGGGTGAGACACCGATGAGAGAGACACGTCTCGTTGCCATCGTAACGCTGCTTGCAGCAGGAATCTCGTCGGTTGCGACGTCGTTCGGCATCTACGCGACCTCCGAACGGTTCCTCGTCTCGTCGTTCAATCGACTCGTTTTAGAGGTGCTTCCCGGCTGGTTCGTCTCCACGTTCATCCAGGTGCTCGGCGATCTCGCACTCGAGTTGAGCATGCTGTTCTCGGGTGCGATACTCTCTGTAGTCGTCGGTGCCGTGGCAGTCGGGGGGTATCGCCTGGGTGCGAGCATCCGCCCGTCTTCGCGGGAACTCGCAGGCACCGTACTCGCAGTGGCACTGGTTTTCGTCGTAACGTATCCTGTCGTGGGAGCAGCTAGCGCGGTCGTTTTGCCGGCGATCGTTGGTGGTGCCGTCGTCGCAGGGTTCGACCTCGCGTTGACATCGAACGAGCCGACCGGCGACGTGCGCTCCGACCGGCGTGTGGTTGTCCAGGCCGTCGGAGCCGTCGCCGCGTACAACGTCGTCGCACACGGGCTCGGCTTCGTCCGCCGGAGCCAGACTCGACGATCCGAACGCGAACTCCAGGGACAGGCGACGAGACGCGAAGCCGAACACCTCGTCGCGGAGGCGAACGACGCCGGGATCGACGCCGACGGCATCAAACCGTTGATCTCCGAGATCGGCGAGTTCTACCGGGTCGACATTAACCCGACGCCACCGACAGTCGACGCCGACGCCTGGAATCTCTCGGTAACCGGCCTCGTCGACGAAGAACTCGAACTCGAGTACGACGACATCAGGGGGTACGAGACGATCAACCAGTATAAGGCGATCCGCTGTCTGAGCGACGGTATCGACGGCGAACAACTCGACACCGCGGTCTGGACCGGCTGTCGGATGGGCGACGTGCTCGAAGACGCGGGCGTGCAAGAAGACGGAGAGTACGCGATGGTACGCGGTGTCGACGACTACTTTTACTCGATCCCGCTCGAGGATCTCGCGGACTCGCTGCTTGCTTTCGGAATGAACGGGATGGAGCTTCCGGCCGGCCACGGCTACCCCGTTCGCTTGCTCGTTCCGGATCGATGGGGGAAACTCCACGTCAAGTGGCTCACCGACGTCGAAATCGTCGGCGAGGAAGCAGGCGGTTACTGGGAAGAACGCGGCTGGAACGGGATGGGGCCGGTCAACGCGGTGACGAAAGTCGATCGGATAAACCGCCCCGACGACGGCCGTATTCAGCTCGTCGGTCACGCGTACGCAGGCGCTCGTGGCGTCGAGGCAGTCGAACTCTCGATAGACGGCGGCGACAGTTGGGAGGAGGCGACGCTGAGCGAACCACTTCCGGACCCCGACACGACCCGCCAGTGGCGCTACGAGATCGACCCCAGCGCGGACGATCCAGACAGCTACGACGTCTACGCGCGGACGATCGACGGCGAGGGAACCGTCCAGCCGGAAGAGCGAACTGACCCATACCCCGACGGAGCAACCGGCTGGGCACAACGAACCGTTCGCCGACAATAAGACCGGCCGCGTCGCCCGACCGGCCGGTGCAGTTGGGTCAGTCTCCTCGGTTCGATTCTGGTTCGTTCGTCACGTCCTCGAGTCGCTGCTCGACCGCCGAAAGCCGATTGCGGAGATAGAGGACGTAGACGAGGATTGCTCCGAACACGATGCCGTACGCGAAGAGTAGTAGGTAATCCATGTGTGATCACTGACGTTCCGTCCGCTTGTACGTTTCCGTCCGCGTGCGGTTCTTCAGCGAGTCGATTCGGGTCGTGAGTTCGTGCAGGTGAACTCTCACGCCGAGTAGGGAAACGTAGAGAAACAGGACCGCAAACAGCGAGACGAACAGGACAGACGCTGTGATGGCTGCTTCGGCGTCTGGATTCCCCATCGACGGTGCGTGGAGGCGGGCAGTCCACAGCCGTGTCGACGCATACGATATCGGGACGGTGATGAATCCGACGACGCCATAGACCGACGCGAGTCGCGAGACTCGGCCTCCTCTGTCACCGCTCGAGTAGATGATCAGGTATCCGGCGTAGATGAACCAGACGAACAGGAACGTGACCAGACGGATGTCCGACCAGTCCCACCAGGTGTTCCAGATGACGCGACCCCACGCGCTGCCCGTAACCAACGTCAGCGTTGCGAAGACGAACCCGAGTTCGGCGGAGCCGTGTGCGAGCTGTTCCCAAAATCGGGTGCCGGTCACGAGATAGAGGACACAGCCTGCGAACGTCACCGTCAGCGCGAGACCGCCGACAAGCGCGAGCGGGACGTGCCAGTACGCGATGAGATTAATTCCATGACTGACGCCGTACATCGACTTCGATGCGTGGCCAAACACCAGTCCGATCGATGCGAGACCGAGTATCAGAGTGAGGTAGCCGGGAACGGAACTGCGAAACACCCACCGCAGGAATCCGATCGTTCGTCCCTCGTACGAGCCCATATCACTGGGTTCGTGGCCACTCTCAAAAAGCATCCGTCCTGTTCCCACGCCCCTGGTAGACTCTGCCAGTCCTATGTATGGCCCATCTTCATAAAAGCCTTGTATTTTACAGATGTACCGCTGTAACTCCCTAATAAAAGTATATCCTTCATATGGCCCGTTAGTGGTGTGTCGGTGGCCTACAGCTCCGACCGAATCGGCGGGGGTTCCACAACTATTAGGCTCTCCCCTCGCCAACGCGGCGGTATGAAAGAGCTGTTCGAAAAAGCGGCCCGGGGCGAACCGACCGAACGGCCACCCGTCTGGATGATGCGCCAGGCCGGCCGCTATCTCCCCGAGTACCGCGAACTGCGGGAAGACTACACGTTTCTCGAGGCCATCTCGACCCCAGAAGTCGCCGCCGAGATCAGCCTCCAGCCCTGGGAGCGGTTCCAGCCCGACGGAATCGTCATGTACTCGGACATTCTGACGGTACTCGAGCCGCTTGACTTTTCGTACCACCTCGAGTCCGGCGTCGGCCCGGTCGTCGAGAACCCGGTCGACGAGCCGGGAGACACCGAACGCGAACAGGGCGACGTCCGCGACGAACTGTGGTACGTCGGCGACCTGCTCGAGCGACTCTCGGCCGAACTGGGCGACCGGGCCGCAGTCCTCGGCTTCGCCGGCGGCCCGTTTACGCTCGCGGCGTACGTCTGTGAAGGGACGCCCTCTCGCTCGTTTATGCAAGTCCGACGGCTTCGTGCAGAACACCCCGAGGCGTTCGAGCGGTTGCTCGAGGCTTTTACCGACGTACTGGTGGAGTACGTCGAGTTCCAGGTCGAGTCGGGGGCAGACGCGATTCAGTTGTTCGACACCTACGCCGGCTTGCTCTCGCCCACCGACTACCGGGAGCTCCTGTTGCCCTACCATCGAGAGGTCCTCGAGACAGTCGACGTCCCGACTATTATGTTCGCACGCAACGTAGGCGGCAACCTCGGTCTGCTAGAAGACAGTGGAGCCGACGTCGTCGGACTCGACTGGACGGTCGACCTCGAGACGGCTCGCGAGGAACTCGGCGACGTGGCGATTCAGGGGAACCTCGACCCTGCACTACTGTACGGTGACTCCGACACGGTTCGGGAACGAACGCGAGACGTCATCGACGCGGCAGGCGACGCCGGCCACATCCTCAACCTCGGCCACGGCGTCGACCGGAACACACCCGTCGAGAACGTCGAGGCGTTCTTCGAGACGGCGAAAAAGGTAGCGTAGGCGTTACTGCGGCGGGAGGCCAGCGTTCATACAGTACGTCCCTGGCTCGTCCCGGCACTGACACTGCCGAAGCTGATAGTAGTCGGGTTCGAACCCGGAGAGGAACGGCTCGACGAGGTCGGCAAGCAGGCCAGGAAACCGTGGATCGTCGTGTGGGACCGGCACCCGGTAAAGATCGAGACCGACCGCGTCAGCGTCCTCCTCAAGGTCAATGTCGAGTTCGACCAGCGTCTCGGACTGTTCGTGCATGAAACTCATCGGCTCGACGACGACGCGCTCGGCCTCGCCACCCAGTTCTTCGACGACATCCTCGGTCTCGGGTTCGGTCCACTCGATGCCGCGGTTCTCGTGGTTCTGGTAGCCGATCTCGTACTCCTCGAGACCGATAATGTTGGCGAGCGCATCGGCGTGTCCTTCGACGTACCCGTCGTAGCGACTCCCCTCTTCGAGGTACTTCGTCGGGGTGCCGTGTGCCGAGAAGACGAAGGCGGTGTCGGGGTCGGCGAGGTCGATTCCTTCCTCGGCGACGAACTCGCGGATTGCCTCGGCACGGATACGGTTGTACGTCGGCGTGCGGTGCCAGCCAGTAATCGACGCGAACTCGGGATCGTACGCGAGGTCGTCGATCGCCGCCTCGAGCGCGTCGATGGCAGCGACGCTGGTCGAGGGCCCACAGAGCGGATAGATCGGAACTGCAAGGACCGACTCGAACTCTGCTTCGGCCAACTGTTTTGCAACGTCCGGGATCAGTGGTTCCATGAACTGCATCGCGTGGTAGACCGAGACGTCGTGTCCCCGATCGTCGAGCGTCTCCGCGAGTGCCTCGGCCTGGGCAGTCGCCTGCTCTTGCAGCGGTGAGCCTCCGATCTCCTCGTACTCCTCCATCAGGCCCGGCAGACGCCGTTTTGCCAGCTCGCGGGAGCGTTCCCGTGCTGCTTCCTCCGACTCGGCGTCCTCGAGCGAGGCGTTGTCGTAGAAGATACGCGTCAGGTACTCGAGGACGACGTCGCGGTCCGGTTCGGACGGTTCTCCGAAGTTCAGCAGGACGACGGCAGTTTCCATGGTCGAGGGTTAGGATGGCTCCGGTATAGATACTTCGGAGGCGGAAGACGAATCACTAGCCCGTCGGGGCGCAGTTGGTCTTGCCGGCGCGACTGGAGTTATATGGACTGCTGTCCCGCTGTACCGGCGCGACTACAGAGAACTCGCGGTCGCGCTGGAACTGACGGACAGCAAACCGTATCAGAGCCGAGACGATCGAAGGCGGACACGTCACGGGAAACCGCTCGTTCGGCGAATCGACAGACAACACCGAGGTCTGGTTCGGGCTAGCCGGGCGGTCGTCGACCCCCTGTATTCCTCGACGAGTTGGGCCTTCTCGATCCCGCAAGACCCCAGACTCCGTTCGATGACGAGGGACCGATGCCCTCTCGAGGCACCCACCCTCGAGAGAGTTGCCCACTACTGGCCGTGAGAGGCGTACAACTGGGCCGGAACTGCACGAGGTCGGCGGCGAGTAGATCACGCAATTATATATTTTCTCAGTACAGATATTTTTAGTATCATTTAGGTGCCGGGTGCAGCCATCAGTAATGCAGAGCCGGGTGAGACGGTCGAACAGATGGCCGAAAGCCGGCTTCTGA
The DNA here is from genome assembly GCF_000230715.2 of Natronobacterium gregoryi SP2. Classification (GTDB taxonomy): domain Archaea; phylum Halobacteriota; class Halobacteria; order Halobacteriales; family Natrialbaceae; genus Natronobacterium; species Natronobacterium gregoryi. Next base: position 3,079,240 of record NC_019792.1, read on the forward strand.
TCGACCTGTGGCCGGACTGCACCCGCCCAGGTCGGTAACGCTTTAGACGTTGTACTGGCCCAGAGATCGGCGCTTTCGCATCTAACTGCCGTTTCCAGCAGTTGCTATCGGAGCTAGCCGGAAAACGCTCGCCGACGAAGCCCACGGTTCGAGCGGCAGAGTCCGAACGGGAAACCGTAGGTACCGCGTTCAATAGCACGCTGTCGAACTAGCCAACATATTGCTTATAGTATAAAATACTGAAAGTGTTCGTACTAGTATGTAGTCCAGAACTCGCCGGCAGCGATAGCGTGATCGTAAATCCGCGCCGTCTGTACGCAGACGTCATCGAGTCAGCGAACGGTCGCCAAGGAGGATACCACGGCCCCACCGGCCGGCATGAACAACGACTGCCCGGCACGGCTCGAGGGTCCCCGCCCGTGAGACGGATCGCTGTCCCGATTCCCGGTGCAACCGCTTTGGGACGCGACTACACCACCACTGACCGAGACGGTTTACTGTAGTCGATTGCCGCCGATCGCCGACCACCGGCCCCGTTCTGGCAATCGGCAGTAACTAGTTACAGCAATCCGTATGGGAGTCGTCCGTCTGATACGGATTACTGTACCGATTTACCGGCGCAACCGCCGCCCGGGTCGCGGTTGTGCCGAAAATGACTTACAGTAAACCGTATGAGTCCAGAGACCGACCTGGCCCACTCCAACGACACCAATCGCGCCGGGATGGCGGTCGGCAACGGATAGTTACAGCAGGAGCATGAACCCTGTGAAAACGGCATCCGCGCCCTCGGCTGGCAGGTCGGAGCAGATACAGTGATCTCCCGCTCGAGCAGGCGATTCGTCGACGGACGACACTCAGGTGGAGGAGGTACAACGGATCGTGAATCGACCGATCCAGTCCTCTAACCGGTCGAGAAGCGCCTTGAACTCCTCGTCCTCGAGGATGGGGCAACAGCCATCGTAGAGTTCGATTCGAATCGTGACGAGCATCGTTCGGCCGTCTTCGAACCGATCGATTTCCACGTCGCTGACGGCCTCGAGGTCGAGGCACTCGAGACACCACTCGAACAACCAGCTCTCGTGTTCGGGCCGGTGGTCGGCGATGCCGTAGCCGAACTGATAGTGAATTTCACAACGGTGGCTGGTTTCGTCCTCGAGCTGTGCCAGTTGCTCGTCCGGAATGGAACCGGTGCCGTCTCGATCGATCCGTCGCCCAGGGCTCATACGACCCCATTCAATAGCCAGTATGAAGTTGCTGTCTCTCGATACTGCATCTATTTATATAGCAATAGCTAGAACGAAGTTCAGTAGCCACTACAACTCCCGCGAGCACACGAAGAATCCTGAACGAGCGATGTTATTAGTTTCGATTCGACGGCAGCGAGTCGCTGTGAGACTGCCGATCTGGAGACGCCGAGTTCGTCCGCGAGATCGGCGAGGTCTGCGTCCCGTGGCCGTTCGTAGTAGCCCGATTCGACGGCGGTCACGATAGCTTCACGCTGTTTCTCCGTGAGAGTCTCGGTGGCGATCTCGAGGACGTGATCGTCGCTCGACGACGGCGCGGAGTCGGTGATTCGCTCGAGACGGACCGACGCGCCGGTGTTTCGCAGTGCAGTGACGATCTTCTCGAGTTCTGTCCGCGACGGCGTCGTGATAGCGACCGACAACCCGTCTTCGTCGACAGTCTCGATCGATGCGATGCAGTCGTGGGTCTGGAAGACGGGACAGATACACCGCTCACCGACGTCGGCCCGGAGGTATTTGGATTCTCCGGCGGTTCTGTCGACGACTTCCGACCGACATTCGAACTCGTCACCACAGTCTTCGTCTCGGTAGTGGAGATCCTGACTGACGTCGTGACCGCCTTCACATTCGTCCAGGACCGAACAACGCGCCTCGTGATGTGGTTCGATCCAGAACCGGGCCCGGAGAGGAGTGGCCGCGGACGAACCAGTGTCGTGGTCGGCGTCTCCTGAAGGCATGACAATGTTGTATTGGTATTCGAGTAATAAGTTCAGGTGGCAATTGCCCACTCGGTGGGAACACTCGACGTATGCCCGTTACTGTTGGCTAAACGACCGAATGAGCGTCTTCTCGACGGCGTTGAGGCGCTGTGAAACGGCTGATTTCGAAATTTCGAGTTCGTCTGCCAGGTCCTCGAGTGTCGCTTCGCGAGGCTGGCCATAATAACCCCGTTTGACCGCGAGTTCGACTGCTTCGCGCTGTTTCTCGGTGACGTCGCCCGTATCGATCTCGAGGGTCGTCTCCTCGTCCGACGGAACACGAGAGAGACGGCGCAGTCGAACCGTCGCATCGAGCATCTCGAGAGCGTCGATGATGTGGCTGAGGAGTGACCGATCTTTGACAACCAGAAAGACCTGTAGCGATCCGTCCTGGATGCATTCGACATCGAAAACACAATCGAACTGAGAGAGTTGCTCGCAGATACACGCCTCGTGGATTTCCTCAGTGACGTACCGGCGTTCGTGGCCGTCGTTTTCGGCGACCGTTACCTCGCTGTGGCAGACGTCGTTTGCGGAGATACTCCGTCTGATCGCCGTCGCGTTCGGTGTTGCCGACACGACTGGGCAGGTAGCGTTCTCGTCAGGAGTGACCGCGAGTGTCGCCCGAAGTGGCGTCGTGTCCGGTTTTTGTGCGGCCGAGCGCGCTGATTCGGCGGGCATACCCGTGGCTTGGAAACACAGGACGGTATAAAAGGAGGCCGGTTCCTGTCGTGTGGGAACGCCTGAACGTGTTCAGGCGAAATTTCATTACGCGAGAATTGCAGCGACAGTTTTCGCCCGACGAGAACTGGACAGAGTACGGGAGTGCAGTCCTGGCTGATACGATGACACGAGACCAACTGTGGGAGCGACTTCGGGCGGTCGAAGATCCGGAACTGGACGACGACGTCGTCTCGCTGGGGCTCGTTACCGATGTCATCGTCGAGGGAGACACTGCGGTCGTCTCGGTTGCGTTCAACGCACCCCTCTCCCCGACCGAGCGAGAGATGTGCGACGAGATCCGGGCACTCTGTCGCGGAATGGGGCTGACGCCACGGCTCCACGCCGACTCGACCCACGACGGCGTGACCGGTGTCAGAAACACGATCACGATCGGGGCGTCGGCTATCGACGCCAAACCGGGTGTCGTTACCGGAACACTGGCGACGGCACTTGCAGGACTCGACGCGCACGTCGGCGTCTTCGACTTTCGCCTCGAGTCGGCATCTAACGGCTGGCTCGAGGCAGTCGATCCACCGGATCTTTCGGGAGATCCCGTAGTCCCCGCTACGAGCCAGAACGTCTCCGTCGTTCGGCTCGGCCCTCTCCTTCCGCGAGACGGAACGATACCGGCAACTGACGCTGTTCTCGACCTTTTGCTCCCACGGATTCGCAACCGACTCGTCTGGGGGGGTCTCGATTACTTGCTCGTGGCGCTGCCGTCTTCGTCCGAGTCGGTCCGACACACCGTCCTGGAACGAGTGCCGACGCGGGGAACGATCGCCGTCGGAGCGGCCGGGACGGAGTCGACCTCACTTCGAACCGCCGTCCGGACACTGTCGACCGAGACGACGGTGATCGGTGCCCTCGGAACCGTCTCGGACGGCGATCGGCGTCCCGAACCCACGTCCGACTACGACCTCGCAGACCACGATCTCCCGTGTCCGTACCTCGGCACGATCCCTCTCGAGTCGGACGCCGGACCGGACGCCGAACCGTTCCGGGAAGCCGCGGTCGCGATCACTGACCTGGTTGGGGCAATCAACCGTCAGCGAGCGGCACGGTTGCAACTCGCCGAGAAGGAACCAGGATAATCCCGTCGACGACACTGCCTCTCTCGTCTAGCTGTCTCGTTTCTCTTTCGAGGACCGCGTCTTCGGTCCGACGAACTTGCAGCCCCGTGCTACTCGTTGCTCGATCGCCACGGTCGACCGACCAGCTACGTCGAACTTGGTGGGACTCGACTCGAGAACGACACCGATGAGGCAGTCGACACTCCCTCTCACAAGAGACCGCCTAGTACCGTCCCAAGCGTGGACCGACTAGTTGAGAGTTGGCCCAAACCGATCACGATTCTCGATCAGGAGTAAAGCGCACTAGTCAGAGTAGACTTGGGACGCTACTAGACGTAATCCAGGTTCACCTGGGTGATGTTTGCGGCCCGCTGGACGACATCGGCAATTTCCTCGCGTCGTGGTTCGTCGAGTCGACGTTCCGGCCCACAGACGCAAATCGAACCACGGACACGGTCGTCTTTGTCGAGGACCGGTGCTGCCACGCAAACCATCCCCGCGATGCGTTCGCCCTCGTCGACCGCGTACCCCCGTTCGCGGGCCGCCTCGAGCTGGTCGAACAGCACCTCTGGGTCGGTAACCGTCTGCGAGGTGACCTCGACGAGTCCCTCGTCGACCAATTTCGCGACTCGGCCGTCGTCCACGTGCGCGAGCATCGCCTTTCCGGGGGCGGTCGCGTGCAGGGGAATCCGTGCGCCCGGGTACGCGAACAGATTGATCGCGTCGGGTCCCTCTTCGACCGCGAGGATCACTGCCTGGTCGTTCTCCGCAACCAGCAGAGTCACGTGTTCGCCGGTCTCCTCGGCGACCGTCTCGAGTTGGTCACGCACGGCCTGATAAATTTCGAGACGGTGACAGTGGCGGTGTCCGACCTCCAGAAAACGAGTCGTAGTCCGGTACTCTTTGTCCTCGATCGTCACGTATCCCGTCGAGACCAGTGTCTGGAGATAGTCGTGGACCGTGCTGACGGGCATCTCGAGTCGTTCTGCCAGTTCCGAGACGCGGCCCGGTCCGTTCTCCGAGAGTTCGTCGACGATGGCGAACCCGCGTTCGACGGAACGGTTCGATGCATCGGTCATAGTCCCGAAAAGTACTGTTTTGCACAGAAACATTTCGGTATCGTCGGAACGAGTTTCGGCGAGGGTGTCGTCGTCGTTCCGTTCGGGCGAGAGATCACTGACGATGGGCGCCGTCTCCGGACGATGGCGTCTGATCGGAGTTAGTCTGGACGGCGAGGTTATCAGACCTCCGACATATTGTGTGATTAAGACAATTGTAGTTGACGGGCTCTAACCACACTCATGTTAGATATAATACTATATGTCTCAGATATCATTCTGGACAGCAAACTGTTTTCTCTCGAGTTGGTCGTAGTCTTCGCTGCTGGCAGACTTCAGTTGGAGCCCTCGAAGAGTTCTGTACGAGCCCAGATACAAACTATCTGCCTGTTCTTTGAATGGCCCGTGCTCGAGGTAGACACCAGACAGATAACGTGAAAAATATACGATCACATTCGATAGTAGTAATCATACCGGGAGGAAAAGGTATGGCAAAGAGAGCCGGCTGACCGGTGTCGCGTACGCTCGACGACTGTCGTCGGACGGCGGAGCCGTCGATGATCGAAGAACGGCTCGTACGGTCCGCTGTCGGCCACTACCGCAGTCGCGGCGATGAGTGCTCTCTACTAGTACCGTCCCAAGCGTCGACTGATGAGTAAACCCAGACGACCGCATTCGGTTTCACTCATCTGTTTAGGCTTGCCAAGGCACTAGTGGCGGGCCAAGCCTGAACTGATGGGTCGAATCTGGCGGTGTCGCTCGATTCGACCCGTCAGTCGACGGTTGGGACGGTACTAGTACTGTCTCAAGCGTGGACCGACTAGTTGAGAGTTGGCCCAAACCGATCACGATTCTCGATCAGAAGTAGAGTGCACTAGTCAGAGTAGACTTGGGGCGGTACTAGTACCTCCCCTCTAGCGTCGCCGGGCCGCGAAACAGCGAGTACAGAAACAGGAAGTACCCGCCGATGATCGGGAGAAAGATCGCCGCCATGATGGCCGTCATGTTGAGTGCGAGTGGTGAGACGACGGCGTCGGCGATCGTCAACTCGGCTGCGGGATCGACATAGGGGTACAGCAGGGTAGCGACGAAGCCGACGAACGCACCCGCGAGTCCCGCGGCACCGAGCACCGCGGCGTGGTAGCGCTCTCGAGCGACCGACCCGATAGTAACGACTGCGAACGCGAGCGTCGCGACGACGATAGCGACGGTCGAGCACGACAAGAGCACCGGCTGGAGGTCGGGGTACCGACCGAACAGGACGATCGCCGTCAGCGCGAACAGTGCGACGTAGACGATCGTGGCTAGTTGGCCACGCTGGGTGACACGTGTTCGGAGGTCGCCCCTGGTCTTGACGCCCAGGAACGTCCCGCCGAGGACGACGGTAAGCGCGACGACAGTCAGTCCGACGACGAGCGGAGCGATCGCGAGCGCAGACGGCTCACCGAGGACCCAGCTCGCGACGAATACGCCGAGCAGGAACGGGGACGCGGTACTGCCGGCGACGAAGCAGGTATCCCAGAATCGGACCCACGTCTCGTCGTCACGCTCCTCGCGGAGTTTCGATCCCAGTCCTCGCAGCGACAGCGCGAACAGGATCGCGAACACGAGCAGGTAGTAGCGCGACAGGATGTTGGCGTAGACCGCTGGGAAACCGGCAAAAAGCACTGTCCCGAACAGAACGAGCCACACCTCGTTTGCCTTCCACAGCGGACCGAACGCCGCGAGCATGGTCTCGCGCTCTCGCTCGTCGGCTTCGACGAAGAGGATGCCGAGCCCGAAGTCGAAGCCGTCGAGTAGGAGGTAGCCACCCAGCGCGACGACGACGAGGCCGAACCACAGCTCCGGCAGCGACTCGAGCAAGTACGCCGAGTCCGACAGCACGCTAGTCATCGGCGGTCACCTCCGGCGCATCGGGGTGGTCGTCTTCCTCGCTGTCGACTTCGTGTCGTTGCGCCTCTTCGTCGACGATCCGGCCGAAGACGTAGAGGAAGACGCCAAACAGCAGGATGTATCCGATCACGAACGCGACGAGCGTCAGCGTCGCTTCGGTCCCGGAAAGTGGCGGCGAGACGCCCTCTGCGGTCGTGAGAACGTCCTGAATGATCCACGGCTGGCGACCGATTTCGGCGACGTACCAGCCGGTGATCAGGGCGACGAACCCGAGCGGCGACGAGAGCATCAGTGCCTTCAGCAGCCGGTCGTCGTCGGCGAGACCGCCGCGCCAGGCCCGGTAGGTGCCCCAGGCCCCCAGCGCGATGAACCAGAAGCCAAGCCCGACCATGATCCGGAACGACCAGAACACCCACGCGACTGGCGGTGATTCGTACTCGAAGTCGTTGAGACCGGTTACCTCGGCGGTCGGATCACCCCCGCTTGCGAGGAACGACGCCAGGTGTGGGATACTAATCGTATAGAGGTTGTCCGCCCGCGGATCGGTGAGCGACTCGAGTTCGGTCGGGAGCGCGATCAGGTGGAGATCGGCCTGGCCGGTTTCGTAGTGTGCTTCCATGGCGGCGAACTTGTGTGGCTGGGTCTCGGCGACGTGGCGGCCGTACATGTCGCCGTGGATGGCCTGGAACGCCGACGTCAGGAGTAAGACGACGAGACCGGCCCGGAGTGCGGTCTTCCAGACCTTGCTGTCACGGTTCTTCCAGACGAAGTAGGCGGCGAGTCCTACGATCAGGAGGGTCACCGAGATGACCGCGGCGTTTTGCATGTGGACGTACATCCACGGGAATCGGGGGTTGAAAAACGCTGCGAGCGGGTCGGTAAGCTGGGCGATCGGGATGCCGTCTTCCATCACGACCTCGTGCCCACGCGGGGTCTGCATCCAGGAGTTGACGACGAGGATCCAGAACGCCGAGAGCCACGCACCGAGCGCGACCATGACCGACGAGAGCGCGTAGAATCGGTCGGAGACTCGCTCCCGACCGAACAGCAACACGCCGAGGAAGACGGCCTCGAGGAAGAAAGCCATCTTCGCCTCGAAAGAGAGTGGGCCGCCGATCAGTTCGCCGGCGGTCGTCGAGAACGCCCCGAAGTTGGTCCCGAACATAAAGCCCATCGGGATTCCAGTGACCGTTCCCATGATGAACCCGACGGCGAAGATTTTCGTCCAGAACTTCCTGAGTCGTGCGTATCGTCGTTTGCCCGTCCTGACTTCCTGGACGGTGAAGTAGACGAGAAACGGTGCGAGTCCGACCGAGAGCGCCGCGAAGATGATGTGGATCGTGATCGCCCAGCCGAACTGAATCCGACTGGCGAGTTCGGGCGAGAGAGCGAGCAGTGGCGCGAGTTCGGCCGTCGCTGTCGTGAGTAACTCTACCGTCTTGGGGTGCATGTCGTGTTCACCGTTACCCGACGGTAGGGTATCGGCGGTGGTAAACTGGTATTCGGCTATCGCCAAGTTTCGATGAACAAACCAAACTATAACCTATGTTATAGGCTTCTTTCGACTGTCAAACCGCTCTTCTAGTGGGCAAATGATCAAAATGAGCGAGTGAGGACAGTGACGACTGACACTCGAGGGGAACAGAACCAGATTCGACCTTAGACCAAAGTCGCGTCGTCTGACGCTGGGAACCGATCCAGGTACCGCTTGACGAGTCGCGACTCGGCCATCCGGAGCCGGTAGGAGAGCGTCGATTCGGGAACGTCGAGTTCCGACGCGAGCTCACCGATCGTGATCGCCCGAGGGCGTTCGTAGTACCCCCTGGCAGCCGCCTGCTCGATCGCCTCGCGCTGTGATCCCGTCAGGTCGTCGTCGACGACCGCGTCGCCGTGCCACTCGGTCGCGTCGCCGATGTGTCCGACCTCGACGGAGACGCCGTCACGACAGAACGTCTCGAGATCGTCGTACAGTGCCCCAACCTCCTCGTCGGACCGCATCAGCAGTCGCCATCGCTCCCGACCGGCGTGATTGCAGGATTCGAAGATCGTCCCTCGATCGAGGTGGTCCGACGCGACGTTGTGGATCGATCGGCAGTCACAGACGTCTCCGACGTAGGCATAGATCAGGCGTCGTCTCGCGCTACACTCGAGTCGGTAGGACGTGCTGGTACCACAGCATCGATCCGTCCCGATCGCCCGCGGGAGGTAGTCGCGGTCGGCGAGGGTCGTCTCGAGTCGATCGGCTGCCTCGGGCGGGCCGGTAAGCTGGACGAGACGGACACAGGAGGTCTGTCCGGTCGTGACGTCGACCGTCGACGCCCGGAGGTTCGGATGGTCGTGGAAGACGTCCACGACCTGATCCTCACCAGGTTCGTACGTCAGCGTAAAGGTAAACTCGCGGAGACGGGCCATTGATTCGCTCATCCTGGTCGATATAGCGACCGTGACGCCTAAAGGGGTCGCAACGGGACGATTTTCGGTCGATGCGGACTGCCGAACACTGGTAGGTGAAAATATTGCACGCCCCTAGTCGATCGAACCAGCAGAGATAGTATCCATCAGCCACGAGAGAGACGTATGAAAGCAGTGTATGCGACAGACCTGTCTGCTGCCAGTGAAGCGGCGATCGAGAACGAGACCTGCCTCGAGTGTCTCGGCCGAATCGGCGTCGAGGAACTGCATCTCGTCACGGTCGTTCCGGACAACGTCCACGCCGGCACGCCCGGGATCGATCACGTGAAACGACGACGACGGGCACTCGACCGTTACCAGGAGGTGATCGAAGGTGCCGGCCTCGGCGTCGAAACGCACGTCGTCCGTGGAACGCCCCACCGCCGGATCAACGGTATCGCAGAGTCCGTCGGAGCCGACCTGTCGATCGTCAGTTCGCGCGGGAAGAGCCCACTCGAGAACCGACTCATCGGGTCGACGACGCGGAACCTCGCACGGACGACGGTCGTGCCGTTGCTAGTCAACCGGATCGAACGCGGCGTCGACGATCCGGCACTCGTCGAGAAACACCTGTTCGAACGAACGTTGTACGCGACTGACTTCTCCGAGAACGCAGACCGTGCCTTCGAGGCGTTCTCCTATCTCCGCCACGCGACCCAGGAGGCGACGCTCGTCCACGTCCAGACGGAAACCAGTCCGGGCCCCGACGGCGACGCCGATCCCGGGCAGCGACTCGCCGAACTGGCCGATCGACTCGAGGAGTGGGACGTCGACGCCACCACGGACGTTCGACGCGGCGATCCTGTAGACGAAATTCTCGCAGTCGAGGCCGAGTACGAACCGACGACGACGTTGCTCGGATCGCGTGGCAGGAGCCGACTCCGGCGACTGTTGCTCGGTAGCGTCTCCGAATCGGTCATCGCGAACGCAGACGGGAACGTCCTTCTCGTTCCGCCGGAACGAACCGTCTGATCGACTCGCGTTTCTGGTCACGCCGACTGCAGCCGACGCCCGTGAACGGTTTTCAGTGGCTCGTGAAAAAACGCACGGGGTAGATACCAGTCAGCCGAACAGGTAGTTCAGCAACAGCCGCTGGAGCAGGCCGGGACGGCGGCCGTCGCGGGTCTGGACCATGACGGCGGTCGTATCGACGCGTTCGACGAGGCGATTACCCGGCCGCCCGAGGAATCGTGCGCTCATCCCGGTGCGGTCGACGCCAGTCACGAGCAGGTCGGCATCACCGACGAATCGCGTCAGGCCAGCGATCTCGTCGTCGGTCTCGATGACGGTCGATCGGGCCGGTACCGTCAGTAGCGAGAACAGCTCCTCGTGATACCGCTCGATCGTCTCTCGCTGCGTCTCTGGCGCGTCCGCTGCGATCGCCTGCAGGAGATTGAGTTCGGCACCTGTCTCTTCGGCGACGGCGTCTGCAAACAGTAACTTCAGCGGATCGTAGGCCCCGCGGTTGGCGACGACGGCGATCTCGTCGGCATCGTCGAAGCCGTCGTCGTCCACCAGCATCACGTCACAGGGTGCGTTCTTGAGCAGCCAGTCGGTGCCGCCGCCGAACAGTCGCCGGTGGAACTGCGCTCGATCGCGTTCGGCGACGATCAGGTCGTAGTTTCCGTAGGTAGCGAAGTCGACGATCGCCCGGTTGTGGTCTTCGCTGTCGATCTCCCGGTACTCGATGTGCGTGTCCGTCACCGGTGGACGGTCGGCGTCCGTCGCTCCGCCGGACGTGCGTGCCGGTCGATGCACGTCGTGATTCTCGGGAAACCACGAGGGAGCGTCGTCGCCGGAGGGAAGCCACTCTGGCGGGTCGTCTGCAAACACGTCGGCGTGATCTCCGTCGAACATCTGGTGGGGAACGTCGACGAACTCCACGGCCGAAACCGTCGTCGACCGTAACCGTCCCATGTCGGTCGCCATCCGAAGCAGATCACGTCTGGCATCGGGGGACGTGTTGTCGGTGATCGCTACGAGGACGTCGTACTCTTCGTCAGATTCGAACAGGTCTCGCGTTCGGTCCAGTGCACTTTGGCTGACGTTCTCTCGAGCACCGGCACGAGCGGCACCTTCCCGGTCGATCCGTGGCCGGGCGTAGCCAACGTACCAGGCGATCGAGACGAGCGTGATGGCGACTGCGCCGAGAAACGGCACGGTCCCCATCTGCGTGAGGACGATCACGCCGCCGGCCATTCCGGCGAGCTGGGTCCAGGGGTACAGTGGCGCGACGAACTCGGGATCGTAGTCCTCGACAGCCCCTTCACGGAAGCCCACGATGGCCAGGTTCACGAGGATGAACACGAGGATCTGGAACGCCGACCCGAACTTCGCGACCTGTTCGATCGGCAGTGTCGCGATCATCACCATCATCACGCCGCCAGTGACGGCGACTGCGAACGCAGGAGTCTTGAATCGGTCGTGAAGGTGTTCGAACCGTTCGGGGACGAGACCGTCACGGGCCATCGCGAACGGGAACCGTGAGGCCGACAGTAGGCCCGCATTCGCCGTCGAGGCCAGTGCCAGCAGCGCCGCAATGACGATCAGCACTGCACCGAGTTCTCCGAGGGCTGCCTCTGCTGCGTACGCGATCGACGCGACCTCTTCGCCGCCCTCCGGAACGAACCCGCCACCAGGTGAGAGGTCGGGTGCGACGCCGATGGCGACGTAGACGATCAGCACGTAGAGGGCGGTCGTCGCCAGCAGCGAACCGATCATCGCTCGCGGGATCGTCGTCCCGGGATCTTTGACCTCTTCGGCGACCGCAGCGACCTTGATCACCCCGGCGTAGGAGACGAACACCAGTCCCGTCGCCGCGAGGATTCCCTCGGATGCAAGATCGAACGAGCCAGCAGTCTGTGACGGCGTCACGTCGGGGAAGCCACCGATCACGAAATACCCCATGGCCAACATCATCACGCCGACGATCGCAAACTGGAGGCTACCGGTGCTTTTCGTACTGACGACGTTCAGGATCGTAAACAAAAGCGCCAGTCCGAGTGCGATCGGGAGGATGTACTCCGCGAGTCCGGGTGCGACGTAGACGAGATACGGGACGCCCCCGATCAACGCGAGTGCGCCTTTGAACGAGAGCATGAACCAGTTCCCGATACCGGCGATCGTCCCGAGTAGCGGTCCCATTCCCCGCTCGACGTAGACGTACGAGCCGCCGTCTTCCGGCATCGCCGTCGCCATCTCCGACGCCGACAACGCCGCCGGCAACACGAGCAATCCAGCGATCGCGTAGGCGACGACCACTGCCGGGCCGGCCGACGCATACGCGATCCCAGGGAGAATGAAGATGCCGCTCCCGACCATCGCCCCGATCGCGATCGCCGTCGTCGCCGGCAGCCCGAGATCGCGCTGTAAATCGCTCGTCATCTCTCGGCATCACCTCGCCCGGAGCCATCCGACGTGACTATCTCGTCTCTCGTCTGTCGTTGCCGCCACAGCCGTCCCTGTTCGTACTGTCGGGCGTCGTGAGCGGCCGCTGTTCCAGCCCGGCGGCCGCTCTTCGGTGACCTTCGTCCGACAGGGTCAGTACGGAACCGGCGGTAACGGGTCGTGCACTGAGTCGATCGTGTTCGTGTCATAGTGTCTGATTACGAGTGGCTGTGTTCTGGGTCAGCGTCGTGGCTGTGAAACGAATCGCTCAATCGTGTGGATGAAATCGCTTGATAGCCCTGTCGACCGCGTCCGTCTGCCCGAGAAACGTCACGCGGTCACCGGCCTGCAATCGGTGCTCGCCAGTCGGGACTTCCGTCTGTCCGTCCTCGTGGGTGAGCAGGCCGACGATACAGCCGTCCGGAATCTCGGCGTTGACTTCGGCGATCGTCTTCCCGACGAGATCGGCGGCCGTCACCTCGATCTCCTGGACGTCACCAGTCCGGCCGAGTTCGTTCATCCACGCCGACAGCGACGGTCGCTCGAGGACGTTCTCGAGCGACCAGGCGGTCGCCATCGAGAGGTCGATCGCCCGGACATCCAGCGACTCGAAGGCGTCGACGTTGTCGGGCTGGTTGACTCGCGAGGCGACCGTCTCGACGCCGAAGGTCGTCGTCGCGAGCTGGCAGACCAACAGGTTGACGTCGTCGTTGGGCGTGACCGCGATGACCGTCTTGGCCTCCGAGACGCTGGCCGCCTCGAGGATGTCGGCGTCGGTGCCGTCGCCCTCGAGCGCCCGCAGTCCGCGTTTGCGGACGTTCTCGACTGCATCCGGGTCCTCGTCGACGACGAGGACGTTCTCTCCGTCCTGTTCGAGCCGTTCTGCGAGCGAGAGCCCGACGCGGCCCCCGCCGACGATTATCGTGCGCATTGGTGACACCTCGAGATAGTCCGCGATCTGTCGTGCGAGGCCGGCCTGGAGGACGACCGTCGCGAAGATGATGAGAAAGACGGTGCCGGCGAGCAACTGAGCCTCCTGTGGGCGGCCCAGTGTCTGGAGTTCGACGGCGAACAGCGTGGCGACGCTCGCGGGAATGATCCCGCGCGGGCCGACCGCCGAGAGAAAGAGGCGTTCGTTACGAGTGAACCGTTCACTGGTGGTAGCAAGGTAGATGACGGCCGGCCGCAACACCACTGTAATCGCGGCGACGATGGCGAGCCCGGCCAGGCCGAGTGCGAGGATGTCGTCGAAATCGATCAACGCCGCCAGCGCGACGAAGACGAACGAGAGGACGACCACCGAGAGGTCGTCGAGGAAGTCGATCACTGCCTCGTGGTGGGGGATGTCGACGTTGCCGAGCGTGAAGCCGGCCATCGCGGCCGCGGCGATCCCCGTCTCGTGGGCGATCAGTTCCGCGCCACCGTAGGCGACGACGATCCCCGCGAGGACGATCAATCGGGCGTGTAATGGACCAGTCCTCGGAGAGAGGTTCGACCGCGAGAGGACCAGCCACACGACTCCGGCGACGGACGCGCCGACCGCCAGCCCGACGAGTAACCGACCCACGAACTCGGAGGCGAGGTGAACGAGACTGCCATCGCCGGCGATCAACACCTCGAAGACGACGACCACGAGGACGGCCGCTGTGACGTCGTTGATGACCCCCTCGCCCTCGAGGACGGCCGCGACGTGGTCACGGACAGTGACGACCTGCAGGATCGGCCCGATCACCGTCGGACCGGTCGCGATCAACAGCGCACCGACCAGCAACCCGACCTCGAGGCTCGTCTCGAGGAAGACGACGACCGCCGCTGCCGTCCCGAGCCAGGTGATCGCTGCACCGACGGTCACGATTCGCGTGAGAGCGGTCGGGCTCTCCCGAAGTTTTTCCAGACGTAAGTGATAGCCGCCCTCGAAGAGGATGATCGCGACGCTGACGCCGACCATCGCCGAGAGACCGCCGCCGAACGTCTCCTGGGAGACGAGTCCCAGCCCTTCCGGACCGATAGCGATGCCGGCACCGATCAGAAAGAGGACGCTCGGCACTCGCACCCGGTCGGCGAGAACGCGAGAGGCGACGCCGAGTGCCAGGACGAGCGCGACGATAGCGACGAGCATCACGGCGATACTGTGACGGCGGAATCACCGATCGTTTCGACGCTGTGCAGTCGCCTCTCGGGAGCCATCAGTCACCTCCGTCGGACGTCGTTTGTGCGTGTGAGTCGTCCACGTCGACCGTCCGAACGACCTCGGACAGGATCAGCAGGGCGACGACGAACGACGAACCGACAAGCAAGAGGACACTCACCAGTTCGAGTCCCTCCATTCCGATCCACTCGGAGAGTTCGCTCAAC